>CAMDUN010000004.1:0-102385 GCA_945878665.1 uncultured Clostridia bacterium | reverse complement strand
TGTCAATTGCGGCAAAGGACAACCTCCAAAAGCCATGGGCTTTTGGAGGCGAGTGGTACGCCCGACTGGATTCGAACCAGCGGCCTACAGAGTCGGAGTCTGTCACTCTATCCAGCTGAGCTACGGGCGCGTGTATGCACTTGTCGGTCACTCGACCCTTGGTATTATAGCAGTTCTTCCCGCAGATGTAAAGCCGTTTTCCAAAAAGTTTTTTGCGGAAAGATTGTTAAAAAAGTTGACAACTCGCCTGACTTGTTGTAAAATAGCAACAAGATTTCGGTGCTTCGCACCATATTCCAGTCCAAAGAGGGTTTCTATATGAAAAAACAAAAAATCTCCGATGCTGTGGTCCACCGGCTGCCCCGCTACTACCGCTACCTGGATGACCTGTATAACAAGGGTGTGGTACGCATCAGCTCTAACTCCCTGGGGACGAAGATGGACATCACCGCCTCGCAGATACGGCAGGATCTGAGCTGCTTCGGCGAGTTCGGCCAGCAGGGCTACGGCTACAACGTGGCGGAGCTGCGCTCCGAGATCGGCCATATTTTGGGCATCGACAAGGGCCACCGGCTCATCGTCATCGGCGCGGGCCATTTGGGCCACGCCCTGCTGCAAAACTTCGACTTTGACAAGGTCGGCTTCCGCATCGACTCCGCCTTCGACGTCTCCCCCGCCCTCATCGGCACGGAGATCCGCGGCGTGACGGTGCGCTCCATGGACGAGCTGGAGGAATATGTGGCCAACTACCAGCCCAACGTGGCGGTGCTGACCGTGCCGCAGAACGTGGCCCAGCCCCTGGCCGACCGGCTCATCAGCCTGGGTGTCCGCGGCTTCTGGAATTTCACCAATGTGGAGCTGTCCACCAAGGAGGAGGGCGTGTTCTTCGAGGACATCCACTTCGTGGACACGCTGCTGACCCTGAGCTATCGCATCTCCCGGCAGTAACACTTTCCCCGCCCCGGCATACTATGGGAATGAGACCGACATGGCGGTCAAATTTTCATAGGAGGCTATACGATATGTGTAATCAGAATTCCTGCTTTGGCGGCAATAGCTGCTGCTGGATCATCATCGCCATCATCCTTCTGTTCCTGTTCTGCGGCAACGGCTGCGGGTGCAACAATGGCTGCGGCGGCAACAACGGCGGCTGTGGCTGCGGCTGCTGACCCCATCAGGGCTTGACCCGTTCCCCCGCCGAAAGGCGGGGGACTTTTTTACCAACGAAAGGGGTACTGACATGGACATCTCCTCCCTGCGCGACTACTACACCGGCCACCGGCCCACCCTGATGGGCCAGCGAGGCGGCTCTGCCGTCCTTGTGCCGCTGGTGGAGCATCAGGGCGAGACCTGCCTTCTGTACGAGGTGCGGTCCGCCGCCATCCGCCAGCCCGGCGAGGTCTGCTTTCCCGGCGGCAAAAAGGAACAGGGCGAAACGCCGCTCCAATGCGCCCTGCGGGAGACGCGGGAGGAGCTGGGTATCCCGGAGAGCGCCATCTCCGTCATCGGCGAGATGGACTTCGTCTACATCCGCGCCCACAACCTGCTGCGCCCCTTCCTGGCCGTCATTGACCCCGCCGCGCTGGAGACCATGCGCCCCGATCCGGCGGAGGTAGCGGACACGCTGCTGCTGCCGCTGCGTTGGCTGAAGGAGCACCCGCCGGAGCTCTACACCTATCAGCAGCGTGTGGACATCCCCGGCTTCCCCTATGAGGACGCTGGTGTCCGCCCGGACTACCCGTGGCGGCCCTGCTATGTGGAAGTCCCCGTCTATCACGGCACGCCCAAGCCCCTGTGGGGCATCACCGCCCGCATCACCATGGATGTGGCGGCCCACCTGTAATATAAAAAAGACGGCTCACGCCGTCTTTTTTTCATATCACAGTATGCCGAAGTGCTCCAGCAGGATCTTCACCCCGATGAGGATGAGGATCGCGCCGCCCACGAACTCCGCCTTGCCCTTGTACCTCGCGCCGAACACGTTGCCCACGTACACACCGCCCAGGGAGATGACGAACGTGGTGCAGCCGATAAGCGCCACCGCCGCGCCGACGGACACCGCCAGCTCCAGCATGGAGAACGTCACGCCCACCGCCAGCGCGTCGATACTGGTGGCCACCGCCAGCACCAGCAGCTCCTTGTGGCTGACCGCACCCATCTCCGCTTCCTCTTTCTCCTCCTTGGACAGACTCTCCCGGATCATGCTGCCGCCGATCCAGGCCAGCAGCACAAAGGCGATCCAGGGCGCCATCTGCGTCACATACCGGGCGAACTGCGAGCCCAGCAGCCAGCCCAACGCGGGCATCACCGCCTGGAACACGCCGAAATACAGCGCAATGAGCAGCGCGCCCTTCCTATCCACCTTGTCGGGCATGGCCAGCCCCTTGCAGATAGCCACGGCGAAGGCGTCCATGCTCAGACCGATGCCGATCAGGAGTATCTCCAGCAGCGTCATAGGCTTCTCTCCCCCTACAAAATAACCGGCACGGGCCGGTCAAGCTCCAGTGTATCCGGCGTGACACGGCAGCCATACGCCGCCACGTGTACCCCGGCCTCCGCCGCCTGCCGCAGCGCCGCGCCAAAGGCGGGATGGGTGTCGTCGTTGGGTGCGAAGTCGGTCATTCCCGCCATTTGCAGCACGAAGAATACCGTGGCCCGGTGGCCCTCCGTCACCGCCCGCATCAGCTCATGCAGATGCTTTACGCCCCGTTCCGTGGGGGCATCAGGAAAACGGGCGTGGCCGTTTTCCTCCAGCGTCACGCCCTTTACCTCCACCAGGTGCAGTCCCGCCGGTGTGGTCAAACAGAAGTCCAGCCGGGACGCGCCGTAGACAAACTCCGGCTTCACATCCACCGCCGTGGGATCGAACGTCCGGGCGAACTCGCCGAACACCCGGTTAGGCGCTTGGGCATCCATGTTGACCAGCAGGCCGTCCTTGTCCACGGCGATGAGATCGAAGGCCGTCCTGCGCGCCGGGTTCTCGCTCCGCTCCAGATATACCGCCGCGCCGGGCCGCAGCAGCTCCCGGCAGCGCCCGGTGTTCTTCACGTGGCACACCGTCTCCGCGCCGTTTATCTCCACCAGGGCGATGAAACGGTTGGGCCGCGACAGGAAGCGGCCCTGCACCACTTTTCCGTACCGCACCGCGCCGCCTCCTCACTTTCTGGATAGAAATTCAGTATACCATAAATACTATCCTCTGTGAACCCCTTTCCTCTGTATTCCCGGCCTTTGTATATTCCGTCAACGAAGCTGAAAATTTTTTAGGCGTTCTTACAATTTTGTAGATTTTGCCGTTTTTTGGATTGCAAAACTACCAAATGTTTGGTACAATACAGGTAATCTACATTAGTATGGGAGGGATTTCAACCTATGGAGTATTCCAACCTGTTCGTCGTCCTGATGGGCCTGGGAACGGTGTTTGCGGGACTTCTGTGCATCATCCTGCTGGTCACGCTGATGAGCTGGGTCTGCAACCGCACTGCCGCGCCTGCCGCGCCCAAATCCGCACCCGCCGCTATTCCCCAGACGGCTGCCCCGGTCTCCGTCGTAACGCCCCCCATGATGGCCGCCATTTCCGCCGCCATCGCCGAGGACATGGGGACAGACATTTCCGCCATCCGTATCGTATCCATCAAGAAAGTTTGAGGAGGAACGCAACATGAAAAAGTATAGAGTCAACGTCAATGGTACTGTCTACGAGGTCGAGCTGGAGGAGATGACCGGTGCGCCTGCCGCCGCTCCCGTGGCCGCTCCCGCTCCCTCTGCCGCTGCCGTGCCTGCCGCCGGCGGTGAGAAAGTGACCTCTCCCATGCCCGGCACGATCCTGTCCGTCAACGTCGCCGCCGGTGACGCGGTGAAGCGCGGCCAGGTGCTGATGATCCTGGAGGCCATGAAGATGGAGAACGAGATCATGTGTCCCTGCGACGGCACTGTCGCCTCTGTGTCCGTGACCAAGGGCGCTGCCGTGGAGTCCGGCACGCTGCTGTGCACCATCGGCTGATGCCGGAGGGCCGCACATGGAAGCTATTGTCAATTTCCTGACCAGCACCGGCTTTTATCAGTTCTTCCAGGGCGATACCTGGAAGTGCGCCGTGATGATCGTCATCGCGTGCGTGCTGCTGTTCCTGGGTATCGTGAAGAAGTTCGAGCCGCTGCTGCTTGTCCCCATCGCCTTCGGTATGCTGGTGACGAACCTGCCCGGCGCGGGGATGTTCCACGAGATCCTGTTCGCCGGAGGGCACGTCCACTGGGATCTGTTCGGCGGCGAGCCCATCACGGCGCAGTTCCTGTCCGAGATGCTGGCCAGCGGCGTGTCCGCCGACGTTTTGCAGCCCTATGCGGATGCCCTGATGGTTTCTTTCCAGAACGTGTTCGGCGCGGATACTCTCAACGAGCTGATGTCCCAAATCGCCGCCAGCGGCGCGGATGCCGTGGGCACGCTGTCCAATCAGATCACCGCTTTGGCCACCGCGGAGCAGTATGTCATCTCCTACGGCATCACCCTCAGTGACGTCACCGTCAGCGTCGGCCTCATCGACGTGCTGTACCTGGGCATCAAGCTGGGCATCTACCCCTGCCTCATCTTCATGGGCGTGGGCGCGATGACCGACTTCGGCCCGCTGATCGCCAACCCCAAGAGTTTGCTGCTGGGTGCTGCCGCCCAGCTGGGTATCTTCCTGACTTATGTGGGCTGCCGCCTGCTGGGCTTTACCGGCGCGGAGGCCGGCTCCGTGGGCATCATCGGCGGCGCGGACGGCCCAACGGCCATCTTCGTCACCGCCATGCTCGCCCCGGCCCTGCTTGGGCCTATCGCCGTGTCGGCATATTCCTATATGGCCCTCGTCCCCGTGATCCAGCCGCCCATCATGAAGGCCCTGACCACCGAGAAGGAGCGTCAGATCGTCATGAAGCCCCTGCGTGAGGTCAGCAAGCGGGAGAAGATCTTCTTCCCCATCGTGGTCACGGTGTTCGTGGCGCTGCTCGTTCCCTCTGCCGCGCCGCTGATCGCCTGCCTGATGCTGGGCAACCTGGCCAAGGAGTGCGGCGTTCTGGACCGTCTGAACAAGACCATGCAGAACGAGCTGATGAACATCGTCACCATCTTCCTGGGCATCAGCGTAGGCGCGACCGCCACCGGCACGACCTTCCTCAGCCCCAAGACCCTGGCTATCATGGGCATGGGCGTGGTGGCCTTCGGCTTCGGCACTGCCGGCGGTGTCCTGCTGGCCAAGTTCATGAACCTGTTCCTCAAGGAGAAGATCAATCCCCTCATCGGCTCTGCCGGCGTGTCCGCCGTTCCCATGGCGGCCCGCGTCAGCCAAAAGGTGGGCCAGGAGGCCAACCCCGGCAACTTCCTCCTGATGCACGCCATGGGTCCCAATGTGGCGGGCGTGATCGGCTCTGCCATCGCCGCCGGTGTGCTGATCTCTCTGTTCGGTTAATAGGAGGTAACTATGGAATTTCTGTCTAACAAGCCCCTGCTCGTCACCGATACCATCCTCCGCGACGCCCACCAGTCCCAGGCGGCCACCCGCATGACCATTGAGGATATGCTGCCCGCCCTGGAGCAGCTGGACGCCATCGGCTACTACTCCCTGGAGTGCTGGGGCGGCGCGACCTTCGATGCCTGTATGCGCTTTCTGAACGAAGACCCGTGGGAGCGCCTGCGTACCATCCGCAAGCACGTGAAGAACACCAAGCTGCAAATGCTGTTCCGCGGACAGAACATTTTGGGCTACAAGCATTACGCCGACGACGTGGTGGATGCGTTCTGCGCCAAGTCCATCGAAAACGGCATCGACATCATCCGCATCTTCGACGCGCTGAACGATGTCCGCAACCTGGAGCAGGCCATCAAGTCCACCAAGAAGTACGGCGGCCAGGTGGAGGCCACCCTCAGCTATACCATCTCCCCCATCCACAACGAGGTCTATTTCGTCAAGCTGGCCAAGGAGCTGGAGGAGATGGGCGCGGATGCCATCTGCATCAAGGATATGGCCAACCTGCTGCTGCCCATGGAGGCGTACTCCCTGGTCAAGGCGCTGAAGGAGACCATCTCCGTCCCCATCCACCTGCACACCCACAACACCTCCGGCACAGGCGACATGACGCTGCTGATGGCGGCCTACGCCGGTGTGGACATCGTGGACACCGCCCTCTCCCCCATGGCCAACGGCACGTCCCAGCCCGCCACCGAGTCCCTGGTGGCCACGCTGCAGGGCACAGTCCGCGACACCGGGTTGAGCCTGGAGAAGATGTCCCCTGTGGCCGCCCACTTCCGCAAGGTGGCCCAGCGCCTTCAGGACGCCGGTATCCTCGACCCCAAGGTCCTGCGGGTGGACACCAACACCCTGCTGTACCAAGTCCCCGGCGGTATGCTGTCCAACCTGATCTCCCAGCTGAAGCAGGCCGGGAAGGAGGACAAATACTACGACGTGCTGGCGGAGATCCCCCGCGTCCGCAAGGACTTCGGCTATCCCCCGCTGGTCACGCCCTCCTCTCAGATCGTGGGCACGCAGGCCGTGATGAACGTCATCATGGGCGAGCGCTACAAGACCTTCCCCAAGGAGAGCCGCGCCATGCTCAAGGGCGAATACGGCAAGCTGCCCGGCGAGGTCAACGAGGCGGTTCGCGCCAAGGCGGGCATCGCCCCCGAGGATGTGATCACCTGCCGCCCCGCCGATCTTCTCGAGCCGGAGCTGGACAAGTACCGCGAGGAGTTCAAGGGCCTGGCCAAGTCCGATGAGGACGTATTGAGCCTGGCGCTGTTCCCTCAGGTCGCGCCCAAGTTCATCGAAAAGCGCGACGCTCCCAAGACCGCTCCTGCCGCCCCGGCGGCAAAGCCCGCCGACGATACCGGCGTGCGCGAGCTGTATGTGGAGTGGAAAAACTGATATTTCTTCTTTCCTTTCCCTTTTGGAAGCAGGGGCTGTTTTACGGCAGCCCCTGCTCCCACTTTTTCTTGAAAAAGCCGCAAAAAAGGGTTGCAAATCGGAAAAACATCGACTATAATAGCGTTGTTCGCAAGGATATGCACCTTTAGCTCAGTTGGTAGAGCACCTGACTCTTAATCAGGGTGTCCAGGGTTCGAGTCCCTGAAGGTGTACCACATAGAGATCACCGACCCAACCGCCGGTGATTTTCTATATGGCCCGTTGGTCAAGTGGTTAAGACAGAGGCCTCTCACGCCTTTAACATCGGTTCGAATCCGGTACGGGTCACCAAAAAGAAAAGGACACACGCTGTGTGTCCCTTTCTTTTTGGTGACGGCGGTCTTGCTCCGCAAAACCGGGCCGCCGCAGGCGGCCTTTTCAGGCGGCCTTTTATTGTACGCGCAAGGGAAACCCGCCCCGGTTTCCCTTGCACACATTCCCTTCCCCGCGTTCACCACTACTGCCTGCTGTGTCCTGCCAGCAGGCTTCCATTCTCTCTTTCAGGAGGTTTCTATGTCTAAGCAGCCCATTCGCCTTTCCGACCACTTCTCTTATGCCAAGCTGCTGCGCTTCACGCTGCCCTCCATCTGCATGATGGTCTTCACGTCCATCTACGGCGTGGTGGACGGCCTGTTCGTCTCCAACTTCGCCGGTAAGACCCCCTTCGCCGCCATCAATTTGGTCATGCCCTTCATCATGATCCTGGGCGGCATGGGCTTTATGATCGGCACAGGCGGCACGGCCCTTGTGTCCAAGCTGCTGGGCGAGGGCAAGAAGGACGAGGCCCACAGCACCTTCTCCATGATGGTGCTGTTCACCCTGCTGCTGGGCCTTGTTCTGTCCGCCGTGGGCTTCCTCACCATGCGCCCCGTGTCCTATTTCCTGGGCGCGACAGACGCCATGATCGACGACTGCGTGCTCTATGGCCGCATCGTCACCGGCTTCACGTTTGCCTTCATGCTGCAAAACGTGTTCCAGAGCTTCTTCATCGCCGCCGAGAAGCCCCGCCTGGGCCTTATCGTCACCGTGGCCGCCGGTGTCACCAACATGGCGCTGGACGCGCTGTTCATCGCCGTGTTCGACTGGGGTGTGGCCGGCGCGGCCATCGCCACCGGCCTGAGCCAATGTGTAGGCGGCGTACTGCCCCTGATCTACTTCCTCCGCCCCAACGACAGCCTTCTCCGTATGCGCCCCACCGCCCTGCGTCTGCGCCCCATCCTTCAGGCCTGCGGCAACGGCTCTTCCGAGCTGATGAGCAACATCTCCTCCTCCCTGGTGGGTATGCTGTATAACTTCCAGCTCATGCGCCTCATTGGCGAGGACGGCGTCTCCGCCTACGGCGTGCTGATGTACGTCCAGTTCATCTTTGTGGCCATCTTTATCGGCTACTCCATCGGCAGCGCCCCGGTGGTCAGCTTCCACTTCGGCGCGCAGAACCACGATGAGCTGAAAAGCCTCCTCCGCAAGAGCGTCCTGCTCATGTCCTCCGGCGGTGTCCTGCTCACCGTCGCCGCCCGGCTGCTGGCCGCGCTGCTGGCCCACCTGTTCGTGGGCTACGATGCCGTGCTCTTTGACCTGACCACCCATGCCTTCCGCCTGTTTTCCTGGTCGTTCCTGCTGGCCGGCTTCAACATCTTCACCTCCGGCTTCTTCACCGCGCTGAACAACGGCGCTATCTCCGCCGCCATCTCCTTCCTGCGAACGCTGGTGTTCCAGACCGCCTCCGTCCTCATCCTCCCCCTGCTGCTGGGCGTGGACGGCATTTGGTGGGCCATCACCGTGGCGGAGATATTCGCCTTCCTCATCTCCCTCCTGTTCCTCTTTCTCAAGCGGAACAAGTACCACTACCTGTAAGCGCAAAAAAAGAACGCCCGCGGGCGTTCTTTTTTTTGCGCTTTCGTTATCCGGCGGCCTGCTCTACCTTGAAGGCGTAGGTCTTGCCAGCCTCCGGGGCGGTGTAGTCCACGCCCGCCATGGCGTACTCGCCGTCGATGTAGAACGCCCAGTACGAGCCGTCGGTGTCATAGTCCGCCGTCTCGCCGTTCACCGTCTTGACGTACAGTCCGTACTCCGAGTCGTCGCCCGCCACAACGCCCAGCTTCAGCAGCGCCGCGCCCAGCGTCTCCTCGTCGGTGTTCACGGTGAACGTCACCGTCTTGCCGTCCGCGCCCGTCACCTCTACCGTGACCGCCGTTGCGCCCTGGCCGATGACCGCGCCATCCGCCACCGGCAGCTCTACCTTGTCCGCTGCGCCGCTGTCCTTTGCGCCGCAGGCCGCCAGCGACAGCGCCATCAACACCGCCAGCGCCAGTGCCAGCAGCTTCGTGATCGTCTTCTTCATTTCATTCACTCCTTATCGTGTATTCCTATCAGCAAACAGCCGCTGTCCACCGACACGCGGACTGCCTTGCCCACAAAATGATTGCTGACGCCCAGCGGGAAAAACGCCGTCAATGCCGCGTTCTCCAGCTCGTACTGCGCGCCCCGGATGGTCACGCCCGCCGCGTCCGCTCCCAGGCAGAACACCGACAGGATGCCGTTATCCCGTGAGGCCAGCGTCAGCGTGTCCGGCCCGCAGATGGCCGTGTAGCGCTCACCGTCACCGTAGAGCCACCCTTTTGCGCCATGGGCGGCCAAATAGGCCAGCGTCTGCATATTGGCCACGGTGTGGTCACTGCGCTGTCCGCCCATGCCGCCCAGCAGGTGAAACTCCTTTTCACCCTTGGCCAAGCCTTCCTTCACGGCCCGCACCATGTCCGTGTCGTCCTTCTCCACCGGCAGCCGGAGAATGTGTCCGAAATCCGGCACCTCGCCCAGGGAGTCAAAATCCCCCAGCAGCAGATCGGGGGTGATGTCCAGCTCCCGGCAGACCCGCCATCCGCCGTCAGCGGCGATGACGAAGTCACCCGGCTGTATGGCCTCCGGCAGCCCGTGAAAGCTGCCCGCGCCAAATATCCAGCAAGCCATAGCCCCTCCTACATCCACATGGCGAACAGCCGCAGCACCGTGCCCAGCGCCCGCCGCCACAAGGGCCGCTCGGCCATGCGCTGGGGCGTCATCAGCTCACTGCTGTCCGCGATCTTATCCATGTCCTCCAGCAGCGATTCGATGGCCGGCACGCCGTACAGCACCTCTCCGCACTCGAAATGCAGCTGGAAGCTGCGGTAGTCCATGTTCACCGACCCCACAAAGGCGATCTCCCGATCCGCCATAGCCGTCTTTCCATGTATCAATCCGGGTGTAAAGGTATAAATCTTTACATGGTGCTCCATCAGTTCCTCGAAGTAGCTCTCCGCCACCAGATAGGCGAACTTGTGATCCGGGATGCCCGGCATCAGCAGCCGCACGTCCACGCCGCTGTCTCCCGCCAAACACAGCGCCTTCATCATCGGCTCGTCAATGGCCAAATAGGGCGTGGTCACGTATACCGACTGCCGCGCCCGGGTGATCAGCTGCAAAAACAGATCCTCCGCCGGAGCGTCCGGGTTGTCGTCCGGGCCGTCCACCAGCGTTTGGCAGAACCCCTGCGAGAGCACGTGGTGAACAGGCCGGTAGTAGTCGTGCTCGCTGTGCATTTCGCCGTCCATGCGCTCCCACATATAGATGAACTCACGGGTCAGACCCCAAGCGCCCTCGCCCTCCAGCCGCACACCGCAGTCCTTCCAATATCCGAACCGCTCAACAAGGTTGGCGTACTCATCGGCGATATTCGCGCCGCCGGTATAGGCCACATCGCCGTCGATGCAGGTGATCTTCCTGTGGTCGCGGTAATTGAAATACAGTCGGTTCACGTAGTGGTGTACCGGGTTGAACACCTTGACCTCCACCCCGGCACGGGTCAGCGCCTCCACCTTCTCGCTGGACAGCCGCAGCATACTGCCGAAGTCGTCGAATATGAGCTTGACCTCCACGCCCTGCCCGCTCTTGCGGCACAGCACGTCGGACAGCCGATCCCATATCTCGCCCTCGCCCACGATGAAGTACTCCAAAAAGATAAACCGCTCCGCGTGCTCCAGGTCGTCCAGCATGGTGTTCAGATACGCTTCGCCGGAGGGCAGATACCGCACCCCGGTATTCCTGTAAACCAAAAAACCTTTACGGCTCAGTCCTGCCGCCGCCGGATACCACTGGGGCATGGTCAGCCGCAGCCGTTCCAGCTCCGACTTAGCCTGCTCCTGCTGTGCCACCGGCTCTTCCGGTCTGGGCCGCTTTTTCAGATCCAGCCGCTTGGAAGGCCGTGCCCCGTTCCACAGCAGGTACAGGATCACACCCACCACCGGGACGAACAGCACCAGCATGATCCAGCCGATCTTATAGCTGGTCGCGCCGGGCCGTGACCAAATGGTAATGGCCACCACCGCCGCCAGCAGCTCCAGCGCCGAATAGGCCAGCGCCATACGCTGCTTCAAAACATCGCTCAGGAGGAACACCAGCGCGATCTGCGCCACCAGCAGCACCGCCACCATACCCAGCCGCAGCGCGGCGGATATGCGGCGCTCTGTTCTCTGTTGTACCTGATGCTTCTTCACGGATGTTCCTCCCTTCCCGCTTCGTCTTTCCTATATTCCGTTCAGTGCTGGGATGTACGCAGCAGGCACTGCTGAATATCCCACAGCTTGTCCGACAGATCCACATAGTACTTGTGGGGATAGTCGAACCGCTTCACCTCGTCCCACAGCGTGTCCACCTGCTGGGCGCAGTACGCCTTGATGTCCTCCAGGCTGGGCCGCTCATACACCAGCTTTCCCTTCAGGAAGATGGGCACCAGCAGCTCCTTGGCCTCGAAGTTATACACGGCCTTCCGCTTCCAGGTGGCCATGGGGTCGAAGATGGTCAGATCCTTGCTGTCGTCCACCGTCTCATCGTACACGGTGAGATAGTCCGCGATGGCTTTCCCCGTGTCCCGTCCGTACAGCCGGTACACCCTTTTGAAGTGGGGCACAGTGATCTTCTCCACGTTCTCGCTGACCTTGATCTTGGGCAGCACCGTGCCGTCCGGCTCTTCCACCGCCACCAGCTTATACACGCCGCCGAACACCGGCTCGGACTTGGCGGTGATCATCCGCTCGCCCACGCCGAACAGGTCGATCTGCGCCCCCTGGAGCAGCATATCCTGGATGAGGTACTCGTCCAGCGAGTTGGACACGGAGATCTTGCACTCCGTCCAGCCCGCCTCGTCCAGCATCTCCCGGGCCTTCCGTGTCAGATAGGCCAGGTCGCCGGAGTCCAGCCGGATGCCGCACTTGGTGATGCCCAGCGGCTTGAGCACCTCGTTGAACGCCTTGATGGCGTTGGGCACGCCGGACTTCAGCGTGTTGTAGGTGTCTACCAGCAGCGTGGCGTTGGTGGGATAGATCTGGCAATACGTCTTAAACGCGTCATATTCGTTGTCGAACATCTGCACCCACGCATGGGCCATTGTGCCGCCTGCCGGCACGCCGTAGATCTCGTCGGAGATGGTGCAGGCCGTCCCGGCGCAGCCGCCGATATAGGCCGCCCGTGCGCCGATGATGGCCGCGTCCGCGCCCTGTGCCCGGCGTGAGCCGAACTCCAGCACGGTGCGTCCCTTGGCCGCCCGGGTAATGCGGTTGGCCTTGGTGGCGATCAGGCTCTGATGGTTGATGGTCAGCAGCGTGAACGTCTCGATGAGCTGCGCCTCAATGGCCGGGGCGCGGACGATGACCAGCGGCTCTTTCGGGAACACCGGCGTCCCCTCCGGGATGGCGTAGATGTCGCCGGTAAAGCGGAAGTCCCGCAGATAGTCCAGAAACTCCTCGCAGAACAGCTTCCGCCCCCGAAGATACGCAATATCCTCCTCGGTAAAGTGCAGGTTCTCGATGTAGTCGATGAGCTGCTCCAGTCCGGCGGCGATGGCGAAGCCGCCGCCGTCCGGCACTTTGCGGAAAAACACGTCGAAATAGGTGATGCGATCCTTGTAGCCTGCCTCAAAGTAGCCATTCCCCATGGTCAGCTCATAAAAGTCACAGAGCATGGTCATGTTCAGCTTTTCCTCAGTTTTCATTCGTATACCTCAAATCGGTCTTTGCGCGCCGCGCAAAGTGTAGTGAGTGTATTATACCGCTTTTTCCCCGTTAAGGCAACCCCTGCCGCCTTTTCCCTCGATTTTCTCCCCATACTTGCCGGAAAACCGACCGTAAACCAACAGTCGGTTGCTTTTTTCGGCGCATCTGTTACAATGTCGGTGAGGTGATCACTTTGGACAAACAACTTTTCGGCGCGTTTGTTGCCGAGCAGCGCAGGCGGCAGGGCCTGACCCAGCAGCAGCTGGCCCAGTCGCTGCACGTCACCGACAAGGCTGTGAGCAAATGGGAGCGCGGCCTCAGCTACCCCGACGTTACCCTCTTACAGCCGCTGGCGGAGATCTTCCGCCTCCGCGTGGACGACCTGCTGACCTGCCGCTCCGAGACCCTCGACACATCTCCGGCCCACGATACCGCCTCTCCCGCTGTGGAGGCCGTGCTGGACATCTCCCATACCAACGATGCCCAGCGCCGCCGGCAGCGTCGTCTGCTGGCCGCCGTCATCGCCGTGACCGTCCTTGTGCTGGCCGCACTGTCCATCGCCCAGCGCAGCGGCAAGTTGTTCCTCTCCCGACGCACCGCCGACCCCGGCGGCGCGTTCACCCTGTCCGTCTACCGCGATGGCCTGCTCACCGGCCACTACTGGCTGGAAAGCACCGCGCCCCTGCGCGTAAACGCCCACTGCCCCTGCTGCGGCCAGGATACCGTCCATACCTCCACGCGCCACGCCCTTGCCGGGGAGCTCACCGCAGTGAAAAGTCTGCGCTGGTCGCCGGATGGCCGTTGCCTGCTGCTGTACGGCACGTCCCGGAACGCCAGTCTCCCCGACTACCTGGAGCTGTGGGACTTCTCCGCCGAGCCTATCCTCCGTCAAGAACCGACTGTGGGCATTTTAGTGCAGCTCTGCGGCTATGAAGACCCGGAGCACCCCGCCGCGCCGCTGCTGCCTGCCCTTCCCGGCGTGTCGGAGTATACCTACCTTCCCCGCGTGGCCCTGTCCTCTCCCCGCTGGCTGAACAGCGGCGACCTGGAGCTGACCTATTCCTACACCGGCACGGACGGCATCCACCGCACCGGCACGCTGACCTATGATACGGCTGCCGGCCACGTCCGCTCCGTCACCGCCCCTTAACAGGCAAAAAAAGGACCGCCTACCGGCGGTTCTTTTTTTGCGTATCGGAAATTATTCCTCGTCCTCGTTCTCGTCGTCGTTGACCAGATCGCTCAGATCGAACTCCAGCTTCGCGCCGCAGTTGGGGCAGATGACCTCGCCATCCTCCAGGACGGACTCATCGAAGTAGACCTCCTCCTCGCACTCGGGGCAGTTGGTCATGAAGCACTCCTCTTCCTCGTCGTCCTCATCCTCGTCCTCATCGTCGTCCAGGGCGAAGTACAGCGTCTCCTCCACGTCGCTCAGGTCGTCGCTGACGGCGTCCAGGCCGTCCTCCACGTCGCACAGCTCGTCGTCGATCTCCGCAAACTTCTCAGCCATGTCGTCCAGCACGTCGATGATGGCGGCGATCAGCTTGCCCTCTTTGCTCTCGGTGTCCAGGTTCAGGCCCTCGGCCAGCCCCTTCAGGTACGCTACCTTCTCAGAGATCTCCATAATAGCTCCTTTCTGTACGGTCAGTTGGTGGTTGACTTACTTGCAGCGGCTCAGATACTCGCCGGTACGGGTGTCGATGGTGATCTTGTCGCCGATGTTGATGAACAGGGGCACCTTCACCTCAGCGCCGGTCTCCACGGTGGCGGGCTTCAGGGTGTTGGTGGCGGTGTTGCCGGCCAGGCCGGGCTCGGTCTCCGTGACCTCCAGGTCCATGAAGTTGGGGCACTCCAGGCCGAACACGTTGCCCTTGTAGCTCAGCACCTTGCACACGGTGTTCTCGGTGATGAAGCGGAACGCATCGCCCAGCAGCTCCTTGTTCAGGGGCACCATGTCGAAGGTCTCCTGATCCATGAAGTAGTACAGGTCGCCGTCGTTATAGCTGTACGCCATGTCGCGGCGATCCACGAAGGCCTCCTCGAACTTGGCGGTGGGGTTGAAGGATGTCTCGGTCACAGCGCCCGTCACCACGTTACGCATCTTGGTGCGAACGAAGGCCGCGCCCTTGCCGGGCTTGACGTGCTGGAACTCCACGACCTGCATGACCTTGCCGTCCATCTCGAAGGTCTTGCCGTTTCTGAAATCACCGGCGGTAATAGTTGCCATATTGATATTCCTCCCATTGTGTATGAGGGAATATCTCCATTCCCTCTGAATAAATACTGTCAGCCGAAAATCGGCCTCATATATTCTACATGATAACAGGCCGTTTGGCAAGTGTTTCCGGGGAAAAAGTTACGCTTCTTCGCATTTTTCCCGTGCCGCCGCCTTCCAGGGCCGCTGCAGCAGGTGCAGCATCCTGTTCCACGCGCCCTGCGGCCCGCCCAGCGGCTCTACCATCAGCGGCAGCACTCCCGCCGCGTGCGCGCCCAGCATATCCGTCAGCAGCTTGTCGCCCAGCATGGCCGTCTCCTCCGGCGTCACGCCCACCCGCGCCATGGCCCTGCGAAAGCCCCTGGCCGACGGCTTCCCGGCGTGCCCCTCATAAGAGATGCCCAGCTCCCGGCAGAACCGCTCCACCCGCGCCGGATTGCGGTTGTTGGACAGGATCATCACCGTGATCCCTCCCTGCGCCATCTCCTCCAGCCAGCGGCGCAGCCGCTGATCCGGCTCACCCTGCGACTTGGGCGCGAGGGTATAGTCCAGATCGCACAGCAAAAGCCGTATGCCCCGCCGCGCCAAATACTCCGGCGAGATGCCGCCGTAATCCGAAAACACCCGCTCCGGGCGCATGGAAAATCGCATATCCCCGCGCCTCCCCTCATAAAACATAACTGTATTCTACCACGCTGCCATCTGAAAAACAAGGGGGTGCGCCGTCATGCAGCTATATCTCGCCTGCGGCCCGGAGGACGATGTCCCCCGTCACGTCACGCCCGTCCGCGCCGCCTACCGCCTGGACGGTGACGGCGCGCTGTGCGCCCTGTCCCTGCCCCGGCAGATGCAGGGCGGCCTGCTGCTCCTCACCGCCTACGCCGGGCGCTGCGGCGAACACACCGCCCAGGCCCTGACGCAGGAGTGCCGCCGCCGCCGTTACAGCGGCGTTGTCGTCCCGTTTCCCGCGCCGGCGCTGGCCCGCGCCCTGTCCCGCCCGCTGTACCGCGCCGGGCTGGAGCTGTGGCTGCACGAGCGCGACGCCCCCGCCGCGCCGGGCTGCTGGGTGCTGGTGAACACCGCCCAGCCCCGCGGCAGCTTGCAGGATCGCCTGACCCGCGCCGTCCGCGCCTACGGCCCGGAGCGCATCGTGCTGGACGTCCAGCGCCTGCGGATGGATTTTCCCCTCCCCTGCCCCGACGGCGATGGCGCATACCTCACCGCCGCCCAGCTCTGCCGATTGCGGGCGGGCCGCACCGTGTTCTATTCCAAGGAGCTGGGCGTCCGTTACTTCACCTATCGCCAGGGCAGCGCCAGCCGCTTCGTCCTGCTGGATGACGGTGACACGCTGCGGCGCAAGCTGGCCCTGGGCGCGCAGCTGGGCATCACCCGCGGCCTGCTGACCATGCCGGAATGCGGTGACGTGCTGGCGGAGGTGCTGGCAAGCGTATAACAAACCGGGCGGGCAGCCCCGCCCGCCCCTACGCGCTGGCCAAAGTGCCCCGCGGTCGGCAAAAAAATAAACATCCCCCGGCGAAGCCGGGGGATGTTTACTAAAAGATCAATAATAACGCTTATTACGGTTCTTGCGCGCAGCCTCAGACTTCTTGCGGCGCTTGACGCTGGGGCTCTCGTAGCACTCGCGCTTACGCACCTCGGCCAGGACGCCCGCCTTGGCGCAGCTTCTCTTGAAACGCTTCAGAGCGCTGTCCAGGGACTCGCCCTCCTTGACATGAACTTCGGACATTTATGTTTCCCTCCCTCCGATACACCCGGCTCGATCCAGGGTGCTCTTTAAGAGTCATTTACATGACTAACGGGTGTATTATACCGATAAAGTGCCCGGTTGTCAAGCAGTTTTTCCCCAAAAAGCGCAAAAAAGAAAGGGCGCAGGTGCGCCCTTTCTTTTTTGCGAATTTGCTTAGTGGTTCTTACGCTTCCGGGAGGTGAACACCACGCCCGTGCCCATCACAGAGGCGATAGCCATACCCGCGTACAGGGCGATGCCTGCGTCAGCGGTGGTGGGGGACTGTGCGGTGGTGGGGTTGTTCACGGTGAACACGCCCTTGGCGATCTTGGTGGCGTTCTCCACGGTGACGGTGTGAGAGCCGTTCTTCAGGGTCTTGAGGAACTCGGCGGTAAAGGTCACGTTAGAGCCGCTCACGGTGTAGTACTTCGCATCCACGACCTTGCCATCCACGGTGACCTTGGTGATAGAGCCGGGGGTCAGGTCGGTGGTCACGGTCTGCGTGGTGGAGGCGGCGGAGCTGCCCGCGCCGGTCTTGATGACACTGCTGCCGGAGCTGGCCACGGGGATCAGGTCATACTGGGAGAAGTGCGTCACCTTGAAGCTGACGTAGCCGTTCACCACAGGGAAGCGGCCCATATAGATGCTGCCGCTGTCGGTGGTGTACCACAGATCCAGCTGCGTGGCAGTGCCGGTATAGGGGATAGTGATCTCGATCTCGCCGTTGGTGTTCTTGGTCTCCGGCGGGAACACGTTCTTGTCACCCTGGGTCTTGGCTTCCACCTTCACGGTGACTTCCTTAGCGGTGTTCTCAGTCACGGTGACATCCAGCGTCATCTTACCGCTGGCCGGAAGGTTGCCTTCCATGGTCTCCACAGCGGTCTTGTTCAGGGTCAGCTTGGCATCCTTGGTCTCGATGACAACGTCCTTGACCTTCGCATCCGTGAGCTCGGCCATGGCAGCCCTATTCACCGCCACACTGGTGGTATTCTTCACATCCAGCGTCACATCGGAAGCGGTGGTGGGGGCGGTAACGCCAGTCACCTCGGTCGTCTCAGTCTTGTTCAGGGTGTCCTTCTCGGTCACGACCTTGGTCTTTCCGCCGTTCTCGGTGTTCTCAACGATCTTGCTCTCGGTGACCTTGGTGGTCACGCCAGCCCCATTCTTCTCGGTCACGGTCTCGGTCTTGGTGGTCACATTACCCTCGACCTTGGTCTCGGTCTTGGTCTCGGTGGCCGCGCCGGTCGTCGTGTCGGTCACGGTCTCGGTGGTCGTACCGGTAGCCTTGTCGGTGACAGTCGTGGTCACCTTGTCGCCATCGACCTTGACCTCACTCTTGATGTTCTCGTCCTCACTCTTTGCAGGCTGCACGCTGTAAGGAGCATCCTTCACGCCGGGAACAACGATCAGGCTCTTATCGGTCACAAACGCGCTGGGATCAGAGCTGAACGTACCGCCGGAGATGGTGATAGCGCCCTTGGTCGCCGCCTTAACCTCGCCAGTGAACATACCGCTCAAAACAGTCGCCTTAACACCCCGAGAGCCCGTTCCCTGAATGTCGGTCTGATAGAGCGCCGCAGTAGCAGTATACTCACCGTCCTTGATGGTCACATCAATATTTTTCTTGGTAGTGTGCTGAGACACAGCAACCGCCGCATTCGTCACGGTAGTGCCGTTTCCGTTGGGAACTTCTGCAACTTTGCCGTTACCGCCCGTGACGGTGCAATTCGTCAGATCCAGCTTACCGGCGCGGATCTCAATGCCGGTAACAGGGGCAGTGATCTTAGTGTTCTCGATGGTGCTGGTGGCATAGCCAGCCAGGTACATGCCGCAGCCCATATCCTGTCCGCCACTCGGACTGATAGCCGTAATAACGGCATCCTTGATCTTCAACGTGGACTTTTCGGTGTCCACCGAGCCGTTGATATAAACCGGGACGTACTTATCACTCTCATAAGTGCCGCCATTGAGAACGATATGACCGTCCGTTTTGGCGGTGACCATCACAGTACCCACCAACTTAGAGCCGGGTGTCGTACCGTTCACCGTAATCGTATTGCCATTCTTGGCGCAGAACATGACACCGTATGCCGACGTAGAGGTGAGCGTATGACCGTTCAGGTCAACGGTGATGCTCTTGTCTTCAAGATTGATGCGCTCAGCAGAAACATTCCCCGCCAGCGTGATGGTCGCGCCGTTAGTGGCGTACTTCACAGCACTCGCCAAATCGGTAAACGCACCAGCGTTGATGGCCACACAATCATTCACGCTGTAAACGCCGCAAGTGCCGCCGTTAATAGCCTTGAACGTACCGCCATTCACAGCCACGGAGACCTTCCCCTCAGACGCATTGTTCTGCGGGTTGCTCTGATACAAAGCGCTATAGCCGGAAATGTCGCCGCTGTTGATAGTCACATTGATGGGGAGCTTCGTGGTATGCTGGGCAACAGCGATACCCGCACCAGTCGTAGTCGTGCCGCTACCGTTGGGAGTAACATTGGTAGGAACTCCAGTACCGACAACCGTAGCACCATTCACCGTCAGCTCACCGGCACGAACCTCAATACCGGTTTCGGAAGTAATACTAGCCTTATCAACCGTCATCTTGGCAGCGCCATTCAGGGCGATACCAACATTATCTGCCCCACTTTCGATCACCGCACCATCGTGAACATTGACCACGCAGGGATTATTTGCCGTTGCCAAATCCGTCGTGATGTTGCCCATGACCCACAGGTTGCCCTTCAGCGTACCATAGACATCAATGATAGATCCAAAGTTGTTTGCACCTACCTCCTTCTGATTCTGATAGAGAACGACAGCATACTTTCCACCGATTACGGCACTATTCGCAATCGTTAGGTGATTATATGCCTTGTCCTCATCGGTTGTATACGCATAGATAGCTCCCTCGACCGTACCATTCTGCACCGTCAAATTTCCGGCGTAGAATTTGATATTACCCGTCAGAGTTTTGCCGCCCAAATCAAGGACAAACGTCTTTGCTTCGTTAGAGCCAATGGAGATGGTTCTGCTCAGCGTCACGTCCTCCACCAGCTTGATGGTATCCCCCGTATGGTTTTCAACCGCCCAAATCAGCTGCGCGGCATCGGACACTGCATAAACGCTGTTGCTCTGCACAGCGCCGCCTTCAGCGCCCCTCTCTTCTGCCACGGCCATAGGCACCAGTGATAACAGCATCACCAACGCCATGATCGTGCTCAATAGCTTCTTCATGTTATCCTCCTACCTTCTTAAAAAATTTTTTAAGCCACCCCTGGCTTGGGAACACGTTGTAACACACTGCGCCGGACAGGTGCTGCGGCCCTGTCCACCACAGCATATTGACTATATCACCAAATGCACAAAAATGCAATAGCCCGTCGATATTTTTCCCGATTTTTGTGAATTTAGCCAAATTCCGCATAAGCGTGCAGGGGCGGGGGTTTACCCCGCCCCGCTCCGCAGGTTTACTTCGCCGGCTTCACGATCAAATTCACCAGCTTGTTCTTCACCAAAATGGTCTTGACCACGCTCATGCCCTCCACGGACTTCTTCACCTTGTCCACGTCCATGGCGGCGGCCACCACGGCGGCCTCATCGCTGTCCACGGGCACGGTGACAGTGCCCTTCAGCTTGCCGTTGACCTGCACGGCCATCTCCACGTGGCTGTCCACGGTCTTGGCCTCGTCATGGGCGGGCCACTCCATCTGCATGGCCATCTTGCCATACTTGGCGGCGAAGCCCATGTTCTCCCACATCTCCTCCACCATGTGGGGCGCAAAGGGGCTGAGCAGCAGGCACAGCACCTCCACGTCGCCCTTGGAGCAGCCGTTGGCGTAGAACTCGTTGACCATGGTCATCATGGCGGCGATGGCGGTGTTCATCTTCAGCTCGTCAATGTCCTGGCTGACCTTCTTGATGGTCTTGTGGACGATGGCCTCGTTTTTGGTGGAGATGCCCGCCTCGTCCGTGGCGATGTCCTGCAAATTGAAGCAGCGGTCCAGGAAGCGCTTGCTGCCCTTGACGGCCTCGTTGCTCCAGCTGACGGCCTTTTCAAAGTCGCCGATGAACATGATGTGCAAACGCATGGTGTCCGCGCCGTACTGGGCCACGATGTCGTTGGGGTTGACCACGTTGCCCCGGGACTTGGACATCTTCTCGCCGCCCTCGCCCAGGATCATGCCGTGGCTGGTGCGCCTGGCATAGGGCTCTTTCGTGGGCACAACGCCGATGTCGTACAGGAACTTGTGCCAGAACCGGGAGTACAGCAGATGCAGCGTGGTGTGCTCCATGCCGCCGTTGTACCAGTCCACGGGAGACCAGTAATCCAGCGCCTCGCGGCTGGCCAGCGCCTTGTCATTGTGGGGGTCCATATACCGCAGGAAGTACCAGCTTGAGCCCGCCCACTGGGGCATGGTGTCCGTCTCGCGCTTGGCCGGGCCGCCGCAGCACGGGCAGGTGGTGTTGACCCAGTCGGTCATCTTGCTCAGGGGACTCTCGCCGTCGTCGGTGGGCTCGTAGCTCTCCACCTGGGGCAGCACCAGCGGCAGCTGCTCCTCCGGCAGCGCCACCCAGCCGCATTTCTCGCAGTTCACCAGGGGGATGGGCTCGCCCCAGTACCGCTGGCGGGAGAACACCCAGTCGCGCAGCTTGTAGTTGACCTTCTCCTTGCCGAAGCCCTGCTCCACCACGTATTTCTTCATGGCGGGGATGGCCTCCTTCACGGTCATGCCGTTCAGGAAGCCGGAGTTGACCATGATGGCGCTGTCGTCCTTGGCCACGAAGGCCTCCTTGGTCACGTCGCCGCCCTTGACCACCTCGATGATGGGCAGGCCGAACTTCTTGGCAAACTCCCAGTCGCGCTGGTCGTGGCCGGGCACGCCCATGACGATGCCCGTGCCGTAGCCCATGAGCACGTAGTCGGACACGAACATGGGCAGCGCCTTGTGGGTCACGGGGTTCATGACCTCGATGCCCTCCAGCCGCACGCCGGTCTTTTCCTTGTTCAGCTCGCCGCGCTCAAAGTCGGACTTGTGGGCCGCCTCGTCCTGATAGGCCGCCACCTCGTCCCAGTTTCTGATCTTGGGCTGCCACTCCTTCAGCAGCGGGTGCTCCGGGGAAATGACCATATACGTCGTGCCGAACAGCGTGTCGGCGCGGGTGGTGTATACCGTCACCTCGTCGCCCACGTTGGTCTTGAACGTGACCTCCGCGCCGGTGGAGCGGCCTATCCAGTTGCGCTGCTGTATCTTCACCCGCTCGATGTAGTCCACGTCGTCCAGGTCATCAATAAGCCGCTGGGCGTAGGCGGTGATCTTCAGCATCCACTGGCTCTTTTCCTTGCGGACGACCTCGCTGCCGCAGCGCTCGCACACGCCGTTGACCACTTCCTCGTTGGCCAGCACGCACTTGCAGCTGGTGCACCAGTTCACCGGCATGGTGGACTTATACGCCAGCCCGTGCTTGAACATCTGCAAGAAGATCCACTGCGTCCACTTGTAGTAGTTGGGGTCGGTGGTGTCCACGCAGCGATCCCAGTCGAAGCCGTAGCCCAGCATCTTCAGCTGGCTCGTAAAGTTCTCGATATTCTTCTTCGTAACGACGGCGGGATGGATGTGGTTTTTGATGGCATAGTTCTCCGTGGGCAGGCCGAAGGCGTCAAACCCGATGGGGAACAGAACGTTGTAGCCCTCCATCCGCTTTTTCCGGGTCACGATGTCCATGGCCGTAAAGGGCCGGGGATGGCCCACGTGCAGCCCCTGGCCGGAGGGATAGGGGAACTCGATGAGCCCGTAGAACTTGGGCCGCTTGTCGCCGGTAATGGCCGCGTAGGGCTTCGTTTTCTCCCAGTTGGCCTGCCATTTCTTCTCAATGGCCGCAAAATCGTAATTCATACTCGCTGCTCCTTATATTATATGAAATTTCCTTGTCTGCAAAAAAACGTCCCTGACCGCTTTTAACGGTCAGGGACGTGTCAGAACGTGTTACCACCCTGCTTTCGCCGCCGGTCGCCCGGCGGCGCTCAGTGCCTTTCGGTGAAAAGGCCGCGCCGTAACGTGACGCCGCCGTCCCGCCCTATTCAGACGGGAAGCTCCGAGGCCAGTACAGTGCAGCGCTCCCACCGGCTCACACCAGCCGCCGGCTCTCTTTCGGCGAGTCCGCTCCACCTTTTTCTCTTCATCGCTTTTGGCAATATCAAGCTATATTCTATCGCTTTTTTTCCGCTTGTCAACCCCTGTTTTTTGCCTGCGGGGCGCTCATTCGCGGTCGTCCACCACGCCGGTCAGATCCACCGGCTTGCCGTCCTGCCACAACCGCTCCAGGCCGTAAAACTCCCGTGCCTCCTGGTTGAACACATGGATGGCGATGCAGCCGTAGTCCAGCAGCACCCACGTGCCGCCGCGGTAGCCCTCCCGGTGCAGCGGCTCTTCCCCGGCCTCCTCCGTCAGCACCTTCTCCACGTTGTCCACCAGCGCGTTGATCTGCGTGTTGGACGAGCCGGTGGCCAGCACGAAATAATCCGCCAGCGTGGTCAGCTCCGCGATCTCCAGCACGCGGATCTCCTTGCCCTTCTTATCCGACAGCGCCTTCGCCGCCAGCAGTGCCAATTCCTTCGGTGTTTTCATCGTATCCCTCTTTTCAATAGATAATCCCGTGCGTCGCGGGTCAGATGGTGGACGGGATTGCCCATCTCCTCCATCTCCTGTATGGTCATAGTCAGACCCATCAAAAGGCCCTTGTCCAGGTCCTCGTAAACGGTTTTCCGCAGCGCGTCCACCCCGGGGAAATCCCGTGTCGGCTCGATGTAATCCGCCAAGTAGATGATCTTCTCCAGCCGCGTCATGTCCGGCTTCCCCGTGGTGTGGTAGAGGATGGCGTCATACACCGCATCCTCCACGCCGAACACATCCCTTGCGATGGCCGCGCCGGTCTTGCTGTGCAGCAGCTTCAGTGCCTTTTGCTCCAGCTCGTCCAGCATGATGCCGTACTTTTCGCACAGCGCCAGCTGCTGGGCCATGTCCAGCTTCTTCGTGCAGTCGTGGAGCAGCGCCGCGATCCGCGCTTGGGTCTCGTCGCCGCCGTAGCGCCGCACCAGGCGCACCGCCTCCTGCTCCGTTCCCAACACATGGGGCATCCGCTTGGGCTTGAGATAGCTCAGCGCGATGGGCCGCAGCTCGTCCGGCGTCAGCCCCGTCAGCACCTTGTGCGTGCCGTACAGATGCTCCCGCAGGACGTAGCCGTACACCGCCGACGGCAGCAGGTCGCTGCCCTGCCCCACCGCCAGTGCGGCCCGTACCTCCGTGGAGGACAGCTCCCGCACCTCCGGGTTCTGCACGATGCATATCTGTGCGCCGTACTCCCGCTCCAGCCGCGCCTTCTGCGCGGCGAAGGCCGCGCTCTCGTCCTCCGCCTCCCGGCTGAAGGGTGCGATACGGGCCAGGGCCATGATCTCCTCCGGCGCGTGCCACGTCTGCAAGCTCAAAAACATATCCGAGCCCATCAGCAGCCACAGCGTGTCCTCCGGGTGTTCCCGCCGCAGCTCCGCCAGCGTGTCGGAGGTATAGCTCGGCCCATCGCGGCGCAGCTCCCGGTCACTGACCTCCGCCCGCTTACCCAGCTCCGCCGTAGCCAGCACCGCCATCTCCAGCCGCTGCTCCGGCGACGCGCTGCCCTCCGGCAGCGCCTTATGGGGCGGCATGCGATCCGGGATCAGCACCAGCTTATCCAGCCCCAGCTGCTCCATGGCCGCTCTCGCCGCCGTGATGTGTCCCCAATGGGGCGGGTCAAACGTCCCGCCGTACACGCCTATGTTCATACGCTTTTCTTCGCCTTGACCAGCTCGATCTTCCGCTTGGCCTTGTGGTGCTGCATCCGATACAGCACGAATTTGCTGCCGATGACCTGCACCACCTCGCACCGTGCGGCCACCGCCAGTTCCTCCGCCGCCTCACGGGCGGTGAGCAGCGAATTTTCCAGCACCCGGCCCTTGATGAGCTCCCGCGCCTCCAGCGCGTCGTTCACCTGCTTCACAAGATTGTCTCCGATACCGTCCTTCCCCACCTGCACGATGGTGTCCAGGTCGTTGGCCAGCCCGCGAAGCTGCGCTCTCTGCTTACTTGTCAGTTCCATACTCGTTCTTCTCCAAATATTCTTTCAGTTCCTCGGCAAACGCCCGCAGGGCGATGCCGCGGTGTGATATGGCGTTTTTCTCCTCCGCCGTCAGCTGGGCGAAGGTCTTTCGCAGGGACGGCACGAAGAACACCGGGTCGTAGCCGAACCCCCGCTCCCCCATGGGTGCGAAGGCGATCGTCCCCGGGCACTCGCCCTCCGCCGTCAGCTCGTCCCCGTTGGGGAACGCGCACACGATGGACGTGTGGAAGTGCGCGCCGCGGTTGGTCGCGCCCCGCAGGTTCTGCAGCAGCAGCGTATACCGGGCCTTGTCATCGTCCAGCCCGCCGTACCGGGCGGAATACACCCCCGGCGCGCCGCCCAGCCAGTCCACGCACAAGCCGCTGTCGTCACCGATGGCCGGCAGTCCGCTGGTGTCCCGGATGGCCCGGGCCTTCAGCGCCGCGTTCTCGGCAAACGTCGTGCCCGTCTCCTCCACGTCCACGGTGATACCCAGGTCGCCCGGCATCACCACCTCGATGCCCAGCTCGCCCAGCACCGCCTGCATTTCCGCGATCTTTCCTTTATTATGAGAGGCCAAAATAAATTTCATCACAGTTCTCCTATGATCTCCTTCTGCTTTGCCTGCAATTCCCGGTTTCCCTTGGCGCACAGCGCCACCAGCGATTGCTGCTCGGCCACGGTGAAGGCTCTCCCCTCCCCCGTGCCCTGTATCTCGATGATCTCGCCCTGCTCGTTCATCATGCAGTTCAGATCCACCTGCGCCCGGCTGTCCTCCTGATAGGGCAGATCCAGCACCGCCGTGTCCTCCACGATCCCGGCGGACACGCCGGACACATAGTGTACCACCGGCATCTTCTCCACCAGGCCCTGTTCCACCAGTCTCCGGCAGGCCAGCGCCAGCGCCACGAACCCGCCGGTAACGGACGCCGTCCGCGTGCCTCCGTCGCCCTGCAATACGTCGCAGTCCACGGTGATGGTCCGCGGCCCCAGCCGCTCCATGTCCACCGCCGCCCGCAAACTGCGGCCAATGAGCCGCTGGATCTCCGCGCTGCGGCCCGACAACTTCAGCTTGTCCACGTCCCGGCGGCTGCGCTCCCGGTTGGCGCGGGGCAGCATGGAATACTCCGCCGTCACCCAGCCGTGGCCCTCCGGCACGTGGGGCGGCGCTTTGTCCTCCACCGAGGCGTTGCACAGCACCACCGTGTCGCCGCAGCGGATCAGCACGCTGCCCTCTGCGAATTTCGTAAAGCCCGGCGTGATCTCCACGGGCCGCAGCTCGTCAAACGCCCGGCCATCCGCTCTTTTCATCCCGCCGCCTCCTTATATCATGTCCTGCACGAATTCTTTGGCGTCAAAGGGCTTCAGGTCGTCGATGCCCTCGCCCACGCCCACGAACTTCACCGGCACGTTCAGCTCCTGGGCGATGGCCACCACGATGCCGCCCTTGGCCGTGCCGTCCAGCTTCGTCAGGATAATGCCCGTCAGGCCCGCCGTCTCCTTGAACGTCCTGGCCTGGATCAGCCCGTTCTGCCCCGTGGTGGCGTCCAGCACCAGCAGCGTCTCGCAGCTGGAGTCGGGGCACTCCCGGTCGATGATCTTCCGCAGCTTGGCCAGCTCGTTCATCAAATTCTGCTTGTTGTGCAGCCGTCCCGCCGTGTCGCACAGCACCACGTCCGCGCCGCGGGCCTTGGCCGCCTGCAAGGCGTCGAACAGCACCGCACCGGGGTCAGCCCCCTCGTGCTGCCGCACGATGTCCACACCGGCCCGCCCGGCCCATATCTCCAGCTGGTCCGCCGCCGCCGCACGGAACGTGTCCCCGGCGCACAGCAGCACCTTCTTGCCCTCGGTCTTCAGCCGGGCCGCCAGCTTGCCGATGGACGTGGTCTTGCCCACGCCATTGACGCCGATGACCAGCACCACGGCGGGCTTGCCCTCCAGCACCAGCGCGCTGTCGCCCACCTCCAGCTTGGAGCGCAGGATGTCCCGCAGTGCGTCCTTGACCTCCTCCGCACGGGTCAGCAGCCGCTGGCTCACCCGCTTGCGGAGCTGTGCCACGGTGTCCACCGCCGCCTCCGCACCGATGTCCGCCAGGATCAACGCTTCTTCCAGCCCATCGTAGAACTCATCGTCCAGCTTGTCGAAGCTGACGGAGACGCGGAACGCCTCCTTCAGCATGGAAAATACGCCCATGTGTGATACCTCCTTACTTGATGTGCAGCTCCTTGGCCATGTCGTTGAGGTTAATGGTCAGAATACGGCTCACGCCCTTTTCCTGCATGGTCACGCCGTACAGCACGTCGGCCTCCTCCATCGTGCCACGCCGGTGGGTGATGACGATGAACTGGGTCTTGCCCGCGATGCGCCGCATATACCGGGCGTACCGCACCACGTTGGCCTCGTCCAGCGCCGCCTCGATCTCGTCCATAACGCAGAACGGCGTGGGGTGTACCTTGAGAATGGCGAAATACAGTGCGATGGCCACAAAGGCCTTCTCGCCGCCGGACAGCAGCGTGATGGTCTTGAGCTGCTTTCCGGGGGGCTGCACCTTGATCTCGATGCCGCAGTTCAGGATGTCGCTCTCATCCTCCAGCTCCAGCCGGGCCTTGCCGCCGCCGAACAGCTCCAAAAACGTCTCCTGGAAGCTCTCATTCAGCAGCTTGAACTGCTCGGCAAAAATGCTGGTCATCTGCCCGGTGATCTGGTCAATAATGCCGGTCAGCTCCTCCTTGGCCTGCTCCACGTCGCCGCGCTGGTCGGACAGATATGTATACCGGGTGTTCACCCGTTCGAACTCCTCGATAGCGCCGATGTTGGGCGTACCCAGCCCCTTGATCTCCCGGTTCAGCTCGGCGATGCGGCGGGTGGCCTTGGCCACGCTCTCCAGCTCCACCCTCTGCTCCAGCGCATCGCTGTGGCTCAGCTCATACCGCTCCCACAGCTTATCCAGGATCTGGCTCTCCTCCATGGTGCTGCTCTCCAGCTTCTGCTGGAGCTTGCTGTGTGCCTGCATGGCGTCCAGCAGCGCGTCGTTGCACTGGCGGCTGTCCCGGCTGTGCTGCTCTCGCTGCTGCTCCAGCTGCATCTTCTCCTGCGCCAGCGCTTCCAGCCGCTGCCGCAGCCCGGCAGCCTGCCCGTTGAAGCCGTCCAGCTTCTCCTGATGCTGGGCCATATCCGTCTCCGCCTGCTGCCGCGCCGCCCGGCACTGCTGTGCCAGCATATCCCGCTGCTCCCGGTCGGACACCATGTCCGCCTGCACCCGGCGCAGCTCCTCAGCACTGTGCAGCGCCCCGTCCCGCTCGGCACGCAGCGCCGCCTGTCCGGCCCGCTTTTCGCTGATGGTATCCGCCAGCCGGTCGGTGGCGTCGTTCAGGTCGGTCTGCCCCGCCAGCTTCTCCTGCACCTGCTGGCGCAAGGCGGCGGCCCGGCTCTCCGCGTCATCAATGGCCGCCTGTGTCTCCTGCATTTTGGCGCGGCTCTCACCGGCCTGACGCTCCAAGCCGGCCAGCTCCTGCTCCATAGTCTCGCGGCTCAATCGCAAGCTCTCCAGCAGCACATCGTAGTGATCCTGCCGACCCTGTAAGGTCAGCATGTCGTCCTCCGCCTTACGCTGCTGCTCCCTGGCCACCTGCAATTCGTACTCGGCTTTTTGCAGCTCGCGCTGCAGCTCTCCAGCCCGTTCCACAGAAGCCCGCAGCTTCTCGTGCAGTGCGCCCTGCTGGCCGGACAGCCGTTCCAGCTCGTTGGCGCGGGACAGCACGCCCGCCGACCGATTAACCGAGCCGCCCGTCATAGAGCCGCCCCGGTTGATGACCTGCCCATCCAGCGTGACGATGCGGAAGCCGTTGCGGAATTTCCGCGCCAGCGCGATGGCGCTGTCCATGTCCTCCATGACCACCGTGCGGCCCAGCAGGTTCTTGAAAATGCTGTCGTACTGTTTATCGTAGCGCACCAGCTCGCTGGCCACGCCCACAAAGCCGTATTCCCCGGCCACGTTCTCCCGCAGCACGTCGCCGCGAATGGCGGTCAGCGGCAGGAACGTAGCCCGTCCGCCGTCCCGCTGCTGCAAGAAGCGGATGGCGGTCTTAGCGTCCTCCTCACGATCCACCACGATATTCTGCAAGGACGCGCCCAGTGCGATCTCCAGCGCCACGGCGTATTCCTTCTTCGTGGTCATCAAACCGGCCACCGGCCCGTGAATGCCCCGCAGCGTATTTTTTTCCGCCGCCTGCATCACGGTTTTTACCGCCTTGGAGAAGCCCTCGTACTCCTTCTCCATCTCCGTCAGCATACGGATGCGGTCATCCAGCTTGCCTACCTCCATGGTCAGCTGCACCTTTTCCGCTGCCGCGTCCTCGGCCTTTTTCCGCCGTGCGTCCATACGCAGGGAGTGGCCCTGTATCACGTTCTGCACCGCCTGGGCCTCTTCCTTAGCCTCATTCAGCGCACGGCGGTTTTCCTTAGACTCCTTCTCACCGCTCTCCAGCTTTTCCCGGATAGCGGTCAATTCCTGCTCCACCGTCTCGCGGCGCTGGGATGCTGCCTCCAGCCCCGCCGCCAGCGCGGACAGCGCGGCTCTGCCGTCGGCAGCCTCCGCCGTGGCCATGACCTCCTGTGCCCGCAGGGCATCCACGTCCTCCGCCGCGCCCCGGGCATTCTCCGCCAGCGACTGCACCTGATCCAGCAGCGCCTGCAGCTCCCGCTCCAACGCTGCCGCCTGGCTGTCTATCTCCGCCACACGGGCCATCTGCCCGTCGATCTGGCTCTGCAGGCTGTTTCTTCTTACCTCAGCATCGGACAACTCCTGCTCCAGCCGGGTTAGCGATTCGTCGTTATGCCGGATGGTGGTCTGCAAAACGGCGATGGCGGCGCTCTCCTCACCGGCGGCGCTCTCCGCCGCCGTCAGCTGGCCGCGCAGGGCCTCCGCCGCGATGTCGTTCTGCTGAGCCTGCTCCGAGAATTTCTCATTGAGGGCGTACACGTCGTCCAGCGCCTTCTGCGCCCGGTCGCATTCCTCCTTGGCCAGTGCCGCGTCGGACTCCAATTTCAGCTTGGCGGTGCGGATATTTTGCAGCTGTTCCAGCCATACCGAAATTTCGAGAACGCGCAGCTCGTCACGGAGGATGAGGTACTTCTTCGCCGTCTCCGCCTGCTGGCGCAGCGGCTCGACCTGTAGTTCCAATTCGGCGATCTTATCGTTGATACGCACCAAATTTTCCTCGGTGCGCTCCAGCTTTCGCTCCGTCTCCTCCTTGCGGTGACGGTATTTGCTGATGCCGGCGGCTTCTTCAAATATCTCGCGGCGCTCGCCGCTCTTGACGGACAAAATCTCGTCGATCTTACCCTGGCCGATGATGGAGTAGCCCTCCCGGCCCATGCCGGTGTCCATGAACAGCTCGTTCACGTCCTTGAGCCGGACGGACTGCTTGTTGATGTAATACTCGCTCTCACCGCTGCGGTAGTAGCGCCGGGTGACGGCCACCTCCGCCTCGTCACGGCTGGGGAAAATGTGCTCCGTGTTGTCGATGACCAGCGTGACCTGGGCAAAGCCCATCTGATTGCGCTTCTCCGTGCCGCCGAAGATCACGTCCTCCATCTTCGCGCCCCGGAGCTGGCGGCTGTTCTGCTCGCCCATGACCCAGCGGATGGCATCGGAAATATTGGACTTTCCCGAGCCGTTCGGGCCGACGATGGCGGTGATGTCCTCGCCGAAATTCAATACCGTTTTATCGGGAAAAGACTTGAAACCCTGAATTTCCAGTGCTTTTAGGTACAATTTCTTCACCTCGTTCGTGATGGCATACTTTAACTAAGTAAGTATACTATGAAACGGCGGCATTTTCAAGAAAAACGTATGGACAGGGACGAAAAAAGCGGGAGGCGCGCCGCTGTGCGCCTCCCGCGGGGTCATTTTTCGCTTCGCTTTCTCCCCTGCTCCACCATGTCGTACAGGGCTTCCAGGGCATCGGACAGTGTGCCCACCCGGTCGATGAGGCCCGCCTCCACCGCCTGTTTTCCGTACAGAACCGTGCCCACATCGTTGGCCATATCGCCGGAATCCAGCATGAGAGAGCGGAACTTTTCAGCGGAGATATGGCTGTTTTTTGCCACAAAATCCACAATTCTCTCCTGAATGCGCTCAAAATAGCGGTACGTCTCCGGGGCGGCGATGACCGTGCCGGACATACGGACGGGGTGGAGGGTCATGGAGGCGCTGGGGGCGATGAAGCTGGTCTTGCCGCAGACGGCCAGGGGCACGCCGATGGAGTGGCCGCCGCCCAGCACCAGCGTGACCACCGGCTTTGTCATGCCGGACACCAGCTCGGCGATGGCCAGGCCCGCCTCGATGTCACCGCCTACGGTGTTGAGAAGCAGGAGGAGGCCGTCGATCTGCTCCGACTGCTCCAGCGCCGCCAACAGGGGCAAAATGTGCTCATATTTGGTGGTTTTGGTGTTTTCCGGCAACGTTACATGGCCTTCAATTTGGCCGATGATGGTGAGGGTATGGATGGCGGCGCGGCTGTTTTTCACCAGGGTGCTGCCCATATCCACGATGGGCTGGGCGGGGGCGGGCAGGTCGTTTTTCTCCGGGCGGGTGTGTTCCTCGGGCATGGATGAAGTCCCTCCTTGCGGGTGCGTGATTTTTGAAATATCGTAAATTGGCGGTATGTCGTTAGGTTTTTGGTGGGAAAAAAGTGGAATTTCTTTGAAAAAGCCTTGAAAAGACATGGAAAAATTTTGAAAAACCTTGTATGCAGGTTGAAGGAATTTTGATAGATCTTGAAAAGAGTGGGGGTTTTGGGCGGTTCGGGAGGGGTGTGGCGAGATTTCGATAATGTGGGGCGCAGGGGTGACAATCCCTCCGTCAATGCTGCGCGTTGCCACCTCCCTTTGCACAAGGGAGGCGTATGCCACGGCGCTGCCGTGGCAGCGGGGCGATGCACCCCAAGGGTACTTGTTCCGCTTCGCTCCACTGCGTGGGCATCGCCCCCTACGAAAGGTCTGTCGGGGGTGCGTTCGTATGTCGTCTCTCCCTCCGGCGCTTCGCGCCGCCTCCCTCGCAGAGGGAGGCAGGAATTTCCACGCCTTTTCTATCACATATTCTTTTTGATGGCGGAGATGGCGCCCTTTTCCAGGCGGGACACCTGGGCCTGGGAGATGCCGATCTCGGTGGAGACCTCCATCTGGGTCTTGCCCTGGCAGAAGCGGAGGGCCAGGATGCTGCGCTGGCGGTCGTCCAGGCGGGCGATGGCATCCTTGAGGGCGATGTGATCCAGCCAGTGCTCATCGGTACAGCGGTCGTCCCGCACCTGATCCATGACGCAGAGGGCATCGCTGCCGTCGGCGTACACCGGGTCGTACAGGCTGATCGGGTCGCTGAGGGCATCCATGGAGAACACCACCTCCTCGCGGGGGATGGAGAGGTACTGGGCGATCTGCTCCACGGTGGGCTCGCGCTGGGTGTCGGCCAGCAGGGCTTCACGGGCGCGGAGCACCTTATAGGCGGTGTCGCGCATACTGCGGCTGACGCGGAGGGCGCTGTTGTCGCGGAGGTAGCGGCGTATTTCGCCGATGATCATGGGCACGCCGTAGGTGGAGAAGCGGACGGGCTGGGACACATCGAAATTGTCGATGGCCTTTATGAGGCCGATGCAGCCCACCTGGAACAGGTCATCGGCGCTTTCGCCACGGCCCGCGAAGCGCTGGATGACGGACAGTACCAGGCGGAGGTTGCCGCAGATAAGCTGCTGGCGGGCCTCACGGTCGCCGTCCTTGGTGCGGCGGAGGAGCGCCACCATCTCATCGTTTTTCAGAACAGGCAGCTTTGCCGTGTTGATGCCGCATATCTCCACCCTGCTCCGCATAACGCCACCTGCCTTCATCGGTTGATAATGGCAGTATCTCCCGGCGGCGGCGCGGTTATTCCCGGCGGTGAAAAGCCCCGTTTTTCGACGGTATGGGACGGGCCGCGGCGGGCATAGATATGGAAACAGACATAGGATGGGAGGGATGGAAGATGATGTGCCGGTTCACCCTGCTGCGGCGCAAGGAGGTCATCAACCTGTGTGACGGATGCCGGCTGGGGTGCGTGGGCGACGTGGAGGTGCAGATCCCGGAGGGAACGGTGAAGGCGCTGATCGTATTCGGGCCGTGCCGGTTTTTCGGGCTGTTCGGGCGGGGGGAGGATTTTTACATTCCGTGGGAGTGCGTGCAGAAGTTCGGGGACGACATTATATTGGTGGATAAGCCGTTTCAGAGGAGAGAGCCAGGACCGCCGCCGAAGCGGAAGAAGGGGTGGTTTTAGGTAAAAGGGGACGGAAGGTATCTCGATTTCTTCCGTTTCCTTTTTGCCTTTTCTTTTTGCCTCCGGCGGGTTACTTTTGTCAGTAGCGACAAAAGTAACCAAAAACGCCATTCAAGGGGGAAGGGATTTCGATTTCCCTTCCCCCTTGAAAATCCCCCAACCTTGAAACGACCAAAGAGGGAGGGCCGCGGCCCTCCCTCTTTGGAAACCCCCACCCTGGGGTTGTCGATTATCAAATCGCGCCTTTGCCGCGAAGCGGCAAAGGTTGGTGGCGGCCTTTGGCCGCCATTGAAATACGCGTTTGTCCTGAAATGTAGGAGCATCAGGCTCTACCGTGGCTGAGGTCAGCGGTAGCGGCGCAGACGCAGAGACAGTCCTTTTGACCGCACGACAAAATGAAATCCCCGTGACCGTGCGGTAAAAGCCACCGATAACCACAAGGCATAGCGCGCAGGAAGTCTTGAAACCTTTGGTTTCAAGCAGACCTTTTGGTCACTTTTGGGGCTGCGGCCAAAAGTGACCCGCGCCGGGGCGCGGAATGCCCCTTTTTCGCTGTTGAAAGAAAAGAGGCCGCCGGAGGCATGAAAAAGAGAAACGGATTCCCACACCAGTGACATCGGTCACTGGCTCGGAATGACACCGCTGCGCGGTGTGCGGGACAACGCACCCCAAGGGTACTTGCTTCGCTGCGTGGGCATCGCCCCCTACGAAAAGACAAGGGGTGCGGACGTAAAACGGGGCGGACAGAGTCGTCCGCCCCTACGATGGGAACACAGTATATTACTTCTTGAAACTGTCCTTCAGAGAGACGGAGCGGTTGAAGACCATGTGGTCGGCGGTGCTGTCGCGGTTATCCAGGCAGAAGTAGCCCAGGCGCATGAACTGGAACGTGGGGGCGTTAGTGCCGGTGCGGTTCTCCTGCTTGTCAAATTCGGCGGCCACCTTCCGCATCTCCGGCTCGACCTTGCAGCCGGTGAGGACGGTCAGGCTGTCCGGGTTCAGGCAGTCCAGGAAGTCCTTGTCCGGGCCGTCGGGCTGCTCGTCGGAGAACAGGTTGTCGTAGAGCCGAACCTCTGCATCCAGGCAGTTGGCGGCGTCCACCCAGTGGAGCGTCGCGCCCTTGACCTTGCGGCCATCGGCGGGATCGCCGCCCCGGGAGTCGGGGTCGTAGGTGCAGAGCACCTCGGTGACATTGCCGTTCTCGTCCTTGACGCAGCCGGTGCAGGTGATGAGGTACGCGCCCTTGAGGCGGCATTCCGGGCCGCCGGGGGTCAGGCGCTTATACTTGGGGATGGGGACTTCCATGAAGTCGTCGGATTCGATCCACAGGTGGCGGGAGAAGGTGATGTCGTGAGTGCCCTGGGTGGGGTCGGCGGGGTTGTTCTCCACGGTGACGGTCTCGCTCTGCCCCTCGGGGTAGTTGGTGACGGTGAGCTTTACGGGGCGGAGGACGGCCATAGTACGCTCGGCATGGGCGTTGAGATCCTCGCGGAGGCAGTGCTCCAGCGTGGCGTACTCGATGACGCTGGGCGTTTTGCCCACGCCGATGGTCTCGCAGAAGCTGCGGATGGCGGCAGCGGTGTAGCCCCGGCGGCGCAGGCCGCAGAGGGTGGGCATACGGGGATCGTCCCAGCCGGAGACATAGTGCTCCTCCACCAGCTTGCGGAGCTTGCGCTTGGACATGACGGTGTGGTCGATGTTCAGCCGGGCAAACTCGATCTGGCGGGGCTTGTGGTAGGGGATGGAGACGTTGTTCACCACCCAGTCGTAGAGAGGGCGGTGTTCCTCGTATTCCAGGGAGCAGAGGCTGTGGGTGATGCCCTCCAGCGCGTCCTGGATGGGGTGGGCGAAGTCGTACATGGGGAAGATGCACCATTTCGTGCCCTGACGGTGGTGGTTGATGAAGCGGATGCGGTAGATCACCGGGTCGCGCATATTGAAGTTGCCGCTGGCCAGGTCGATCTTGGCGCGGAGGGTCATCTTGCCCTCCTCTACCTGGCCGTTCTTCATCATCTCGAACAGGCGCAGGTTCTCCTCCACGGGACGGTCGCGGTAAGGGGACACGGCGGGGATGCCGATGTCGCCGCGGTTGGCCTTGAACTCCTCCGGCGTCAGCTCGCAGACGTAGGCCAGGCCCTTTTTGATGAGCTCTACGGCGTACTCGTAGTCCTTTTCAAAGTAGTCAGAGCCGTAGAAGAAGCGGTCGCCCCAGTCGAAGCCCAGCCAGTGGATGTCCTGCTGGATGGCCTCCACGTACTCGGTGTCCTCCTTGGCGGGGTTGGTGTCGTCCATGCGGAGGTTGCACAGGCCGTTGTACTTCTCGGCTGTGCCGAAGTCGATGGTCAGGGCCTTGCAGTGGCCGATGTGCAGGTAGCCGTTGGGCTCGGGCGGGAAACGGGTGTGGACGGTCATTCCCTGGAACTGACCACCCTCTGCGATGTCCTCGTCGATAAAATTCAAGATAAAGTTTTTGCCGGCTTCCTCCGGGGCGGTGGTCTTGATGTCCTCGGTCATTGTCTCACACTCCTTATTGTTTTAGTAAAAGCAATTCTTGATTATACGCGATTTTGGACGGGATTGCAATAGCTGGGTGCATTTTAGAGCGCGTCAAATTCTTCCCGTGTCAGAAGCAGGGTCAGGGCCTCCAAAAGACCGTTGGCGGTCAGGCGGGCGGGCAGGCCCAAGCGGCGCTGTAGGTCTGCGCGGCGGGCGGCGGAGTCCGGGCCGATGAGGTGCTTGTCCAGCAGGTCGGATTTGGTGATGGGCGCGGGAGCGGGGGCTTCCTCCCCCTCAAACGTCGCGCCGGCGCGGCGGAGGGCGGCGAGCAGCACGTCGGGGGGCATTCCCTCCACGCCCAGCTTGCCCTCCTTGCCGGGGCGCTTTTTGCGGCGCTCCTTGCCGGGGATGTCGGGGATATAGGCCTGCTTCAGCCTGTCCGGCGGCAGGACGGACTTGAGGTGGCTGCGGATGACGAAGCCCGCGCCGTCCGGGTCGGTGAACAGGATGAGGCCGCGCTTTTCCGCCAGGGTGCGGAGGTAGGCCGTCTTTTCCCGGTCGTTGAACACGGCGAAGCCGCCCACCTCCACGATGGCGGCATCCACCGCCTGGGAGAGGGCGTTTTTATCGTAGCGCCCCTCCACCACGATGACCTCACGGATGCGGGGCTTCATCGCGCACCTGCCAATTCCATGAGGAAGAGCTTCAGCGCCCCCTCGGCGTCCAGATTGCGCTCGGATTTCATGCGGCGATCCAGCGTCTGGCAGCGGCGGACGGCATCGCGGCACCAGGGGCGGGACACGGAGCGGGCGGCCTCCATCAGCTTTGTGGCGGGATAGGCGGAGGTCATGCGCCACAGCTCCTTGACCCAAACGGCATCCTTCTTGCCGTCCAGCGCCAGGCGGGCGGTGTAGAGCTGGCGCAGCTCACGGCCCAGGACGGCCAGAATGGCGATGGGCTCGGTCTGCATACGGAGCAGCTCCGCCAGCACGGCGGCGGCACGGTCGTAATCGCGGGCGGTGACGGCGTTGGTCATGTCGAAGATACGGGCATCCAGCACCGGGTCGGCCACGGCATCGATGTCGGCCACGGTGACGCGCTTGCCCTTGGCGTAGGCGGCGATCTTGTTGATCTCCGGCACGAGGCCGTCCATCAAACTGCCGCAGGTGAACAGCAGGTGGTCGATGGCGTTGTCGTCCAGCTCCTTATCGAAGGCGGCGAAGCGGCGGCGCACCCACTTTTGCAGCTTTTGGCGGCCCTGGGGGACGAACTCGATCTCCGTGGTATGGGCGGCGACGGCGGCGGTGAGCTTTTTCAGCTTGCCGTCCTTTTTATAGGGGAGCTGGCGGTAGAGGAACACAAGGGTGCAATACTCCGGGAAGTCCTCCAGCAGCGACACCAGGGCGGTACGCTGGGCCTCGTCCAGCTTGAAGACGTCCATGTCGGTGACGGTGACGAAGGTGCTCTGGGACATCATGGGCATGGCCTCCACCGCCTCCGTCAGCTCCTGAACGGTGAGACCCTTGCCGGTGAGGCGGTGGTAATTGAACTCCTCGAACCCGGCGGGGACAAGGAGGGTGCGGAGCTGCTCCACCGCCTGCTGCATGAGGTACGTCTCCTCGCCGAAGAAGATGTAGACGTTGGCAGGGCCGCCGCTTTGCAGGGCGGCGCGGAGCTCCTCGTAGCCGGGGTATGTTTCTTCTTTCTTCTTTGCCATGTTCAACCTCCGTTGACGGCATCATCGATTGACAAGGGCATACCCTTGTCAATCGATGATAATGCGGATACTTCCCTGTTGGTCGGTACGCCATACGGTCGCGCCGACAGCTTGCAGACGGCGGAGCGTCTCCTCCGCCGGGTGGCCGTAGCGGTTATCGCCCACGCTGATGACGGCGTTGTCCGGGGTGATGGCCCGGAGGAAGCTCTCATCGGAGCTGTACCGTGAGCCGTGGTGGCTGACCACCAGCACCTCTACATCGGGCAGCGGGTACGTCTGCGCCAGGAGCTGCTCGGTCTGTCCGGCCATGTCGCCGGTGATGAGCAGGTCGAAGTCCCCGGCGGTGGCCAGGGCGGTGAGCCCCTGCTCATTCAGATCGCCGGTGGTCAGCAGGGGCGGGTAGACGGTGAGGACAGCCTCTCCCAGGGCGATGCGGGTGGGTTCGGTGACAAACACCACGTCCGCGCCCTGATGCGCTGCCAGGGATACGAGACGGTCGCGGACACCGTATTCATCCTCGATGTCCGGCAGGTAAAGTGTGTCCACCGGCAGACGGGTCAAGACCTCCGTGAGGCCGTTGGTGTGGTCGGCGTGGTAGTGGGTGACGATCACGGCGGACAGGCGGCGGATACCGGCACTTTGCAGCGCGTCGGCGGCCACAGAGCCGGCATCGACATAAGAGTTGCTGCTGCCGCAGTCCACCAGCGCCGCTTCGCTGCCGGAGCACAGTGCCACGCTCTCCCCCTGCCCCACGTCCAGCGCGGCGGCGCGGAACGCGCTGTACTGCTGCCAGCGGCTGTTGAGCCACAGACAGGCGGCAAGGGTCAGCACCGTCAGGGCGGAGGCCAGGGCGTATTTGCGCTTGCCGTCCGGAGTGACGGCGCAGCCGAGAAAGGCGGCGTAGACATACAGCAGCCACACCCGAAGGTACACGTTGGTGAAGTACACCGCGTGGTAGGGCACGGCCAGCAGCAGATGGGCCACCCACAGGATATATTTGACCAGCAGCAGGGGCACATAGCCCGCCAGGTGGCCCAGGGGCGTCCACACAAGGCCCAAAAGTGCGGAGACAAAGGCGGACATGAAGGCGTAGCCCGCGGCGGGCACGGCCAGCAATCCGGCCAGGGGCGCGACAAGGGACAGGATGTTGAAGTAATAGGCCGTCAGCGGTGCGGTGAACACCAGTGCGCCCAGGGTGGCGGCCAGGTTGGCGGCCAGGAAGGACAGCGCGGCTCTGACGGCGCGGTCTCTGCCGCGATACCAGCCGGTGAAGCTCTTATAGAGCCGCCCGGACAGCAGCACCATGCCCAGCGTGGCGGCGAAGCTGAGCTGCAAGCTGACGCTGCCCACGGCGTAGGGGTTCACCAGCAGGATGACGGTCAGTGCGGCGGCCAGGCTGGTCAGCGGGTCGCTGCCCCGGCGGAACAGAGGCGCGCTCAGCAAAAAGAGCTGCATGACGCAGGCACGGGCCACGGAGGGCGACAGGCCGGTGAGCAGCATATAGAACACCAGCACCGCCGAAGCCACGGCGCACAGAGTGCGGCGGTGGGTGGGCGGGATGAGCAGGGACAGCAGGGTGACGAGGAAGGCGCAGTGCAGGCCGGAGACGGCGAAGATATGGGCCAGTCCCGTCTCCTGCATGGCCACGTAGTCCGACTCCGGCAGCAGGGACTTGTCGCCGGTGAGCTCGGCGGTGAGGAAGCCCAGCACGGAGGGGTCGTCCCACAGCTGGGCCAGCTTGTCACGCAGGGCCTTGGCGGCGTATTGCGGCGCATAGCCCAGGGGCATATCCGGGGCGGGCTGCACCGTGAGGGTATCGCGGTCATACAGCAGGGCGTAGACACCGCGGGAGCTGAACTGCCGCAGGTCGCCGTCGCCGATGGCGGCCACATCGTTCCACCAGGCCGTGCCGGAGAGTGCATCGCCGGGGCGGAGGGACAGCAGGTCGTCATCGCCGTAGTAGACGGCCTTCGCGCCGAGGAGGCCGTGGAGGCGGATCGTGACCTTCGCGCCGCGCTCCGTGGCCTCCGGCCAATCGCAGACGGCGGCGGAGAAGTCGTGCTCCCCGCCGCAGAGGGCCTGCACCGGCTGGCGGACGAGGGCCCGGTAGGCGCTGAAGTACAGGAGTGAAACCATCAGGGGCAGAAGCACCAGCAGGACGCGGCGGAGGTGGGGCGTTCCGCGGCCCAGCAGCGCCCACAGGAGGGACGCAAGGGCCAGTGCCCCGGCGGCGTAGAGCTGCCAGCCGTCCCAGGGCAGGAGGGTGAGGAACAGTCCGGCGGCGAAGGAGAAGCCTACGGTGGCCAAAACGCGCATGGTCTCTCCCCTCCCCCGGTGGTTTTATCCGAAGTATTGTAGCATATTTCGGGGTGGGTGGCAAGGGGGACGGGGAACGGATTGCCACGCCAGTGATATCGGTCACTGGCTCGGAATGACAGGCTTTTTCGACAGTCCGAAAGGAAAAGGCGGCCTTTGGCCGCCTTTTCCTTTGCTATTTACATACGGGCCAGCTTCTCGTTACACTTTTGCAGGAAGCGGGCGTTGTCGATGATGGCGCGGGTGTGAGTGCCCTCGCCGATGAGGCCCTCGGCATCGGAGGCCGTGACCTTGAAGGTGATCATCTTGCCGTTGGCGGAGATGGCCGTCACCTGGGCGGTGGCTGTGACCTTCATGCCTACGGGGGTGGGCGCCAGGTGGGTGGAGGAGATGTCCACGCCTACCGTGCCCTTGCCCTCCGGCAGCTCCGGCTGCACGCACCACATGGCGGCGCATTCCATCAGGCCCAGCATATAGGGCGTGCCGAACACCTCCAGCCCGCCTGAACCGACGGCCTTGGCGGTCATGTCGGGGGTGACGGTCTTTTCCACGGTGTGGGTCATGCCGATCTCGATCATATTCCTTCCTCCTTTACACTCCTAGCTGCGTCCAGAGCTTGTCGTAGAACTTCAGCGTCTCCTGGGGCATGTTGATATACAACTCGCAGCGGGCGCGAACCTCGTCGGGGATGGCCATGATGTGGTAGAGGTCCTCATCCAGGGGCTCGCCGTAGGTCTCCTCGTAGTAGGCGGGGTAGTCCGCCAGGGCTTCCGCATTGGGAGAGGCGTACCAGATGTAGTCCATGTTGGCCAGGTTGGCACCGGTGGAGGCGATGAAGTTGATCCACTCCTCGGCCTCGTCCTTGTGCTGACTGGATTTGAGGACGCACATGGCGTCCACGAACCAGTTGCTGCCCTCCTCAGGGATGACGAAGGCCAGGTTCTCGTTGTTCTCCAGCATGGTCAGGTAGTCACCGGCGTAGTACATGGCGATGGCGGCGTTGCCGCCCTCCATCTTGCCGAAGATCTCATCCATGACGAAGGCCTGGTACACGCCGTTGTCCTTGGCGGTCTTGACCAGGTCGAAGGCCTCGGTGAGCTGGGCTTCATCGGTGGTGTTGATGTCGTAGCCCAAGTAGCACAGAGCGGCCATGAGGGCATCGCGGGAGTTGTTGATCATCAGCACCTGGCCGGCGTACTTCTCGTCGAACATAGCGCCCCAGCTGGTGATGGGCTCGGACACCATGGCGGTGTTGTAGATGATGCCCACGCTGCCCCAGGTGTAGGGGACGGTGTATTTGTTCTCCGGGTCGAAGCTCAGGTGGGTGAACTGGGGGTCGATCTTCTGAAAGTTGGGGATGTGGTCGTAGTTCAGCTCCGCCAGCATATCCTCCTGGACGAGGCGGGCGATCATGTAGTCCGAGGGGACGATGACATCGAAGTCCGCGCCGCCCATCTTGATGAGGGAGTACAGGGCCTCGTTGCTCTCCGCCGTCTGATAGTTGACGCGGATGCCGGTCTCCTCCTCGAACTGGGTGATGAGAGATTCGTCAATGTACTCGCCCCAGGAGCAGACGTTGACCACACGCTCGCTGTTGGCCGCCGTGCCGGTGAAGATCAGCACCGCCAGCAGCACGCAGGCCAGGCCGCCGGCGGCCAGCTTCTTGCCCAGGCCCGGATGCTTCTTGGGGGCGGGGACAGGCGCAGGCGCTTCGCAGTGGGCGGCGCGGTGGTGCTCGGCGTGATTCTCCCGGAGGTTGATGATGGCCAGGAGCAGGATCACGGTGACGAACAGCAGCGTGGACACGGCGTTGATCTCCGGGCTGACGCGCTTTTTCGTCATGCCGTAGATGGTCATGGCCAGCGTGGAGGAGGACGTGCCCGCGGTGAAGTAGCTGATGATGAAGTCGTCGATGGACATGGTGAAGGCCGTCAGCGCGCCGGAGACGATGCCGGGCTTGATCTCGGGGATGATGACCTTCCAGAACGCCTGCATCCAGGTGCAGCCCAGATCCTGGGCCGCGTCGATGAGGTTGCGGTCCATCTGCCGCAGCTTCGGGCCGACGGACAGCAGGACGTAGGGGATGTTGAAGCAGACGTGGGCGATGAGCAGCGAGCCGAAGCCCAGGGTCAGCCGCTCCGGCAGCGTCACCAGGGACTGCCAGCTGTTGACCCAGCCGGCGAACGCGCCCCAGCCGTTGAAGAACACCACGAACAGCAAACACAGACTGACGCCGGTGACGATGTCCGCGTTCATCATAGGGATGTTGTTGACGGCCATCAGCGTCTCCCGGGGCTTGCGGCGCATGGCGTAGAAGCCGATGGCAGCAAACGTGCCGGCCACGGTGGCAATGACGGTGGCCAGCAGGGACACCAGCAGCGTGGTATAGACGCTGTGCATGATGAGCCGGTTTTGCAGCAGCTCGGCGTACCAGTGGAAGGAGAAGCCCTTCCACACGCTGGAGCTGTTGCCGGCGTTGAAGGAGAACACGATGAGGATGATGATGGGCGCATAGAGGAACAGGCCCACCAGGATCATCAGAATGCGGTCGCCGACGGAGTTGCCTTTTCTCTGTCTCATAGCATCACCGCCTGTTCTTCACCCTCGCCGAAGCGGTTCATGACCAGCATACAGACCACGACCACCATCATCATCACAAGGGAGATGGCCGCGCCCAGCTGGGGGTTATACGCGCCGCCCAGGAACTGACGCTCGATGAGGTCGCCCAGCAGCAGCTCCGTGCCGCCGCCCAGCATACGGCTGATGGCAAACGTGGACACGGAGGGCACGAACACCATGGTGATGCCGGACAGCACGCCGGGCAGGCTGAGAGGCAGCACCACCTTGCGGAACACGGTGACGCTGTTGGCGCCCAGGTCGCGGGCGGCCTCCAGCAGGGAGTGGTCCAGCTTGATGATGACGGAGTAGATGGGCAGGATCATGAAGGGCAGGTAGTTATAGACCATGCCCAGCACCACTGCGCCCTGGGTGTCGATCATGGTGAAGTATTCCAGCTCGCTGCCGGTGAGGCGGTTGTAGAGGGAGATGATGCCGAGATGCTGGAACAGCTGGTTCAGAAGGCCGTTGTTCTCCAGGATGGTCATCCAGGAATACGTCCGCAGCAGGAAGTTCATCCACATGGGGAGCATGATGAGCACCATGGCGGTGCGGCGGAAGCGCTCCCCCTCCCGGCTGAGGAGGTAGGACACGGGGTAGCCCACCAGCAGGCAGATCGCCGTGGCGATGAGGGCCAGCTTGAAGGAGCGGCCAAACACGGCGGCGTAGCCGCCCATTTGGACGAAGTTGTCCAGGGTGAAGCCGCCCTCCGCGCCGGAGAAGGCGTAGATGACCATGATGACGATGGGGGCGACCACGAAGATGGCCATCCACACCACATAGGGCACGGCGAAACGGGAGAGCTTATTCTTCATCCTCGCTCTCCTCCTCTTCCAGCTCCACGCTGGCGTCCGCCAATTCCTCGTACTCCTCGGAATAGGAGGAGTAGTCGCCGAACAGTCCGGAGTATTCACTCTTTTTCATGATGTGGAAGCCGTCGGGGTCGATCTTCACGCCGATGCGCGCCCCCACCGGGGAGTGGTCGGTGGTCTGGATAAGCCATTTGAAGCCCCGGAAGTCCACGATGATGTCGTACTGCATTCCCTTGAACGTGACGTTCGTGACCGTGCCGATGAGCTGGCCCTGCTCCACGGGGACGATGTCGATGTCCTCGGGGCGGATGACCACATCCACCGGCTCGTTTTCGGCGAAGCCGCCGTCCACGCAGGGGAACTCCTTGCCGTACATTTTCACGACCTTATCCCGAACCATGACGCCGTTGAGGATGTTGCTCTCGCCGATGAAGTCCGCCACGAAGGCGTTCTTCGGCTCGTTGTAGATGTCCTCCGGCGTGCCGATCTGCTGGATGCGGCCCTTGTCCATGACCACCACGGTGTCGGACATGGTGAGGGCCTCCTCCTGGTCGTGGGTAACATATATAAACGTTATGCCCATCTGCTGCTGGATACGCTTCAGCTCGTTCTGCATATCCTTGCGAAGGCGCAGATCCAGCGCGCCCAGCGGCTCGTCCAGCAGCAAAACCTTGGGGCGGTTCACCAGAGCGCGGGCGATGGCCACGCGCTGCTGCTGGCCGCCGGAAAGCTGGTCGATACGGCGGCGGTCGAAGCCCTTGAGGCTGACCACCTCCAGCATCTCGGTGACGCGCTGGCGGATCTCGTCCTCCGGCACTTTGGCGATACGCAGGCCGAAGGCGATGTTTTCAAACACGTCCAAATGCGGGAACAGCGCATATTTCTGGAACACCGTGTTGATCTGCCGTTTGTGGGGCGGAACGTCGTTGATCCTCACACCATCGAAGGTGACATCGCCGGAGGTGGGCGTGATAAACCCACCGATGATCCGCAGCGTTGTGGTCTTGCCGCAGCCGCTGGGGCCAAGCAGTGTGAGAAATTCGGAATCGTTGATGTAGAGATTGATGTTATCGAGAACCAGCTCGTCGTCAAACGCCATGCAGAGATCCCGCAGGCGAATCAACTCTTTGGACATTTATCCTCCTCCATTCATCGTGAAATAGCGCCCGCATCATGAGAAAAAAGCGGCGCATCTGTTCCTGCGCCGCTTCTTTATGGATTAGGCAGCTACACTATATAGAAATGCGCCGCAAAAGTCAATGGATTTCGAGGTTTTTTGCGAAAAAATTTGGGGGAATGTAAGGGATGATAACGGCGGGGTGTGGGAGGCAGGGGGATTCCGCGCCTGCGGGCGCGGGGAACGGATTCCCACGCTAGTGTGAGCACCGGCTCGGAATGACAGGCTTTTTCGACAGCCTGACCTCCCTCGCAGAGGGAGGCTTTGGGCGGGGTCAGGCGAAGTACTTTTCTTTGAAGGGGATGTTTTCCACGGTGAAGGTGCGGCCACGGAGGTAGTTCAGGATGCCGGCATCCGTGGGCAGGTCGAAGGTGAGCCGGTAGGCGTACAGCGCCTGGCGGGTCTCGCCGTAGCGGCGGTTCACATCGCCGCGGCCATACTTGCCGTCACCCAGCAGGGGGCAGCCCAGGTCGGCCATGGTGGCGCGTATCTGATGGGTGCGGCCCGTCTCCAGGCCGATCTCCAGGAGGCTCAGCTCGCCCCGGGTGTCCAGCACCCGGTAGTCGGTAACGGCGGTCTTGCCGCCGGGGACGGGGCGGTGGTACACGGACACCTGCTTTTTCTGCTCGTCCTTCAGCAAAAAGCACTCCACGCGGCCCTCCGGCTGCTTGGGGCGGCCCACGGTGACGCAGAGGTAGCGCTTGTCCAGCTCACGGTCGCGGATCTTTTCGTTGAGGATACGCAGCGTCTCCGCGTCCTTGGCGGCGATGACGATGCCGCCGGTGTTGCGGTCGATGCGGTTGCACAGAGCCGGGGTGAAGGCGTTCTCCCAGCGGGGATTCCACTCGCGCTTCTGGTAGAGGTACGCCTGGATGTGGTTGATGAGGGTGTTGACCTTCTCCGTCTCGTCGGCGTGGACCACAAGGCCCTGGGGCTTGTCCGCCAGGAGCAGGTGCTCGTCCTCGTAGACCACGGTCAGGCGGGGCTTGAACAGGGTGAGGAACATATTCTCCTCGGAGGGCTTGTCGAAGAACTCGTCGTTGATGTATAATTGCAGCGTGTCGCCCTCCCGCAGACGCTGGTCGCGCTGGGCGCGGCCTCCGTTGACCTTGACGCGCTTGATGCGGATGTATTTCTGCGCCAGGGCCGGGGGCAGCAGGGGCAGCGATTTGGAGAGGAAACGGTCCAGCCGCTGGCCGGCATCGTTCTTCCCGATGGTCATTTCGCGCACGAAAAACGCCCTCCTTTCCGATTTCTCCTATCTATTCTACTGTGTTTTCCAAAAAAGTCAAAATATTTATGAGAAAATGTTTGACAAGGGGTGGGGTGTCGGCTATAATACTACTCGTGTCATTGCGAGGTGTACTATGCGTTTGAACGTGAACAAGCTGCTGCATACCCCTGAAGCACAGGAGGAAGTGCGGTTCGAAATGGACCTTTCCGACCTGGATTTCGGCGGCTCGAAGCCCGTTTCCCGCCCGGTTGTTGTGGACTGCCGGCTGCGGAATAAGGCGGGAATGCTGCTTTGCGGGATGCAGATGGCCACCACGATGCACTGCGTCTGCGATCGGTGCGGTGAGGAATACGACGCGGAGAAGTCCGTTTGCTACGACTGCGTGTTGGCGGAGGAGCGGCAATCGGAGGACAGCGACGAGATCATCGTGCTGGAGGACGACGAGGTGGATCTGGAGGAGTTGGCGCGGGACGCTTTCATCCTCGATATGGACACGAAATTCCTCTGCTCGGAGGACTGCAAGGGGCTGTGTGCCGGGTGCGGCGCGAACCTGAACCGGGAGAGCTGCCGGTGCAAAAAGGCCGTAGACCCCAGGCTGGCCAAGCTGGCCCAGCTGTTGCAGCAGGACGAGCGGTAAAGTATTACATCGCTGCTCAGGCAGTTAAGACCAAGGAGGTGTCAACATGGCAGTCCCTAAGGGAAAAGTATCCAAGCAAAGACGCAATAAGAGACGTTCTTCCGTATGGAAGCTGGCAGCTCCCACGCTGGTGGCGTGCGCCAAGTGCGGCGCGCTGCATCTCCCCCACAGAATGTGCCCGGAGTGCGGCAGTTACAATGGCCGCGAGGTCAAGGTCGTCAAGTCTGTGGCGGCGGACAAGTAAGTTCTGTTGTGCCTTTGCAGGAGGGAAGCCGAGAGCTTCCCTCCTGTTTTTTCCGCGCTTTTCCGCGCTCCATGAATTTTTGTCATGAGAAACATCGAAAGGCATCGTTTTACAACGGAACGCCGGGCGGGTATACTATATTATGCTTGCGCCGGACGGGAAAAAACGGTATAATAAGATGTTATTATGCGGCGGTATGCCGCCGGACGAAAGAGGACGCGAGTATGAGCACCATCATCACCGCCATTGACCAGCACAGCCCCGCGGAGCGGGCCGGGATACAGGTGGGCGAACAGCTGCTGACCATCAACGGGCACACCATCGTGGATGTGCTGGACTATCGGTTTTACGGCTACGACGCACTGTCCCATGTGGAATTGAAAACAGCGGCGGGTGAGATACGTGCCGTGACCATACGCAAGGCGGAGGGGCAGGATCTGGGGCTGAACTTCGACACGTATCTGATGGATGAGATGCGGTTCTGCTCCAACCACTGCATCTTCTGCTTCGTGGATCAGATGCCGCCGGGGATGCGCCCCACGCTGTACTTCAAGGACGACGACGCGAGACTGAGCTTCCTGCTGGGAAACTACACCACGCTGACGAACCTGACGGAGCGGGAGGCGCAGCGGATCATCGACCTGCACATCAGCCCCATCAACGTGTCCGTACACGCAACAGACCCGAAGCTGCACTGCACCATGCTGGGCAACAAGAAGGCAGAGCGGTCGCTGGAGCTGATACAGAAGTTCTGCAAGGCGGGCATCGTGATGAACGGGCAGATCGTGGTGTGCCCCGGCTGGAACGACGGCGAACAGCTGCGGCGGACGCTGCGGGATCTGACGGAGTGGGAGTTTTCCAGCTGCTCCATCGTGCCGGTGGGCATCACCAAGTACCGCAAGGGGCTGGCCAGGCTGCGGCCCGTGGATCGGGACGGGGCGCGGGACATCATCGCCATCGCCGAGGAGTTTGGGCAGGAGAACCTGCGCCGGTTCGGCACGCGGCGGTTCTTCTGCGCGGACGAGCTGTTTCTGCGGGCGGGGATGGAGCTGCCCCGGGAGGACTACTACGAGGGCTACCGCCAGCTGGAGAACGGCGTGGGGATGCTGCGGTCGCTGGAGCAGGACTTTCTCAGCGCCATGCGCCTGGAGGAGCACGCGGAAGCGCCGTCGCCCTTTACCATCGCCACGGGGACGGCGGCTGCGCCGTTCATGACGTATCTGCTGGAGCAGGCCAAGGGGTACTTCCCTGCCCTGCGGGGTCAGGTCGTTGCGGTGGAGAACGACTTTTTCGGGCACACCATTGACGTGGCGGGGCTGCTGACGGGACAGGATCTGTCGGCCCAGCTGCAAAAAGTCCCGGACCTGGGCCGGGTGCTGCTGCCGCTGCACATGCTGCGGCACGGGGAGAACGTATTTTTGGACGACTACACCGTGGAGCGGCTCAGTGGAGAGCTGGGCTGCCCGGTGCAGATCGTGGGGATAGACGGCGGCGACCTTTTGGACGCTATGCTGGAAAGGGAGGAATGAAGGCTATGGCACTACCTTTGATCGCCATTGTGGGACGGCCCAACGTGGGCAAGTCCATGCTGTTCAACAAGCTCATCGGGCGGCGGCTGTCCATTGTGGAGGACACGCCGGGCGTGACACGCGACCGCATTTACGGCGAGAGCGAATGGGTGGGGCGGAAGTTCCGGCTGGTGGACACCGGCGGCATCGAGCCCAACACCGACAATCAGATCCTGGCGTTCATGCGGGAGCAGGCGCAGATCGCCATCGACAACGCGGATGTGATCATCTTCGTGACGGACATCAAGATCGGCCTGACCGCCTCGGATCAGGAGGTGGCGGGGATGCTGCAGCGCAGCCGCAAGCCCATCGTGCTGGCGGTGAACAAGATGGACTCCGTGGGCGCGATCGACCCGGATTTTTATGAGTTCTACAATCTGGGACTGGGCGACCCCATCGCGGTGTCCGCCGTACACGGACACGGGACAGGCGACCTGCTGGACGAGTGCGTGAAGTATTTCCCGCCGGACGATGGGCAGGACGTGGAGGACGACGTGGTACAGGTGGCCATTATCGGCAAGCCCAACGTGGGCAAGTCCAGCCTGACCAACAAAATCCTCGGCGAGGAGCGCGTCATCGTCAGCAACGTGGCGGGCACGACACGGGACGCTATCGACAGCTATTTCGAGAACCAGTACGGCAAGTACAACTTCATCGACACCGCCGGGATGCGGAAAAAGTCCAAGGTGGACGACAACATCGAGAAATACAGCGTGCTGCGGGCCACCATGGCCATTGAGCGCAGCGACGTGTGCCTCATCCTCATCGACGCCCAGGAGGGCGTGACGGAGCAGGACACCAAGGTGGCGGGTCTGGCTCACGAGGCGGGCAAGGCCAGCATCATCGTGGTGAACAAGTGGGATCTCATCGAGAAGGACGGCAAGACCATGGATCGGATGCGGGAGGACGTGCGCCGCGACCTGAGCTTTATGCCCTACGCGCCCATCCTGTTCATCTCCGCCGCCACGGGCCAGCGGGTGAACCGGCTGTTTGAGCTGATCAACTACGTAAATGACCAGGCGGCGGTACGCATCACCACGGGTATGCTGAACAGCGTGCTGGCCGACGCGCAGACACGGGTGCAGCCCCCCACGGACAAGGGCCGCCGGCTGAAGATCTACTACATGACGCAGGTGGGCGTGAAGCCGCCCCACTTCGTCATCTTCTGCAACGACAAGAAGCTGTTCCACTTCTCCTATCAGCGGTATCTGGAGAACCAGCTCCGCAGTGTGTTCGGGCTGGAGGGCACGCCCATTCAGATCACCATACGGCAGAAGGGAGAGGACGACGGATGAAGGACGGCTTCCTTCTGATGGCGGCGGGCATGGTGCTCGTCACGGTGCTGCTGGGGTATTTTTTAGGCTGTCTCAACGGGTCGGTGATGGTGAGCCATTTTGTCATCAAGGACGATGTGCGGCAGCACGGCAGCGGCAACGCGGGACTGACCAATTTCTACCGCACCTACGGGGCAAAATATGCGCTGGGCGTGATATTGTTTGATATGGGCAAGACGGTCATAGCCTGTCTTTTAGGCGGGTTCCTGCTGCGGCACGGGCTGGGCGACTGGACGCTGGGCGTGCTCATCGGCGGACTGGGCTGCGAGCTGGGACACATGTTCCCGGTGTTCTTCGGCTTTAAGGGCGGCAAGGGCATTCTGTCCGGCGGCACGCTGGTGTGGCTGCTGGACTGGCGGGTGGCCCTCATCGCCTGGGGGCTGTTCGCGGCGCTGTGGCTGGCGACAAAGTACGTGTCGCTGGGGTCGGTGAGCGCGGCGGTGAGTATGCCTATCGCCACGTGGTTCTTCTGCGGGCACAGCGCGCTGTATACGGCGCTGGCGGCGGTCATCGCGGCGCTGGTGGTGTGGTGTCACCGGGAGAATATCCGGCGGCTGGCACGGGGTGAGGAGCGGAAGTTCCGCTGGCACACCGGGCCGGTACAGGGTGAATAAACGACGACAGAGAAAGGAAACAACGGACATGAAACACAATCAGGTGCGGCAGGTGGTCTTCCCTATTTTGGCCGCGTTTATCTGGGGCACGGCGTTTGTGGCGCAGGATCTGTGCGCTGACAGCATCGGCACGTTCGCCTTTAACGCCACGCGGTACTTTGTCGCCGTGCTGGCGCTGCTGGTGGTCATCGCCATCAGTGACAGGGCGAAGAAGAATAAGCCTGCGCTGACCGCTGAGGAGAAAAAAGCGGCCAACAAGCAGCTTTGGCTGGGTGGCCTGTGCTGCGGCGCGGCGCTGGCCATCGCCTCCAACTTCCAGCAGGCAGGGTTGGTGGCCGGGACGGACGCGGGCAAGGCCGGGTTCATCACGGCGCTGTATGTGGTGCTGGTGCCGGTGTTCGGACTGTTTTTCAAGCGTAAGGTCAGCCTGCCGGTGTGGATCGCGGTGGTGTGCAGCGTGGTGGCGCTGTATCTGCTGTGCATCAAGGGGGATTTCTCCCTGGCGGCAGGCGACCTGCTGATTTTGGTGTGTGCGGTGTGCTTCGCGGTACATATTTTGGTCATCGACCACTTTACAGCCTATTGCGATGGCGTGAAGCTGAGCTGCCTGCAATTCCTGTTTGCAGGCATCATCTCCGCCGTGTGTATGTTCCTCTTTGAGGACGTGGACTTCGCCGCCATTTGGAGCTGCATCCTGCCGCTGCTGTACGTGGGTATTTTCTCCTGCGGCGTGGGCTACACGCTGCAGATCCTCGCGCAGAAGGACTCCAACCCCACGGTGGTGACCATCCTGCTGAGCCTGGAGAGCGTGTTCGCCGTCATCGCCGGGGCGATCATCCTGCACCAGCAGATGACGGCCCGGGAGTACATCGGCTGCGTGGTGATGTTCGTGGCGGTGATCCTGGCGCAAATCCAGTTCCCGGAGAAGAAAAAGGCATAAATCCGAGCAAAAAAATTCCGCCCGAGGGGCGGAATTTTTTTGCTCAGAACAGGCTGACCTGGCTGGTGTCGGCCATGCCGGCGAACGCGCCCAGGGCCTTCAGCTGCTCGATGTGGGTCTTACTGAGCTTATTGCAGGTGGTGGCGAACTCCTCCACGGAGATGAAGGTCTTCCCTTTCCGTTTCTCCACCGTGTCCAGCGCCGCCGTCTCGCCCAGGCCGCGGACGGTGACAAAGGGCGGCAGCAGGCCGTTGTCGGTGATCCTGAAGTGGGTGGCATCGGAGTCGTAGATGCTGATGGTGTCGAAGTGGAAGCCCCGGAGGTAGAACTCGTAGCACACCTCCAGCGTGACCAGCAGGTTCTGCTCCACGTCGGTGGCATCCTTGTTGTTCTCGATCTCGCGGATCTTGCGCTTGACGGCGTCCAGTCCGGCGCAGCAGTATTCGGCGTCGAAAGCCTTGGCGCGGATGGAGAAGAACGTGGCGTAGAACGCCAGGGGCTGGTGTACCTTGAACCAGGCGATGCGGAAGGCCATCATGACGTAGGCCACGGCGTGGGCCTTGGGGAACAGATAACCGATCTTGGCCAGCGAGCCGATGTACCAGTCGGGGACCTCATGCTCGCGCATGGCCTCCTCCCAGCCCTCCTCAAAGCCCTTTTTCTTCACCTTGCCCTTACGGACGGCCTCCATGATCTTGAAGGACATCTTGGGGTCGAGGCCCATGGAGATGAGGTAGAGCATGATGTCATCGCGGCAGCCCACCGTCTCCAAAACGGAGGCCGTGCCGCTGACGATGAGCTCGCGGGCGTTGCCCAGCCACACATCCGTGCCGTGGGAGAAGCCGGACAGGCGCACCAGCGTGTTGAAATCCTTGGGCATGGTGTCCATGAGCATACCGCGAGTGAAGCGGGTGTTGAACTCCGGGATGGCCACCGCGCCGGTAGGGCCTAATATCTCGTCATTCTCGAAGCCCAGCACTTTAGACGAGGTGAAGATGGACATGGTGTCCGGGTCGTCCAGGGGGATAGCACGGGCGTTGACGCCGGTCAGATCCTCCAGCATTTTGATCATGGTGGGGTCATCGTGGCCCAGCATATCCAGCTTGAGGAGGTTGTCCTCCATGCAGTGGTATTCAAAGTGGGTGGTGACGGTGTCGCTGTTGGGGTCGTCGGCGGGGTGCTGGACGGCGGTGAAGTCCTCCACGTCCATGTCGTCCGGCACGACCACCAGTCCGCCGGGGTGCTGGCCGGTGGTGCGGCGAACGCCCACGCAGCCGAGGGTCAGGCGGTCCAGCTCCGCGTTGGAGGCCGTTTCGCCCCGCTCCTCCAGGTACTTTTTCACCATGCCGAAGGCGGTCTTTTCCGCCAGTGTGCCGATGGTGCCGGCACGGAACACCTGGGTCTTGCCGAACATCTCGATGGCGTGCTGGTGGGCGCGGGCCTGGTATTCGCCGGAGAAGTTCAGGTCGATGTCCGGCACTTTGCCGCCGCCGTAGCCCAGAAACGTTTCAAAGGGGATGTCGAAGCCGTCCTTGACGTACTGCGCGCCGCAGACGGGGCAGGTCTTGTCCGGCATATCCGCGCCGCAGCCGTAGCTGCCGTCGGTGACAAATTCGGTGTTCCGGCACTGGGGGCAGCGGTAATGGGGCGGCAGGGAGTTGACCTCGGTGATGCCGGACATATAGGCCACCAGGCTCGAACCCACCGAACCACGAGAGCCCACAAGGTAGCCGTTTTCCAGACTGCGCTGCACCAGCTTTTGGGCGGACATATAGACCACGTCGTATTTGCCCAGGATGCTCTTGAGCTCCACGTTCAGCCGGTCCACGATGAGCTGGGGCGGCTGGTCGCCGTACAGGGCGTGGCACTTGGCCCAAACCATGTCGTGCAGCTCCTGCTCGGAGTTCTCCAAACGGGGCGGGAACAGGCGGCCCGGCGGCAGCAGCTCGATGTCCTCGATGCGGTCGGCGATGCGGCGGGGGTCGTCGATGACCACCTTGTGAGCGGTCTCCTCCCCCAGGTAGGAAAACTCCTCCAGCATCTCCTGGGTGGTCTTGAAGTAGATGGGCAGGGACGAGTCGGCATCGGGGAACTTTTTGCTGGCCAGCAGGATGTGGCGGTAGACCTCATCCTCCGGCTCTTGAAAGTGGACATCGCCGGTGGCGCAGACGGGCTTGTTCAGCTCTTCGCCCAGGCGGACGATGGTGCGGTTGAAGTCCCGCAGCTCCTCCTCGGAGCGGACATCGCCCTTGCGGAGCATGAACATATTGTTGCAGACGGGCTGTATCTCCAGATAATCATAGAAGGACGCGATGCGCTTGAGCTCCGCCCAGTCCTTATGGTCGGCCACGGCGCGGAATAGCTCCCCCGCCTCGCAGGCAGAGCCGATGATCAGCCCCTCGCGGTGGGCTATCAGCTCCGTTTTGGGGATGGTGGGCACGCGGCGGAAGTATTTCAGGTTGGACGCGGAGATGAGCTGGTACAGGTTTTTCAGGCCCAGCTTGTTCTTGGCCAGGATGATGATGTGCTTGGGGTGGCGGCTGGCCTTGCCGCCACTGGGCCGCAGCTTCAGCATCTCGCCGTTGATCTGCTGGAGGCGGTGGATGTCCATCTCCCGCTCCATGCGCTCAAAGAACGGGATGAGCATATAGCCCACCATGGCCGCGTCGTCGGCGGCGCGGTGGTGGTTGAAGGCGGGGAGGTCCAAATGCTCCGCCACGATGTCCAGCTTGTGCTTGTTCAGCTCCGGCAGCAGGTTCTGCGCCAGGATCAGGCTGTCGATGTACGTGGGGTCGAAGTCCAGGCCGGTCTTGCGGCAGCCGGCGCGGATGAAGCCGATGTCGAACTCCGCGTTATGGGCCGCCAGGGGGCGGCCATGGACGAAGTCCAGGAAGGCGGTCAGCGCGTCCTTCAGCGAGGGCGCGCCCGCCAGCATGGCATCGGTGATGCCGGTGAGGCCGATGTTCTCCGGCGTAAGACGGCGCTGGGGATCGACAAAGGTCTGGAAACGGTCGGTGATCTCGCCGTTTTTCAGCACCACCGCGCCGATCTCGGTGATGGCCTCGTGGGCCACGTCCAGACCGGTGGTCTCGATGTCGAAGCAGACGATCTCGTCGGAGAAGGGCTGATCCTGCGGGCCGTGGACGGCGATGCGGTCGTCCAGGTTGTTGACGAAGTAGCCCTCCACGCCGTAGAGGAGCTTGATCTTACCCTTGGCGGCATCCCGGGCCTTGGGAAACGCCTGCACCGTGCCGTGGTCGGTGATGGCGATGGCAGGGTGTCCCCACGCTGCCGCCTGCTTGACCACGCTGCCCACATCGGTGAGGGCGTCCATGGTGCTCATTTGGGTGTGGAGGTGGAGCTCCACGCGCTTTTCCGGGGCGTTGTCCTGACGGCTGGCGTGCTGGGCGCGCAGGATGTTCTGCGGGTTCAGCTGCAGCTCACGGCCATCGAAGGACAGCTCCAGCCGTCCCTGAATGCGGAGGTACGCGCCGTCCGACAGGGCGGCGGCAAGCTGCTTGGCCTCCTTGTCCCCCAGGGAGCGGCGGACGGAGACGGAGCTGCGCTCGTCGGTGATGTTGAAGGACAGCCGCCACACGCCGGGGCGGCGGGTCTCGAAGCATTCGAATTTGAAGATGCGGCCCTCCACGATGGCCGCGCCCATTTTCAGGTTCAGCTCGGCGATGGGCGTGGGCTTGCCCTTGAACTCCTTGCCCAGCAGCACCTCCCCCGCGCCCTTTACCGGGGCGGACTTATCACGGAAGGTGAGCTGGACGCGGCGCAGGTCGTACTGCTCCGCCAGCATCTGCTGGAGGGCGGCGCGGGCCGCGTCGGGGATGGGCTCGCCGCTCTCTAATTGCACCTCCAGCGTGCGGGCGGCGCGGTCCAGCACGCCGCCCAGCGCCACGGTGTCGTGGAGCAGCAGACGGAGCTGGCGAGGGGCTTGAAAGCTCTCAAACAGTGTGAAAAACGGTACTTTATCCGGCATGGTATGACCTACCTTACAGTTTGTCGATCTCCTCCATCAGCGCGTCCACCAGCTTGTCCTGGGGCAGCTTGCGGAGGATGTTTCCCTTGGCGAAGAGCAGACCCTCGCCATCGCCGCCGGCGATGCCCACATCGGCGGCGGACGCTTCGCCCGGGCCGTTGACCACGCAGCCCATCACCGCCACGGTGATGGGTTTGGTGCAGCCCTGCAAACGGCGCTCCACCTCGCGGGCGATGGGGAGCATATCGTACTTGGTGCGGCCACAGGTGGGGCAGGCGATGAGATCCGGGCCGCTGCGGCGCAGGCCGATGGCCTGCAAAATGCGCTTGGCGGCCAGCACCTCCTCCACCGGGTCGGCGGTGAGGCTGACGCGGAGGGTGTCGCCGATGCCCTGACACAGCAGGCCGCCGATGCCGATGGCGGATTTCAGCACGCCCATGTCCGGCGTGCCGGCCTCGGTGACGCCCAGGTGGAGGGGGTAGTCCGTCCGCTCATGGAGCAGGCGGTAGGCCGCCATGTTCACCGGGACGTGGGAGCACTTGACGGAGATGCACACATCGGCGAAGCCGCAGTCCTCCAGCAGGCGGACGTGGCCCAGGGCGCTCTCCGCCAGGGCCTCGGCGGTGACACCGCCGTATTTGCGGAGGATGTCCTTTTCCAGTGAGCCGCCGTTGACACCCACACGGATGGGGATGCCGTGCTCGCGGCAGCCATCGGCCACGGCGCGGACGCGGTCGGGAGAGCCGATGTTGCCGGGGTTGATGCGTATTTTGTCCACGCCGCCATCGATGCACAGCAGCGCCAGCTTGTAGTCGAAGTGGATGTCCGCCACCAGAGGGATATGGATGCGGGACTTGATGGCGGGGATGGCCAGGGCGGCCTCCCGGGTGGGGACGGCCACGCGGACGATGTCGCAGCCGGCCTGCTCCAGGCGCAGGATCTGGGACACGGTGGCCTCCACATTCTCCGTGGGCGTATTGCACATGGATTGGATGGACACCGGCGCACCGCCGCCGACAGGCAGCGGGCCAACGTGTATCTGATGGGTCATGAACGTCCCCTCCCCTTTTATTGAATGAGCTTCCACACATCGCTGAACACCAGCACGACCATGAGGGCCAGCAGGAGGATCAGACCGACGAAGTGGACGTAGTTTTCGTATTTGGCGGGTATCTGCCGCCGGAACAGCAGCAGGGCGATGGCGTTGAGCACCAGGAAGAAGATGCGTCCGCCGTCCAGCGCCGGCAGCGGCAGCAGGTTCATCACCGCCAGGTTCACGGCGATGAGGGCGGTGATATAGGCGATGTTCTCCACCGCCGCGTGGGTGCTCTCCGACTGCTGGCCCACCTGGGCCATGGTGGAGACGATGCCCACCGGGCCGCTGAGGTCCTTCAGCCCCGCCTGACCCGTGACAAGCATTTGCAGGCTGAGGCGGACGATGCGGACGAAGTCCACGGCGTTGTTCCACGTGTGGCGCAGGCGCACGCCCCAGTCGGCCTTCTCGATGCCGAAGTAGATGCCGAAGCCGGTGTACTCCTCGCCGTCCGTGCCGGGATACGTGCGGCGCTCCATGGCGAGGTCATTGAGCTGGACCTTTTGGCCGTCACGCTCCACCGTCAGGTCGTAGACCCCGGTGGTGTTGCGGGAAAAGAGCAGGCTCACGTCGCTGAATACGTAGACGCGCTCCCCGTCGATAGAGACGATGCGGTCGCCGGTGTGGAGGCCGTCGGCACTCTCCAGCGGGCATCCGTCGGCAAAGCCGGTGATGGTGGGCGTGTAGAACGCCTGGGCATCGGCGTAGAGGAAGAAGATGATGACAAGGCCGGTGAGGAAGTTCATGGCCGCGCCGGCGGCGAAGATCAGCAGCTTTTTCCAAAAGCCCTGACGGTTCAGCGCCGCCGGGTCGTCGGAGTCCTCCTCTTCCCCTTCCATGGCGCAGAAGCCGCCCACGGGGAAGGCGCGGAGGGAATACCAGGTGTCGCCCCGCTGCTTTTTCCACAGGACGGGGCCCATGCCGATGGAAAATTCGTTGACGCGGACGCCGCAGGCCTTGGCGGCCAGGAAGTGGCCCAGCTCGTGGACGGCGATGAGCACGCCGAACACCAGCAGGGCCGCCAGGATATATACGATCATGGACGATGCTCCTTATGAAAAGTCACAGAATGGCCTGACGGGCCGCCCTGTCTGCTTCCAGTATATCCGCCAGGCTTGGCTGATATTTCACCGCCACCCGGGAAAGGGCGCGCTCCACACAGCGGTGGATGTCGTTGAAGCCGATGTCGCCGCGGAGAAACAGGGCCACGGCGGCCTCATTCGCGCCGTTGAGGATAGCGCAGGACGTGCCGCCGGTCTTGCCGCACTGGCGGGCCAGGCGCAGGCAGGGGAAGGCATCCTCGTCCGGGGCGGCGAAGGTCAGCGCGCCGCATTGGAGCAGGTCCAGCGGCGCGTCCGGCGTTTCGGCGCGGTAGGGATAGGTCAGGGCGTAGCGGATGGGCAGCTTCATATCCGGCGCGCCCAGCTGGGCCAGCAACGCACCGTCGCGGAACTCCACAAGGGAGTGGACGATGCTCTGCCGGTGGATCACCGGCTGCACCTGCTCCACCGGCAGGGCGTACAGGCGCATGGCCTCGATGACCTCCAATCCCTTGTTCATCAGGGTGGCGCTGTCGATGGTGATCTTCGCGCCCATGTGCCAGTTGGGGTGGCGGAGGGCATCGGCGGCGGTGACGTGCTCCAGCTGGTCGTGGGTCTTGCCGTAGAACGGGCCGCCGGAGCAGGTGAGCAGGATGCGGCGCACCTCGCCCCGGTCACGGCAGCCCTGCAAGCACTGGAACACGGCGGAGTGCTCACTGTCCACGGGGATGATCTCCGCGCCGTATTCGGCGGCGGCGGACATGACCAGCTCGCCGGCGCAGACCAGCGTCTCCTTGTTGGCCAGGGCGATGCGCTTGCCCTGTCGGATGGCAGCCAGGGTAGGCGCAAGGCCCACGCTGCCCATGACGGCGGTGACGAGGGTATCCGCCTCGGCCAGGGTGGCGGCGGCGAGAAGGCCCTCCTCCCCTGCCAGCACCTCAATGTCCGTGTCGGAAAGGCGGTCACGGAGGACGGCGGCGGCAGCGGCGTCATACACCGCCGCCAGGCGCGGCCTGAACTGCCGCGCCTGCCGCTCCAAAAGGTCGATATTCGTGTGGGCGGTCAGCGCCGCCACGGTAAGGCCCAGCTCGCGGGCCACCTCCAGCGTCTGCCGTCCGATAGAGCCGGTAGCGCCCAGGAGGGCGATGGTTTTCGTCATAGTATGTAGTCCCTCAATACAGCGTTACGGCGGACACCAGCATCCAAATCACCGGGGCGGCGAAGATGACGCTGTCGAAGCGGTCCAGCACGCCGCCGTGACCCGGCAGCAGCCGGCCATAGTCCTTGATGCCGCACTGGCGCTTGACACAGGAAAAGCTCAGGTCGCCCAACTGGCCCAGCACCGCGCCCACAAGGCCCAGCAGCACGCACCAGCCAAGGTGGAGCTGCACCTCGGTACACAGGAAGAAGAAAATGCGGTAGAGGATCATGCCCACCATACCGCCCACCAGGCCGCTGACCGCGCCCTCGCGGGTCTTTTTGGGGCTGACACGGGGCGCTAATTTCGTCTTGCCGAGGAGCATACCGCCGAAAAGGGCCAGGGCATCGCTCATAAAGGCGGACACCAGGGGGATGAGCACCAGCCCCGCGCCGTAGTCCAGCATACGAAGCCGCAGCAAGCAGCTCAGAGCCAGGGGGATGACCAGGCCGGACACAGCCACGGCGCACAGGTCGGGAAATGTGAGCTCGTCGTCCGTGCCGTAGACCTGGACGGCGGCGATAAACAGCACCGCCAGCAGCGCCGCCAGCAGCCAGGGCATGAGGACGAAAATGGTCGAACCGGCAAAGGCAGCATCGCGGAAGTAGACGGTGAACACGGTGAACACCGACAGCGCCGCGGCAAAGAGCCACCAGCGGCGGGCCTTCAGCGGCGCGGCGGCGGCCATGAACTCGTGGCAGCCGATGACGCACAGCAGCGACACCAGCAGCGCCGTGGCCCAGTCCGGGGCGAAGCACAGCACGCCCAGCAGCGCCGGGATGCCGATGACGGCCACTAAAATTCTCTGTTTCATAGGGGAGGTCTCCTCATTTGACGCCGCCGAAACGGCGGTCGCGCTTCTGATAGTCGATGATGGCCTTATCCAGCTCGGCGCGGGTGAAGTCGGGCCACAGGGTGTCGCAGAAGTAGAACTCGCTGTAAGCGCACTGCCACAGCAGGAAGTTGCTCAATCGCAGCTCCCCGGAGGGGCGGATGATCAGCTCCGGGTCGGGGATGCCCGCAGACCAGAGGTGCTTGGCGAAGTTCTCCTCCGTCCAGTCCTCCCCCGCCTGGGCGCACAGTCGCGCCGCACGGAGGATCTCGGCCCTGCCGCCGTAGTTCAGGCAGATATTGGCCTGAAACCCGTCGTAGTGGCCGGAGATGTCGTCGGTGCGGTGGGCCAGGGCCTGCAGCTCCGGCGACAGGGCCGACAGGTCGCCGAAAAAGCGCAGGCGGATATGGTCGCGCTCCATGGTGTCCACCGCCTCCAGCAGATACTGCTCCAGCAGGGACATGATGGCGCTGACCTCCTCGGCGGGCCGCTTCCAGTTTTCGGTGGAGAAGGCGTAGACCGTCAGATAGTCCATGCCCAGCTCCTTGCAGTAGGTGGCGATGTCGCGGAACGTCTCCGCGCCCGCCTTATGGCCCGCCGTGCGGGGCAGGCCGCGTTTTTTCGCCCAGCGCCCGTTACCGTCCATGATAACAGCGATATGGCGGGGAAGGCGGCCTTTGTCCACCTCCCCCGCCGTTTGGGGCGTTCTCGTGTTAAACAGTCCCATTAAACAGACATCAATTCCTTTTCCTTGTTTTCCAGCAGCTTATCCAGCTCCTTGCAGCTGTCATCGGTGAGCTTTTGCAGATCCTTCTCGGCGATCTTCAGCTCGTCCTCGGTGATCTCGGACGCCTTCTGCTGCTTCTTGAAGTTGTCCATGGCATCGCGGCGGATGTTGCGGACGGCCACCTTGCCGCCCTCGGCGTACTTGTGGATCAGCTTGACCAGCTCCTTACGGCGCTCCTCAGTGAGCTGGGGGAAGGCCAGGCGGATGCACTTGCCGTCATTTTGGGGGTTGATGCCCAGGTCGGACTCCTGAATGGCCTTTTCAATGCCCTTGAGGATAGAGGCATCCCAGGGGGTGATGAGCAGGGTGCGGGGATCGGGAGAGCCAACAGAGGCGATCTGCTGGATGGGGGTGGGCGTGCCGTAGTAGTCCACGCTGATGCGGTTGAGCACGGAGGCGTTGGCGCGTCCGGCCCGGACGGTATCGAAGTCGCTGACAACGGACTCGATGCTCTTTTTCATTTTGTCCTCGTAGACTTTGTATTCATCCTTCAACATGGGGTCAGTCCTCCTTCACGATCGTTCCGATTTTTTCGCCGCGCAGTGCGCGGATGATATTTTCAGGGTCTTTCAGGGCAAACACCAGCACGGGGATGTGGTTATCCATGGACAGGCTGGTGGCGGTGGAGTCCATCACAGCCAGGTGGCGCTTGAGCACCTCGTCGTAGGTGATGGTGTCGAATTTGACGGCATCGGCGTTCTTGGCCGGGTCGCTGTCGTACACGCCGTCGATGTTCTTGGCCAGCAATATCACGTCGGCCTCGATCTCCGCCGCACGGAGAACCGCCGCCGTGTCGGTGGAGAAGAACGGGCAGCCGATGCCGCAGCCGAAGATGACCACGCGGCCCTTCTCCAGATGGCGGATGGCGCGGGCACGGATATACGGCTCGGCCACGGCGCGGATCTCCAGCGCCGTCTGCACCCGGACGTCCACGCCCTTCTGCTCCAGCACGTCGGCCATGGCCATGCAGTTCATAGCGGTGGCCAGCATACCCATGTGGTCGGCGCGGGTGCGCTCGATGTGTCCCTCGCCATCCTTTACACCGCGCCAAAAGTTGCCGCCGCCGATGACCACGCCCACCTGGACGCCCATGGTCACGCACTCCTTGATGACATCCGCCACCCGGCCCATGACCTGGAAGTCAAGGCCGAAGTGCTTGCCGCCGGCCAGGGCTTCGCCGCTGATCTTCAGCAGCACCCGCTTAAATCTCGGTTCTTCCATCCCGTTTCCTCCCTTTTTATACTTATGCTATTCTACCTTATTTCGCGGCGTTTGCATAGGGGTAAAAATAAAAAATTTGTATTTTCCGCGGTTGGGTGTATAATGGAGAAAACTCTGCGGGAGGTGGCAGGACATGGAGATGCTCCACGTGCTGGGCAACACATACGCGGCGGTGGGCAGCACGGCGCTGCTGCCCATCTACAAGCTGAATGAGCGGGACATCGTGCTGATAGACACGGGGTACGCCAAGCTGGATCGGGCGGGGCTTGTGAACCTGCTGGACGGCAGCGGCCTTGTGCCGAAGTACGTGCTCTGCTCCCACGCGCACTTCGACCACACGGGGAACGTGCGGTATTTGCAGGAGCGGTATGGGGCAAAGGCCATCCTCTCCCTTATCGAGGCGGGCATTTCCGTGAACCCGGACAGCTACCGGGCCAACTACGTGGCGCTGACCTACGGCAAGAGCCGGGAGCTGTTTTTGGAGGAGTGCTTCACGGCGGACAGGGTGCTGCGGGAGACGGACACGTCGTTAGAGCTGGACGGGCGGACCTTCGGCATACTGCCGCTGCCGGGCCACTCGGCAGGGCACTTGGGCTTCGTGACGCCGGACGGCGCGGCCTATGTGGGGGACTGTCTCATCAGTCAGAGCGAGATCGACGGGGCGAAGCTGCCCACCAGTATGTTCATCGCCAGGGATCTGGAGAGCAAAGCGTACCTGAAGACCACGGACTACCCCGTTTACATTCTGGCGCACAAGGAGGTGGTGCGGCGGGAGGCGCTGGAGGGCCTCATCGACCGCAACATCGGCTTCATCCAAAGCAAACGGGCGGAGCTGCTGGAGGTGCTGGAGGACGGGATGACGTTTTCGGAGTGGATCGGGGCGTTCTGCCAGCGGGAGAACGTGCGGACGCACAATGAGCTGAAGTTCAGCATCGTGGAGCGGAATTTCTCCAACTTCGTCAGCTGGCTGACGGACAGCGGCGCGGTGACGGTGCGGCGGGAGTTTTGCGCGAAGCGGTATTACAGGGCGTGAAAAGAGGGAGCGCCGGGGCGCGGAATGCCCCTTTTTCGCTGCCGAAAGAAAAGCGGCCGTCGGAGACAAAAGAGGACGGATTGCCACGGGCGCGATGCGCCCTCGTAATGACAGTGCGGGAACAGCAAAAGGGAGGGGAGGGGCGATGCCCCTCCCCTCCCTTTGTTCTTTTATTCCTCAAGAGTGACGCCGAAGATCTGCCAAAACTGATCGTTTTCTCTGTCGGACACCATGGCGGTGTTCCACGAGCCGAACATGAAGCTGGCGCAGCTGTCCGTTGCCTTCAGCACCGAGACGGTGCGGCCATCGTCAAAGGTGACGGTGAGCCTGGCGGTGAACCAGCAGGCGGACGCGCCGCCGAAGGGCCGGGCGTTGGTGAGCATCTTTTGCAGGGCGGGCAGGTCGGCCTGGGCGGCGGTGTACGTCTCGCCGCCGTAGAACTCCAGCTTGGCGGAGGTCATATTGCCCCGGAAATCCTCCGGTGTGACAAACTCGTATCCGCCCTGCTCCGTCAGGAGCTTCAGCACCGTGGGCGGCACGGGGTAATCGGCAGTGCCCCAATAGCGGACATCATCCTCGCCGCTGCGGTGCAGGGTGGCGCAGACCTGATGCCACTCCGGCTGCACCGTACCCTTTTCGGACAGGATGGTCTGCACCTGCGCGTCGGTGAGGGGGATATCCTGCGTCCGCGTCTCCCCCGTCTCCCAGGTGACGCGGACCACCTCCAGCCGGGCCGTGTCCGTTGTGGTGAGGCCAGCAGGCTGGGCGGCAAGGGGCTTGAACGTGTCGGCCATGGCGTTGAGCGCATAGCCCAGCCGCTCCGTCAGCTCCAGGGGGTAGGTCTTGATGACGGCGAGGCGGTCGTCATCCGTGCCGTAGAAGGCGCAGGCCCAGTACATAGTCTCCGTGGTGTTCGTGCCGGACATATCGCCCTGCTTGCTCTCGGTGAGGGTGAAGGACTTCCCTGCCGCGTCCACGGCCCAGCTCTTGGCATCATCCAGCGTCATGGCGTTCAGGTGGACTACGGACAAGCGGGCGGAGGTGTCGTAGGTGCTCTGCCATATCTCGGCGTTCTTGCCGGACACCTTGGGCGTGCCGTCCAGGCCGGGAAGGGTGACGCGCTCCCAGCCGCCGTCGTCCAAAATATACATGGTGTAGCCGCTGCCGGGGAATTTGACGGCGGGCACGCTCACCATACCCGCCCCGTTCTCGTTAAAGGTCAGGTAATCGCCGCCGTAGGGGACGAAGCGGATGAGATACGCGCCCTCGGCGCAGACACCCAGCGCGTTGGTCAGATCGAACGGGCCGGTTTGGGGGAACAGCTCGATGGTGTCGCCATTCTTCATATAGAGCTTATACTCGCCGTGGGTGCGGCCCTCGCTGTCGTCATAGGTGGGGGCGACCATCACGTCCAGCGTTGCGCCGGGGTAGACGGTGTAGACGATGACGCTACCGCTGCTGTTCTCATCATAGACCACCTTTTCTTCGGTGTAGCTGTGGATGCCGCTGATCTGCACGCTGAGGCCCTGCACCACCTGCGTGACCTGCTGGCCCAGCTTCGAGCCGTCCACGGTGGCGGTGTCGCCCAAGTCCCAGGCACTGATGTCCGCCAGCAGCACCTCCGATGCGTCGCCGCGGCCATTGGGGGTCTGCTGGCCGGCGAGGGACTTGATATAGGCGGTGACGGTGTTGGGGGCTTGCTGATAGCGGCGGGCCAGCATGTCCATGGCGGCCTCGGCATACGCGCCGTCCGCATTCAGGTAGTAGGCGCACAGGTAGCTGAGGGGGACGGTGTCCCAGGTGTACCAGTCGGGCATATTGTCCGCCGTGTAGGTGATGCCGTAGTCCTCGGCGCTGACGCTGTGGGGGTCGTTTTCTTCCATGAGGGTGGGCCAGGGGGTGATCTCCATGCTCGGCAGCTCATCCGCCGCCGTGCCGCCGTCCGCCTCAGTCCTGGACTGGGGCGTGGTCAGCAAACAGACGGCGATGACGGCGGCGGCGATGACCAGCAGCACGGCGGCCCACAGGGCGGGCTTTTTGTAGTGCAGCACGCTCTTCACACGCTCCTTGACGGCGATCTCGCCGAATGCCAGAGGACACACCGCCGCCGTGCGGGGACGGGCGGCGCAGGAGACAAGGGCGCGGGTGTAGGCGGCGCGGCCCGCCGCGTCGGCGTTTTTCAGAGCCAGCTCATCACAGGCGCGCTCCATGTCGCGGCCCAGCAGGATATAGGCCAGCCACAGGGCCGGGTTGAACCAGTGGAACGCCAGCAGCAGGAAGGCCAGGGGCTTGACGATGTGGTCGCCCCGGCGGATGTGGCAGCGCTCGTGGGTGAGCACCTGGGGCAGGTCGTCCTCCGGCAGGCCGTCGGGGAGATAGATACGGGGAGAGAACAGACCCAGCACGAAGGGCGTGCCGAAGTCGCCGCAGCGGTAGACGTTGCTGTAAAGGCACGGTGCTTTACGGACCTTGGTCCACATACGCAGGTAGCTGAGGGCCATGTAGAGCAGCATACAGCCCACGCCGGTGAGCCACAGCCACGGCAGCATATGAGTCAGGGACACGGGCTCACCGCCGGAGACACGGGTGGCGGTTTGGACTTCGCCGGGCACGATGGACACGGCGGGAGTGTCCTTCGGCGCGGACATCACCGGCGTGTCGGCATCGTCCGTCTCCTGCTGCCGGATGGCGTGATAGGCACGGATGGGCGGGGCTTCCTCCGCCTGAAGGCTGACGGGGCTCTCGATGGTGACGGGCAGCAGCAGACGCAGGGCCACCAGCGCCCACAGGGCGCACACGGCCCAGCGGGGCGCACGGCGCAGGGGCAGGCGCACCAGCGCCACCGCCAGGGCGATGACGCCGGCCTGCCAGGAGAGGGTGAGCAGCGTGGTGAAAATGTTATCCATGGTGTTCCTCCTCGAACTGGTCGATCATGCGGCGCAGCTCATCGGCCTCCGCCGCCGTCAATCCCTTGCCGCCCACGAAGGCGTTGAGGAAGCCGGGCAGACTGCCACTGAAGTTGCGCTGGACGAAGGCGCGGCTCTCGGCGCGCTGCACGTCCTCCCTGCCCACCAGGGCGGTGACGGTGGCGTTCTCCGTTTTGACCACGCCCCGGTCGGTGAGGCGCTTGATGACGGTGTAGGTGGTGGACTTCTTCCAGCCTAATTGGTCGGCGCACAGGCGCACCAGCTCGCTGCTTTTCACGGGCTGGTGCTGCCAGAGTATCTCGCAGAACTTCAGCTCGCTGTCGAATATCTTGGGGGTGTCCATAAGCGCGTCCTCCTTTGGTCGAATGTAGTAGACCTTGGTTGTAGTCTAACGGATTAGACCTGCATTGTCAAGGTGTTTTTGTTTACAAAACGGTGACATCTGTGGTAGACTGCCGGTAAAGGGAGGCGGAGAGATGGACATCGTATACGCGGATGAGCGGATCGTGGTGGCGGTGAAGCCCGCAGGGGTCATCGCCACGGACACAAGGGGCGGGATGCCGGAGCGGCTGCGGCAGGCACTGGGGACGGCGTGCGTCCGCACGGTGCATCGGCTGGACGCGCCGGTGTCGGGGCTGATGGTGTGCGCCCGCAGCGCCTACGCGGCGGGCGAGCTGTCCCGGCAGATCCGGGAGGGGCAGTTTGAGAAGGAATATCTGGCGGTGGTGCGGGGCGTGCCGTCTCCCGGCGAGGGGGAGCTGACCGACCTGCTGGGCCGGGACAGGGAGAAGCGGCTGACCTACGTGGCGGACGGGCCGGGCAAGGGCGTGCAGGAGGCGCGGCTGGGCTATCGGGTGCTGGCCGTCCGGGACGGCTTGTCGCTGGTGCGGGTGCGGCTGTATACGGGCCGGACGCATCAGATACGGGTGCAGTTCGCGTCACGGGGCTGGCCGCTGGCGGGCGACCGGCGGTACGGCGCGGAGGGCGACCCGATATTTCCCATCGCGCTGTGGTCGTACCGGCTATCGTTTCTGCACCCGGAGACGGGCGAGGCGGTGGCGTTTGAAAAAGCACCGCCGGAGATAGAGCCGTGGAGTAGATTTGATCCAATTTGAGGCAGGCTTTGCCCCCTCGAGCTCCCCTTGCGTCACGGCCTTTGGCCGTGACGCCTCTCTTTACACACAGAGGCGTGATGCCGCGGCGCTGCCGCGGCATACGGGGCGATGTAGGCATCGCCCCCTACAAAATCCTTACAACGGGCTCTTTACACAAGGGAGGCTTTGGGGTGTGCCACCGCATAATCAGCGACTTCGCTGCATAGGATGCAGGGAACGGAGGTGGCGGGATGAAGCGGGACAAGCGGGTGTGGGCCGGGGTGCTGGCGGCGGCGGTGCTGTGGTTGGTGTCGGTGTGCGCCGGGAGCGATGACCTGTCTGCGGCGGCGGAGGCGGTGCATCAGTCGGGGCTGGCCCGGCGGCTGGTGCAGTGGGAGCTGGGCGGCCTGTTCCGGGCGGCGGACAGCCTGAGTCTGCCCGCCGCACTGGCGCTGGAGCAGTCGCCCCAGCTGGCCCGCGCCCGGTATGAGATCGAGACTGCAGGGCGGGAAGAGCCGGTGGAGTCGCCGCAGGTGCTGGACGCGGAGGACGACCCCTCCCCTGCCCCGGCGGCGGAGGAAAAGCCGGCGGACACCGGCGGCGACATGGCCCGGACGCTGGCCGTGACCACGGAGGACGGGTACGTCCGGGTGGGGGATGTGTTCATCAAGAACACATCCCGGCAGACGGTGGAGGACATCGCCTTTGACGGCACGTTCGCGGCGAAGCTGGGCGCGGACGCGCCCCAGGTGCTGATCCTGCACACCCACGGCAGCGAGGCGTACACCATGCCGGAGGGGCAGGAGTACGTCAGCACCGGCACGTTCCGCACGGCGGACGGGTCGGTGAGCGTGATCCGGGTGGGGGACGAGATTGCGGCGGCGCTGTCGCAGCACGGCATCTCCGTGCTCCACGACCGGGCGCTGTACGATGACCCGGAGTACAACGGGGCGTACTACCGGGCGGAGGACGCCATCGAGGCGTATTTGGAGAAATATCCCAGCATCTCGTTCATTCTGGACGTGCACCGGGACGCGCTGGAGGATAAGGCGGGGCATCAGTACAAGGTCATCACCCGGGAGGACCCCAGTTGCGCCCAGGTGAGCCTGGTGATGGGCAGCAGCTGGGAGGGCTGGCAGGAGAACCTGAAGCTGGCGGTGGCGGTACAGCAGCACCTGACGGACCAGTACCCCACGCTGATGCGGCCCGTGACGGTGCGGAACTCGGATTACAACGAATACTTCACGCCGGGCAGCCTGCTGGTGGAGGTAGGCGCGGCGGGCAATTCGCTGGACGAGGCGCTGGCGGCGGCCCGGCTGTTTGCCCACGGCTTCGCGGAGGTGGTGACGGGAAAATAGGGTTGCAATCCGGGCATCGGCAGGGTATAATGTGGAAAACTTGTCAAAAAAAACGATTCTAGAGGATACAGACTATGAAACGGAACCGCGGCTTTACATTGATGGAAATGCTGATCGTGGTGGCGATCATCGCTGTGCTGGCGGCTATTGCTATCCCTGTGTTCAACGGCAGCCTGCACAAGGCCAAGGTGGCCGCCGACATGGCCAACGTGCGGGTGTATTACGCAGAGCTGCAAACACAGTACATCACCACTGGAGAATACATAGACATCGGGGATGACCTGCATCAGAACGCACGACGGGACATTACGTTTTTGGACGGCACCACAGTGCAGATGCAGGCTGGCACGGTAAGTGCGATACTGGCTCGTGACCGGGGTACAAATGAACCTGTGGGATACCAGGTATACTACATGTGCGACAAGTACGACCACGAACTGCTGCTGGAATAATGATGAAAAAAGAGACGGCGTGAGCCGTCTCTTTTCTTATCGGTTTTTCTTGGCCAGCTCCATCAGCTCCGGGAACTTGGATATGACGTAGCTGTAGCTGCCGCGCCCGTGGGGCAGCAGGCAGTTGGAGCAGTCCTTCACGCCGTTTTCCAAATACTTGAAATTGCCGCCGCACCGGCTGCCCAGGGTATAGAGCGGGCAGTAGCAGAACAGACAGTTGAAGTCCTCCGGGTGGGCGGTCTTGTGGCAGGGGAAGAACTCGCAGGCGGTGTGCTGGGTGAAGGAATAGGCGCACTCCTCCGGCTTCTTGCTGTAAATGTTGTCCACTTTACACCTCCACTGTCACCAGGCCGTCCTCGCCTACGGTGACGGTCATGCCGGTCTGCACGTATTGCAGGAACTCATCGCCCAGGCTGTCCACCACGGGCATTTTGCTGTCCGTCCACACGTCGCCCAGGATCGCGCCGGAGGCGGCCAGGGAGTCGATGGGCAGGGAGAACAGCATACAGGCGGGCTGCTTGCCGTGGGAGCAGACGGTGAACAGCACCATGCCGCCGGTGGTAGAGCCGATGGTCTGGGGCAGGCAGAGCGCCTTGCCGATCATGGGCTTTTTGTAGAGGTCGGGGTTATTCTGGTCGCCGCATTTCACCTGCTTGTCGCCGAACATCATGGCCATCTGATAGCTGGCCAGGGTGTTGAAGCCGCCATGACTGACAAGCGCTTCCGCTTTACACGTACCGGGCACGACCACGCGGCCCTTGAACTGCTTCATATCACTTGCCCTCCTTTCCCGCCAGGATGTCCAGTATCTCCGCATCGGTGTAGTAACGGGCGCTGGTGTAGGTGCGGAGCTTGTTGGAGCTGGTGATGACCGCCTTCTTCTTGCACAGGGGGTTGTTCATATACATCAGCGGGCAGATGTAGCTGAGGATGACGCCCATGCTTTGCAGCTTGTAGCCCTCCACCGTGTTTTCAAACGCCTTCAGCACGGCGGGAGCGGCGGTGAACACCGTGGGCACGGCCACCGTCAGGCGGCCCTGCTGCCGCAGCGCGTCGGACAGCTTCTCCGTCCAGTCGCGGAGCTGCTCCAGCGTCAGGTGAGGACAGCCCACGAAGCACAGCTCCGGCTTGGCGCTGGGGTCTTTCCAGATGACGGGGTAAGCGGCCTTGACCCGCTCCAGCTCCGCGTCGTCGATGACGTAGGTCTGATAGCCCTCCCGCAGCAGGGATTCGCCCTGCTCCCTGGCCTCCGGGGTCAGGTTTTCGATGTGGTACAGGCCCACCGCGCCGTTGGAGGCGGTGGCCGCGCCGAAATCCTTCAGGTAGGCGCAGGCCTCGTCGGTGAGCTCCGTGCCCAGCCAGGTATCCAGTCCGCGGACGTAGGGCACGTCCTCCATGACCTTCATGCCGATGGCAGAGCCGAGGAGCTGGGCCTCGGGACGGCGGGTGCATTTCACCTCCACCAGCCAGTGGGCCTTGCGCCCCTCGTCGGTGAGCAGGCCGAACTCCGGCACGAAGCCGGCGATGCTGCCCATCAGCTCCAGCATACCGCTGTTGCGGTTGCAGCGTGCGCCCAGCACGGAGTTGGCATAGACCACGGCGGAGGACTCCGCCCAGCTGAGGATGTCGCCCTTGGCGGGCTTGTTGCCCACCTGATCCAGGTAACAGGTGCAGGTGTAGCCGCTGTCGTCGGTGATGCCCAGCTTGCGGAGCTGCTCCTCGTAGCGCGCCTGCTGGGTATACATGATCTTGCGGAAGACGATGTCCTCCAGCAGACTGGTGGGGACATTCTTGTCCAAAGGCCGGGGGTCGGCGGTGAATTTCTGACCGCTGGTGAGGCCCGCCTCAATGAGGCGGTCGTACAGGTCGTAGACCGGCTTCATCACCGCCAGGCCGAAGGAGATGACGGTGTGGCCGTACTGGCTGGTGACAGGGACCATGCGCTGCGCGCCGAAGGTGTCGCCGTACATGACCAGGGTCTTGACCACCTTGGCCATGGTCTCGCCCTGCGCGCCGTCCAGTAACGCCTGCTGCTGGGGTGTCAACTGCATAGAAACCACTTCCTTTTCTCAGAATGGTGTAGTGCTGGGTCTATTGTACCAGCGGCGGCGGAGAAAGTCAACTTGACGGACGGCGGGAAGTGGGCTATACTGGCGGCAGACGAAAGGACGGTGGCGATATGCAGGCGGTGCTGCTGTGGAAGGATATGGCCCAGGTGGCGGACAGGATGGACAAGGCCGTATTTCAGTATGTGGAGGCCCATCAGGCGGAGAGCTTTGAGGCCTTCGACACGTTCGACCTGCTGGCCTTTGACTGGTACGACGTTCACAAGGGCGGGAAATCGGACAAGATACTGGTCTACATCGACCGGGAGGATCTGTTCTTCTTCTGCCGGGGCGAAACGGCGGAGCAGTATGTCCGCGGCGCGGTGCAGGGACTGACCGCCGGCGGCGCGGTGGAGAACCAGCCGCTTCTGTATCGGTTCTTCGCGGGACTGTTCAGAGAGGACATGGCGTATCTTGAAAAGCTGGAGGCCCGCATCAACGAGGGCGAGAACGTGATCCTGGAGGGCAGGGCCAAGGAGGACGCGCCCAAGCGCATCTCCGCGTGGCGCCGGGAGCTGCTGCGGCTGAAGCGGTACTATGAGCAGCTGGACACCATATTCGACGAGGTGTGCGACAACGACAACGGACTGCTGGCGGAGGATATTCTGCGGCGGCTGGCGGTGCTGGGACGGCGGACGGATCGCTATTTGCAGAAGGTCTGCTCCCTGCAGGAGCTGGTGGCGCAGCTGCGGGAGGCGTATCAGTCGCAGCTGGCCATCCAGCAGAACGACCTGATGCGGGTGTTCACCATCGTGACGGTGCTGTTTCTGCCGCTGACGCTGATCACCGGCTGGTTCGGCATGAACTTTGTGAATATGCCGGAGCTTCAGTCCGCCTGGGGCTATCCGGCCATCATCGCCGCCAGTGTGCTGCTGGTGGCGGGGCTGTTGTGGTTCTTCAAGCATAAAAAGTGGCTGTGAAACGGAAGCTCCCGTCCTGACGGACGGGAGCTTCTGTTATGACGGGACGGCCAGCTGCTCCAGCGTTGCGCCGGAGCTCCAGCGGGCACAGTATGTGTCCGTGCAGCGCTTGAACCGGTCAAACATCCGCTGTGCCCGGTGCTCGTCGCCGTAGACCTTCCACAGCCCCGCGCACTTGTAGTTGCAGGCATGGTTGTCCACGAAGCCCTTCACGTCCTCAGGAGGGTAGCTGAGGAACAGGCCGATCTCGTGGGGAAAGTCTCCGCCCTGCCGCAGGCGGCGGATCAGGGTGGCCACGCAGCGCCCGCAGCTTGCGCCGTCGTACCCCGCCCGGGTCAGGATGTCACGGGCCAGCGCGTCGCTGAGATCGCGGCGCAGCGTGGCGGGACGGTAGAGGTACAGCAGCGCGCTGCCCGGCGTGAAGCGCAGCGGCAGCAGGCACAGGCCCTTGGGCGACAGGCGGCGGTTGAGACTACGCACCTGGCACAGCAGCTCTTCCCGGTTGATGCAGGGACAGGGAAACAGGCTGCCGGTCTTGATACCGGCCAGGGTGGGCGCGCACTGGCGCACCATCAGTTCTTCGGACATGGTATCCCTCCCCTTTTTCACACGGCGGCGTGCTTTTCCAGAATGCTCCGCAGCGCGGACAGAGAGCTGGTGTGGCAGCGCTCGATAACGGTGGGCGTGCCCTTCAGCTCACTGAGGGCGCTCTGCACCAGCTTGTGGGACATGGTGGAGGTGAAGAAGATCATCAGATCCGGCTTGCCCCGCTTGTTTTTCAGCCCGCCGGCGGGCTTTGTAAACACCTTGGCGGAGCAGCGGTATGCTTGACACAGCTCCTTGTAGCGGCGCTCCATACATTCGTTGCCGCCTAAGATCACAACGCTCATGGTGGTCTCCTTTCTTTTTCGTTAGGTTAAAGTCCTTTAACTTTCAGTTTTGGAAAAACCGTCCGGCGGGCTAAAACGTCTGTCGGACGGTTTTCGGTAGTATGTGGGATACGGCGCGTTTTATGCGCGGATCGCGCATAAAACGGCCATTTCCCGGAGAGAGATGAGGGGGCTATTTTTTCAGGAAGGCGAACATCCCTTTTTTCTCGTAGGGATGGGCCGTCATGGACAGCACCTTGTAGCCGGTGGCATCGATGGCCGCCCGGAGGGCCGCCTCGTCCAGGGGCTGCTCGGAGAGGATCACCGTCTCCCCTTTCGTATGGGAGGATGTGACCTTTTTCACCGGGCAGGTGCTGCGGACGGTGTCGTTGACGTGGCTCTCGCACATGGCGCAGGCCATGCCGTCGATGGTCAAAACCGTTTCGATCATGCTTCACACTTCCTTTTCGTTCAGTGCTTGCCGTGGCACTGGCCGTGCATGGCGCAGTGGGCGCAGCCCGCACCGCAGGAGGACTTCCCCGCCTTCTTTTGGCGCAGCAGGTATACAACGATGAGGATCACAACGGCAAGCAGTCCGGCACTGATAAGGATCGTGCCCAGGTTCGCTGTCAGCCATGAGAGCATGAGGATCACTCCTTTCCAAAGACTGGGGTATGTACTTACTTTACGGACAGCTTGGTGGCTTCCTTGTAGGGGCGCACCAGCATATAGATCATGCCGGCCAGCAGGGCCACGGCCACGATGACACCCAGGATGTTGGCGCTGCCGGTGAACAGGCCGCCAAACTGGTTGATCATCAGGGCGATGACATAGGCGAAGCCGCACTGGTAGCCGATGGCGAACCAGGTCCACTTGCGGTTGTTCATCTCACGCTTGATCGCGCCGATGGCCGCGAAGCAGGGAGCGCACAGCAGGTTGAACACCAGGAAGCTGTAAGCGGTGATGCCGGTGAAGGCCGCAGCCATGGCGTCATAGACGCTGCCGTCGCCGCCGCCGTACAGCACGCCCAGCGTACCGACGATGTTCTCCTTGGCCACCAGGCCGGTGATGGAGGCGACGACCGCCTGCCAGTTGCCCCAGCCCAGGGGTGCGAAGATCCAGGCGATGGCATTGCCGATCTTGGCCAGGATGGAGCAGTCGATCTGATCGTCAGACAGCATCTGGAACGTACCGTCCACCCAGCCGAAGTAGCTGGTGAACCACACGAAGATGGTGGACAGCAGGATGATCGTACCGGCCTTCTTGATGAAGGACCAGCCGCGCTCCCACATGGAGCGGAGCACGTTGCCCAACGTGGGCCAGTGGTACGCGGGCAGCTCCATAACGAAGGGGGCAGGGTCGCCTGCGAACATCTTGGTCTTCTTCAGCATGATGCCGGAGATGATGATGGCGGCCATGCCGATGAAGTAAGCGGAGGTGGACACCCAGGCGCTGCCGCCGAAGATCGCGCCGGCGATCATGGCGATGAAGGGGACCTTCGCGCCGCAGGGGATGAACGTGGTGGTCATGATGGTCATGCGCCGGTCACGCTCGTTTTCGATGGTACGGGAGGCCATAACGCCGGGGATGCCGCAGCCCGTGCCGATGAGCATGGGGATGAAGCTCTTGCCGGACAGGCCGAACTTACGGAAGACACGGTCCAGAACGAAGGCAATACGGGCCATGTAGCCGCAGGCCTCCAGGAACGCCAGCAGCAGGAACAGCACCAGCATCTGAGGCACGAAGCCCAGTACTGCGCCCACACCGGCGACGATACCGTCCAGGATCAGGCCGTTGAGCCACTCAGATGCGCCGGCGGACTCCAGCAGGTTGCCCACCAGGACGGGAATGCCGGGAACCCATACGCCGTAGTTGGCGGGGTCGGGCTCTTCGCCGATCTCAGCCAGCGTGGCCTTGGCTTTCTCGTAGTCGGCCATGGTCGCGGTCTCGGTCTCCACGGCCAGCGTCTCCTCGTCCTCCACGTCATAGGTGAACGTGCCGTCAGCGGCCAGTGCGCCGTTCTCCTCGATGTAGGCCTCGTAGCCGTCCACGATCAGGGCGGCATCGCCGTACTCCTCGGCCACCTCGTTGTACTCGGCAGAGCCGATGCCGAACAGATGCCAGCCGTCGCCGAACAGGCCGTCGTTGGCCCAGTCGGTGGCGGCAGAGCCCACAGTGACCATGGACAGGTAGTACACGATGAACATGACCAGCGCGAAGATGGGCAGACCCAGCCAGCGGTTGGTCACAACGCGGTCGATCTTATCGGAAGCGGACAGCTGACCGGCGTTCTTTTTCTTGTAGCAGGCCTTGATGATCTCGGCGATGTAGACGTAGCGCTCATTGGTGATGATGGACTCGGCGTCGTCGTCCAGCTCCTTCTCGGCGGCCTTGATGTCCGTCTCGATATGGGCCATGGTCTCGGCGGGGATATTCAGCTTGGCCAGCACCTTGTCGTCACGCTCGAAGATCTTGATGGCGTACCAGCGCTGCTGCTCCTCGGGCAGACCATGCACGGCGGCCTCCTCAATGTGGGCGATGGCGTGCTCCACCGGGCCGGAGAAGGTATGCATGGGGACGGTCTTGGTGGACTTGGCGGCCTCGATGGCGGCCTCGGCGGCCTCCACGACGCCGTCACCCTTCAGGGCGGAGATCTCCACGATCTTGCAGCCCAGCTCACGGCTCAGCTCCGCCACGTTGATCTTGTCGCCGTTCTTGCGGACCACGTCCATCATGTTGATGGCGATGACCACGGGAATGCCCAGCTCGGTGAGCTGGGTGGTCAGGTACAGGTTGCGCTCCAGGTTCGTGCCATCGATGATGTTCAGGATGGCATCGGGGCGCTGCTCGATCAGGTAGTTACGGGCCACCACCTCCTCCAGCGTGTAGGGGGACAGGGAGTAGATGCCGGGCAGGTCCATGATGGTCACATCATCATGCTTCTTCAGCTTGCCCTCTTTCTTCTCCACGGTAACGCCGGGCCAGTTGCCCACGAACTGGTTCGAGCCGGTCAGCGCGTTGAACAGGGTGGTCTTGCCGGAGTTGGGGTTGCCCGCCAACGCGATCTTGATCTGTTTGTCCATATTGTCTCTCCTTTCGGTTAATCTTATTTAACCTTCGTACATTAAAAAATCAGGGAAAAATCACTCAACCTCGATCATCTCGGTGTCGGCCTTCCGCAGGCTCAGCTCGTAACCCCGGACTGTGACCTCCATGGGGTCGCCCAGAGGCGCGACCTTGCGGACGTAGACCTCCACGCCCTTGGTGATGCCCATGTCCATGATGCGGCGCTTCACAGGGCCTTCCCCGTGGAGCTTGACGACCTTGACGGTATCGCCGATCTTTGCTTCACGCAGCGTCTTCATGCTTCATCTCTCCTTTTTATGTAATATGTTTGGATCACACCATGATCTTGCGGGCCATCTCTTCGCTGATGGCCACGCGGGATTCCTTTACCTTCACGATGACGTTGCCGCCCAGGGCGGACACCACCGTGGCGCTGCCGCCGGCCACAAAGCCCAGGTCCTCCAGGTGCTTACGCACCTCCGGCGAACCGCCCACCTTGCGGATGAGCTGCTCCGTGCCGATGTCAGCCAATGTCAACGGCATCATACGCTTCCTCCTTTCAGCGGTTAGTGTTGACTAACCGCCTGCGCGAAAAAAGTGGTTTGAAAGGCGAACGTGTCAAAACAGAAGTTAGCCTTATCTAACCAATGTGCAGTTTAGTACCTTTAACCCCGTTTGTCAATAGGGAAAACAAAAATTTCTCGCGGGGCTTGCAAATTTGGTTAAAGTATGCTAACCTATGTGTGACCCTACCGGGAAAGTTGGTGATTTTTCATGCAGATACTGAGGGCCTCTGAGGACTATTTGGAGACGATGCTGATGATGCAGCAGCAGCACGGATACATCCGCTCCATCGACGTGGCGGAGCATTTGGGCGTGACGAAGCCCAGCGTGACCTACGCCACCAAGCGGCTGCGGGAGAACGGCTACATCACTATGGACAAGGATGGGCTCATCACCCTGACGGACAGCGGCATGGCCATCGCGGCCAGTATGCTGGACCGGCATCAGACGCTGACCCGCTTCCTGATGGCGCTGGGCATTGACGCGGAGACGGCGGAGACGGATGCGTGCAAGATAGAGCACGACATCAGTGAAAAGACGTTCGAGGCCATCTGCGCCCACGCGAAGAGCCATCTGTGAATGTGTTATGCACACAAAAAGAACCGCCCGGGGGCGGTTCTTTTTTGCGATAGATAGTCAAAGGTCGTTCTGCAAAGAGTAGAAACCAGTTGGTGTAAAAGTGCAATATCCGTTTACTGCAACATTCCAGTCGTAGCTACTCATAGCAGATGTTGCCAAAGTGTTGTTGTCTTTTTCAAGGACACTACACTGACTGTTTACGATCCATTGGTATTCTCCGGAGGAATTATATCCGCCAGCAAATCTCCCACTACCAGTGAAGCTATCTACAATCACGTAGTCGTTATAAACGGTTGTATCGTATACAGAAACGCGCTTTGCGCCGACGAACGAATAATTTGCAGAGCCATACAAGGCAACCGCATCCATAATAGTGCTATTGGCCGAAATCCCCACGCTAAGGGAAGTTAGGATTACAGCCGCAATCGTTACATTGACAGGCCCGCCAAGGAATAACGCAACCACCGAAACCGCCGTTGATGCGGCAAAACTTCTCCACGCCGCAGAAAGTTTTGCATAATTTAGTCGTCCCGTATATACAAGTACCTCTCGGAGTCCACTAACTGCGGTAGACCTTTTGTTAAAGGTTTCGGTCTCTGTTATCACCGGGAAATGGTCTTTCAAATCACTCAGCATCTCCGCATCACTGCTGAAATTAGACTTTGTGCCGACACTCGTAATTTGTACGTCGGCTGTTTGCGGCGTGTTATTGCTGATTGAAGACACCGCCTCGCCGTTTCTAAAATTTTCATACACGATTTGCTCATAACGCGAAAAGAACAATGCGCGATCCGTGGCTGGATCATATATACAGCAATCGCTCAATCCGTTTGCATCATAGGAAAATACAAGTTCCTGCCCGTCTCTTGAAATGTATTCAACGTAAAATTTATTTCCTAATTGAGAAATGCTGCGAAGCTGATTGCACTCGGGGTAGTAATCCTTGAAATCGTCCATTTGGAATTTCGTGCAAGCCACCCCCCCAATAGACTGCGTCTCAACAGGTCTGCACAGTTTTACAATATCACTTGCAGCTGTGCCGTTGTTCGTTGTCACGGAATTTAGCCCCTCTGTTTGTGGAAGCAAATACTTTTCGGTAATAAGTTCCACAACAGTTGATAGTGGTACGCCACTGGACAGCGCTTTGGACCAGTCTGTTTCCAAATAATGCGGCGTAGATGCCAATGCCGGTGTGCATAGGGACAGGCACATGACCAGTGCCAGCAAAAGAGTGATCGCTCGTTTTTTCATGGGTGTTCCTCCTTTTCTCTGTCTCCTGTTGTTCTTTGCCGGTCGGCGCGGGCGGCCTGTGACTGCACTGTACCATACTTACATACATTTGTCAAGAATACTTTGTGTCGTAAAGTATTGCATTATAATTTATTCTGTGTTACAGTATATTCGCGGAAGCGGGGGTGAAGCCTTTGTCCAAGGATACATCGCAAAGCAACTACCGCCGGGGCATCATGTCGCTGGTGCTCCTGTCACTGCTGGAGACGGAGGATATGTACGGCTATCAGATGGTGCAGGAAATCGGGCAGATCAGCGACGGGCGGCTGACCCTGCAGGAGGGGTCGCTGTACCCCGTGCTGTACCGTTTGCAGGAACAGGGCCTCGTGTCGGAAAACCGGGTGCTGGTGGGGAAACGAATGACGCGGAATTACTATCATCTTGAGCCGGAGGGGATCAAACGACTCAGGGAGATGACCGCTGAGTACGAGGAAATGACCGCGGGCGTGTTCGCCATCATCCACAGAAAGAGAGGGCAGGGGGATGCATAAGAAACTGATATACCGCTACTGCCGCGCTGTGGGGAGCTATCTGCCCTGCTCCCCGCGGCAGAAGCGGGAGATCCTGCTGGGACTGCGTCAACGGCTGGAGGACCACTGCGCCGAGCACCCGGAAAGCGCGGAGGACCTGGAGGCCGCCTTCGGCACGCCCCAGGCGGTGGCCGCCGCCTACATAGACGACATGGACACGGGGGAGCTGCTGGCGGCGCTGCGCCACCGGCGGCGTGTGCTGCGGCTGGTGGGCGTGGGTCTGCTGGCGGCCCTGGCCATTTGGCTGACCGCGTGTATCATCAGCGCCATTGACCTTCACAAGGCCGCCCACGAAGGATGGAACGAGACATACGTAACTGTGGAGAAACAAACTGAAACAGGAGGAAACACCGAATGAAAAAACTACCCGCTTTTCTGTTGACTTGCCTACTATTGGTCTGTCTCATACCGACACAGTGCTTCGCCGCAGTGCAGAAAGAGAACGTGGTTTATCACGCGGATGGCAGCTACACGGTGACGCGGGTCGAGCAGATGCCCACTGCGCGTGCCGCAGGCAGCATTACAGGCTCAAAGGTAACAGACCATTATTCCGGTGACAATGTATTGGTATGGAAAGCCACCTTGCAGGCGACATTTACTTATGACGGAAGCTCCGCCCGCTGCACAGCCGTGGACAACCTATCCGTCAGGATATTCGAAAGCGGCTGGTCCACGGCTTCCAAGTCCTCTTCCAAGAGCGGCAACACCGCCACGGGAAACATCACCATGCGCTATTCCACTCTGACAGGAACGGGCAATTTCCCCATTACACTGACGCTTTCCTGCGACAAAAACGGCAACCTGAGCTAAACGCAAAAAACAACGGCGCGATAGCCGGGTGTCCATAAGACAGTGAATCCTCCATATGATCACACAGCGATCATATGGAGGATTTGTTTGTGTTTACCTGGCAAGTTACAAGGGATAGACGCGTAAGCGTCGCAGACTGTCAAAAAAGTATGTCTGGCGATTTTAAATGAGGACTAAAAGTTTAGAAAGCCCTCCGCAGGAGTTTTGTTGCGACAGCAACAAAATAAAGTGAAATATGTGCTTTTAGCCGGACCTGTGCCGGCAAAAAGCACACAGGGAGGCCGGGAGTGTGCCCGAAGGGCGCGCGCGCCCGAGCCGCCGTAGGCGGCGACAAAGTGCCCTTGGGGTAGTTCGGCCGCATAATTCCAAACAAATGCAACGCATTTGTTTGGAGAGCCTGTCGTTTTACGACAGGCTCAGACGCGTAAGCGTCGCAAGGGAGTGCAGCTCCCTTGACAAAAAAAGCAACGCAGGACGCACAATATTTACGCCAGAAGCGTATAGAAGTGCGCCCTATTCTGAATGGTATTGAAGTGGTGCCCTATTCTGAATGGTATTGAAGTGGTGAGCCAGCCGGAAGTGATTGAGAAAATTTTTCAGAATGGGACCTTGACTTTTCGTTATAAATGATATATTATATCAATAAGAAAACAATATCAATAAGGTGAACACTATGGCACGACGTAATACGATTCAACGCTCCCTAGTCTTGGAGGCAGTGAATAGATTGCATTGCCACGCCACAGCAGATGAGGTTTATGAGGAAATCATCCAGGAGTATCCGACAATCAGCAAGGCAACCGTATATCGAAATCTGAATCTGTTATCGGAAATGGGCGAAATTCGCCGGCTTGAAATCCCGGGGAGTACCGACCGCTTTGACCATATCAGCCGAAACCACTGCCATGTGAAATGCAACATATGCGGACGCGTCTTTGATGTGGACATGGATTTTGTCACTGGCCTTGAGCATGGGATCCGGGATACCCATGGATTTGACTTCATCGGTTATGATATTCTCTTTCATGGTGTCTGCCCGGAATGCAAGAAACAGCAGGATTCCGTTCAGAAATAAATTCCCTTCGGAAAAAGCCCGGAAACGAGCGTTTTCATATATCAATTTTTTAGGAGGATTATCATGCGAAGCATTACGAAGCTAGACCTTCAGTACGCACACCGTTTTTATGGTTTCAAAGGAGAGGCTCAGTATCTGCATGGACATACCGGGGTTCTGACCATCGAAGTTGAGGACACTGTGGAGCCGGGCGTGAATATGGTCTTCCCCTGCAACGAAATCCAGAAGACGGCATGGGATGTTCTGAAGAATTTCGACCATGCTCTGATTCTGCGGGAAGACGATCCGCTGCTGCCCGCAATTCTGAAGGTCTATGAAGAGCAGGGAATCAAGGATGGCGCTCCGACCAACAAGATGAAGGGCCCCGCATTCCAGACCGAACTGGCCACAGCCTATCCTGATTGCCGTCTGGTCGTCACGAAAGAGACCATGACCGTCGAGGGCATGATCAAGATCGTCTATGAACTCCTGAAGGACAGGCTGAATATCGCCAAGCTGACTTTCACCAGTGGTGTGAATGCTGCGTCTCAGGAATACAAGCCGGAAGGTACTTTGGATCGCTGTCCCCTTTGCGGCATTGCGCTGAACGAAAAAGGCGTATGCCCGAAGTGCGGGTACAAGAAGCAATAACTTCTATACAAAAAATAGAACACCCGAAGAGTCCACGGATTCTTCGGGTGTTCCGCTTGTATGCAGCAAGCTACTTTGGGGAAACACATGCCATACTGTTTTATGAGCACCGCGCAATGCGCCGTTGTTTTTTATGTTTCATCATTTCAGCGGCAAGGTGACGGTGACGGCAGTGCCCTGGCCCTCGCGGCTGGTCAGGGACACCGTGCCGTGGTGGTAGGCCACGGCGTGCTTGACGATGGACAGGCCCAGTCCCGTACCGCCGGAGGACTTGGAGTGGCTCTTATCCACCCGGTAGAACCGCTCGAACACGCGGCTCTGCTGGTCGGCGGGGATGCCGATGCCGGTATCGGACACGGTGACGGCGGCGTTATCCTCGTCGGCGGTGACGGTGACGGCGACGCTGCCGCCGGGGACGTTGTACTTGACGGCGTTGTCGCACAGGTTGGTCAGCACCTCGCTGAGCAATCGGCGGACACCGGGGACAGTGACCTCCTGCCCGGTGACGGACAGGGACACCTGCCGCTCCGCCGCGGCGCTCTCCAGCGCCGCCGCCGTCTCGCGGCACAGCGCCAGCAGCTCCACCGGCTCGGTGGGCATCTCATCGCCCTCATCCAGCCGAGACAGGCCGATGATGTCGTTGACCAGCGCCACCAGCCGCTGGGCCTCCGATCGGATGTGCCCCACGAAACGGGGCACGTCCTCCGGCTGCACCATACCGTTTTCCAGCAGCTCGGCGCTGCCGATGATGCCCTGGAGGGGCGTTTTCAGCTCGTGGGACACGTTGGCGGTGAACTCCCGGCGGTTGCGCTCGGCAAAGGCCTGTTCCGTCACATCGAAGGCCAGCAGCACCGCGCCGGCGCGTTCGCCGTCGATGACGATGGCGGTGATGTCGAACTGGTACTCGTGGCCGTCCCGCTCCAGCCGGGCCTCGCCGTGACCCTGGGCCGCCGCGTCACGGAGGGCGCGGCTGACGGCGGTATCCCGTTCCACCGTCAGGAAATCGCGGCCCACGCAGGTGTCATCCGTCTTGAAGATACGGCAGGCGGCGGGGTTAAGACTCAGCACCGCGCCGTCCTCGTCCAGCAGCACCAGTCCCTCGTTCATGTTGGTGGTGATCTGCTGGAACTTCTCCGCCTGGCGGCGGAGGCTGCGGAGCTGGTCGTCGATCTGACGGCGCTGGTGCTCCAGCCGCCGCAGCAGCGGCGACAGCTCCTCGTAGGCGTCATTGTCCAAAGGGTGCTCCAGATCCAGCCGGTTCAGCGGCTCGACGATGCGGTGGGACACCCGCCCGGCCAGCACGCCGGACAGGATCAGCGCCACCACCAGCACCAGCAGCAGCGGCTGGAGCATGGACAGCAGCAGCACGCCCCAGGTGACGCGGGTGGCCGACAATCGCAGCACCGTGCCGTCCGGCAGTCGCTGGGCGTAATACAGTGTTTTCTCCAGCAGCGTGGCACTGTAACGGCTGCTCTCGCCCACGCCGGTGGTCAGCGCCTGCCGCACCTCCTGCCGCTGGGCGTGGTTCTCCATACTGGCGGCATCGGCCTTCGTGTCGTACAGCACCGTGCCGTCGCTCCTCAGCCAGGTAATGCGGTAGCGGTCGGACTCCAGCTTGCTCAGATAGTCCGCGCCCTGCTCCTCCACCGCCGCGGCGGCCAGGGACAGCTCATCCCGGAGCTGGTACTCCTGTAAGCGGACGTAGTAGTCGTACAAGCAGCCCATGACCACCGCCAGCGATGCCAGCAGCACCGCCAGCCCCACGGCCAGGGTGGAGCGAAAAATGCGTTTTGTCATACGGTATCCTCCCAACGATAGCCCACGTTGCGGACGGTCTGGATGTGTGTACCCTCCTGCCCCAGCTTCTGCCGCAGGGTGCGGATGTGCATATCCACCGTGCGGCTCTCGCCGCAGAAGTCGGTGCCCCACACCTGCTCCATCAGCTTATCACGGGTGAAGGCGGTGCGGGGATGGGTGAGGAACAGACGCAGCATCTCGTATTCCTTATACGTCAGCTCCACCCGCTGCCCGTTCACCGATACGGTGTGCTCCTGTTCGTTCAGCGTCAGGCCGCCGCAGGTCAGGCTTTTCTCCTCCGGCGCTTTGCAGCGGCGCAGCACCGCCCGGACGCGGGAGGCCAGTTCCATGACGCTGAAGGGCTTGACCAGATAGTCGTCCGCGCCGCTGTCCAGCCCGGAGATGCGGTCGTACTCCGCGCCCTTGGCCGTGGCCAGGATCACCGGGACAGCACGCAGCGAGGGCGTGGCCCGCATCCGGCGCAGCAGCTCCGTGCCGTCCGCGCCGGGCAGCATCACGTCCAGCACCACCAGGTCGGGCCGCTGCTGCTGAAGGGCGGCCCAAAAGCTGTCGCCGTCCGGAAAGCCCCGCACCTCGAACCCGGCGGCGCGCAGGGCATAGATCTCAATGTCGCGGATGCTGGCGTCGTCCTCAACACACCATATCATATCGTTTCCTCCCTTATGTTGTCTCCTCTTTGTGTACGCCGGTGACGGAAAATTCTACCCACTCGGCGATATTGGTGGCGTGGTCGCCGATACGCTCGAAATACTTGGCTACCATGAGAATATCCAGTGCGCCCTCCCCGTCGCCGCCGCCATGGGCGATGGAGGCAATCAGGGAGCGCTTCACCCGGTCGAAATAGTCGTCCACCGTGTCATCAGCGGCCATGACGCGCTCCGCCAGGGCCACGTCCTGCCGGACGTAGGCGGTGACGCTGTCATTGACCATGGCGATGGTCTCCCGTGCCATGGCACGCAGCAGCTCGCCGCCGGGCAGGGCGGCGGGCAGATGGGGGATCAGCTCCGCGATGTCATCGGCCTGGTCGCCGATGCGCTCCATGTCGGTGATCATCTTCAGCGCGGCGGAGATCTGCCGCAGGTCGCCGGCCACCGGCTGCTGGTGCAGCAGAAGGCGCAGGCACAGGTTCTCAATGTCCCGCTCCTTGCGGTCGATGTCACGCTCCAGCCCCGACACCTGTCCGGCCAGGGCCGCGTCGCTCTCCGTCAGGGCCTGGGCCGCCATGGCGATGGCCTGCTCACACAGAGCGCCCATCTCGATCAGCTCCCGGTGGAGCTGGGCCAGCTGCTTGTCAAATTGGCTTCGCATCATCCGAACCTCCCCGTAATGTAATCCTCGGTGCGTTTTTCGTGGGGCGTGGAGAACATGGTCTCCGTGTCGCCGTACTCCACCAGCTCGCCCAGGAGGAAAAAGGCGGTGTCGTCGGAGATACGCAGCGCCTGCTGCATATTGTGGGTGACGATGATGATAGTGTACCGCCTTTTCAGCTCCGTTGCAAGCTCTTCTATCTTGGATGTGGAAATGGGGTCAAGTGCGGAGGTAGGCTCGTCCATGAGCAACACCTTGGGCTGCACCGCCAGGGCACGGGCGATACACAACCGCTGCTGCTGACCGCCGGAGAGACCCAGCGCGCTCTTTTGCAGGCGGTCCTTCACCTCGTCCCATATAGCGGCGGCGCGGAGAGAGCTCTCCACCAGCTCGTCCAGCTTGGCCCCGTTCCGCACGCCGTGGGTACGCGGGCCGTAGGCCACGTTGTCATAAACGCTCATGGGGAACGGGTTGGGCTTCTGGAACACCATGCCCACCTCCCGGCGGAGCTGGCTCACGTCCACGGAGGGCGCGAAGATGTCCTGATCGTTATACAGCACCTGCCCGGTGATCTTCACGCCGGGGACAAGATCGTTCATGCGGTTCAGGGTTTTCAGAAATGTGGACTTGCCGCAGCCCGAGGGCCCGATCAGGGCGGTGATGGTGTTGGGCTGCACGTCCATGGTCACATGGTGCAGCGCCTGGGTCGGGCCGTACCACAGATTCAGATCGTTGACAGAGATCGCAGGCGTCATGCGTCCCGCCTCCTTTTGAAATAGCGTGCGGCCAGCGTGGCCGCCAGGTTGATGAGCAGCGCCAGCGCCATGAGGATGGCGGCGATGGCGAAGGCCACGTCGAACTCGCCCTGCTCCTTGGCGTAGACATACAGCGCCACGGACAGCGTTGCGCCGGCGTTTTCCAGCGTTTCGCCCAGCGTGCCGTACAGCGCGTGGGCGAAGCCCGCCGTATACAGCAGCGCCGCCGTCTCGCCCAGAATGCGGCCCACGGACAGGATGCAGCCCGTGACCACGCCGTCCACGCAGCCGGGCAGCACCACCGTGCGGATTGTGCGCCACTTCCCCGCGCCCAGGCCCAGCGCGCCCTCCCGGTAGCTTTGGGGCACGGTCTTCAGGCTCTCCTGGGTGGTACGCATGATGGTGGGCAGGTTCATGATGACCAGCGTCAGTGCGCCGGCCAGGATGGACTTCTTCATCCCCAAAAACTGGCAGAAGAACATCATGCCCACCAGGCCGTAGATGATGGAGGGGATGCCGGACAGCGTCTCGGCGGCGTATTCGATGACGGCCACCACCTTTTTGTTGGCGGCGTACTCCGTCAGGTACACGGCGGCGCACACGCCCAGGGGCAGCACCACCGCCAGCGTGGTCAGCACCATGCACACGGTGCTGATAATGTCCGGCAGGATGCCGATGGTCTCCTCCAGATAGCTGGGCTTGGTGGTCAGCAGCTGCCAGCTCAGGTTGGGAATGCCCTTGGCCAGCACGTAGATGATAAGGAACGCCGCCAGCGCGCAGGTCAGCGCGGCGCACAGCACCATCAGGCCCTTCATCGCCCCGCCCCAGGCACGGCGGCGGGCGGAAAAATCGTGTTTATCCATAGTTACCGCTCCTTACTGCGCTTGAGGAAGAAATTCAGCGCGGCGTTGATGAGCATGATGAACAGAAACAGCACCAGCGCGATGGAGAACAACGCCTGCCGCTGCAAGCCCGCCGCGGCGTAGCTCATCTCGCTGGCCACGGCGGTGGTGAGAAAGCGGACGCTTTGGAACAGGGACGGCATATTGGGCACGTTGCCGGACACCATCATCACCGCCATGGCCTCGCCGATGGCGCGGCCTACGCCCAGCACCACCGCCGCGGCGATGCCGCTTTTCGCCGCCGGGACGGACACGCGAAACCACGTCTCCACCGGCGTAGCACCCAGTGCCAGTGAGCCGTCCTCATACTCCTTCGGCACGGCCTCCAGCGCCGTCATGGCCACGTTGATGATGGACGGCAGGATCATGATGGCCAGCACGATGATGGCCGCCAGCAATCCCGAACCGTCAGGGATATGGAAAATGGCGCGGATTCCGGGCACGAGCACCAGCATACCCACCAGGCCATAGACCACGGAGGGGATGCCCGCCAGCAGACTCACCGCCGAGGACACCACCGCCCGCAGCTTGGGAGAAGCCATTTTCGCCAGAAACACGGCGGTCATGAACCCCACCGGCACGCCCAGCAGGATAGCGCCCGCCGTGCCGTAGACACTGGTGAGGATAAAGGGCAGGATGCCGAACTTCGGCTCTGCCGCCGCGGAGTCCCACTCCGGGCCGAACAGGAATTTTACAAGGCCGATCTCCCGGATGGCCGGGATACCGGCGACGATGAGATAGACGGTGATCAGCAGCACGCAGCCCACCGTCACCAGCCCCATCAGCAGGAAGAAGCCGTGTATGACGTTTTCCGCCAACTGTTTTCGCCGCATGGTCATGCTCCTTTCGTCATAGCATAGCGGAAAAGGCGGCGCCCGAGGGGGAGAGCGCCGCCTTTCCGTCCGCCGTCAGTTGGCGGCAACCGCACCGGCCTTGGCAATAATGGCCGCTGCATCGGGGGAAGTAGCATAGTCAAAGAACGCTTGCGCCACGGGGCTGAGGGCCTTGCCCTCCACCGTTACCAGCACGAAGGGGCGCTGGACCTTGTAGCTGCCGTCCTTCACGGTGTCCTCGCCGGGGGTCACGCCGTCCACGTCCAGCGCCTTGACGCTGTCCTTGATGGAGGCCAGGGAGGCGTAGCCGATGGCGTCGGGGTTCTGACGCACGGTGGTGATCACATCGCCGGTAGAGGTCAGTTCCTGACGGTACTGGCACTTATCCTTCGTGCCGGTGATGGACTCGAAGCCGTCCCGCGTGCCGCTGGCGGCCTCGCGCCCGATGAGTACCACCTGGGCGTCATTGCCGCCCACGTCTTTCCAGTTGGTGATCTCGCCGGTGTAGAGCTTGGCGATCTGCTCCGGGGACAGGTCGGACACGGGGTTATCGGGGTGGACGATGATGGCGATGCCGTCATAGGCCAGCACGGTCTCCTTCAATCCGGCGGCCTTCTCCTCGTCCTTCAGGGCACGGGAGGAAAGGCCGATGTCGCACGTACCCTCCTGCACGGCGGTGATGCCAGAGCCGGAGCCCGTGGGGTTATAGGTCACGGTGGTGTCGGCGTTGTTGGCCATAAACGACTCGCTCAGCGCACCGATGACCTTCTCCATGGAGGTCGAGCCGTCGGTGGCCACCGTGCCGGTGACGGCAGTGCTGGTGTTGTCATTTGTATTTGTGTCGGTGTTGGCATTGTCATTGTTCTTGCTGCCGCAGGCCGCCAGGGCCAGGGTCAGCATGGCTGCCAGCAGCAGTGCGATGATCTTTTTCATGTTCATTACCTCGCTTTGTTTTTTATTGTTCGGATGTTCCGTTTACAATGTCAGCATACCGCCGGTGTGTAAAGAGCAAAAGCGCGGCGGTGTAAAATCCGTGTAAAGCCGTTTTGCGCGATGGGCAGAAAATGTACTTGCATGGCGGACGCTTTTACAGTACAATGTCCATAGAGCGGGCCTTGGGAAGATGCCCGCGAAAAAAAAGAAGATGAAAGGAACAAAGGTATGAAGAAGAAACTGCTTTCCCTGCTGCTGGCCTTCGCTATGGTCATCAGCCTGGCGGCCTGCGAGAAGAAGCCCGTCATGGGCAAGGACGCCACCGCCACAGAGCCTGTGGTCATCGTACATACCAACGACGTACACGGCGCGATCCAGGGCTATGCCAAGGTCGCGGCCCTGGCCGATAAGTATGAGGCCGAGGGCGCTTACGTGCTGGTGCTGGACGCCGGTGACTTCAGCCAGGGCGATCCCGCCGTCAACGTGTCCGAGGGCGCTACTGCCATCGAGATGATGAACATGGTGGGCTACGATGCCGTGGCGCTGGGCAACCACGAGTTCGACTACGGCTTCGAGACCCTGAAGAAGAACATGGAGAGCGCCCAGTTCCCCGTGCTGGCCGCCAACGTGAAGTACAACGGTGAGCTGGCCTTTGACGACGCGGCTGTGTTCACCACCCCCGGCGGCACGAAGATCGGCGTGTTCGGTCTGGACACCCCTGAGACCGCTACCAAGGCCCACCCCGGTAAGATCCAGGGCGTGACCTTCGCCGGCGGCGAGGATCTGTATGCCATCGCGCAGGAGATGGTGGATATGCTGAAGAACGAGGGCTGCAACTACATCATCTGCCTGGGCCACCTGGGCATCGACGATGAGACCGCTGCCACCGCCAACCGCTCCATCGACCTGCTGGAGAAGGTCACCGGCATCGACGTGTTCATCGATGGTCACTCCCACTCCACCGAGGAGGAGATCGTTGAGAAGACCAACGCTGACCGCAAGGTGGGCGACACCGTCGTCACCTCCACCGGCACGAAGATCGAGAACATCGGCGTTGTGACCATCAAGGACAGCACCATCACCACCGAGACCGTCCTGGCCGAGGAAGTGGAAGCTCCCGCTGACAGCGAGATCACCGCCCGCGCCAACGCCATCATCGCCGAGATCGAGGCCGATTACGGCACGGTGTTCGCCAAGACCGAGATCACGCTGAACGGCGAGAAAGCCCCCGGCAACCGCACCGAGGAGACCAACCTGGGCGACCTGATCACCGACGCGCTGGTGTGGGGCGCTGGCCAGCAGGGCGAGACCGTTGACGCGGCCATCACCAACGGCGGCGGCATCCGCGCCACCATCGAGGCCGGCGACATCACCAAGAAGGACATCAACACCGTGCTGCCCTTCGGCAACACCCTGAGCATCATCAAGATCACCGGCGCGGAGCTGCTGGAGGTACTGGAAGCCTCCACCTTCTGCACTCCCGAGGCCATCGGCGGCTTCCCCCAGGTCTCCGGCATCGAGTTCACTCTGGACACCACCAAGGCCTATGACCAGGGCGAGGAGTATCCCGGCACGACCTACTTCGCTCCCAAGACCATCAACCGCGTGACCATCAGCACCGTGGGCGGCAAGGCCTTTGATCCGGCAGCCACCTACACCATCGCCACCAACGACTTTATGGCCAGCGGCGGCGATACCTACTACTGCTTCGTCAACGCCACGGCCAACTACGACCTGGGTCTGCCCATGGACGAGGTGGTCATGGACTACGTCAATACCGTGCTGGGCGGCACTGTCACCGCCGAGAAGTACGGCGAGCCCGCGGGCCGCATCACCATTTCCTGACCTATCCCCCATACGACAAAAGGGCCGCCGGAGGGCGGCCCTTTTCCGTGCGTATCCATATAAAAACCACCCTTCGGCGTAAGCCGAAGGGTGGTTTTACTTAAAATAACCGCAATTACTTGCCCATATTCATCTGAGCAGCGACCTCAGCGGCGAAGTCCTCCTGCTTCTTCTCGATGCCCTCGCCGGTCTGGAAGCGAACGGCATCCACGAACTTCACGCTGCCGCCCAGCTTCTTGGCGGCGTCGGCGATATACTTCTCCACGCTGCCCTGGAAGATGTCGCCGCGGACGAACTCCATCTGCAGCAGGCAGTTCTCCTCGTAGAACTTGTTCATCTTGCCCATGACGATCTTTTCCTTCACGGCCTCGGGCTTGGAGGCCATCTTGGGATCGGTGTCCATCAGCGCCAGGGCGATCTTCTTCTCCTCGGCCAGCACCTCGGCGGTGACCTGAGCCTTGTCCCAGAAGCGGGGGTTCAGCGCGGCGATCTGCATGGCCACGTTCTTGCCGATCTCGGTGGCGTCGATGCCGCCGTCCACAGCCAGGTTCACCAGCACGCCGATCTTGCCGCCGGCATGGACATAAGCCACGCTGGTGTTCTCGGCAAAGCGGACGAAGCGGCGGATCTGCAGGTTCTCACCGATGGACATGACCTTCTCGGGCATGGTCTCGGACACGGTCAGGTCGCTGTCCACATACTTGCAGTTCATCAGCGCGTCCACGTCGGCGGGGTTCTGCTCGGCGATGACCTTGGCGATGTCCTTGACGAAGGCCACGAACAGGTCGCTCTTGGCGCAGAAGTCGGTCTCGCAGTTGACCTCCAGCACCACGCCCACGCCGTTCTCGGTCAGGGCATAGGACATACCCTCGGCGGCGATGCGGCCAGCCTTCTTGGCGGCCTTGGCCAGGCCCTTCTCGCGCAGCCACTCGACAGCCTTATCCATATCGCCGTCGCACTCGACCAGCGCCTTCTTGCAGTCCATCATACCCACGCTGGTCATCTCGCGCAGGGTCTTCACATCAGCAGCAGTAAAAGCCATTCTTAGTTCCTCCTATAAATTGTTGGTTGAAAAAGGGGCAGGGACACTTCCCTGCCCCGTGAGAGTACGCGGTGTTATTGCAGCTTTACTCGGCGTCCTTGGCCTCGGCAGCTTCCTCGATCTGCTCGCCCTGACGGCCCTCGATCATGGCGTTGGCCATGACGGAAGCGATCAGCTTGATGGCGCGGATCGCGTCGTCGTTGCCGGGGATGGGATAATCGATCTCGTCGGGATCGCAGTTGGTGTCGGCGATGGCCACAACAGGGATACCCAGGCGGTGCGCCTCGGCGATGGCGTTGCGCTCCTTGCGGGTGTCCACGATGAACAGCGCGCCGGGCAGCTTCTTCATTTCCTTCACGCCGCCCAGGTACTTCTCCAGCTTCTCGATCTCGCCCAGGTGCTTGATGACTTCCTTCTTGGGCAGCATATCGAACGTGCCGTCAGCCTGCATGGTCTTCAGCTGGTTCAGGCGGTCGATACGGGTACGCATGGTCTTGAAGTTGGTCATCATGCCGCCCAGCCAGCGGGCGTTGACGTAGTACTGACCGCAGCGGGCCGCCTCGTCCTTGATGGCCTCCTGAGCCTGCTTCTTCGTACCCACGAACAGCAGGGTCTGACCGTTCTCGGACAGCTGACGCACGAAGGCATAGGCCTCCTCCAGCTTCTTCACGGTCTTCTGCAGGTCGATGATATAGATGCCGTTGCGCTCGGTGTAGATATAGGGCGCCATCTTGGGGTTCCAGCGACGGGTCTGATGACCGAAGTGGACGCCCGCCTCCAGCAGGGCCTTCATGGATACGACGTTCTGATTTGCCATGTTCTGTGTTTCTCCTTTTGATTTTAGTTTGTACCTCCAGCCTCCTCCTCCCTCCGGCCAACTCGTGAGAGCACCGACCGAAGATCCGAGGCTGTGCGGATTTACCGCAATATAATAGCACAGCTTTTCCCGTTTTGCAAGGAGATTTTCCCCAATTTCCGTGAAATTTTACACGCCGGGCAGCAGAAGGCTTGTCGATAAACATTCTCCATACGATAAGCAGTTCATCTACGCAGGGGGAGCTCGAGGGGGCAAAGCCCGCCTCGAATAAGATCAAATGTCGCGCAAAGCCTTGCCTTGCAAGGCGTGCGTGGAGCACCCCAAGGGTACTTGCTTCGCGGCGCGAAGCGACTATTTTCGTGCCGCAAGGCGGCACAAAAATAACGACATTATTTCAGGCTGCCGAAAAAGCCGGAGGCTTTTTCGACAGCCTGAATGGCTGTCTCCCCGGAGACAGCCGGTTTTCCTCGTTTACAGGGCGGCAAACAGGGCCGCGCCCCGCGTCCGCAGCCACCGCAGCAGCAGCGCCGTCAGCGCCGCCGTCAGCATCGTGCAGGCCAGCAGATACCAGCCGGCATCCCAGCCGGACAGCACCATCATATACAGCAATCCCAGCGCCACCGCGTAGACCCAGCCGCCCAGCATGGTGATCAGCACCGTCAGCCGCTGCTTGATAACGGTGATCTCGTTGGTCCACGTCAGGTTGGGCCGCTTCAGATCCATCATCAGCCCGAAGGCGGCGGACAGCCACACGAACACCTGGGGCATCACCACCAGCAGCACGGCGGCCAGCAGTCCGGGCCGGACGGTCAGCGCCGCGCACACCGAGGCCAGCAGCATGGGCACGGCGGTGATCACCACCTGCACCAGCAGCTTGGCTCGCAGCACCTGCCAGGGCTTCACCGGCAGGGACTGTGCCTGCCACAGGCACTTGCCCTCCAGCGACACGGAGGAGGAGGTCATGTCGTTCATCGACCCCACCAAACACAGCGCCGCGCACAGCAGCACCGCCAGCAGCTCGGAGGAGCGCTCACCCAGCGCCTCCGCCGCCATGGGCATCACATCGCCGCTCTTGATGAGCAGGAACACGCCCAGCAGCGGCAGCATCACCGTGCCCAGGCCGCAGTTGAGCATATAGTTGGGGCTGGAGGTGAACCGCCTCAGCTCCTTGGCCAGCAGCGCCTGGGGCACGCTCCGCGCCGCCGTCTTTTCCTCCTTGTACGCCCTCTTGGCCTCGCCGGTCTTGGCCGTGGCGATGGCCAGGAACGTCCGGCTCAGCAGCAGATAGGTCAGCCAGCACAGCGCCGCCGTCACCGCCAGCACCAGTGCTATGGCCAGCCAGTCGCCCTGGCCCATGCGGCCTATGAGGTACAGCGGGTACGCGCCGCCCCGCACCGCCGCGCCCACCTCGTCCAGATGGAGCAGCAGCTTCTCGATGAGCTCGTTGGCGCGAAAGCACACCATGTAATACGCGCCGAACAGCACCAGCGCCACCAGCGTGGTCAGGATATTCTTATGCTTCAGCTTGGCGTGGATCTTGGCCACCACCCAGCCCAGCAGGCAGGACAGCACCAGCACCACCAGCGACACCGCCAGCATCAGCGCCAGCCCGCCGATGACTGTGGCGGCAGACAGCTCCGCCACGATCCAGTACACGATGATGCAGGGCAGCATGATCACGCCGGAGAACATCAGGCCCATCAGGTACACGCCCAGCAGCCGGGAGGCCAAAATGGCCCGGATGGGGATGGGCAGCGACAGCAGCAGGTCGTTGTCCTTGGCCTGATACAGTCCCGCGAAGGTGTTGAACACGCTGCCGAACACGCCCATGAACACGCCCACCAAAGTAAACAGGGTGAAGTACAGCCAGCCCAGGCCGCCCTCGTACATCGTTTTGCACACAGCCAGGGACAGCACGGCGAACATACCGCCGATCAGGCCCACCATCAGCAGCACATACAGCACGATCAGGCCGATGGTCGCGCCCTTGGAGCGCATTTTATTCTTTTTCGCGTCGTAGAAGTAGGCGCGGAATATTTCCACCATCTGCTTTTTCAGCAATAAATTGACCATTACTCCTCCTCCAGCTCCAGGAACACTTCCTCCAGGGAATCGTCGCCCTTGACCTCCTCCATCGTGCCGGAGCGGATCAGCCTGCCGCCCTTGATGATGGCCACCTTGTCGCACAGCTTTTCCGCCACCTCCAGCACGTGGGTGGAGAAGAAGATCGCGCCGCCCCGGTCACAGACCTCCCGCATCATGCCCTTCAGCGTGTGGGCGGCCTTGGGGTCGAGACCCACGAAAGGTTCATCCATGATGATGAGCTTCGGGTCGTGCAGCCACGCAGCGATGATGGCCAGCTTCTGCTTCATGCCGTGGGAATAGGCGGCGATGGGCTGGGCCAGATCGTCGGTGATCTCGAAAATGTCGCCGTATTGCCGGATGCGCTCCTGCCGGGTCTGTGCGTCCACGCCGAACACATCGGCGATGAAATTCAGATACTTGATGCCGGTCATATAGTCGTACAGATCCGGGTTGTCCGGGATGTACGCCAGCTTCCGCTTGCAGCCCAAAGGGTCGGCCTTCAGGTCAGCGCCGTCGATGGTGATCGTACCGGCGTCGAACTGCAAAATGCCCACCACGGATTTCAGCGTCGTGGTCTTTCCCGCGCCGTTGTGGCCGATGAAGCCGTAGATCTCCCCCGGCGCGATGTGCAGCGTCAGGTCGTCCACGGCCTTTTTGTCGCCGTAGGTCTTCGTCAGATGTTGGATGTTCAGCATACGTTTCTCCTCATTTCTCTCTCCGCGCCCGGCGCGGTCGTTGTCATTATTGATCCTTCCTGCTTCGCAGCAGCAGCAGCCGCACGACGCCCATCACGGCGGCGTACAGCACGCCGGCCACCGCCCAAATGACCCAGCTGTATCGGGGCTGTCCGTTGCCGGACGGGCCGTAGGTGTATATCAGGAACACCACCGTGACCGCCGGCCAGTAGATCGTGGTCACGGTGCTCAGCACCTTGTTGTGCTTCTTTTGGCCGCGGGTGTAGTCGCCCTCCTCCAGCAGCCGCTCCATCGCGCCGCTGTATACCCCGGCGTTGACTAGAAACAGGCAGCCGACGCCCACCAGCACCAGCAGCGCGCCCACCGCAGCCACGTACAGCAGGTCGCTGCCGTCGATGCACACGGCGGCAAACAGCGGCACAGCCGCCAGCACGCACAGCACCACGCCCACGGTGACGCTGCGGGTATGGGTGTCCTTATACTCCCGCTGGCGCTGGCGCACCATGCCGGTAACGCCGTACTCCGTCTCAAAGGGCTCGCTATCCAGGAACTGATACTCCTTCACGTCTGCGCGGGTACGCAGGAAGATGCTCACCGCCGCGGCCACCAGCACCAGCAGCACGCACAATCCGATGCCCGCCGCCGCGTTTTCGCTGATATGGAAGCGCTGCACCTTGCTCATGGCACTCAGCAGGAGCAGCGTCACCGGGGAGATGACACACAGCAGCACGGCCAGCGCCACCTTGGGCGCGGCGGCCTTCCGCCGTGCCAAATAGTCGGCAGCCTGCTCCATGGTCACGCGGCGCAGAATGCTTTTCTCCTCCGCCGGGACGGCGGCCTGCTCCTCGATCTCGTCCTTCAGCAGAAAGTCTGTGGTCACGCCGAACAGACGACTCATCTGCACCACCTTATCCATATCGGGCACGGACTGCGCGCCCTCCCACTTGGACACGGACTGCCGGGTCACGCCCAGCTGCTCCGCCAGCTCCTCCTGACTCCATCCCGCCTTCTTCCGCAGGGAAATGATCTTATCCGCTAATATCATCGTGTGTTTCTCCTTTCGCATGACGGCATCACGCCGCTTGGCTTTGTGTGGCGCTATCATACGTTTTCCCCCGGTTGCGGTCTACAAACCCGGCTTGGAGATTTGTCAACCGGCGGTTGCATCCCGGTTTTTCTGAACATTTCAGTCCCACTTTACCTATTCATTGTAGAAAAAAACGTTTCCGTTGTCAAGTTTTCATTCTTCAGCCGCCACCTCGAAAAAGAACACATCTCCGTGCCCTGTCACGCGGAAAAGGGCCGCCTCCGGCGGCCCTTTTTCCCTTATTCCTCCGTGAAATGCACGTGGTTGAAGATGTGATCCTGGCAGAAGCAGTGATACCCGGCGCACTTGCTGCAATAGCGGAACTGGAGCTCGGGGTAGTCCGTATCCGTCCGTCCGCACACGGCGCACTTGTGGTGATACGGCGCTTGCTGCGCCTGCTGCGCCCGCTGCTGGGCCTGCTTGAACTGCACGGTTTTGCGGGATGTCTGATACTGCGCCCGCTGGCGCAGATAATGCACCTCCGGCCAAATGAACACTGCGAAGTTCAGCAGCGCCACCACCGGCAGCACCACGTCAGCCCAGTTGTGCGCGCCGATGCCCCGGATGATGTCAAAGGCGAACAGCGCCCCGTCCAGATAGGCCAGCCACTTCATCTTCACCGGGATGATGAACATGAACAGCACCGTGGTGTCCGGGAACAGAAACGCGAAGGCGAAGAACATGGACAGGTTCACGTATCCCGTCCCCGCCACCGTCAGATAGGGGTTGCCGGAGATCAGGCTGGCCAAAATCGCGCCCAGCACCGTCAGCAGCGTGCCGCTGATGTAGTACAGGTTGAACTTGGCCGTGCCCCACTGGCGCTCCAGCGTTGAGCCGATCCAGTAGTAGAAATACAGGCTGATGAGCAGCCAAAACGGACTGCCGGCGCTGGGATAGAAGATGAACGTGACGATGCGCCACACCTCGCCGTGGAGCAGCCCGTTCAGGTTGAACGTCAGAAAGCTCAACGCGCTGGCGTCGCTGTTTTGCGTCAGCAGCATCAGGATATACACCGCCACGTTGCCGATGACGATGACGCGCATCAGGTTGGGGATGCCGAACCGGGGGTGCGCCGCGCAGAACCGCTGCACCCCGTCATACAGTTTTTTCAAGAGAAAAGCCCTCCTGCTATTTTGTGTGTTATACAGAAACTATACCCAGTATAGCGTATCCATCCCGAAAAGTCATGTCATTTTTTTAAACAATCACAAAAACGTCCGCTTGACAAAAGCGGATGCCGTGGTCGAATATTTTTTTGCATAATTCTCCGCACGGCGGTGACACTATACCTGTACCTAAGGTACAGAAAAAGGAGGTATATCTCATGGATAACACCAAGAACAACAAGCCCGCCAACACCGAGAACACGGAGAACACCAACACCAATACCAAGAACACCAAGAACGCGAAGAACGCCAAGAACTGCAAGTAACTTCTTCATGTGCAAAAGAGCGGGAGGCCACCGGCCTCCCGCTCTTTTCTTGTCTGCCGAAAAAGTCTGTCATTCCGAGCCGGCGTTCGCGCCGGCGTGGGAATCCGTTCTTTTTTGCCTCCGGCGGCCTCTTTTCTTTCAGCAGCGAAAGAAAAGAGGAAAAGAAACGCCGCCAAAAACTACGTTTTTGGATTTCCTTGCGCGCCTTCACCTGTTGTTCATCTTGCTTGCTTTTGACACGCGAACGCCATGCCGTGCAAATTTCTCCTAAATATTGCATTGTCTCTGCTTCTTGGAGCGCTGTCGCTTTTACTCTAAAATATAAGTGCACCAACTTCTACCGTGGCTGAGATCAGCGGCAGCGGCGCAGACGCAGAGACAATCCTTTTGACCGCACGATGAAATTTGAACTCCGTGACCGTGCGGTAAAAGCCGTCGATAACCACACAGCATAGCGCGCAGGAAGTCTTGAAACCTTTGGTTTCAAGCAGACCTTTTGGTCACTTTTGGGGCTGCGGCCAAAAGTGACCCGCGCCGGGGCGCGGAACTCCCTGGCCTCCCTCTCTTTTCCTCGCTCTTACGATTGGTTCGTCTTGCCCACATACTCCTCCAGGGTGATGTCCCGGTTGAAGATGTCCTGGGCGGCGGCCTTGCCTACATAGCGGTAGTGCCACGGTTCGTAGATGATGCCGGTGATGTCCGTCTTGTCGTTGGGATAGCGGTGGATGAACCCGTAGCGCCAGGAGTTGGCCATGAGCCACTTCTGTGTCTCCGTGTTCTCCTGCTCATCGGTCAGGTCCTGCATATTGGCGTCCACAATGTCCACCGCCAGGCCCAGCTGGTGCTCGCTTGTGCCGGGGATGGCCACCGCCTTGGCGGCCTCCACCTTGGCCTCCTCCTCGCCCATGCCGCTGTTCATCAGCCGCTGCACCTTGTTGTCATACAAACTCTGCTGCGTCTCCTGGGTGCGGTAGGCGGAGCAGAGGAACGGCGCGTAGCCCGCGTCGCGGCAGGCCGCCATCATCTCCTCAAACGCCTCGTAGCACCGGCTGTCCACCCTGCGCCCATCGCTGAGCGTCACCAGGTCGCACACCCAGTCCTCCGGCAGCGGATTCCAGGGGTTCACCACCGTCAGCAGCTCGTCGTCCACGTTGGCGGGCGGCTTCTGCGTGTTCTCCTCCGGCGTGTCGGTCTGCTGCCCCTGCTGGTCGTCCGCCGGCAGGGTCTCGTCCTTTTTGCAGCCCTTGACGATGAACACCGCGCCCACGATGAGGGCCACCAGCACCACCGCCGCGATGGCCCGGTTACGCACAGCCTCCCGATACCGCCGCTGCCTTCTGCGTTCTCTTTCGTTGCTGTCCATTCGCTTTTTACCTCAACTTTCCGGGATAGACTCCCGTCTCGTGCAATTTGACCAGCTCCTGCGCCACACGGGGGCGGTCCTCCTGATACGTCATGCCGAACCAGCGGTCATGGGACTTCAGCACCGACACGGACAGCCGGCCCGTCTCCAGCAGATGCCCCACCATGTTGGGCAGCAAGCACTCCGCCTTGGCGGTCTGCGCCTCCGGGCTGCGGAGGAAGTCGTAGAAATACGTCTCCAGCTCGTCAAAGATGGACGGCATGAAGCCCCAAAAATTCATGGACACCACCGCGTCGCCCGCCAGCTCCACATCCGCCGTCTGATCCCAGATCCTGCCGTCCGGCAGCAGGGCGATCTTCAGCGTCTCGTGGATGTCGGTGAGCTTGTCCTCCTTCACATGGCACACGCCGCGGGACACCGTGCCATAGGCGGTGACGGTGTTTTTCAGCAGATAGCCCACCATGGTGGCCGCGCCGCGCTCCGGCAGCGTTTGCAGGGCGTTGTAGATGGTGCGGTAGGCGTCCGCGCCGTAGTAGTCGTCGGCGTTGATGACGCAGAACGGCTCGTGGATCAGCTCCCGGGTACACAGCACCGCGTGGGCCGTGCCCAGGGGCTTGGTGCGGCCCTCCGGCCAGGTGTAGAACTGCGGCAGCGTGTCCGTGGTCTGATAGGCGTAGCACACCTCCACCGGCCTGCCGTCCGCCGTGTGCAGGCGGGACGCCATGTCGCCGCACAGCCGCTTCATCAGCTCCAGCATATCCGGCTTGATGATGAACACGATCTTGTCAAATCCGGCCCGTACCGCGTCGTACACGCCGTATTCCATCAATATCTCTCCGTGAGGCCCGACGCCGTCCACCTGCTTGTTGCCGCCGTAGCGCGAACCCATTCCCGCGGCCATAATGACCAGTGCTGCGTGCATAGTGCTTTCCTCCTTATTCTCCCCTGTTGTGTCGTTTCTCAACATTCTACATCATACCACGAATGCGAAAAAAAACAAGCATCTTTCGACCGCATCAGGCAAATCTTAAAATTTCGGCAGCTTTCGCGGCGAGGGGTAGATTTTTCCTCCGGCACGGTATATAATATAAATTTGTGGTCTGTCCGCCGGAGCGGGCAGAAATCTGTGCTATCGTAAGGAGAGAACCGCCATGTCCGCCTCGCAGAAGATCATGGGCCATGTGTACGCCATTTTCACCATACTGGTCTGGGGCAGCTGCTTCGTTTTGACCAAGGAGCTGCTCACCGCTTATACCGCCGTGCAGATCATCCCCCTGCGGATGGGCCTTGCCTATCTGACGCTGTGGGTGCTGCGGCCCAAGACCATGAAGCTCCCCTGGAAGGATGAGCTGATGTTCATCCTCATCGGCATCACCGGCGGCAGCTTCTACTTCTTCCTGCAAAACACCGCCCTGACCTACACCTACGCCGCCAACGTCAGCATCATCGTGGCCCTCTCCCCTATCCTGACGGTGATCCTGGCCCAAATCTTCTCCCGCAGCGGTGAGCGGTTGGGCAAATTCGTCTACATCGGCGCGGTCATCGCCATCGCCGGCGTGGTGCTGGTGGTGCTCAACGGCCAGCTGTCGTTCCACCTGAACCCCCTGGGCGACCTGATCGCCCTGGCAGCCGCCCTGATGTGGGCGGTGTACTCCATCCTCATCAAGAAATACACCGAGCAGTACGACAACTTTCTTGTCACCCGCCGCGTCATGCTCTGGGCGTTCCTCACCGCCGTGCCCCTGATGCTGCTGACGGACGGTATGCCCGACCTGACACCCCTGTTCACCACCCCCCGCATCCTATTCAGCTGGCTGTTCCTGGGCGTGTTCGGCAACGCGGTGTGCTTCGCCATTTGGAATATCGCCTTTAAGCGCCTGGGCGTGGTCATCACCAACAACTACCTGTACGCCTCCCCCTTCGTCACGCTGGTGGTGGGCTATTTGGTGCTGGACGAGCAGATCACCGTCATGAGCGTCATCGGCGCGGTGCTCATCACCGCCGGCGTCATCGTAGCGCTGAAAAAGCCCGCAGACACCACCGCCTGAGCTGTGATACATACGAAAAGCATCCCCCGGCATACGCCGGGGGATGCTTCAGCGCGTTGATAAACCTATCCTGTCATTCCGAGGAGCGAAGCGACGTGGGAATCCGCAATCTTTTAGTTGCAAATTCACAGAAAAGCGTAAAAATTGTGCGATTTGAGAACAGATTGCCACGCCAGTCTGCGGACTGGCTCGCAATGACAGGCTTTTTCGACAGCCTGAAGCATCCCCCGGCATACGCCGGGGGATGCTTTTTTTATCTTCTTCCCAGCCGTCCGAACCACCAAAACGTCAGCGGCCATACACACCCGGCGAACAGCACCACCAGCAGATAGCGCACCCCGCCGGCCACCGCCGCGTTGCCGCCCAGCAGCGCGATCAGCGGCGCTTTCAGCCCCACGCGGATGGCCATCAGCAGCCCGAAGCCCACCGCCAGCTTGACGAGCTGCGCCCACCACACCGCCTGCGTTTCGAAGCGGATGACCTTCCGATCCGCGATGTTCACCGCCAGCAGCGCCAGCGACACCCCCACGAACTTCCAGCCGTTCTCCAGCGCGTTCACATAGTTAGCGGTGTCCTCCGCCGTTGCGCCGCGGTCGCCCCTCAGGTACAGATACGCCAAAAACGCGCCGCTGCACACCACCATCACCGCGATCACCCAGGTCTGCACCGCCGGGCGGCGCTTGACCTCCTCCATCAGCGGGTACAGCGCCAGCACCAGCACCGTGGCCACCACAAAGGACACACCCACGTCCAGCGGCGTGTGTACGCCCAGATACATCCGGCTGAAGGCGATGAGCACCGCCAGCACGATGCACACCACCCGCAGCACCACGCTGCCCGTACACCGGGCGATGCCGCCGTACAGCGACACCGCGTTCTGCGTGTGTCCGCTGGGGAAGGAGTACCCCGTCGCCCCGGCCCGCGCCGGCTCGACGATGGTAAACTCCGGGTCCTTCACCCAGGGACGCGGTACGCAGCACAGTATTTTCAAAAATTGATTGAGGATCATCCCGAAGAACCCCACCGTCATCAGGTAGTAGCCCTTCCGCTTGTCGATGCACCAAAACACCGCGATGGCGATGATGAGAAACGGCGCTTCTCCGCCCAGCTCGCTGATGATCAGCATGATCTTGTCCAGCACCGGCGTGCGGATACTCTCCAAAGCGTACAAAACACCCATGCTCTGTCCTCCTTTTGCCGCCGAAAGGACGGCTCACCGCCATTGTACTACACTGCCGTCCCCGGCGCAAGCGTTGACCCCACCTTTTTCCTATGCTATACTATAGAAAATACCGCTTGAGCGCATCTGGAAACAATTCAACAGATTTGAATTTGATGGAGGCAAGTATGCTGAACGGCAAGGAGTTTGACCTTTGGGCAGATGGCTACGACAAAGCCGTCGGTATTTCCGATGAGGAAAGCACATATCCATTTGCCGGCTATAAAAAAGTGCTTGGGTTTATTTTCAAGACGATTATGGAAACCGCAAATGCTGTCGTATTGGACATAGGATTCGGAACAGGCACATTAACAACGAAACTATACGAACAGGGCTGCTCCATTTATGGTCAGGACTTCTCGGCAAGGATGATTGCACTGGCGTCTGAAAAAATGCCGTATGCACATTTGTACCAGGGGGATTTTTCAAAGGGGCTGGTCGAGCCGCTGCGAGACCGGCGCTATGATTATATCGTGGCAACATATTCTCTGCATCACCTGACAGATACGCAAAAGCGCGTATTTCTTTCTGAATTGCGTGACCATCTGAAAGAAAATGGGAAAATTATTATTGGTGATGTCGCCTTTGAAACACGAAAAGATTTGGAGCGGTGCAGGCTGGCTGCGGGGGACGCATGGGACGACGATGAAATCTATTTTGTTGCTGAAGAACTGAGAAAAGATCTGCCGGGTCTTTCATTCACGCAAATATCCGATTGTGCAGGCGTTCTGATGTTAGGCCGATAACCTCCCGTTTGGCAAAGGCAAAATAAGCCGACAGCTTCCATGCCCGCCGAAACCGCACAATATGTAATTGTAATGATTAGGAGGTATACGCCATGACGCCCCACGAATTACTGACCCTGCTCCACACCGCGGAAAAGCTGAAGGACACCACCCGCCACTGCGACACCTCCGGCGGGCGAAGGGAGAGCGTGGCCGAGCACAGCTGGCGTCTGACGCTGATGGCCTTCTTCCTCCGCAGCGAATTTCCCCATTTGGACATGGATAAGGTCATGCGGATGTGCCTCGTCCACGACCTGGGCGAGTGCTTCACCGGCGACATCCCCAGCTTCCTCAAGACGGACAGCGATACCGCCCGTGAGGACGCCCTCCTGTCCCGGTGGGTCAGCACCCTGCCCGCCCCCTACAACACGGAGCTGGCCGCCCTGTACGCCGAGATGGACGCGCTGGACACGGAGGAGGCCAAGCTCTATAAGGCGCTGGACAAGCTGGAGGCGGTGATCCAGCACAACGAGGCCGCCCTCTCCACCTGGCTGCCCCGGGAATATGACCTGAACCTGACCTACGCCAACGAAAACGTGGCCTTTTCCCCCTACCTCACCGCCCTCCGCGCCGCCATCCGCCAGGAAACGGAGGAAAAAATCGCCAACGGCGAATGACCCGTTGTGCTCCGCATAGTCGGACGACCCTGTCCGCCCCTACAACCGTCTACCGTACCCACGCCTTGTCCTCGCCCTGTCATTCCGAGCCAGTGACCGATGTCACTGGCTCGGAATCCGTTCCCCGCGCCTCCCTCTGCGAGGGAGGTGTCAAGGCGCAGCGTTGACGGAGGGATTGTAAACAGCGGGCGGGGCAGAACCCCGCCCCTACGAAAGCCCATGCGTCATCCCTGCGGGGCGATGTGGGCATCGCCCCCTACGGAATGACCACCGATAG
>CAMDUN010000003.1:0-105717 GCA_945878665.1 uncultured Clostridia bacterium | reverse complement strand
GCAGGGATTTTCAAACCGCAGGTTTGAACGGCGTTTTTGGGTACTTTTGCCGCCGAGGGCAAAAGTACCCCGCGCCGGGGCGCGGAATATCCCTTTGGACAATCTGCCGCGAGGGTGTTCCGCGCCTGCGGACAGTCTATCGGTATGACATCGCGGCGCAGGCGCATTTTACCAGCCAGGCGGCGGCCTCCGTGGGGTATTTGCCCGCCGCCGTCTCGTTGGTGAGCATCAGGTGCTCCGCGCCGTCCCAGACGGCGTGGCAGATGTCGGACACCTCCGCACGGGTGGGGACGGGGCGCTCCGTCATGGAGCTCAGCAGCTCCGTGACCACCAGCAGGGGCTTATGTGATTGGCGGCACACCGCGGCGATACGCCGCTGGGCCGCCGGGACATGCTCCAGCCCCAGGTTCGCGCCCAGGTCGCCCCGGGCCGCCGTGACCACGTCACAGCCGTCGATCCAGTCCGGCAGGGCGTTCAGCCCCGCCGCGTCCTCCACCTTGGCATAGAGCGTCGCGCCGCCCAGTCCGGCCTGTATCATGGCGCGGCGCACGGTGTCCAGCTCCTCCCGGCTGCGGACGAAGGGCTGCATCACCGCCGTCACGCCGAAGGCAGGGCCGCCGGCCAGGTCGGCCCGATCCTCCGCCGTCAGCGGCGGCAGGTGCAGGTCGAGGCCCGGCAGGGCCACACTTTTTCGCGGGCCGACGCGGCCCGGACGGGTCACTCGGCACAGGCCGTCCGCTTGCAGCGTCAGCACCGCGCCGCTGTCGTCCACGCGCAGCTCTTGACCCGGCAGCAGCGCGGCGGCGATGGCCTCAGGCAGGGCCAGGGCGGACAGCGGCAGCGTATCGCCCAGCGGCAGCGCGGCGGCGGGGACGGTCTTCCCCGTCCGCAGCTCCGGGCCGCGCAGGTCGATGAGCAGACCGGCGGACAGGCCGGCGTCCCGCTCCGCACGGCGCAGAGCGGCGAGCCAGTCTGCCTTGTCCCGCAAACTGCCGTGGGACAGGTTCAGGCGGAAGCAGGAGATGCCCGCCCGGAGCAGGGCGGCGATGGTGGCGGCGTCCTTGCAGCTTTCGCCCAGTGTGGCGTAGTAGTTCACGTTTCTCCCTCCCCGTGGAAATGGTCGTATACGGCCTGGGCCGCCGGGCGCGGCACGGCGCGGCACAGCTGCTCCACCGTGGCGCTCTTCACGGCGCTCACCGTGCCGAAGGTCTGGAGCAGCTTCTTCTTCCGCGCCTCGCCCACGCCGGGGATGCTGTCCAGCTGGGAGCGCTTGGCGCTTTTCGTGTGCTGCTGGTGGTGGTAGGCGATGGCGAAGCGGTGGACCTCCTCCTGCACCGTGCCGATGAGGGCGAACAGGGCGGGAGACTGGCGGATGCCCAGCTCCTGGCCGGAGGCGGTCATCAGGGCACGGGTGCGGTGCTTGTCGTCCTTCACCATGCCCAGCACCGGCACGTTCAGGTTCAGGGACGTGACCACGGCCTCCGCCACCTGGGCGTGGGTCTGGCCGCCGTCGATGAGCAGCAGGTCGGGCAGGAGGGCGAATTTTTCATCGCCGTCCAGATACCGCTGGAAGCGGCGGGTCAGCACCTCCGCCATGGCGGCGTAGTCGTCGGCGTGGCCGCAGCTCTCGATGCGGAAGCGGCGGTAGTCCCGCTTCAGCGGGCGGCCATCCTGAAACACCACCATGCCTGCCACCTGATCCGCACCGCCGGTGTGGGAGATGTCGTAGCTCTCCATCCGGCGGGGCAGGGCGGGCAGCCCCGCCAGGGTCTGGAGCTGGCGCAGCGTGCCGTTGATGCGCTCGGCGCTGTCGGTGGCGCGCTCCACCTCCTCCCGGGCGTTGCGGCGGGCGATGTCCAGCAGCTCGCGGCGTTGGCCGCGCTGGGGCGTTTTCACGGCCACGGCGTGGCCGCAGCGCTCCGACAGCAGCGAGGCCAGCGCGTCGCCGTCCTCGATGGGGACGGGGAGCAGGATCTCACGGGGCAGGACGGAGCGATCCAGGTAATACTGGGGCACGACCTGGCCCAGCAGGGCCTGGTCGCTGTCCGCCGTGACGGGAAACACCGTGGTCTGGCGGCCCAGCAGGTCGCCGTTTTCGATATGCAGCACGGCGCAGCCGGATTTGGCCTCGCCGTTGTACGCGCCCCACACGTCGGTATCGGCGCAGATGCCGGCGATGACACGCTGCTCCTTGCCCAGCACCGACAGCGCACGGATGCGGTCGCGGAGGGCGGCGGCGCGCTCAAAGTCCAGCGCCTCCGCCGCCGCGTGCATCTCCTCCGTCAGGGCGGCGGTGACGCCCCGGAGCTTGCCGTCCAGCAGGGACACCGCGTCGGCGATGCGGCGGCGGTACTCCGCACCGTCCGGGCCGTCCGGGCGGCAGAAGCCGTCGCACTTGCCCATGTGGAAGTTCAGGCAGGGGCGCTCCTTCCCGATGTCGCGAGGGAATTTTCTGCCGCAGGTGGGCAGGTGCAGCGCGGCGCACACCGCCTCGATGGCCAAATGCGTCTCGCGCCGCCCGCCGTAAGGGCCGAAGTACCGCGCCCCGTCCTCGGCGGCACGGGTGGCCAGGGAGAAGCGGGGATAGTCGGCCTTCACGTCCAGGCGCACGAAGGGATAGCCCTTGTCGTCCTTGAGCAGGATGTTGTAGCGGGGCATGTGGCGCTTGATAAGGGAGTTCTCCAGCACCAGGGCCTCGAACTCCGAGCGGACGATGATGGTGTCGAAGCGGTCCACGTGGGCCACCATCATTTTCGTTTTTTCGTTGTGGCCGGCGTTCTCCTGAAAATACTGGCTGACCCGGTTTTTCAGCTTTTTCGCCTTGCCCACGTAGATGACCTGGCCGGACTTGTCCATCATCAGATAGACACCCGGCAGCAGCGGCAGCTCGTTGGCCTTTTTCCGCAGCGCGTCCCTGGTCATAGCACCACCTCCCGGAGCGGATGTTGTTTTTTATAAGTATAGCACAATGGGCCGCCGGACGCAATTCCCCGGCGGCGTGGTATTCCCGGTAATGATACCGGGATTTATAGTTGACAAATCCCACTGTGCAGGTATACAATTAAGAAGTCGAAAAGGACGTCCCCCCTTCGCCCTTTTCGCACGGCGTGTATCCCCCCTGCACGCCGTGCAGACGCAGACCCGCCCTCAGGCCCAACGGCCCGAGGGCGGGGTTTTTTTGCACATTTGCCGCAGCACGCAGTCTCAGTTCAGCGTGCCGTCCTTCATCTCCAGCAGAGCGGCCACGCGGCGGCGCAGCGGGCCATGCTCCGGCGCGGTCAGGGATGGGTCGGCGGCCAGCAGCGCCTCGGCGGCCTGCCGGGCCTCGTCCAGCGTCCGCATATCGCAGCTCAGGTCGGCGGCCTTCAGCTCCGGCAGGCCGTGCTGGCGGCTGCCGAAGAAGTCGCCCGGGCCGCGGAGCTTCAGATCCTCCTCGGATATTTTGAAGCCGTCGTTGGTGTCCGTCATGACCTTTAGCCGCCGTCTCGTCTCCTCGTTCTGACTGTCCGACAGCAGGACGCACCAGCTTTTCGCCTTGCCGCGGCCTACGCGGCCACGGAGCTGGTGGAGCTGGCTCAGGCCGAAGCGCTCCGCGTTCTCCACCACCATCAGCGTGGCGTTGGGCACATCCACGCCCACCTCCACCACGGTGGTGGACACCAGAATGTCGCTCTCCCCGGCGGCGAAGGCGGCCATGACCTTCTCCTTCTCACGGGGCTTCATCCGCCCGTGGAGCACCGACACCCGCAGGTCGGGGAACACCTGCTGCTGCAGGTGCTGGGCGTAGGCCGTGACGGCCTTGCGCTCGTCCTGGGTCTCGCCGTTCTCCTCCACCAGAGGGCAGACGATGAACACCTGGTGGCCCTCGGCCACCTGCTTGTGGATGAACCCGTTGAGCCGCTGGCGGTACTTCTCCCCCACGGCGACGGTGTCCACCCGCTGCCGCCCCGGCGGCAGCTCGTCAATGATCGAAACCTCCAGGTCGCCGTAGATGATCAGGGCCAGCGTCCGGGGGATGGGCGTGGCGGACAGCACCAGCGTGTGGGGCGACACGCCCTTGTGGGCCAGCACGGAGCGCTGGGCCACGCCGAAGCGGTGCTGCTCATCGGTGATGACCAGCCCCAGCCGGTGGTACTGCACGTCCTCCGTCAGCAGGGCGTGGGTGCCGATGCACAGGTCGATGCGGCCCTCCGCCAGCGCTGCCAGCGTCTCCCGGCGCTCCCTGGCACGGGTCGAGCCGGTGAGCAGGGCGCAGGTCATGCCCAGCCGGGCCAACAGCGGCGACAGCGTCTCGTAATGCTGGCGGGCCAGGATCTCCGTGGGTGCCATGAGGGCGGTCTGCCAGCCGTTTTGGGCGGCGAACCAGGCGCAGCCCGCCGCCACCATGGTCTTGCCGCTGCCCACGTCGCCCTGGCACAGGCGGTTCATGGGGCGGCCTGAGGTCATGTCCGCCACGGATTGCTCAATAGCCCGCCGCTGCGCCCCGGTGAGGGTAAAGGGCAGCGCGTCATAAAACGCGGCCATATCCACGGCGCGGCACACAGGCCCTGCCGCCGTCTCCCGCCGGGCACGGAGCAGAGACAGGCCGCAGCTGAGAAGGAACAGCTCCTCGAACACCAGCCGCCGCCGGGCCAAAGCCAGCGCCTCCGGCGAGGCGGGAAAATGGACGTTCTCGTAGGCGAAGCCGATGTAACACAGCTGATGCGCCCGGCGCACCTCGTCGGGCAGCACGTCCTCCGGCAGGTCGCCGCACTCGTCCAGCCCCTGCCGCACCGCACGGGCCACCGTGGACTGGTTCAGCCCCGCCGTAAGGTGGTAGATGGGCATGATGCGCCCGGTGAGCAGCTGCTGCCCCTCCCGCTCCACCAGCGGATTGACCATCGTCCGCCGCTGGCGCTGACCATCGGCCTTGCCGTAGAAGATATACGTCTCCCCCTTGTGAAGGGAGGTCTTGCGGTATTCCTGATTGAAGAAGGAGATGTCCAGCACGCCGCCCTCGTCCACGGCCCGCACCTGCACCAGCGTCCGCCCGCCGGGGATGCGTCCGCCCCGGGGGTCTTGGGCCACGGTGGCCCGGACGCAGGCGTATTCGCCGGGGATCAGCTCCCGCACCGGCACGGTGCGCGTTCTGTCCTCCCAGCGCATGGGGTAGTAGGCGATCAGGTCGCCCAGCGTCCGTATGCCCAGCTTTTCCAGCGATTTGGCCCGGGCCTCGCCGATGCCCTTGACATAGCGCACGTCCGTTGTCAGAGACGCCACGGCGGCCACCTCCCTTCCTCGATATGGGAAAAGTATACCCCAAAAGCGCCGCGGTGTAAAGACGGCGCGGCGGAGGAAATGTGTTCACAAAAAGTTAACAATAAAAGTCAAAGAAAGTCAAATTTACCTATTGACAAAGGAAGGCAACTGGTGTATCATACGTTCAAAGGTCAAAGAAAGGCAAAGTCAAAAAGGAGGCGATCGCCGCATGGGTATTTCCGATATTATCGCCGGGTTCATCCAGCAGGAGCTGGACAACGCCGGCGGCGCGCTGGAGCTCCAGCGCAGTGACCTGGCCCAGCGCTTCAACTGCGTGCCCAGTCAGATCAACTACGTGATGTCCACCCGGTTCTCCCCGGAGCACGGGTACATCGTGGAGTCGCGCCGGGGCGGCGGCGGCTACATCCGCATCACGCGGGTGCAGGTGGATCGCCAGACGCTGCTGATGCACGTCATCAACTCCGTGGGCGACACGCTGGACAGCCGCAGCGCACGGGCCATCGCCCAGAACCTGGTGGACGGCGAGGCCGTCAGCCACGAGCTGGGGCAGGCGCTGCTGTCCGCCACCGGGCCGCGAGCCTTACAGGCTGCGCCGCCGGAGTGCCGCGACGCGCTTCGCGCCGCCATTTTCAAGCAGATACTCATCCATTCGGTTTGATTTTTTCACAAGGAGGCTACGATTATGAAATGTGATCGCTGCGGTAAGAACGATGCTACGTTCTACTATAAGAGCAATATCAACGGACGTGTCACCGAGACACATCTGTGCCAGGACTGTGCCCGTCGGATGGGCTATGCCGAGCCGATGGCCAGCCGCATGGGCGGCTGGTTCGACGACGACTGGTTCTCCCGTCCCTTCAGCCTGTTTGAGCCGCTGTTCGGCGGCCTGGGCAGCCGGATGCTGACGGAGTTCCCCCAGCCCGTCAACGTGCTGGAGCAGGCGCAGACCGCCGATGAGAAGGCGGACGACGGGCTGCTGCCCAAGGAGGAGGCCGCCGGTCTGGCGCTGGAGCGCAAGCGCAACGCGCTGCGTACCCAGCTCCACAACGCGGTGGAGGAGGAGCGGTATGAGGACGCCGCCAAGCTCCGGGATGAGCTGAAGTCCCTCAGCGCCTAAGGGCGCACGATCCCCATTCACACATTGAGAGGAAGTGTTTTTTATGTCTGAGAATAAATTCACCCCCCGTGCAGAGGAAGCTCTGCGTTTGAGCCAGGAGGCCGCCGAGGAGCTGGGCCACGGTTACGTGGGCTCTGAGCACCTGCTGCTGGGCCTGATCCGCGAGGAGGAGGGCATCGCGCACCGGGTGCTGTCCGAGTTCGGCGTTACCGATGAGATGGTGTGCTCCGTTTTGCAGCGCAGCGTGGGTCACGGCGTGTCCGGCGCTGCCCCCAGCCAGGGGCTGACGCCCCGGGCCAAGAGCGTGGTGGAGCTGGCCGTGTCCGAGGCCTCCCGCATGGGCAGCGGCTATATCGGCACGGAGCACCTGCTGATGGGGCTGCTCCGTGAGGGCGGCAACATGGGTCTGCGTATCCTGCGGACCATCGGCGTTGACCCCAATAAGATGTACAGCGCCGTGCTGAAGAAGCTGAACGACGCCTCCGCCAAGGCTGTGCCCAGCGGCGGCAGCGCCGCCGCCCGTGACGGCGACAAGAAGGTCGGCAAGGCACTGGCGGAGTTTACCCGCGATCTGACCGAGGCCGCCCGCTCCGGCAAGCTCGACCCCGTTATCGGGCGGGAGAAGGAGATCCAGCGGGTCATTCAGATCCTGTCCCGCCGCACGAAGAACAACCCCGTGCTCATCGGTGAGCCCGGCGTGGGCAAGACCGCCATCGCCGAAGGGCTGGCCGAGCGCATCGCCTCCGGCGACGTGCCGGAGGAGCTGCTGGATAAGAGGGTGCTGTCCCTTGATCTGAGCGGCATGGTGGCCGGCACGAAATACCGGGGCGAGTTCGAGGAGCGCATCAAGAACACGCTGGACGAGGTGAAGAAGGACGGCAACATCATCCTGTTCATCGACGAGCTGCACACCATCGTGGGCGCAGGCTCTGCCGAGGGCGCGGTGGACGCCGCCAACATCATCAAGCCCGCACTGGGGCGCGGCGAGATCCGCGTTATCGGCGCGACCACCCTGAACGAGTACCGCAAGTACATCGAAAAGGACGCCGCGCTGGAGCGCCGCTTCCAGCCTGTCACCGTGGGTGAGCCCACCCCGGAGGCCACGCTGGAGATTTTGAAGGGTCTGCGGGACAAGTACGAGGCGCACCACAAGCTGTCCATCACCGATGAGGCGCTGGAGGCCGCCGTGCAGCTCTCGAAGCGCTATATCGGCGACCGCTTCCTGCCGGACAAGGCCATCGACCTGATGGACGAGGCCGCGTCTCAGGTGCGTATGGACGCTGAAAGCTCCTCCCCCGACCTGAAGGCGCTGGAGGAGAAGATCTCCACCCTGCACCGGGAGAAGGCGGAGGCTATCGCCGCCCAGGACTACGAGAAGGCCGCCCAGCTGCGGGACATTGAGAAGAACTATCAGGATCAGGTGGACATCGAGCGGGAGAACTGGCGCAAGCAGATGGCCCAGAACCGGGGCAGCGTCACCGCTGATGACGTGGCCAAGGTGGTGGCCGGCTGGACCGGCATCCCCGTCACCCGCCTGACCGAGGACGAGAGTATGCGCCTGCTGAAACTGGAGGAGAAGCTCCACCAGCGCGTGGTGGGGCAGGATGACGCTGTGGCCGCCGTGGCCAAGGCCATCCGCCGCAGCCGTGTGGGTCTGAAGGACCCCAAGCGGCCCATCGGCTCGTTCCTGTTCCTCGGCCCTACCGGCGTGGGCAAGACCGAGCTGTGCAAGACGCTGGCTGAGGCCATGTTCGGCGACGAGAACGCCATGGTGCGTATCGATATGTCCGAGTACATGGAGAAGCACACCGTCTCCCGCCTGATCGGTTCGCCTCCCGGCTATGTGGGCCACGAGGAGGGCGGCCAGCTTACCGAAAAGGTACGCAGGAAGCCCTATTCCGTGGTGCTGTTCGACGAGATCGAGAAGGCCCATGAGGATGTGTGGAACATCCTGCTGCAGATCCTGGAGGACGGCATCGTCACCGACTCCCAGGGCCGCCGTGTGGACTTTAAGAACACCGTCATCGTCATGACCTCCAACGTGGGTGCGAAGAACATCACCGCCGCCGAGTCCAAGCTGGGCTTTGACGGCAAGGAGAAGGACGAGAAGGAGACGGAGGAGGCCCGCTTCGCCCGCATCCGCGAGGCCGTGATGGCCGACCTGAAGCGGACGTTCCGCCCCGAGTTCCTGAACCGTATCGACGAGATCATCGTGTTCCACCAGCTGACCCAGGACAACATCGTGCAGATCGCACGGCGTATGCTGGACGTCACCGCGGGCCGCATGGCCCAGCAGGGCATCACCCTGGAGGCGGAGGACGACGCGGTGGCCGAGCTGGCCAAGGACGGCTTCGATCCCCAGTACGGTGCGCGTCCCCTGCGCCGGGCCATCCAGAACCAGGTGGAGGACGCCGTGGCCGAGCAGATGCTGGAGGGCAGCCTGAAGTCCGGCGACACCGCCCACGTGCGGCTGAAGGACGGCAAGGTAGTCATTGAAAAGTAAACAGGCCAAGGGAGGGCCGCCGGATGGCGGCCCTCCTTTACTGCTCTTTTTCGCTTTTGCGGTTTATCGGGTAAAGCCGCAGCTTCGGTGCGTTCTCCTCATCACAAGTCTGTACGTATAATTCTTCGCAGGTCTGCTCCGCCTCCTCCAACAGCGCCATGGCACGCTCTATGGCATCCAGCGCCGTCAGGTACATCTTTTTATAGTCCGCCATCCACTATCCCCCCTTTCGTTCGGCGTTTTCATTTTAGTAAAGATATTTACTAATTTCAATAGTAAATATCTTTACTGGCTACAATACTGCACGGAGGGTGGTGCGGTATGAGTTGTTCCTATCAGCGGCGGCTGCGCGATCTGCGGGAGGATCACGACAAAACGCAGCAGGACATCGCGGATATATTGGGTACGTCCCAAACCATGTACGCCCGCTATGAGCGCGGCGCGAATGAGCTGCCCCTGCGGCATCTGCTCACGCTGGCGGAGTATTACGGCGTGTCCGCCGATTATCTTTTGGGACGAAGCGACAAAATGTAAGCGGAAAAGGCGGCCCTCCCTTCCCCTTTTGCGTGGAGAAAATCCCCGCGGAGCTATTGACAAAGCGGCGCTTTTTGCTATAATAGACGGGTATTCTGCCCGCGAGCGTGCTGGAATAGGCAGACAGGCAGGCTTGAGGTGCCTGTGTTCGTAAGATCGTGTGGGTTCAAGTCCCATCGCTCGCACCACAAAAATAAGACCACCCTTTAGGGTGGTCTTATTTTTGTGGTGCGGCGGGCAATCACAAGGGGCTTGATTTTTCGGGCATTTTCCTGTAGGATTTGGCAGAGAAGGCTTGCTGGCCGCCGCATATTTCTGTCAAAGAGGGGGCAAGAGGGATATGAAGCAAAATCGCAACGGATTTACTTTGATGGAAATGCTGATCGTTATTGCGCTCATCGCCGTGTTGGTCGTGATCGCAATTCCGGCAATCGCATCGCAGCTTGAAAGATCCCGGGAAGCAGCGGATCTTGCGAACGTGCGCGCCGCATATGCACAGGTCTCCGCGAAGGCACTGCTGGGTAATCCCCAGTTCACGGTGACGGTCGATCTGAAGCAAAAGCAGGCCGACTGGCAGTCGGCTAACCCGGTGAATATCGGCGGTATCGTTCATGATAAAAATCAGGAAGACACGGTTAACTGGAAGGGCGTTGCCGCTCCAAACGGGACTTGCACCGTATCATATAATGAGGAGCACGGGATCATCCTTATCTAGAGCGGAAAAGCGTCCGCATATCCGTTTAATACAGATGTGACGAATTTCTTCCAGTCTTTATATGATACTGAGTTTTGGACGAAAGGTGAGATGAAGGGCAAGGATAATTTTGAGTTTGACTCCAAATGTCCGAACTCAAGTTATGTTCCGGCCATCAACGCCGAAATCGGAAAGCTGCATAACAGCCTTTTGCAGCAGAAGGACTGCACCTGGGCCTATCTCGGCAACGGGAAGGATGGGAAGGAGGCAAATCGGTATCTATTCTGGACATCCCTGAACACAAATGAAGTCGGTGCCGGAAAGAACATCCCCGTGATTATCCAAACCGGCGACGGGAAATACTATGTTTCCGAGACCACCACCGGCCAGCGAAGCAGAAAAGACTACGTCACCGTTTCGAAGTCGCTGGGCGCAGACGGGTACAAGAAGATACTGCGCAACGGGAACGAGTATCCCACGCTGAAGGCGGCTTACGACGCCTATCTCGCGGCCTTGAACAGCTCCAAGTATGATGCGCTCCGCAAGACAGCGCAGGAATAACGGCATTATTTCAGGCTGTCGAAAAAGCCTTGAGAAAGACACCCGCAGGGGTGTCTTTCTTTTTGCATAGCGGATAACGCTTCGGGACATGATAGGAAAAAATCATGGGACGAGGTGCGCGGATATGCAGGTGAGACGACTGGGACGGCAGACAGTGACCTTCGGCGACCCGGTGGGCGTGGTGAGCTGGGCCAGCGTGGTGGGCCGCATGGAGGGCAGCGGCCCGCTGGGCGACAGCTTTGACCTAGTGAACGAGGACTCCTTCTTCGGCCAGGCCACCTGGGAGCAGGCGGAGGCCCGGATGCAGGCGGAGGCGCTGGAGCGGGCGCTGCAAAAGGGCGGACTGACGGCGGAGGACGTGGACTGCGTGTTCGCCGGCGATCTGCTGAACCAGAACATCGGGGCGACCTTCGGATTGCGGGATTACGGCATCCCGTTCTACGGCGTGTACGGCGCGTGCTCCACCATGGGCGAGAGCTTGTCGCTGGCGTCCATGGCGGTGGCCGGGGGCTTTGCCGCCATGGCGGCGGCCCAGGCGTCCTCCCACTTCTGCACCGCCGAGCGGCAGTACCGCACGCCGCTGCCCTACGGCAGTCAGCGCTCCCCCACCGCCCAGTGGACGGCCACGGCGGCGGGGTGCTGCATCGTGGGGCGGGCATCGGAAGGGCCATACGTGACCCACATCACCCGGGGACGCATCATCGACCTGGGTGTGACGGACATGACCAACATGGGCGCGGCCATGGCACCCGCCGCCTGCGACACGTTGCAGGCGCTGTTCCGGGAGACGAACACCACACCCCGGGACTATGACCTGATCCTCACCGGCGACCTGGGGGCGGTGGGCCACGACATCGTGGTGGAGCTGTTCCGCCGGGAGGGCGTGGAGCTGGCACACTACACGGACTGCGGGCTGCTGCTCTATGACCGAAAGGCACAGGATATGCACGCCGGGGGCAGCGGCTGCGGCTGCTCGGCGGCGGTGCTGAACGGCTTTCTGCTGGGCGGTCTGCGGCAGAGGCGGTGGAAGCGGGTCATATTCGCGCCCACCGGGGCGCTGCTCAGTCCCACCAGCTCGTTTCAGGGGGAGAGCATCCCAGGCATCTGCCACGCGGTGGTGCTGACACCGGATAAGGAGAACGCATGATGGAATATCTCAACGCATTTCTCTGCGGCGGGCTGCTGTGCGCCGTGGGACAGATCATTCTGGACAAAACGGCCCTGACGCCGGGCCGCATCCTCACCGGCTACGTGGTGACGGGGGTGCTTTTGCAGGCGGTGGGCGTGTACCAATATATCGCCGACTGGGGCGGCGCGGGCGCGACCGTGCCGCTGACGGGCTTCGGCTATTCACTGGCCAGGGGCGTGGCCAAGGCGGTGGCGGAAAAAGGGGCGCTGGGCATCCTCACCGGCGGGCTGACGGCCACCGCCGGCGGCATCGCCGCGGCGGCGGTGTTCTCCCTGCTGGCGGCAGCGGTGTGCAGACCGTCGGACAAGCGGAAACGGTAAAAGTTCCCTAACTGTCTCTTGCATTTTGCGGAAACGGGTGGTACACTGGCGGCATAAAGCTACTATTCCCACAGGAAGTGATACCATGACGGAAAAATTTGTCATCACCGGCATGACCTGCGCCGCCTGCGCCGCCCACGTGGAAAAGGCGGCCAACAGCGTGCCCGGCGTGGAGAACGCGGCGGTGAACCTGATGCTGGGCACGCTGGTGTGCGACCACGGCCCGGAGGTGGACAGCCGCGCCATCGTGGCCGCCGTGACGGCGGCGGGCTACGGCGCTGCGCCGGAGAGCGAGGCCCGGCGGGACATCCGCAAGGAACAGGACGCGGCGGCCAGGGCCATGGGCAAACGGCTGCTGTGGTCGGTGGTCTGCCTTGCGCCCCTGTTCTATCTGAGCATGGGTCACATGATGGGTCTGCCCGTGCCGGCCTTCATGCACCATCAGCCGCTGCTGGCGGCCTTCGTGCTGCTGGCGCTGACCGTGCCCATCCTGATCCTGAACCGCAGCTACTTCACCGTGGGCTTTTCCCGTCTGTTCCAGGGCAGCCCCAACATGGACTCCCTGGTGGCGCTGGGCGCGGCGGCGGGCCTTGTTTACAGTCTGATCGAGATGGTGCTGCTGGCTATGGGCCGGGTGGAGGGGATGCCCGACCTGTACTTTGAGTCGGCGGGCATGATTTTGGCGCTGGTGACGGTGGGCAAGTATCTGGAGGAACGCTCCAAGGGCAAGACCACCGGCGCGATCACGGCACTGCTGGCCCTCGCCCCCACCTCCGCCGTGGTGCGGCGGGACGGGCAGGAGCTCACCGTCCCCACGGAGGACATCCGGGTGGGCGAAACGGTGATCGTGCGGCAGGGCGGGCGTATCCCTGTGGACGGCACGGTGCTCAAGGGCGGCGGCACGGTGGACGAGTCGGCCCTTACCGGCGAGAGTATGCCGGTGGAGAAGGCCGAGGGCGACAAGGCCGCCTCCGCCACCATCCTCACCGGCGGCTATCTGGAGCTGCGGGCCGACCGGGTGGGCAGCGACACCACGCTGGCCCAGATCATTCAGCTGATGGAGCAGGCGGCCAGCGGCAAAGCGCCCATCAGCCGGTTGGCGGATAAGATCAGCGCCGTGTTCGTGCCGGTGGTCATCTCCATCGCCGTGCTGGCGGCGGCGCTGTGGGCCATTGTGGGCGGCATGGGCGTGCGGTTCTGCCTGAGCATCGGCATCGCCGTGCTGGTCATCTCCTGCCCCTGCGCGCTGGGCCTGGCCACGCCGGTGGCCATCACCGTGGCCACGGGCAAGGCGGCGGAAAAGGGCGTTCTCGTCAAGTCCGCCGCCAGCCTGGAGCTGATGGGCCGCATCGACACCGTGGTGCTGGACAAGACCGGCACGGTGACGGAGGGCAAGCCCCAGGTGACAGATCTGCTGTGCGCTCCCGGTGTGGACGAGGACACGCTGCTGACGGCGGCAGCATCGCTGGAGAAGATGTCGGAGCACCCGCTGGCGGGGGCGATCGTGGCGGAGGCGGAGCAGCGGAGGCTGACGCTGCGCCCGGTGACGGACTTCACCGCCGTGGCCGGAGGCGGCGTTACCGCCAAGGCCGAGGGCGTGACCGTGTGCGCCGGCAACGCCGGGTACATGGCCGCCGTGTCGGTGGATGCGTCCGCCGCTGCGGCTCAGGCCGAGGCGCTGGCGGCGGACGGCAAGACGCCGCTGTATATCGCCGCCGGCGGGCGGCTGCTGGGCGTGATCGCCGTGGCGGACGTGGTGAAGCCCGACAGCGCGGCGGCCATCGCCGCCCTGCGGCAAAACGGCTGCCAGGTGGTGCTGCTCACCGGCGACAACCGCCGCACGGCGGAGGCCATTGCCCGTCAGGTAGGGGTGGACCGGGTCATCGCCCAGGTGCTGCCCCAGGACAAGGCCAAGTGCGTGGCCGACCTGCAAAAGGAGGGCCGCAAGGTCGCCATGGTGGGCGACGGCATCAACGACGCCCCGGCGCTGGTGACGGCGGACGTGGGCCTGGCCATCGGCGCGGGCACAGACGTGGCCATCGAGTCGGCGGACATCGTGCTGATGCGGAGCAGTCTCATGGACATTGTGGACGCCATGGAGCTGTCACGGGCCACGCTGCGGAACATCCGGCAGAACCTGTTTTGGGCGTTTTTCTACAACACCGTGGGCATCCCGGTGGCGGCGGGCGTGCTGTACCCTGCCTTCGGCATCACCCTGAACCCCATGATCGCGGCGGCGGCCATGAGCCTCAGCTCTGTGTGCGTGGTGTCCAACGCGCTGCGCCTGCGGGGCTGGAAGGGCCGCCAAGCGGTTGCAAAAGCGGCGGAGACGGTGTATGATACGGACAACAACGAAAAGGAGGCGGCGGATATGGCTGCAAAGACCATTACCATCAAGGGCATGATGTGCGCCCACTGCGTGGCCCACGTGGAGAAGGCACTGACGGCGCTGGAGGGCGAAACGGCCAAGGTAGACCTGGCCAGCGGCACGGCGGTGGTCACCGGCCCGGCCAGCGACGAGGCGCTGACCAAGGCTGTGACCGACGCAGGCTACGAGGTCGTAGACATCAAGTGAACAAGCGAAAAAACCAGGGCCGCCATCCGGCGGCCCTGGTTTTTTCTATTCTATACCGTGCGTCCCCCGCCCGGCGCTCCGTCAGGCGAACACCACCTGCACCAGCACCATATACACCGCCGTGCCCGCCAGGATGGACAGCAGCGTGCTCCGCCGCCACAGATGCAGCAGCGCCGTCACCGCCACGGCGATGGCCTCCGGCAGGCCGTGGCTGCCGGACAGGATGTCCACGCTCCGCAGACTGTATACCACCAGCAGACCCATCATGGCCGGCGGCAGCAGACGGCCCAGGTCCTCTATCACCTTTGGCAGTTTCTTCCCGTCGGCGAACAGCAGAAACGGCGTCCACCGTGTGATCTGCGTGGCCAGCGCCACCATCAGCACGATGATGAGGGACTGTATCGTATCTAAGCGCATAGCTTCCTCCTTCCCAGCAGCAGCACGGCCATGGTCAGCACCATGGCGGGAATGACCATGCTGTCCGCGCCGAAAGCGGCCAGCGCCGCCACGGAGCACGCCAGTCCGATCCCGCCGCTGGCCCGGTTCTCCCGCTTCGTCACCTGCTCGATGAACAGCACCACGAACAGCGCCGTCAGGGCGAAGTCGATGCCGGTGGTATCAAAGGTCAGCAGGCTGCCCGCCAGGCCGCCCACCATGGAAAACACCACCCAGTACAGCCAGGTGAGGAAGCTCATGGCGAAGTAAAACAGCGGCGGGTCGATGTCCTCCGGCGGCTCTACGGAGGAGGACAGGGAGAAGTTCTCATCACTGAGGGTGTAGATGAGGAAGAACTTCAGCCGCCCCGCGCCCCGGTATTTGGGCAGCAGGGCCAAAGAGAAGAACAGATGCCGTGCGTTGACCATCAGACTCAGCAAAAACGCCTGCGCCGGGTCGAACACGGAGGTCAGCAGCGTGATGGCCACGTACTGCATACTGCCGCAGAAGGCAAAGGCGCTGACGAAGCCGCTCCACAGGAAATTGTAGCCCTTGGAGGCCATGAGCACGCCGTAGGCCAGCCCCACCGCCAGATACCCGGTCATGATGGGTATGGTGTGGGGAAACGCGGCGCGCACGGCGGCGGACAGCTTGGTTTGTTTCACAGCATCACTTCCCGTAAATGAGTTGGCGCTATTATATCCGAAAACTCTTTGCTTCGCAATACTGGAAAATGCGGAAAGAATAGGCTATAATAGGGTCACTGTCAGGAAATATATACAAGGAGCGTACCGGCTATGGAAGAAACACGCAGCTTCGGCTATATCTGTCCCGCCTGCGGCAAGGCGAATTTCCACACCCGCAGCGTCTTTGCCCTCAGCGCCGCCGCAGCCCGCATGGAGTGCGAGTGCGGCAAGGAGGCACTGGAGGTGCAGACCGACGGGACAAAGTTCCGCCTGTGGGTACCCTGCGGCATCTGCGGCGGCCAGCACCAGGCGGAGTGCTCCGCCGACGCGCTGCTGCAGGGCCGGGGCATCGGCCTGTCCTGCCCGGTCAAGCAGGAGCTGTGCTGCTACGTGGGTCAGGAGCAAGATGTGCGCCGCGCCATGGAGAATTTGGCCCTCCGGGTGGAGAAGGACAAGGGCGCGGACGGCGAGGCCTTCACCGACAGCGTCATCATGTACGAGGTGCTGTCCGAGCTGAAGGACATCGCCGCCCGGGGCGGCATTTCCTGCACCTGCGGCAGCACGCGCTATACCGTGCAGGTGCGCCGGGGCGCGGTGGATCTGGTCTGCGCCGACTGCGGCGGACGGCTGCGCCTGCCCGCCGCCACCGACGAGGATCTGGACGACCTGTGCTGCCGCATGAAGCTGACCATCAAGGGGAAGTAAAAGGGCGGGCGTGTCCCTGCGCCGCAGGGCAGCAAAAAAAGCGGCTGTATCAGCCGCGTGAAAGGAAAGAGACCACATGATCGAATTGTTGGCAAAATGGTTCATCCCCCACCGGGACAGTATGGGGGACGGCGCGCTGCGCCGGGCCTATGGCACGCTGTGCGGCGCGGTGGGCATCGGGCTGAACATCCTGCTGTTCATGGGTAAATTCTTCGCCGGGCAGCTGTCCGGCTCTATCGCCGTCACGGCGGACGCCTTCAACAACCTGTCCGATGCCGGCTCATCGGCGGTGACGCTGCTGGGCTTCCGGCTGGCAGGCAAAAAGCCTGACACAGACCACCCCTTCGGCCACGGGCGCATCGAATACATATCCGGCCTCATCGTGGCGGGTCTGATCCTGCTCATGGGCGTAGAGCTGGCCAAGTCGTCCTTTGACAAGATCCTCCACCCGGAGGAGGTCACGTTCTCCGCCCTGGCGGTGGTGATTTTAGCGGTGTCCGTGGCGGTGAAGCTGTATATGTGGTTCTACAACCGGCGCATCGGCGGAAAGCTCCGCTCCGCCGCCATGGAGGCCACGGCCATGGACAGTCTGTCCGACGCGGCGGCCACCTTCGCCGTGCTGCTGGCCACGCTCATCGGCAAGTGGACGGGACTGGCGGTGGACGGCTATGTGGGATTGCTGGTGGCGCTGTTCATCCTGTTCTCCGCCTACAAGGCCGCCAAGGAGACGCTCTCCCCGCTGCTGGGGCAAGCCCCCGACCCGGAGCTAGTGCAGCGCATCCGCGACATCGTGGCGGAGCACGACACCGTGGTGGGCATCCACGACCTGGTGATCCACGACTACGGCCCGGGCCGTCAGATGGTGTCCCTCCACGCGGAGGTTCCCGCCAGCGGCGACATTCTGGAGCTTCACGATGTCATCGACAACATCGAGCGGGAGCTCCACGAGAAGCTCCACGTCCAGGCGGTGATCCACATGGACCCCATCGTCACCGATGACGCGGAGGTGGACGCGCTGCGCCGCCAGGTGGCGGAGCTGGCGCGGCAGGTCGAGCCCCGCATGACCATCCACGACCTGCGTGTGGTGCGCGGCACGACCCACACCAACCTGGTGTTTGACGCGGTGCTGCCGCTGGACGCGGCCATCACCCCGGCGGAGGCCGCCCGCCGCATCCGGGAAAAGGTCTCGGAGCTGGACGGCGACTACTACGCCGTGGTCACGGTGGAGCACAGCTTCACGGAGTAAGCCTTACTCCCACGTCTGCCACACCTCGGGATGATACCCCACGGTGGCCTGCTTCCCGTTGCGGACGATGGGCGCGTTGAAAAGCTCCGGGTACTCCAGCAGCTTTTCCTCCGCCGCCTGGGGCGTGATATAGGCCATATACAGCGTCTCATAGGCGCGGCAGCCCTTGTTCACCAGCGCGTCAAAGCCGCCCACGGCGGCCTTGATGGAGCGGTATTCGCCGGGGGAGACCCCCTTGCTGACAAGGTCGATGTATTGATACTTGATGCGCCGCTCCTTGAACCAGCGCTCCGCCTTCTTGGTGTCGAAGGACTTGGACATACCGAAGATCTGAATATTCATAGGCACTCCTTTACAAAAGACGATGGAGGGAACGATATGGACGAAAACATCCGAAAACTGAAGGAACTCATAGACGGCAGCGATAACATCGTGTTTTTCGGCGGCGCGGGCGTGTCCACCGAGAGCGGCATTCCCGATTTCCGCAGCGTGGACGGCCTGTATAACCAAACGTTCCGCTACCCGCCGGAGACCATCCTCAGCCACACGTTTTACGAAAAGCACACTGAGGAGTTCTATCAGTTCTACCGTGCGAAAATGCTCGCCCCGGACGCGCAGCCCAACGCCGCCCACTACAAGCTGGCCCAGTGGGAGCGGGAGGGACGGCTGAAGGCCGTCATCACCCAGAACATCGACGGCCTGCACCAAAAGGCGGGCAGCCGTGAGGTGCTGGAGCTCCACGGCAGCGTGCTGCGGAACTACTGCACCCGCTGCGGCAAATTCCATGATTTGGACTTCATCCTCCGCACCACCGGCGTGCCCCGCTGCGAATGCGGCGGCGTGGTGAAGCCGGACGTGGTGCTGTACGAGGAATCCCTCAACGAGGACGTGATGGCCCGCGCCATCCATTACATCCGCCAGGCGGACGTGCTGCTCATCGGCGGCACGTCGCTGGTGGTCTACCCCGCGGCGGGCCTGGTGCAGTATTACCGCGGCAGCAAGCTGGCGGTGGTGAACAAGGGCGCTACCGGCGCGGCTCTGCACGCGGCGGTGACGGTGGACGGCCCTATCGGCCAAACACTGGCGCAATTATAGCACATCTCCCCTCAACGGACAAGGGCGGGAGAGCCCCACTTCATTGACATTCCCGTCCGCACCTACTATAATGGAGAAAATCAACAAGTGAGGTATACCGCCATGGAAAAGCTCCGCGCATTCCTCCAGCGCAAGGACATCGTATTTTCCGCCAAGCGCTACTTCATCGACGCCATGGGTGCGATGGCCCAGGGCCTGTTCTGCACCCTGCTGGTGGGGACGATCCTCAACACCCTGGGCCAGCAGTTTCACATCGGCTTCCTCAACGCCGTTGTCGTCACGCTGGGCAAGGGCGACGGTGCGGTAAGCTACACCATCGGCGGGCTGTGCTCGGCGATGGTAGGCCCCGGCATGGCCGTGGCCATCGCCCGTGCGCTGAACGCGCCGCCGCTGGTGCTGTTCTCCCTGATCCCCGTGGGCTTCGCCACCAACTATATGGGCGGCGCGGGCGGCCCTCTGGCCGTGCTGTTCGTGGCCATCGTGGCCGCCGAGCTGGGCAAGGCCGTCAGCAAGGAGACGAAGATCGACATCCTGGTCACGCCCATCGTCACGGTGCTCTCCGGCATCGGCTTCGCCGCCCTCATTGCCGCGCCGGTGGGCAAGGCGGCCTCCGCCGTGGGACAGGCCATCATGTGGGCCACGGAGCTGCAGCCCTTCTTCATGGGCATCATCGTCTCCGTGGTCATCGGCGTGGCGCTGACGCTGCCCATTTCCTCCGCCGCCATCTGCGCGGCGCTGGGGCTCACCGGCCTGGCCGGCGGCGCTGCCGTGGCGGGCTGCTGCGCCCAAATGGTGGGCTTCGCCGTCATGAGCTTCCCGGAGAACCGCTGGGGCGGCCTGGCGGCCCAGGGGCTTGGCACCAGTATGCTGCAAATGGGCAACATCGTCCGCAATCCCCGTGTGTGGATACCCCCCACGCTGGCCTCCGCCATCACCGGCCCGCTGGCCACGTGCCTGTTCCGTCTGGAGATGAACGGCGCGCCGGTGTCCTCCGGCATGGGCACCTGCGGCCTGGTGGGACAGATCGGCGTCTACACCGGCTGGGTCAGCGATGTGGCCGCCGGGGTCAAGACCGCCGTCACCGCCATGGACTGGCTGGGCCTGGTGCTCATTTCCTTCGTGCTGCCCGCCGTGCTGACGTGGCTCATCGCCATCCCCCTGCGTAAATGCGGCTGGATCAAGGACGGCGATTTGAAGCTGGATCTGTAAATACGTATTGTCAAAGGAGGCCGTGCCTATGGAACTGTCCGCAAAGCTGGTACGCGCCCAACTGCATTTCTTCAAGCCCTTCGTGGCCAACTGCTCCCTGGAGACCACCCGCAAGGGTCAGGACAAGCTGGGTGAGCTGATGAGCGCCCTCCACAGGCGCGAGGTCTACATGAAAGATCACGACTTCGGCCCGTTCCAGGGCGCGTGGGTCATGCCCAAGGACGAACGCCGCTCCGGCGTGGTGCTCTACCTCCACGGCGGCGGCTACACCTGCGGCAGCCTGGAATACGCCAAGGGCTTCGCCGCCACGCTGGCCAGCCAGTGCGGCGTGCGGGTGTTCTGCGCCGCCTACCGGCTAGCGCCGGAGAACCCCTACCCCGCCGCGGTAGACGACGCGCTGGAGGCCTACCGCTACCTGCTGAAAAAGGGCTACGCCCCACGGCAGATACTGCTGTGCGGCGAGAGCGCCGGCGGCGGACTGATCTACGCCCTGTGCCTGCGCCTGCGGCAGGAGAGCATGACTCTGCCCTGCGGCCTTATCGGTATCTCCCCGTGGGTGGATCTCACCGGCTCAGGGCAGTCCTACGAGACGAACCGGGACAACGACCCGTCCCTCACCCAGGAGCTGCTGGAGTTCTACGCCAAGTGCTACACCGCCGACCCCACCGACCCGCTGTGCTCGCCGCTGTTCGGCGACCTCGCCGGCTTTCCGCCGTCCCTGCTGTTCGCCGGTGGGGACGAGATACTGCTGGACGATGCCCGTGCGCTTCAGGAAAAGCTGGTGTCGTGCGGCTGCAAGAGCACGCTCCGCATCGCGCCGGAGCGCTGGCACGCCTATGTGCTGTACTGTCTCAACGAGAATATGGAAGACGACATGGCGGCCATCGACCGCTTCCTGTCCAAAAACCTCTCCCCGGCCCGCAGTCTGCGCTGGATGCGTCTGGACAACGCGGCCAAAATATACCCCGCCGCCAAGCGGCGGAACTGGAACAACTTCTTCCGCCTGTCCGCCACGCTGACGGAGACGGTGGATACCGAGGTGCTGCGCCGCGCCCTGGATGTCACGGTGCGCCGCTTCCCCTCCATCGCCGTCCGGCTGCGCCGGGGCGCGTTCTGGTACTACCTGGAGGAGATACCCAAAGCGCCGCCCATCCAGCCGGAGAAAAGCTGCCCCCTGGCCCACGCCCCGTTTCATGAGGTGCGGCAGTGTGCCTTCCGTGTGCTGGTGTATCACCGGCGCATCGCCGTGGAGTTTTTCCACGCCCTTACCGACGGCACGGGAGCGCTGATCTTCCTGAAATCCCTGCTGGCGGAATACCTGAGCCAAAAGTACGGCCTGACCATCCCGGCGGAAAAGGGCGTGCTGGGCCGGCTGGAAGAGCCGTCGGAGGAGGAGCTGGAGGACAGCTTCGCCCGCTACGCCGGGGATGTGAAGCTGAGCCGCCGTGAGGCCACGGCCTACCACCTCAGCGGCACGCCTGAGCCGGACGGCTACAAGGATCTCATCACCATGATGATCCCGGCGGACAAGCTCCGCGGCTGTGCCAAGGGCTTCGGCGTCTCCGTCACGGAGCTGCTGTGCGCCGCCATGATGCAGGCCATTCTAGACCTCCAGGCGGAGAAAGTCCCCCGCCGCGCCGCCCGGAAACCGGTGAAGGTGCTGCTGCCGGTGAACCTCCGCACCCTGTTCCCCAGCGCCACGCTGCGGAACTTCGCGTCTTATATCACCCCGGAGATCGACCCCCGCATGGGGGACTGCTCCTTCGACGAGCTGTGCCAACTGGTGCACCACAAGATGGGCATGGAGAACAACCGCCGCACCATGCGGGCCAAGTTCGCCGCCAACGTGGCCAGCGAACGCTCCCCCGTGCTGCGGGTCATGCCCCTGTTCATCAAGAATTTGGCCATGAAGGCCGTGTTCGACACGGTGGGCGAGTGCAAGTCCTGCCTGTGCCTGTCCAATTTGGGCCGGGTGGAGCTGCCGGAGGTGATGACGCCCTACGTAACGCGGCTGGACTTCATCATCGGCGTGCAGGCCCGCGCACCCCACAACTGCGGCGTGGTCACATGGAACGGCACGGCGTATATCAACTGCATCCGCAGCATCCGTGAGCCGGAGCTGGAGCTGGCGTTTTACCGCGTGCTCCACCGCCTGGGCCTGCCGGTCAAGGTGGAGAGCAACGCCCGCTGAAGAAAAGAGGAAACGATATGTATTGCATCAAATGCGGCGTAGAGCTGGCGGACAGCGAAAAGGTCTGTCCCCTGTGCGGCACGCGGGTGTTCCACCCGGATCTGCCCTGCGGCAGCGGCGAGCCGCCCTATCCCCCGGCGGAGCACCTCAACGAGGAGGTCAGCCGCGTGGGCGCGCTGTTCGTGGTCACGGTATGTATGCTGCTGCCCGCGGTCATCAGCGTGCTGGTGGACTGGCGCGTCAACGGCGGCATCGTCTGGTCCGGCTTCGTGCTGGGCGGGCTGGCGCTGCTGTATGTGCTGGCGGTGCTGCCCCTGTGGTTCAAGCGTCCCAATCCGGTGGTGTTCGTGCCGGTGGACTTCGCCGCCATCGGCGTGTACCTGCTGTATATCGACCTGACCACCGGCGGCGGCTGGTTTCTCAGCTTCGCCCTGCCGGTAACAGGCGCGGCCATGGTGCTGGTGACGGCGGTGGTGACGCTGCTGCGCTATGTTCCCTCCGGGGCGCTGTATACCCTGGGCGGCGGTCTGATCCTGGCCGGCGGCTTCAACGTGCTGGTGGAGTTCTTGCTGAACCTGACCTTCCACCTCCACGACACGTTCCTGTGGTCGTTCTACCCGCTGGCTGTCTGCGTGGTGCTGGGCGCGATGCTGCTGGTCATCGCGGCGTGCAAGCCCCTGCGCCTCTCCCTGCACAAGAAATTCTTCATCTGACGGCCCTGCCCAACACACCATACAAAAAAGAGCAGACACGGACGTGTCTGCTCTTTTCAGCGTGTCGATAAACCCTCTTTATGCGGCAAGCAGTTCCTTTACGCAGGGGGAGCTCGAGGGGGCAAAGCCCGCCTCGAATCAGATCAAATGTCGCGCAAAGCCTTGCCTTGCAAGGCGTGCGTGGAGCGAAGCGACTATTTTCGTGCCGCAAGGCGGCACAAAAATAACGACATTCTTTCAGGCTGTCGAAAAAGCCGGAGGCTTTTTCGACAGCCTGAAAGCAGACACGGACGTGTCTGCTCTTTTGCTATGTCCCTGGCTCACGCAGCGGGCACACCTCATCAGGTCATAACAGCTGCTCCCAGCGGACGTTCTGCCACCCGCTGGTGTCAAAGGTCTCCCGCACGGCGTCGCACATCATCTGGAGCTTCTGCCGGATATACGGCGAGCGGATCAGCTGCTGCGCGTCCTCCTCGTGGGTCATGAAGAACTCCATGATCCGCGCCCGGTCCTCCGAGGCCGCCACGCAGCCGTAGCTGTCCACGAAGTGTACCTCCTCGATGGGGCTGGTATACAGCGTCCACGGCTGGGCCGGGTTCTGCATCGTGCCGTCCCCGTAATAGGAGAACTCCTTCGGGTTCAGCGCCGCCCAGCTGTCCCAGTTGAAGGCGCTGAAGTCCCGCGACAGGATCTTGTTCTCCGTGGCGTGCCATATCTCGTGGCACACCGTGCCCTCCTGCATATAGACCGACTGCACGTCCAGCGCGATATACTGCCAGTCCGCCCCCTCATAGGCGCAGCCCACCACGCCGTAGTCGCTGTCGATATGGGCCACCGGCAGGAAGCACAGTCCGCCCTCCCCGGCCTCGTTGCGGAACTGGGCCAAAAAGCCCTCTGGGTACAGGGCGAAGGCCCGGCCCATGGCCTCCAGCATGGTGCGGATGCCCTCCAGCTCCGCCTCCGCGTCCATGGTGTCCGTCAGCGTGATGGTATAGCTGCCCAGCTCCGCCGCCTCCCGGCACTGGGAGGACAGCAGGATACGCACGCCGTATGTCTCCTCCAGCACGTCGGCATACCGCCGCACGTCCTGCAAGCTCTCCGCCACCGGCAGGCCGTCCACCGCACCCCAGTAGCCCTGCACCAGCGTCTCATCCACCGTCAACGGCGACGCGGCGGGCGCACTGTCCGCCACAGGCCGGAACGTCAGCTGCGCGGTGTCCAGCGCGTACAGCCGGAACGCCCCGTTTTCATACACCGCGCCCACCACCAGATGCTCCTGGGGCAGATAGCAGGCGGTATACATCTCGCCGCTGATGCCCTGCTCCGACAGGGCGCAGGCGCGGATCGCTTCATCCACCGCGTACAGCGTGGACTGCCCCGGCAGCACGCCCATCAGCAGCGATGAGCCGGGGAGGGCGTACAGGTCGCCCGCCGCGTCCAGAAACAGCCCCGCGTCGGCGAAGTAGAATCGGTCGCCGCTGCCGTACAGGGCGGAATAGCCCATAGCGTCCGTGTCAAAGTGCAGCAGGCACAGCCCGCCGCCGGTAAAGGCCGTCTGATAGCGCTCCTCCCGCACCATGGACACCTGCCCGGTGGCCACGTCCAGCAGCGCCGTGCCGCACTCGGTGTTGTACGGCGACAGGAAAAACTCCACCGCCATCTGTCCGCTGGCCGCATCAAAGGCCGCGATGTCCAGCATCCGCAGCTCCTGACTCATGGTCACAGGGGCGGTCTGTCCATCCGCCACGGTCTGCCGGTACAGCACGTGACCGCGGAGGAAGTAGTAGCTGCCTCCGTCATAGGAGAAGAAGCCGTCCACGTTCTCGGCCTCCATCGTGCCGACCTCTCTCAGGTCGGCGGACAGCAGCTTCCATGTGTTGGTGTCCCGGTCGCACAGGGCGAAGCCCCCGTCGGCGAAGGACTGCTCCTTCATGTTCCACACGCCCTCCAGCGTCACCTCCTTACGGACGGTGTCATAGGCGGTGTCCACCAGCTGTATGGTGGTACGCAGGTTCTCATAGTCCTCCCAGCACACAGCCACCGCGCCGTCCCCGGCGGGGCGGATGGTGGACAGCGAGGTGGGATGGGTGCATTGTAATGCCAGCACAGGCTCTCTTTTTTGCGTTTGTGCCGCGCAGCCGGACAGCAGCAGTAAGGCCAGCAGCGCCAGCAGGATATATGCTCTTTTTTTCCTCATGGGAATATGTGTCTCCTTATTCTGTCAGGGACAGGATCATCAGGTCAAAGTCGATGTACTGCCCGTTTACCTTGAAAAAGCCGGGGAAGGTACACAGCTTGCGAAAGCCGTACTTCTCATACAGCCGGATAGCCCGGACGTTGTCGCTGCGTACCTCCAGATCCAGCTGCTCAAAGCCGTTCTCCCCGGCAAAATCCAAAATGCGCTCCATCAGCGCCTGTGCCGCGCCGCAGCCCCAAAACGCTTTCCGCACGCTGATTCCGAACTCGCCCCGGTGGCTCATTTTCCGTGGCTTGCGGTTCAGACTGGCCGTACCGATGATCTCGCCGTCCGCCTTGGCCAAAAACTGCACGTTGTCCGGCGATGTCTCCTGCGCTCCCAGGTATTCCGCCTCCTGCTCCAGGGTCAGCGGCACGCCCTCTGGGCCGAAGCTCAGATTTTCCGTCTCGCCGCCCACCGCCTTCAGATAGGCCAGCTGCGCGGCAGCGTCCGCCGCCGTTGCCCGCTCGATCACAAATGATGGCTTCATCTCATACGCTCCTCTCTGTCAAATTTTTCCTCTGAAAAGATAAGGCGCACCGTCTTGCGGTGCGTCTCTCAGGATCTGGTGGAGCAGGGTACGGGAGTCGAACCCGCCTTAACGGCTTGGGAAGCCGCTGTAATACCGATATACCAACCCTGCCTATTCACTTCACCGGGTCATTGTACCACACCGCCGCCGGTTTTGCAACCGAAAATTCTGCCGAAAGGGCATGAATGTCTTGTCCGCCCACATATCCATAGAAAAAACACTGGGAGGGGACGACATGAAAAAGCTGATAGGGGCGCTGCTGGCGGCGCTGTGCCTGCTGGCGCTGCTGCCGACCACCGCCGAAGCGGTGGAGCTGCCGCTGACCAGCCGCGCCGCACTGCTGATGGAAAAGACCACCGGGCAGATCCTGTTTGCCCAAAACGAGCACGAGGCGCTAGAGCCGGCCAGCGTCACCAAGATCATGACGCTGCTGCTGACCATGGATGCCATCGACAGCGGCGCGCTGTCCTACGATGACGTAGTCACGGTGTCCGCCAACGCCGCCGGCATGGGCGGCAGTCAGGTTTTTTTGGCGGAGGGCGAGAAGATCACCGTGGAGGAGCTGCTGAAAAGCGTTTGCGTGTCCTCCGGCAACGACGCGGCGGTGGCGCTGGCGGAGAAGGTCTCCGGCGTGACGGAGCTGTTCGTGGAGCAGATGAACAACCGGGCCAAGGGTCTGGGCATGGACGACACCCACTTCGTCAACTGCACCGGCCTCACCGCCAAGGGTCACGTCACCAGCGCCTACGACATCGCCCTCATGAGCCGGGAGCTGCTCACCCGTCACCCGGACATCCGCCGCTTCACCACCATCTGGACGGACACCATCCGGGGCGGCGCGTTCGGCCTGGCCAACACCAACAAGCTCATCCGCTTCTATGACGGCGCAACGGGCCTCAAGACCGGCTACACCGCCTCCGCCGGCTACTGCATCAGCGCCACGGCGGAGCGGGAGGGCATGGAGCTCATCGCCGTCATCATGAAGGGCGAGACGGCGGACAAACGGAACACCGATGCCAAAGCCCTGCTGAACTACGGCTTCTCCACCTACGCCCTGGTGTCCGCCGCGCCGGAAGAACCGCTGCCCGCCCTGCCGGTGTCCATGGGTCAGGCGGAGCAGGTGTCGCTGACGCTGCCGGAGGAGGGCGTCACCGCCCTGGTGGAAAAGGGGAGGGTCAGCGCCCTAGATCGGCGCGTAGACCTGCCAAGCAGCCTGACCGCCCCCGTTGCGGCGGGGCAGACCGTGGGCACGCTGACGCTGCTGGACGGCGAAACGGAGGTACTGACCGTCCCCATCCTGGCCGCGGAGGACGTGCCCCGGCGCAGCTGGAGCGGCCTCTTTGCCCAGCTTTTGCGTATGGCCACCTTCGCCGGATAGAAAACAAGGGGAAATCGGGTCTTTCGTCCCGATTTCCCCTTGTTTTTTTGGCGGGAACGTTGTAATATAGGGCAAATCAAACGTATACACCTGCGAAGGAGGCACGTAGTTATGATACAGGTCGATCTGCAAAACATCCGCAGCTTTATCCCCCTGCCCTACGAGGCGGCGTTAGCGCCCCGCCTGCGTATCGCCCACGACCACCTGCAAAAGGGTGACGGCGCGGGCGGCGACTTCACCGGCTGGGTGCGCCTGCCGGAGGACTATGACCGGGCGGAGCTTGGGCGCATCAAGGATGCCGCCCGCCGCATACAGGCGGATTCCCAGGCGCTGGTGGTCATCGGCATCGGCGGCTCGTATTTGGGTGCGCGGGGCGTGATCGAATGTCTCTGCTCCCCCAACTACAACCTGAAGAAGAAATCCACTCCCAACATCTACTTTATCGGCAACGGCCTCAGCGCCGACGCGCTGGCGGAGGTCATGGAGCTGGTGGACGGCGTGGACTTCTCCGTCAACGTCATCTCCAAATCCGGCACGACCACCGAGCCCGCCGTGGCCTTCCGCTTCTTCCGGGAGCTGCTGGAGAAGAAATACGGCCCGGAGGAGGCGTCCCGCCGCATCTATGCCACCACCGACGCCCACAAGGGCGCGCTGAAATCCCTGGCCGATGAAAAGGGCTACGAGGAGTTCGTCGTCCCCGACAACGTGGGCGGGCGTTACAGCGTGCTCACCGCCGTGGGTCTGCTGCCCATCGCCGTGGCGGGCATTGATGTGGACGCGCTGCTCCGCGGCGCGCAGGACATGATGCACACCTGCGCCCTGGCGGACATGAACGAGAACCCGGCGTGGCAGTACGCCGCCGCACGGTACGAGATGTACCGCACCGGCAAGAAGATCGAGCTGCTGGCGGCCTATGAGCCCTGCTTCCGATTCATGTCCGAGTGGTGGAAGCAGCTCTACGGCGAGAGCGAGGGCAAGGAGAACAAGGGTCTGTTCCCCGCCAGCGTAGAGTTCACCGCCGACCTGCACTCCATGGGCCAGTACATCCAGCAGGGCGAGCGTCACCTCTTCGAGACGGTGGTGCGCTTCGGCCCGTCCCGCCACGAGTGCCCCGTGCCCTACGACAAGACCGACGGCGACGGTCTGAACTTCCTGGCCGGGAAGGGCATGGACTTCATCGCCCGCCAGGCCATGGACGGCACGCTCCTGGCCCACGTGGAGGGCGGCGTCCCCAACATCGTCCTCCGCACCGACGCGCTGGACGCGGCCACGCTGGGCGGCCTGATCTACTTCTTCGAATACGCCTGCGGCCTCAGCGGCTACCTGTTGGACGTGAACCCCTTCGACCAGCCCGGCGTGGAGGCGTACAAGAAGAATATGTTCGCCCTGCTGGGCAAGCCCGGCTACGAGGACCTGCGCCAGACGCTGCTCACCAAGCTGGGGCGCTGACCATAGGCGTTTTCGCCAAAAAACTGTTTACTTTTTCTTCATTGCTATTTTCCTCCGGGTATGGTATGCTGTAAGCGGAGGGTAGCTTCTCCACCAACGACAAAGGAGTGATTTCTTATGGTTAGACTGATCATGGGCGCAAACGGAGCGGGCAAGACCAAGCAGCTCATCGAGCTGATCCACAACAGCGTGGAGGCCGAGAACGGCAGCGTCGTCTGCATCGAGCCCAACCGCGACATGACCTACGACATCAGCTATAATGTCCGTCTGGTCACCGCCGGTGAGTATAATGTAAATTCCTTCGAGTGCCTGCGGGGCTTCCTCTGCGGACTGTACGCGGGCAATTACGATATTTCCCATGTCTTCGTGGACAACCTGTGCAAGATCGCCGGCAGCACCGACCTGCAAGCCGTGGAGACGTTCCTGCACTGGCTGGATCGCTTCAGCGAGGAGAACGGCGTCAAGTTCACCGTCACCATCAGCGCCCCGGAGGACACCGCCACCGAGGGCATGAAGCAGTACATCTGAGAACTGACATACAAAAAAGAACACGCCTTACGGCGTGTTCTTTTTTGCCTCACGAATACTGCCAGCCCCGGCCCTCCTGCCGGAACTCCGCCAGCCGCTTTTCATAGCTGGCCATGGCCGCCTCCTCAAAGGCCGGCGTGTCCGAGGGCGCGCCCATCTGCCGCAGCAGCCACCGGCACAGCGGCGGGTTCAGTATCAGCAGCGGCCCGATGAGAGACGTGGCCATCAGCCCGCCCCGGCGGAAGCCCTCCCGCTTTTCCTCCGGGCAGCGCCCCACGCCCCGCAGAGTGTCGAACCACCCCGGCGCGCCGCCGGTGTCATAAATGAACCCGAACAGACTCTTGAAGCCCACGATGTCCATGTCCTCGAACCGCCCCACAAAGAAGCTGTTGTGCCGCTTCATCATGGTATATTTCGCCCGTCCCGGCAGCAGCCCCAGCCCGGTGATGGTCTCGGCGCTGTCGCTGTCCATGGCCTCGGTGAACACGTCCTGGGCGTTGCCTGTCAGCAGCATCAGCTGCCCGCCGTCCACCTTCCTGCCGATGTCCTCCGCCCACGGGCGCAGCGCCTCCGCCGCCAGGGCCAGCCCCTGCTCCGTGGTGCTGCCCATATACACCAGCGCCACGTCCTCGTCCAGAAACCGGGGCTTGCTGTGCAGGTCCGTCTCCGCGATCTCCAGCTCCGGGCAGCTCCGCTTCAGGTAGTACACGTTCTGCAAGTCCCCGTACAGGTTGCACACCTCCGGGAACAGGATCTCCACCTTCATTCCGCGCCCTCCTTTACCAGCAGCATCTCCTTCAGCCGCGCCTTGACCCGGTGGGCCAGGGGCATACCGTCCACGCCGTAGAGGATATACACGTCATCCCCCGGTGTCAGCGGCAGCAGCTCCAGTGCCGCGAACTCGTCCTCCGCCAGCCGTATCTTCTCCTCCGGGATGCCCGCCAGCAGCAGCCGCAGCTTGTAGTCGTAGGCCCTCGGCCCGGCACAGACGAGACACGTCACGTCATCGCCGTTCAAAAACTCAAAGTCCGTGTCGTACATCCAGCTGGGGTTCTCCGACCAGCTTTTCGCCACGCCCATGCAGTTCATCATCACCAGCAGCTCCTTCCGCCCCGGCTTGGAGCGGATATAATCGAAGTTCCGGGAGCAGGCCAGCGCGTTCTTGTCCTTGGACATCTGCATGATCACGTTCACGCCGCCGATCCTTTCCTCCGACAGCCGGCTGGCGGGGATCTTCACCTCCGCCAGCCGCCGGGCAATAGTCCCGTGGTCAAAGCCCAGCTGCCGCAGAATGGCGATGACCGTCACCTGGTTGTAGATGTTGTGCAGACTGTCGGCGATCAGCGTATAGGGATACTCCCTGCCGCCCTCCCGTATGCACATGGTGTGCCCGGCGGTGTCCACCTTCGTGGCCAGATAGTCGCTGTCCGGGGAGTGGAAGCCGCAGCTCTCGCACACCGCCCGGCCTATGTGGTGGTAGCGGCGGTACTCGTACCGCAGCTTCCCCGCGCACTTGGGGCAGATACGCATATCGTTCAGCAGGTTCTCGCACGTCGTCACGTCCGTGGGCAGCCGGTCGATGCCGAAATACACCCGCTGGTTCTCCGGCGCGACAGACCCGGAGATCAGGTCGTCGGCGTTGAGGATGAGCTTGCTCTCCCAGGGAAAGGAGCGGGTCAGGATGTCCGCGATATACCCCGGATGGGCGTTCCGCATAATGGAGTCCCGAAACAGGTTCGTCACCGCGATATACTCCGGCTTCACGTAGGGATATACCTTGGGCGCGGAGCGCTCGTCCACCTCCAGCACCGCCAGGTCATAGCCGGGCCGGATGCGTCCCAGCAGGCCGCACCCCTTCAGCAGCGCCGTGCTGATGCCGGACACGATGTTGCTGCCCGCCCGGTTGCTCAGCACGCGCTTGCCCTCCGCCGTCAGCACGTCCCCCAGCATATTGGCCACGGTGGTCTTGCCGTTCGTGCCCGTCACCGCCACGATGTGCGCGGGCTTGCCGATATATTTCAGGAAATCGGGACACAGCTTCACCGCCAAACTGCCGGGGAAATCCGTGCCGTTGTGGCGGGTGATCTTCAGCGCCGGGATGGACAGCTTCGCCATCCACAGCGCGAAAAGAAACCGCAGCTTACCCATGGTTCGTCTCCTCCTTGGTGTGTGTTTGCAGCCATATCATCAGCGCGGCCACGTCCGCCGGGGACACGCCGGAGATACGCCCCGCCTGCCCCAAATTCAGCGGGCGGACATCGCTCAGCTTCTCCCGTGCCTCCAGCCGCAGCCCCTGTATGGCGCTGTAATCCATGTCCTCCGGCAGCGCCCGCCGCTCCAGCTTCTCAAACTCCGCCGCCTGCCGCAGCTGCCGCTGGATGTAGCCCTCGTACTTCACCGAGATCTCCACCTGCTCCCGCACCGCCGGGGGCAGCGCGGGCCGCCCCGGGTCAAAGGCCGCCAGGTCGTCGTAGGTCAGCTGCGGCCTCCGCAGCAGGTCGATAAGGCGGCAGCCGCTGTCCACCGCCGCCGTGCCCTTCTCCGCCAGCAGCGCGTTCAGCGATGGCGTGCCCGCCGCGCCGGTGTGCTCCAGCCGCCGGATCTCCCGGGCCACGGCCTCGTATTTTTCCTCCACCGCCCGCAGCCGCGCATCGCTGACCAGCCCGATGCGGTGTCCGATGGCAGCCAGCCGTGCGTCGGCGTTGTCCTGCCGCAGCACCAGCCGGTACTCGGAGCGGCTGGTCATCATGCGGTACGGCTCCTCCGTGCCCTTCGTCACCAGGTCGTCGATCAGCGTGCCGATGTAGCTCTCGCTGCGCTTGAGCACCAGCGGCGCTTCGCCCTTCAGCGCCAGCGCCGCGTTGACGCCCGCCACAAAGCCCTGCACCGCCGCCTCCTCGTAGCCCGATGAGCCGTTGAACTGTCCCGCGCCGTACAGCCCGCCGATGGCCTTTACCTCCAGCGTGGGCCGCAGGGCCAGCGGGTCGATGCAGTCGTATTCGATGGCGTAGGCCGGGCGCATGATCTCCGCGTGCTCCAGCCCCGGTATGGTGTGCAGCATGGCGGTCTGCACCTCCTCCGGCATGGAGGAGGAGAACCCCTGCACGTACAGCTCCTCCGTCCGCAGCCCCATGGGCTCGATGAAAAGCTGATGCCGGGGCTTGTCCGCAAAGCGCACCACCTTCGTCTCAATGGACGGGCAGTACCGCGGGCCAACGCCCTGTATCACCCCGGAGTAGATGGGGCTTCTGTCCAGGTTTTCCCGTATAATGCGGTGTGTCTCCTCGTTGGTGTACGTCAGATAGCACACCGCCCGGTTTTCCGGCACGTGCTCCGTCTCAAAGCTGAAGGGCAGGGGATCAGCGTCGCCCTCCTGTATCTCCATCCTGGAGAAGTCCACGCTCCGCCGGTGTATCCTCGGCGGCGTGCCGGTTTTGAACCGCCGCAGCGGCAGCCCCAGCGACCGCAGGCTGTCCGCCAGCGCATTGGCCGGGTGCAGCCCGTCCGGGCCGGAGGACTCGATGCACTCGCCGATGATGGTCTGCCCCGTCAGGTACGTGCCGGTACACAGGATGACGGCCTTCGCCTCCAGCACCGCGCCGGTACGCAGCACCACGGCCTTCACGTGGCCGCTTTCGCACCGCACCTCCGTCACCTCCGCCTGCCGCAGCGTTAGGTTCTCTTGCTGCTCCAGCGTCTGCTTCATCACCTGCTGGTACTCCCGCCGGTCCGCCTGTGCCCGCAGCGACCACACCGCCGGGCCTTTGCCCCGGTTCAGCATACGGTACTGGATGCAGGCCCTGTCCGCCGCCTTGGCCATCTCGCCGCCCAGCGCGTCCAGCTCCCGCACCAGATGTCCCTTTCCCGTGCCGCCGATGGCCGGGTTGCAGGGCATATTTCCCACCGCGTCCAGACTGACGGTCAGGCACACGGTCTTCATGCCCATCCGCGCCGCCGCCAGCGCCGCCTCGATACCGGCGTGCCCCGCGCCCACCACCGCCACGTCGAACGTGCCGCCGTAAAATTCTCTCATGCCGGACATCCCGTCCTTTCCTCCGCCGGATTTCGTAACACTTAATTATACTATATCCCACCTCCCGGCGCAAGAGGCCGTGCTTTCAAGTTTTTGTGTACTTTGCATTAAAAATTTACCTGATTTTTATATAAGATATACAAGTTGATTCTTGTTTTTTATAAAGTAATTCCATATAATATAGCTGTGAAAATGAATGAAAGGAGCGTGATAAGACTATGACCACAACCTGGATCTGGGGCGACCTGGACGACATGATCTTCGCGGACTGTGACTGGCACGAGAGCCAGCGGTAAAGCCCCGCAACGAAAGATACCACCACGCCGAAAGCGTGGCGTTTTGCTTTTTATGGGCACTTTTGCCCTGTAAATATACCGCGAAGATACAAAATAACGAAGAAGGAGGCGCGCACCGCGCCTCCTTCTTCGTTTTATAAAGATTTTACCGCGATGACGTCCACGCCCGTGCCGCACACGTTCCGCAGCACCACGTCTCCGGCACGGACAGGGGCTTGGGCCACGGCGCTCCGCAGCGCTTCGGCCACCGCCAGCACCTTTTCCTTCGGTACTTCGCCGTTGGTACGCACCGGCAGCACCGGCAGTCTGCCGCCCCGCAGCGCCACCGTGCCGGTGACGGTACGCATGGGCGCGACGCACTCCTTTTTGGCGTAGTCCTCGCCCCGGCGGCAGGTATTGCCCGTCACACGGGTGACGACGCCGTTCTCGATCTCCGCCGTCAGATGGCAGCCCATGGGGCAGCCGATGCAGATCAGCTCTCGTTTCATGCCTGTCCCTCCTCTACCACAAAGGTCACGCGCTCCGCGCCAGCGGGGATGGCGGCGGTGTCCAGTGGGAAGCTCTCCATCTCGCCGGGGGTCAGGATGCGCTTGGGGATGCGCTTGAGCAGCGTGTCACCGGCGTAGGCGCACAGCGATGCGTTTCGGTAGGGCTGGCCCACTCGGAAGCGCACCGTCACCGCGCCGCTGCTTCGGTGTACCTGCTGGGGCACGGTGTAGCGCACGCCATCGCGGCCCTCCAGCGCCACCGTCCCGCCCTGGGCAGGGCCGCTTCGCAGGAAACGGGCGGCGCTGCGTCCGGCGGCAGCAGCCTCCTGGGACACGAAGTCCACCAGGTCGTGGACGTGGAGCACGTTGCCGCAGGCGAACACGCCGGGCAGCGAGGTGGACAGGTCATCGGACACCGACGGCCCGCCGGTGACGCGGTCCAGCGTCACACCGGCCTGACGGCTCAATTCGTTCTCCGGCAGCAGTCCCACGCTGAGAAGCAGCGTGTCGCACTCGATATACCGCTCCGTGCCGGGGATGGGACGGCGGTTTTCGTCCACCTGGGCCAGCGTCACGCCGGTGAGGTGCTCCTGCCCGTGTATCTCCGTTACGGTGGTGGATAGGTACAGGGGGATGTTGAAGTCGTCCAAACACTGGACGATGTTCCGCTTCAGGCCGCCGGAATAGGGCATCAGCTCCGCCACGGCCAGCACCTCCGCACCCTCCAGCGTCATGCGCCGGGCCATGATCAGGCCGATGTCGCCCGAACCCAGGATGACCACCCGCCGTCCGGGCAGGCAGCCCTCCATATTCACCAGCCGCTGGGCCGTACCGGCGGACCAGATACCGGCGGGCCGCGTGCCGGGGATGCTCAGCGCGCCGCGAGGCCGCTCCCGGCAGCCCATGGCCAGCACCACCGCGCCGGCCCTGACCTGCTGCAAGCCGGTGTCCCGGCCCGTGACCGTCAGCACCCGCTCCGGGGACACGTCCAGCACCATGCAGTCCGTCCACAGCTCAATATCCCGGCGGCGCATCTCGTCGATGTACCGCTGGGCGTACTCCGGCCCGGTCAGCTCCTGGCCGAAGGTGTGCAGGCCGAACCCGGCGTGGATGCACTGGTTCAGTATGCCGCCGGGCTCGCTGTCTCGCTCCAGTATCAAAATGTCGCGCACGCCCTCGTCATAGGCGCTGACGGCGGCTGCCAGCCCGGCAGGGCCGCCACCCACGATGGCAAGCTGTACTTCCTTCATCACAGCACCTCCTTGGTGCGCCCCGCCAGCAGGCGGCTCTCGCCGCCGCCCTTGGTAAGCGCCGTTATGGGCACGTGCAGCTCCCGGCTCAGCAGCTCCATGACCTTCGGGCCGCAGAAGCCGCCCTGACACCGGCCCATACCGGCCCGCACACGGCGCTTGACGCCGTCCAGCGACCGTGCGCCCGGCACGCGGCGGATGGCGTCCCGTATCTCGCCCTCGGTGACGCCCTCGCACCGGCAGATGACCTGACCGTAGGCCGGGTCGCGGGCGATGAGATCCTGCCGGGACGCGAAGTCCATCTCGCGGGGATGGGGCATATCCCGGCGCTGGGCGATGAAATCCTTCTTTTCCGCCGCGTGGAGCTTCGCCGCCGCCAGCTCCGCCAAATACCGGCCAATGGCCGGGGCGGAGGACAGACCGGGGGACTCGATGCCCACCGCCTCGAAGAAGCCGTCGGTGCTCTCGCCCACGATGAAGTCGTCCTCCGGGCCGCTGAGGTGCGCCCGAAGTCCGGCAAAGCTGGTGATCACGTCCCGCATGGGCAGGTTCTCCACGCTCTTGGCCGCCGTCTCCGCCACGGAGCGCAGCCCCTCCGCCGTGGTGGCGGTGCGATCCTTGTCCGGCTGATCCACGGCGGTAGGCCCAACCAGCAGGTTGCCGTGTACCGTGGGCGTGACCAGCACACCCTTGCCCATGGCGGAGGGCAGCTGGAAGATGGTGTGCTGCACCAGCTGGCCGCAGGTGCGGTCCAGCAAACAGTATTCACCCCGCCGGGGCACGATGGTCAGCTTGTCCGCGCATAGCTGGTTGTGCAGCGCGTCGCCGTACACACCGGCGGCGCTGATGACCACCCGCGTGTCGATGCAGTCCCCGCCGGTGTGGAGGCGGAAAAAGCCGTCCCGGCGCTCAATGCGGGCGACCTCGGTGTTGAAGCGGAAGGCGCAGCCGTTGGCGGCGGCGTTCTCCGCCAGGGCGATGGTCATGCCGAAGGGGCACAGCACCGCGCCGGTAGGTGCCCACAGGGCCGCCACCGCCTTGTCCGACACCGCCGGCTCAAGGGCGCGGAGCGCCGCCCTGTCCAGGATCTCCAGCCCCTCCACGCCGTTCTGTACGCCCCGCTCCAGCAGCTCCCGCAGACGTGGCAGCTCCGCCTCGTCAAAGCACAGCACCAGCGAGCCGCACCGCCGGTAGGGAAAGTCCAGCTCTTGGGATAGGCCCTCCATCATCCGTGAGCCCTCCACGTTGAACCGGGCCTTGGCCGAGCCCACCGGCGCGTCAAAGCCCGCGTGGCAGATGGCGGAGTTGGCCTTACTTGTGCCCACGCACACGTCCTCGCCCCGCTCCACCAGGCAGATGCTCAGCCGATAGCGGCTGAGATACCGGGCCACGGCGCAGCCCACCGCGCCGCCGCCTATGATCACCGCATCATACATAATCTATATACCTCTTTTCCCAACGCCGAAAACGACGGGATATTCTCTTTGCATCCCTATAAGATAGCAAAAGCACCGCCTCTTGTCAACCCGCCCGGAGAGAGATGATCTTAGCGGTTTATCCGGCGTGTCTTAACAATTTCTTTACTATTTCTTAACGCGAAGATATGCTATAATAGCCGCAAAGCGGCTATTCAGCGCGTCGATAAACATATCCTGTCATTCCGAGGAGCACCCCAAGGGTACTTGCTTCGCGGCGCGAAGCGACGTGGGAATCCGCAATCTTTTAGCTGCAAATCTATGCTAAAGCGCAAAAATCATGTGTTTTGAGAACGGATTGCCACGCCAGTCTGCGGACTGGCTCGCAATGACAGGCTTTTGCGACAGCCTGTTTCATCGCCGTTTTTCTCGCCCGGCAAGGCCGGGCAGCCGAAAAAGGCGGCGAATTATGCCGTAACGCCTTGCGCTGCGGTATAATAGCGCCATACAAACGCGAGAGGAGGGGGATACGCCCTGTGAGCAAAAAACCGAATAGCAAATGGCAGCGGTTCAGCAAGGCGGCGGGCCTGCGCTTTACCGGCAAGGACGTGCTGCTGGCCGTGGTGATGTATTTGGTGGCGGTGATGGGCTGTCTGCTGCTTCGCAGCTTCGACCCTCACAACGACACCAGCTATGTGGCCATGGTCTTCCTGCTGGACGTGTTCCTGACGGCCTACTGGACCAGCGGCTACCTGCTGGGCGTCATTGTGGCCATTGTGGGCGTGTTCAGCGTGGACATCATCTTCACCTACCCCTTTTGGCACATCAGCTTCACCCTTACCGGCTTCCCGCTGACGTTCCTGGTCATGATGACCATCTCCATCCTGACGGCCACCGTCACCAGCCGGGCCAAGCAGACGGAGGCCATCCGCCGGGAGGCGGAGCGGGAGAAGATGTACGCCGACCTGCTGCGGGCGGTGTCCCACGACATCCGCACGCCGCTGACCAGCATCGTGGGCGCGACCAACGTGCTGCTGGAGCAGGAGAACACCCTGACGCCGGAGCAGCGCCGCCAGCTTCTCCAGTGTACCAACGAGGACTCGGAGTGGCTCATCCGCATCGTGGAGAACCTGCTGTCCATCACCCGGATCAACAACGCCGAGGAGGCCCGGGTGAAGAAAGTCCCGGAGGCGGCGGAGGAGGTCATCGAGGGTGCTGTGGCCAAGACCCACAAGCACTACTCGGATGTGGACATCCGGGTACACCTGCCGGAGGAGCTGATGATGGTCCCCATGGACCCCCTGCTTATCGAGCAGGTGCTGGTGAACCTGATGGAGAACGCCGTGATCCACGGCGAGACGCACCACATTGACGTAACGCTGCGGCGGGAGGGAGACAACGCCGTGTTCACCGTGTCCGACGATGGGCGGGGCATTCCGCTGTCGCTGCTGCCCCGGCTGTTTGACGGCGCGGCACGCAGCGACCGGCGCAGCGACGGCAAGCGCAGCATGGGCATCGGCCTGTCCGTGTGCCGCACGGTGGTACAGGCCCACGGCGGTGTGATCCGCGGTGAAAATAAGCGAGATGGCGGCGCATGCTTTACCGTGACGCTGCCTATGAAAGGAGACGACAATGAAGATCAAAGATAAAGTCCTGATCGTAGAGGACGAGCAGTCCATCAGCAATTTTATTTCCATGATCCTGACCGCCAACGGCTTCGATACCATCGTGGTACGCAGCGGCGAGGAGGCCCTGACCATGATCGCCTCCCACTGTCCCGACATGATCGTGCTGGATCTGGGCCTGCCGGATATGGACGGCATGGAGGTGCTGAAGTCCGTCCGCAAGTGGTCCAACCTGCCGGTGGTGGTGGTCTCCGCCCGCAACCACGAGCATGACAAGGTGGAGGCGCTGGACTACGGCGCGGACGACTACCTGGTCAAGCCCTTCGGCACGTCGGAGCTGCTGGCCCGCATCCGCACCGCCATCCGCCACACCCGCACCACCCTGTCCAACACCCAGATCGCCCAGTCCGGCAAGTTCGTCACCGGCGACCTGACCATCGACTACGACAAGCACCAGGTGCTGATGCGCGGCGAGAACGCCGGGCTCACCGTCAACGAATACAAGATCGTGGCCCTGCTGGGCAAATACGCCGGCAAGGTACTGACCTACGACTTCATCATCCGGGAGCTGTGGGGGCCCAAGGCCAAGACGGACAATCAGATCCTGCGGGTGAACATGGCCAACATCCGCCGCAAGATCGAGCCCACCCCCGGCAACCCCCAGTACATCTTCACCGAGGTGGGCGTGGGCTACCGTATGCGCGAGGGCGACTGACCGTACATACCTATACAGCAGTGAGCAGGCGGGAGCGGCAGCTCCCGCCTGTTTCTTCTTGCGAAAATTTTTACCGCCGCAAAACGGCACTTTATGCTCCCTTTATAAGCGCAAGATAAAGAAAATCACCGCTTTCAGCAACCATGCGTTAAGGAACGCCCCGCCTTATTTACAGCGGTTTCCTCCTGCGGTAAGATAACCTCAGCCCGCTTTTCATAGGGCGGGCAAAACGAGTAAGGAGAGAAAACTATGGAAGAAAGAAAAGGCTTTGGAACCAATTTTGGTTTCCTCATGGCTGCCGTCGGCTCTGCCGTCGGTCTGGGCAATATCTGGGGCTTCCCCAATAAGATGGGCGCCTCCGGCGGCTTCACGTTCCTCATCATCTACCTGATCCTGGCAGTTCTCTGCGGCTTCATCGTCATGGTGGGCGAGCTGGCCATCGGTCGTAAGACCGGCAAGGGCGCTGTGGAGGCCTATCACGTCCTGTCCAAGAAGTTCAAGTGGATGGGCTGGATGGGCATCGCCTCCGCGTTCTTCATTCTGTTCTTCTATTGCGCCCTGGGCGGCTACTGCATCAAGTACACCGTTCTGAATGTGGGCGACCTGTTCCATGCCAGCTTCGGCTCTAACGGTCTCAGCGGCGCCGACGTGTTCAACAACTTCATCGGCAACCCCGGTGAAGCCATCATCTACGGCCTGATCTTCGTGGCGCTGACCATGCTCATCGTCCTCGGCGGCGTGGGCGGCGGTATCGAGAAGGTCTGCTCCGTCGGTATGCCCGCCCTGTTCGTGGCTCTGCTGATCTGCATCATCCGTGCCTGCACCCTCGAGGGCGCTGTGGACGGCCTGAAGTATATGTTCGTTCCCGGTTGGGCTTTGGCCAACGGCGTTATCGCCGAAGCACCCAGCTTCCTGAAGGTACTGTCCACCGCCGGCGGTCAGATGTTCTTCTCCCTGTCTCTGGGCATGGGCGCTATGATCACCTACGGCTCTTACCTGCAGAAGAAGGAGAACCTGCAGAAGAACGCCATCCTCATCATCACCATGGATACCCTGGTGGCCCTGATGGCCGGTCTGTGCGTTATCCCTGGCCGCTTCGCCCTCGACCCCGACGGCGCGCTGGGCGGCCCGTCCCTGCTGTTCATCACCATGCAGAACGTGTTCAGCCGCATGGGCGCTCTCGGTCCTATCTTCGGCATCCTGTTCTATCTGCTGGTGGTCTTTGCCGCCATCTCCTCCTCCATCTCCCTGCTGGAGGTCATCGTGGCCCACTTCGTGGATAAGGCCCGCGATGCCGGCAAAGGCGACAAGCGCAAGGCGTACACCCTCATCGCCGCTGCCTGCGTGGGTCTGGGCTGCATCCTGGTCTGCGCTGACCAGCTGGGCGGCGCCAGCTTCACACCGTGGAAGCTGCTGAATTTGCCCGACACCTCCATCCGCATGTGGAACGACTGCTGGCTGGACTTCTTCGATATGCTGTCTGAGGGCGTTATGATGCCTCTGGGCGCGCTGCTGATGTCCATCATGATCGGCTGGGAGGTCGGTCCTGAGATGGTCAAGGAGGAGTGCGAGCAGTCCGGCCACGCTATGGGCAGCTACGGCTTCTTCAAGTTCTGCATCAAGTACATCACCCCGCTGTGCATGATCCTGATCCTGTATGGCCAGTTGACAGACTTCTTCGGCTAAGAGCTGCTGTTTAACAGCATTTTAACAGCCGCGTCTTAACAGGCACATAGGAGCGCCGGTGCTTTCGCACCGGCGCTCTTTTTTTCTTTTGCGCCGCAAAATGCACCGCATCAAAAGGCTTCTCGCTCTTGGTCTGTCGTACCATCCTCCTCATTTTCCTTGTAATAATGACGAAAATGGCGTTCATAATTTGTTAAAATAATGGAAACTGCTGTTAAGAACTTGACAATTTCTTAGCAGGCAGGTATGATAAAAGAACCAATTTGTGAGGAGGTAAATCACACACTATGGAAAAGAAAAGTACAAAGATCGCGTATGGCGTAGCCCTGGCGATCGTCGTCGTGGCCCTGGTCATCGCCAAGGTCTCCAACGACGGTTCTGGCTTCGTTGCCACCGGCTGGGCTCTGTTTCCCCCCGTGGTCGCCATCGCCCTGGCTCTGATCAGCAAGGAAGTGTATTCCTCTCTGTTCCTGGGCTGCCTGGTCGGCGCGCTGCTGCTGGCTGACTTCGCTCCCTGGCAGACGGTGATAAACTTCATCGGCGCTGGCGACGGCGTGGGTATGATCAACGCCATCGACATCTCCATCCTGATCTTCCTGGTCATCCTGGGCATCATGGTGGACCTGATGAACAAGGCCGGCGGCTCTGCCGCGTTTGGCCGCTGGGCCAAGAAGGCCGTGAAGACCCGCGTGGGCGCGCAGCTGATGACCATGCTGCTGGGCGTGCTGATCTTCATCGACGACTATTTCAACTGCCTGACCGTGGGCGCTGTTATGCGTCCCGTCACCGAGAGCCACAACATTTCCCGCGCCAAGCTGGCCTACATCATCGATGCCACTGCCGCGCCCGTGTGTATGCTCGCTCCCGTGTCCTCCTGGGCCGCCGCCGTTGCGTCCTATGTGCCCGATGGCTTCCCCGGCTCCCGCATCTCCATGTTCCTCAGCCAGATCCCCTACAACTACTACTGCATTCTGTCCCTGGTCATGATCATCGTCATCTCCGTGTTCAACATTGACTACGGCCCGATGCTGACCCATGAGTACAACGCCCAGGTCAAGGACGACCTGTTCACCACCGAGCACCGTCCCTTCGCCGGTGCTGACGACTACGAGGAAGGCGAGAAGCACTCCTCCGTGGCGGACCTGCTCGTTCCCGTTATCGTTCTGATCGCCCTGTGCATCGTTGGTCTGATCTGGACCGGCGGTATGTGGGATGCCGAGAGCGACAACTACCACAACTTCATCATGTCCTTCTCCGACGCTTCCGCCGGTCCTGGCCTGTGCCTTGGCTCTATCGTGGCCATCGTGTTCACCTTCATTTACTACTGGCTGCGCGGCCTGATCGGCTTCGAGAAGTCCTTCGAGTCCGTGCCCAACGGCTTCATTCAGATGGTCTCCCCCATCCTGATCCTCTGCTTCGCCTGGACGCTGTGCGGTCTGTGCCGCGACAACGGTCTGCAGGTCGGCACGTTCGTCGAGGGCGTTATGGCCAACACCGGCGACCTGGCCAAGTTCCTGCCCGCCGTGATCTTCATCGTGGCCTGCTTCATCGGCTTCGCCACCGGTACGTCCTGGGGCACGATCGGCATCATGGTCCCCCTGGTCTGCGCTGTGTTTGACTGGACGACCCAGGTTGACCTGCTGTCCATCGGTTTGGCCGCTTCCTGCGCCGGCGGCGTGTGCGGCGACCACCTGTCCCCCATCTCCGATACCACCATCATGGCTTCCGCTGGTGCTCACTGCTACCACCTGAACCATGTCTCCACCCAGATCCCCTACGGTGTCACCGTGGCTGCCGTTTCCTTCGTCAGCTTCATCATCGCCGGTCTGGTGCAGAACGTGGTGATCTGCATGATCATCGCCGTTGTGCTGATGGTCGTTACCCTGTTCGTCATCAAGGCTGTCGTGGCCAAGAAGCACGCCGGCATCTTCGCCGAGATGGCGGAGGCCGACAAGGCTCTGTATACCAAGTAAGCTATCCGCAAGCTCCTAAAAAGGAAGGGCGTACGCCCTTCCTTTTTTATGGCACGGTATGTTGATATATCGGCAAGTATACCGACCATCCTATTGATACGTCATTATATAAAATTTAGAAAGAGACGTTTTGCGGGCGTTAAGAATTTGTAAAGGATTATATCTCATCCGATAAGAAATCGAAAAAACGGCCCAAAATTGGGGAAAAGGGAGAAAAACAGGTTCATAATTTGTTCAAAATTACCTGCCTCGCGGATTGCTGAAATGTTGACAATCTGCTAATAACACGTTAGGATGTTGTCACCAATTTGTGAGGAGGTAAATCACACACTATGGAAAAGAAAAGTACAAAGATCGCGTATGGCGTAGCCCTGGCGATCGTCGTCGTGGCCCTGGTCATCGCCAAGGTCTCCAACGACGGTTCTGGCTTCGTTGCCACCGGCTGGGCTCTGTTTCCCCCCGTGGTCGCCATCGCCCTGGCTCTGATCAGCAAGGAAGTGTATTCCTCTCTGTTCCTGGGCTGCCTGGTCGGCGCGCTGCTGCTGGCTGACTTCGCTCCCTGGCAGACGGTGATAAACTTCATCGGCGCTGGCGACGGCGTGGGTATGATCAACGCCATCGACATCTCCATCCTGATCTTCCTGGTCATCCTGGGCATCATGGTGGACCTGATGAACAAGGCCGGCGGCTCTGCCGCGTTTGGCCGCTGGGCCAAGAAGGCCGTGAAGACCCGCGTGGGCGCGCAGCTGATGACCATGCTGCTGGGCGTGCTGATCTTCATCGACGACTATTTCAACTGCCTGACCGTGGGCGCTGTTATGCGTCCCGTCACCGAGAGCCACAACATTTCCCGCGCCAAGCTGGCCTACATCATCGATGCCACTGCCGCGCCCGTGTGTATGCTCGCTCCCGTGTCCTCCTGGGCCGCCGCCGTTGCGTCCTATGTGCCCGATGGCTTCCCCGGCTCCCGCATCTCCATGTTCCTCAGCCAGATCCCCTACAACTACTACTGCATTCTGTCCCTGGTCATGATCATCGTCATCTCCGTGTTCAACATTGACTACGGCCCGATGCTGACCCATGAGTACAACGCCCAGGTCAAGGACGACCTGTTCACCACCGAGCACCGTCCCTTCGCCGGTGCTGACGACTACGAGGAAGGCGAGAAGCACTCCTCCGTGGCGGACCTGCTCGTTCCCGTTATCGTTCTGATCGCCCTGTGCATCGTTGGTCTGATCTGGACCGGCGGTATGTGGGATGCCGAGAGCGACAACTACCACAACTTCATCATGTCCTTCTCCGACGCTTCCGCCGGTCCTGGCCTGTGCCTTGGCTCTATCGTGGCCATCGTGTTCACCTTCATTTACTACTGGCTGCGCGGCCTGATCGGCTTCGAGAAGTCCTTCGAGTCCGTGCCCAACGGCTTCATTCAGATGGTCTCCCCCATCCTGATCCTCTGCTTCGCCTGGACGCTGTGCGGTCTGTGCCGCGACAACGGTCTGCAGGTCGGCACGTTCGTCGAGGGCGTTATGGCCAACACCGGCGACCTGGCCAAGTTCCTGCCCGCCGTGATCTTCATCGTGGCCTGCTTCATCGGCTTCGCCACCGGTACGTCCTGGGGCACGATCGGCATCATGGTCCCCCTGGTCTGCGCTGTGTTTGACTGGACGACCCAGGTTGACCTGCTGTCCATCGGTTTGGCCGCTTCCTGCGCCGGCGGCGTGTGCGGCGACCACCTGTCCCCCATCTCCGATACCACCATCATGGCTTCCGCTGGTGCTCACTGCTACCACCTGAACCATGTCTCCACCCAGATCCCCTACGGTGTCACCGTGGCTGCCGTTTCCTTCGTCAGCTTCATCATCGCCGGTCTGGTGCAGAACGTGGTGATCTGCATGATCATCGCCGTTGTGCTGATGGTCGCTACCCTGTTCGTCATCAAGGCTGTCGTGTCCAAGAAGCATGCTGCTGTGATCGCTGAGATCGCTGCCGCCAACAAGGCGCACTATGCTGCCAAGTAAGGCGACACATACCTAATAAAAAGAGACTGCTTCGGCAGTCTCTTTTTTATGCTCGGTGGCGCAGTCCTCTCGCACATTTTATTGAAATATCGTTTTCATATCAAAACGCTATTGCGTTCAGTGCGTGAAAAGATAACAGTCCATCTCGTTAAATGGACATCAAGCCTAACCAAAAAAGCTAACATTATCTATATAAAACAGCCGGGAAGAAACGGCTTTCTACGATAAATTCGCGCTAATTACTCTCAAAATTGGAGGAAAGGTAAAAAGCGCGGTTCATAATTTGTTCAAATCTACCAACCTCGCGGATTGCTGAAATATTGACAATCAGATGGAAAGCGCTTACAATGGGCGCACCAATTTGTGAGGAGGTAAATCACACACTATGGAAAAGAAAAGTACAAAGATCGCGTATGGCGTAGCCCTGGCGATCGTCGTCGTGGCCCTGGTCATCGCCAAGGTCTCCAACGACGGTTCTGGCTTCGTTGCCACCGGCTGGGCTCTGTTTCCCCCCGTGGTCGCCATCGCCCTGGCTCTGATCAGCAAGGAAGTGTATTCCTCTCTGTTCCTGGGCTGCCTGGTCGGCGCGCTGCTGCTGGCTGACTTCGCTCCCTGGCAGACGGTGATAAACTTCATCGGCGCTGGCGACGGCGTGGGTATGATCAACGCCATCGACATCTCCATCCTGATCTTCCTGGTCATCCTGGGCATCATGGTGGACCTGATGAACAAGGCCGGCGGTTCTGCCGCGTTTGGCCGCTGGGCCACCAAGGCGGTCAAGTCCCGCTGCGGCGCACAGCTGCTGTCCATGCTGCTGGGCGTGCTGATCTTCATCGACGACTACTTCAACTGCCTGACCGTGGGCGCTGTCATGCGTCCCGTCACCGAGAGCCACAACATCTCCCGCGCCAAGCTGGCCTACATCATCGACGCCACTGCCGCGCCCGTGTGTATGCTCGCTCCCGTATCCTCCTGGGCCGCCGCCGTTGCGTCCTACGTGCCCGAAGGCTTCCCCGGCTCTCGTATCTCCATGTTCCTGAGCCAAATTCCCTGGAACTACTACTGCATTCTGACCCTCATCATGATCATCATCATCTCCGTGTTCAACATTGACTACGGCCCGATGCTGACCCATGAGTACAACGCCCAGGTCAAGGACGACCTGTTCACCACCGAGCACCGTCCCTTCGCCGGTGCTGACGACTACGAGGAAGGCGAGAAGCACTCCTCCGTGGCGGACCTGCTCGTTCCCGTTATCGTTCTGATCGCCCTGTGCATCGTTGGTCTGATCTGGACCGGCGGTATGTGGGATGCCGAGAGCGACAACTACCACAACTTCATCATGTCCTTCTCCGACGCTTCCGCCGGTCCTGGCCTGTGCCTTGGCTCTATCGTGGCCATCGTGTTCACCTTCATTTACTACTGGCTGCGCGGCCTGATCGGCTTCGAGAAGTCCTTCGAGTCCGTGCCCAACGGCTTCATTCAGATGGTCTCCCCCATCCTGATCCTCTGCTTCGCCTGGACGCTGTGCGGTCTGTGCCGCGACAACGGTCTGCAGGTCGGCACGTTCGTCGAGGGCGTTATGGCCAACACCGGCGACCTGGCCAAGTTCCTGCCCGCCGTGATCTTCATCGTGGCCTGCTTCATCGGCTTCGCCACCGGTACGTCCTGGGGCACGATCGGCATCATGGTTCCCCTGGTCTGCGCCGTGTTTGACTGGACCGATCAGCTGACCCTGCTGTCCATCGGCATCGCGGCCTCCTGCGCCGGCGGCGTCTGCGGCGACCACCTGTCCCCCATCTCCGACACCACCATCATGGCCTCTGCCGGTGCTCACTGCTATCACCTGAACCACGTCTCCACCCAGATCCCCTACGGTGTCACCGTGGCTGTCGTTTCCTTCGTCAGCTACATCATCGCCGGCCTGGTGCAGAATGTGGTGATCTGCATGATCATCGCCATCGCCCTACTGGTCGTCACCCTGTTCGTCATCAAGGCCATCGTGGCCAAGAAGCACGCCTCCGCTATCGCGGAGATCGCTGCCGCCAACAAGGCACACTTCGCCAACAAATAAGGCGACACATCCCTAATAAAAGGAGAGACTGCCGAAGCAGTCTCTCCTTTAATATGAAAAAAGCTATCCGGGCGGCCCGCCGCCCGGATAGCTGCACTCTCAGAAATGCGTTTCCACGAACTCATTGAACTTCTTCACGTCCATGTCTTCCTTGTAGGTGTTGCGGAAGCGCTTCACCGTCAGGCTGTTGTACTGCACGATGTTGCGGTATTTCAGGAAGCCCACCACCGTGGCCACGCCGCCGCAGGCATAACCCCAGGGCGCGCTCTTGGCGCAGGTGTAGATCAGCACCGCCAGCACCAGCGCCGACACGATGATCCCGGCGATCTGCTTCTTGGGATGGATGCGCTGCACGTCCTCCGCCTTAATGACACCCTCGTCCACCATGACCTTGGCGAACTGCTTCTGCACGCCGAACAGGCTGACGGCGTTCAAAATGCAGGGCGCGACCACGAAAAAGCCGAACAGCGTGTCGATGATGCCGATGATCAGTATTGAAATATCTCCCATTTCCTTACTCTGCCTCCTGTATATGTTTGAAATTGATACGCATATCGCTTCGCGCCGTGGCATACAGCATGTGGCTGTAACACAGCGAAAACTCCACCACGTCGCCGACCTCCAGATGCCGGGGGCAGTCCTCCACGTCCACGATGCAATGGTCGGACGACCCGCCGATGACCGTCAGTCCCGGCTCACGGGGGATCAGGCTCTCCAGCTCGCCCACATCGGCCCGGCCCAGCGCCAAAATGGCCCGCCGCCGGACGCCCCGATCCTCGTACACCGGCTTGCGCCCGAAGGCGTCGATGGCAAATTCCCCGATGGGATAGGTGGGCTTGTCCTTTACCTCGATGACCTCCGCCCGCAGCGTCAGCGCGTCCATTTGCAAATAGTCCATGTCACGGATGCCCCAGTCCACCTGCAAGTCCTTGCCCAGCAGGATGGCCTCGCCGATACGCAGGTGGTCGATGCCCTCCGGCATCGTGCCCCAGTGTACCAGCGTGAAGGAACTGGTCGCGCCGCCGGAGGCCACCTCCAGCGTCCGCCCGATCCGTGCCTCGATCCGCCGCCGCAAGGCCAGCAGCTCGTGCATCTTCTCCGGCGTGGGCTTGGTCGAGCCGTAGCACGTCAGGTTCACGCCGATGCCGGCCAGGTGTACGTGAGGCAGCTCCCGCTCCACGCGGACGCACACCTCCACCAGCTCGTCCTTGTCCCAAAAGCCCTCCCGCAGGTCGCCCAGGTCGGCCATGACGATGACCCGGTGGGTCTTGCCCTGACGGGCACACTCCCGCTCCAGCGCCGCCAGCGTGGCCCACTCGCTTTGCAGCGATGTCTCGCACAGCGACACCACGTCGGGCAGCTCCGTCAGCGCCGGGATGCGGATCAGCAGCCACGGGCCGTCCACGCCGGCAGCCCGGCATTTGGCCACCTGCTCCAGCCGGCTGGTGCCCAGCTCCTCCGCGCCGCACTGCCGCAGCGTCCGCGCCACCTCCGGCAGCCCGTCCGCGCCCTTCACCACGCCGCACACCCGGATATGCTGCCGGTGACAGCGGGAGATCACCGCACGAGCGTTGCTCCGCAGCTTTTCCAAATCAAATTCCAGTTGCGGGTACTGCCGCATAGCCTGTGCCTCCTGTATGTGGTAAATACTAACGGACATTCTATCATACTTTTCCCCGTTTGTCACACCTTTTCGCAAAAGTGCCGCATAGAATATAGAATAACGGGAGCGCATCGCGCTCCCGTCTTTCAGTCCTCGCTGCTTTCGATCGTGCCGCCGCCCAGCACCTCCTCGCCATCGTACAGCACCACCGCCTGCCCGGCGGTGATGGCCCGCTGCGGTTGGTCGAACACCACCCGCAGCCCGCCGTCCGGCATCGGATAGGCGGTGCAGGCCGATTCCGTCTGACTGTACCGCGTCTTGGCGGCGCAGCGCACCGGGCCGCCCGGCGTCTCGCCGCTGATCCAGTTGACATGGCTGGCCCGCAGCGCGGAGGCGTACAGCTCCTCGTCATCCCCCAGCAGAATGGTGTTGTCCTCGCCGTTTTTCCGCAGCACGTACACGTGCTTGCCCGCGGCCACGCCCAGGCCCTTCCGCTGCCCCGCGGTGTAGCAGGGCAGCCCCCGGTGACGGCCCAGCACCCGGCCCTCCCTGTCCACAAAGTCACCCGGCGTCAGCACCACGCCCTGCCGCTGCAAAAAACCCACATAGTCGCCGTCCGGCACGAAGCAGATGTCCTGGCTGTCGCCCTTGTCGGCGTTTTCCAGCCCCGCCTGCCGCGCCTGCTCCCGGATGGCGGGCTTGTCGTAGTCCCCCACCGGCAGCAGCAGGTGGCGCAGCTGGTGCTGGGTCAGCTGGTACAGCACGTAGCTCTGATCCTTCCGCCGCTCCCGGCCACGCAGCAGCCGATACCGCCCCGTGTCCGGGTCAACGTCCACCCGGGCATAGTGCCCCGTGGCGATGTAGTCGTAGCCCAGCGTCAGCGCCCGCTCCAGCAGCGCGCCGAACTTCAGCTCCCGGTTGCAGTCGATACAGGGATTGGGCGTCCTCCCGGCCACATACTCGCTGACGAACCGATCCATCACGCAGCGCTGGAATTTCTCCGTCTCGTTGAACACGTAAAACCGCATCCCCAGCCGGGCGGCAGCCTGCCGTGCGTCCTCCGCGTCATCGGCGGAGCAGCACCGCCCGTCCTCCCCCCGGTACAGCTTCAGCATCGCGCCGTCGCAGTCGTAGCCCTGACGCACCAGCAGCGCTGCCGCGGCGGAGCTGTCCACCCCGCCGGACATGGCCACCAGCACTCTTTTTTTCTCATTCATGGTCATTTCTCCGCATAATCCCCCGGCAGACAGCCATACTACCGGCGGATGGTATTATTTGGCCGACGGGCGTACCCGTCGGCCATAGGGTCTCATTCATCCAAATGCACCTGACGGTATGCGTGGAACGGCAGTCCGTCCGCCAGCTCCAGCAGCGCCGGCTGGAAGCCTCCCGCATAATCGGCCCGGGGCTCCTCCAGCACCGCGTCCGTCCGCTGATCCGGCAGGGCCAGCGTCACGCACGTCCCCTGCCCCACCTTGCTGTCCAGCAGCAGACGGCCTCCGTGCCGCTCCGCCACCTTCCGCGCCAACGGCAGGCCCAGCCCCAGCCCGCTGGGGCTTTGCGCCACACGCTGGGGCAGCATATACAGGCGGAACACATCCTCCAGCCGCTCCGGCTCGATGCCGCACCCGGTGTCCGCCACCTGTATCAGCACCTGCTGGTGCTGGCATTGCAGCGTCACCGTCACCGTGCCGCCCGCCTCCGTGTATTTCAGCGCGTTGCCCAGCAGCTGCCACAGCGCCCGCCGCAGATGCGGTCGATGCACCGCCGCCACGTGGCTTCGCAGGGCACACTGCACGGACAGCTTCACGCCCTGCAATTCAAACAGCGGCTGCGCCTCCATCACCAGGGAGTTCACCCATTCCACCAACTCCGTGTTTTGGGTGGGCAAGAGTGCGCTGCTGGCCAGCAGCGGCGCGGCATCCAGCTCGTTGGCCAGCCGCAGCAGGCGGAAATATCCCTGCAGCAGCATAGCCGCGTTTTTATCCAGCTCCGGGTCTCGCGCACGCTCCTCCGCCGGAGCAAGCCGCGCCGCCGCCACGTAAATACCGGCCAGCGACAGCCGCATCTGCGTGGCTACGTGCGGCATCATCTCGTAGAGAAGCTGTTCTTCCCGCTCTTGGTTGCTCATGAGCTACCCCTTTCACACGATCGTCATCGTCAGCATCTCTCCGGCGTCCCGACCTATCCGTGTCGCTTTTTTCCGTACTCTCCACATGATACCAAATGGCCCAATAAAACACAAGATGTTTGTCAAATTTTCGTGGAATGTAAAACAACTTGAAAAAAGTTTAAAAAAGGACTTGCAATTTTTTGAAAACTGGATATAATTCTAAACATACCATACATTTAGGATATTCCAGTCAGAGAGGAAGATGTTTTTATGAGTATCAAAGTCGGTATCAACGGTTTCGGTCGTATCGGTCGTATGGTCATGCGCTGCTGCCTGAACCATCCCAACATTGAGATCGTGGGCATCAACGATCTGTGTCCCGCCGATTATCTGGCCTATATGCTGAAGTTCGACACCATGCACGGCAAGTTCCAGGGTGAGGTCTCCGCCGAGGGCAATAACATCGTGGTCAACGGCAAGTCCATCCCCGTGTTCGCCGAGCGTGACCCCGCCAACCTGCCCTGGGCCAAAGTGGGCGCTGAGTATGTCATCGAGTCCACGGGCCTGTTCCTGACCAAGGAGAAGGCCGCCGGCCATATCGCCGCCGGTGCAAAGCACGTGGTCATGTCCGCCCCCTCCAAGGACGACACTCCCATGTTCGTCATGGGCGTGAACCAGGACACCTACACCTCCGATATGCAGTTCGTGTCCAACGCCAGCTGCACCACCAACTGTCTGGCCCCCATCGCCAAGGTGCTGCACGACAACTTCGGCATCACCGACGGTCTGATGACCACTGTACACTCCACCACCGCCACTCAGAAGACGGTGGACGGCGTGTCCCTGAAGGACTGGCGCGGTGGCCGCGCCGCCTCCGGCAATATCATCCCCAGCTCCACCGGCGCTGCCAAGGCCGTGGGCAAAGTCATTCCCAGCCTGAACGGCAAGCTGACGGGTATGTCCATGCGCGTTCCCACCCTGGATGTGTCCGTGGTGGACCTGACCGTCAACCTGAGCAAGCCCGCCTCCTACGATGAGATCTGCGCCGCCATGAAGAAGGCCAGCGAGAACGAGCTGAAGGGCATCCTGGCCTACACCGACGAGGCCGTTGTGTCCTCCGACTTCCTGGGCGACACGCACACCTCCATCTTCGACGCCAAGGCCGGCATCGCCCTGACCGACACCTTCGTCAAGGTCGTCAGCTGGTACGACAACGAGATGGGCTACTCCGACAAGGTTCTGTGCCTCATCGAGCACATGGCCAGCGTGGACCACAAATAATCTGCTTTTCCACTGTAAGGTTTTCCTTCTTTTTGTTCCGGAAACAGCGCCGTCCCACCGGGGCGGCGCTGTTTCCGCAGCGAAGGACTTTTCTGCATAAGAAGCCGGGCCATTCACTTCGGAATGGCAAAGCCAGTGCAGTCCACACACACACACAAGTTTTCCGTTATCCCGATAGAAAATTTTACAAAACCTCAAATTACCTCTACCATTCTTTTGAATTGTATGGTACAATAGGTACAACTTACCCAAGGGTACAAGGGAAAGGACACCCATCATGGAACAGAACCCCATTCTCCACAGCACTCTTTCGCTGGATAGCGACATCCCGCTGTACGCCCAGCTCGTGGGCATCATCAAACGGAACATTTCCACCGGCGTACTGGCCGTGGGCGCGCTGCTGCCCAGCGAGGCCGAGCTGTGCCGGTGTCTGAACATCAGCCGCAACACCGTACGCCAGGCCATCGGTGAGCTGGAGGACGAGGGTCTGGTGGTTCGCAAGCGCGGACGCGGCACGTTCGTGGCCGACCCCGCCACCAACCGCCGCGGCGTGCGCTACTCCTTCACCACCGAGGTCTCCTCCCTGGGCAAGATCCCCTCCTCCACGCTGGTGGACTTCGCCGTGGAGACGCCCAGCGGCGTGGTGTGCGAGAAGATGGAGCTGCGGGAGGGCACGCCGGTCTACTGCTTCACCCGTGTCCGCAACGTGGACGGCGAGCCGCTGATCCTGGAGACCAGCTACTACCCCCAGTACATCTATCCCAACCTGACCCGGGATATGCTCCAGACCCACAGCTTTTACAGCCTGCTCTACCACGTGGGCATCGTCCCCTTTGCAGCCGACGAGAGCTACGAGGCCGTCATCCTGGACAGCGAACGCGCCGCCCTGCTGGGTGTTGAGCCGGGAAGCTGCGCCTTCTTCCATCAGCGCCTGACCCGCACGGAGGATGGCCGCATCTACGAGTACACCCGCAGCTATATCCGCGGCGACCGGGTGCGCCTGGACGTACATATGCAAAAGAGCGGCATGAGCTTCGTCCGCACCATCGACTGAGACAGAAAAAAGAACGCCCCACCGGGGCGTTCTTTTTTTGCTGTTTACAGCGCCGCCGCGCCGATGATGCCCGCCTCGTTGCCCAGCCGGGCACACTGGATCACCGGCGGCTGGCGCAGCCGTCCGCCGAAGCAATGATCCGCCACATACTCCCGCACCGGGCCCAGCAGCGCCTCACCCTGACGGCTGATGCCGCCGCCGACGAGCACCATCTCCGGCCCGAGGATGTTCACCAGGTCGGTGATGCCCGCCGCCACGTACACGCAGTACTGCGCCACCACGGCCCTGGCCGCCGCATCGCCCTGCGATGCCGCGTCGAACACGTCCTTGCCCGTGAGCTTTTCGCCGTATCCGGCCAGCAGCGAGGCCGGGTCGGCCTGCGCCGCCCGCTTGCCCTGCCGGATCAACGCCGTGGCGGAGGCATACGCCTCCCAGCAGCCGTTCCGCCCGCAGGTACACGGCTCGCCGTCCAGCACCAGCAGCGCGTGGCCCACCTCCGCACCTGTGCCGCCTACGCCGCTGATGATCCTCCCGTCCTGGATGATGCCGCCGCCCACGCCTGTGCCCAGCGTTATCAGCACCATGCTCCGGCAGCCCACGGCAGCGCCCGCCACCGTCTCCGCCAGCGCGGCGCAGTTGGCGTCGTTGCTCAGATGGCAGGGCAGGCCGAAATGCTCCGTCATCATGGCGCACACCGGCACGTTGAACCAGCCCAGGTTATACGCCCGGGCCACCACGCCGTTTTCGCCGTCGCACGTACCCGGCGACCCAATGCCGATGGACGCGCAGTGCGCCGCCGTGATGCCGGCCTTTTCCATAGCCAGTTCCACGGCGCGGCACATATCCGCCACCACCTGCTCCGCAGGCCGCTGTGCGCCAGTGGGCAGGCTGGCCTCCGCCACGATCTCATACTCCTCGTTCACCACGCCCACGGCGATGTTGGTGCCGCCCAGGTCAATGCCGATACGGTACATACTCCCGTCTCCTTTGCAGTAAAAATAGAAAACGGGGCGGGCTCTCCGCCCGCCCCAGGTCACATTTTGTCAGATATGGGTCACAAAGTCCGTGTTCACCGGCACAGTGCGCCCGATGTCGGAGGACTTGATGCTGCCGAAGATGGCCCGCATGGTGGTCAGCGCCTCCTTGCCGGAGACCTCCGGGTCGCGGTTGTGCTCCAGCGCGTCCACAAACTCATCGATGACGCCGGAGGTGTTGGGAATGCTGTCGAAGTTGTAGCTGGTGCGGTTGCCCTCCAGGTCGGTGACGATGATGGGGGCGGTGGGCTCGCTGTAAATCAGCATCAGGCCCTTCGTGCCGTACAGCACCGTGGACTGGCAGCCCTTGCCGTATACCGTCCAGCTGGCCGCCAGCGTGCCCAGCGCACCGCCGGACATCTTCAGGATGCACAGCGCGTTGTCGTCCACGCTGATGAGCTTGCCGTCGTTGTCACGCTTGTTCAGCGTCACCACCTTGGCGGTGGTCTCGATGACCTTCTGTCCCAGCAGGTACTGGATCAGGTCCACCTTGTGGATGCCCATGTCGGACAGCGCGCCCATGGCCGCCTTGTTCTTATCGAAGAACCAGGCGTCGCGGTCGGGCGACCAGCCCTCCGGGCCGGAGTTGCCCAGCACGGTGCGGAACGTGATGATGTCGCCGATGATGCCGGCGTCCAGCAGCTTCTTGGCCTTGCGGTGTACCGGGTCGAACCGCATATTGTGGCCGATCATCAGGTGCTTGCCGTTGCGCTCCGCCGCGGCCACCATGCTCTCGCACTCCGCCAGCGTCACCGCCATGGGCTTTTCGCACAGCACGTGCTTGCCCGCGTACAGCGCCGCCGTGCAAATCTCCGCATGGCTTCGGTTCTCCACGCAGATGGACACTGCGTCGAGTTCCGGCTCGTCGATGAGCTGATAGAAGCTGTCGAATACCTTGCCGCCGTACTTGGCGGCCATCTCCTCGGCCCGGGCCTTATTCTTGTCGTAATACGCCACGACCTGCGCGTTGGGGTTGGCTGCATACTCAGGAAGATGGCGCAGCTGTGCGATCTTGCCGCAGCCGATGATGCCGACTCGGATCATAAAAGCGTACCTCCTCAAAATCCTCAAATCACCTGCCGCTCTCCGCCGCGGCATATCTTTACGGTACTATTCTAACAAATTTGCGCCCGCTTGAAAAGCCCTTTTTGGCGTACTTTGCAAATTTTTTCACAAAATCCGGGCCGCCACCGTCAGCGCGCAGCCGTTTTTCTCCGTATAGTCCAGCGCCACGCCCTCCGGCAGCGCCAGACGGCTCAGTGCCAGCAGCGGCCCTTTGCCCGTCAGCTTGAACAGCGCCTCCTTGGCCGTCCAGATTTCCCAAAACCGGCGGCAATCGCCGTCATCGCCGGGCCGGATGCAGGCCATCTCTGCCTCAGAGCACACCCGGCGCATAAACTTCTCCTGGGCGGAGCGCACCATCTCCACGTCCACGCCCACCGGCACGTCCGCCGTGACGCACACGGCCCACGCCCCGGAATGGCTGACGGACACATACGTCCCCGCCGCCGTCACGGTGGGCTTGCCCAGCTCGTCCCAGGTCAGGGGCACGTCCGCCTCGCCGCAGCCCAGCTTTGCCGCCAGCATCCGCCGCGCCAGCAGTTCCCCGGCCACGGTGCGCTTTCTGTCGTCCTCCCCGGCTATATCCGCCACGCGGCGGCGGCGCGTCTCGTCCATCATAGCCGTCACGCGGTGCGCCTCGCCATCGTCCAGCTGCCGGATGTCATACCACTGCAATTCCATATCCCGTGCCTCCCGTGTCTGTTTTTCGCTATTGTAGCACATTTTGCCGCAAATCGCCACCCCTTTTTAGCACCCCCTTGCAATTTGTCCGAAAATGTCGTACACTGGTCTTGTTTGCTCAGGAGGTTTAACCCTATGGTCACTATCGTTCCCGTTACCACCCGCGCCCAGCTGCGCCGGTTTGTGGATTACCCCAACGAATTGTATAAGGACGTGCCCCAGTTCGTCCCCGCCACCTATGATGACGACCTGTCCGACTGGGACAGGCGCAAGAACCCGGCCTTCGATTACTGCGATGCCCGCTGCTGGCTGGCGGAGCGGGACGGCGAGACCGTGGGGCGCATCGGCGCGATCCACTCCCGCAAGGCCAACGACAAGTGGGGCACGAACCGTTTGCGGTTCACCCAGGTGGATTTCATCGACGACCCGGAGGTGTCCGCCGCCCTGTTCGCCGCCGTGGAGGACTGGGCCCGGGAGCTGGGCTGCACCGCCGTCCACGGCCCGCTGGGCTTCACCGACATGGACCGGGAGGGTATGCTGGTGGAGGGCTTCGACCGCCGCAGCTGCTTCTTCACCTACTACAACCACCCCTACTACATCGACCACATGGCCGCCCTGGGCTACGTGAAGGATGTGGACTGGATCGAGCGGCTGATCACCGTCCCCACCGACGAGGCCACCATCAAGCGTTGGGAGAAGCTGTCCGACTTTGTCCTCAAGCGCCACCACCTACACATCCACGAGGCCAAGAACCGCCTGTCCTACCTGCCACTGCTCAAGCCGTTCTTTGAGCTGGTAAATGTGGCCTACGCACCGCTGTACGGCACGGTGGAGCTCACCGACCGGCAGATCAAGAAGTATTCCAGCAAGTTCGCACCTCTCATCAACCCCCATACCACCTGCTTCGTCATGGACGAGCAGAACAACATGGTGGCCTTCGGCGTGGGCGCGCCCAGTCTGGCCGCCGCGCTGCAAAAGCACCGTGGCCGCCTGATGCCCACCGGCTGGATCGACGTGCTGAAGTCGTTCCGCAAAAACGACACGGTGGATCTGCTGCTCATCGCCGTCCACCCGGACTATCAGAAGATGGGCGTCAACGCCATCATCCTCAGCAAGACCATGAAGGGCTGCCACAAGCTGGGCATCCGGCAGGCGGAGACCGGCCCGATGCTGGAGCTGAACGACAAGGTGCAGTCCCAGTGGAAGAGTTTTCAAACGGAGCAGCACAAGCGCCGCCGCTGCTTCATCAAGGAGCTGTAAAACGCGCACCCCGCCTTGCTATTTCGTAGGGTGCGATGCCCTCATTGCTCCGCCGCGCCCGCAGGCGCGGAACACTCCCGTTCCCCTTCTGTAGGGGCGGACGACTCTGTCCGCCCCTACGAAAACACCGAAATCCGCGTATCACATCCGCTTTTCCGCCCAGTCGCTGAGCTGCTCCAGAATGGGCAGCAGCTCCCGGCAAGCGTCCGTGGGGCTGTACTCCACCCGCACCGGCACTTCCAGATACTCCTGCCGCGTCACCAGCCCGTCCCGTTCCAGCTCCCGCAGCGCCGAGGCCAGCACCGTGTTGGAGATGCCGTCCAGCTTGGCCCGCAGGGTGTTGTACCGTATGCTGCCCGCGTTGTGTACCGCGCACAGGATCTGCACCTTCCACTTGCCGCCGATGAGCAGCATAGCGTGGTGCAGCGGACATTTCTCCATACACGGACAGTCGTAATGGCTCTGAGACATGGTAAGCTCCTCCTTACTTGGCAATTAAAATCTGCGTTCTTGCGCTTTTTGGAAAATGCTTTATACTGAGTATAGCAGGTAAGGTAAAAGGAGTAAATACGCAACATGAACATTTATTTGCAGGGGTTGACCATGGGCCTGGCCTATGTCGCCCCCATCGGCCTTCAGAATTTATTCGTCATCAATAGTGCTCTGACGCAGAAGCGCAGCCGCGTCTACCTGACGGCGCTCATCGTCATCTTTTGGGACATCTCCCTGGGTGTGTGCTGCTTTTTGGGCGCGGGGGCGCTGATGGAGGCGCTGCCCTGGCTTCAAAAGGTCATCCTCTGCGTGGGCAGCCTGATCGTCATTTGGATCGGCATCGGTCTTTTGCGTTCCAAGGCCAGCCTGGAGGGCGGAAAAGACGTGAATGTGCCTGTGTGGAAGCTCATCACCACCGCCTTTGTTGTCACCTGGCTGAACCCCCAGGCCATCATCGACGGCACGATGATGCTGGGCGCGTTCCGGGCCACGCTGCCCGTCGGCGGCGATGTGCCGTTTATCTGCGGCTTCGGCTCAGCATCCATACTTTGGTTCTTTACCGTGTCCGCAGTCGTGTCGATTTTAGGCGGTAAATTCAACGAAAAAATACTCAACATCATCAATAAGGTCTGCGGCGCGGTCATTATTTTCTACGGCTGCAAGCTGCTCTATAACTTTATTAAAATGATGAATTGGTTGTAAAATACTTCACAAATCACGCTTTTTCTGCTATGATATGGCGGAAAGGGCGTGATTTTTTGGAACAGAACTACAAGCTCACCATCGCCTATGACGGCACGCGGTTTTTCGGCTGGGAGCGCCAGCCGGGGAAGGACACCATTCAGGGAAAGCTGGAGACGGTGCTGGGGCAGTTACAGGGCAGGCCGGTGAACGTCATCGGCGCGGGGCGCACCGACGCGGGCGTTCACGCCCGGGCCATGACCGCCAATGTGGTGCTGGATGTGGCGGAGAAGCCGGAGGCCATCCGGGACTATTTGAACCGCTATCTGCCCGACGCCATCGCCGTCCGGGAGGTAAAGGAGGCCGGAGCGCGTTTCCATGCCCGGTACAACGCTCTGGGGAAAACGTACCGCTATACCTGCTTTGACGGTGACGTAAAACCCGTGTTTGACAGGAAATACGTAACAATTTTGGACTATTCCCCCGACGTGGAGAAGATGCGGCAGGCGGCGGGATACCTGGTGGGAGAGCACGATTTTGCCAGCTTCTGCGGCAACCCGCGGATGAGAAAATCCACCGTGCGGCTGGTGGACAGCATCACGGTGGAGCGGCGGAAGGATCGCGTGGTGTTTACGCTGCACGGGACGGGCTTTTTGCAGAACATGGTGCGGATCATCGTGGGCACGCTGCTGGAGGTGGGCCGGGGCTACTGGCCGCCGGAGCAGGTACAGGCCATTCTAGAGGCCAAGGATCGCAAGCAGGCCGGGCCTACCGCGCCCCCGGAGGGTTTGTGCTTAATGAAGGTAGATTACTGATTTTTTGGTGTAATTTCGCTTATTTGCGCCTTGAAAAAATCTTTAATGACCTTGAAAGCATTTGTGCTTTTTTCTTGAAATTACTTTATATAAAACGTGAAAAAGGTTTAACAAAGGGGAGGCGGCGCGATGCGCCGCCTCCCCTTTTTAATTACTTTACATATTATGGATGTCGTCCAGCAGGTCCTCCAGGGACATGGTTCGGACCTGATCCTCGTCTGCCTTGGTGGGCTCGTCCACCGCCGGCTTGGTCTTCTCCGGCTGGGGAGGGGTCTCCTCCTGGGGCTGGGGAACGGGGACGGTGTGGACCGGCTCTTTCACCGGGTGGGGTTCTGTCTCCTCGCGGGGGACGAGACGGGGCACGCTGCCGGTGGAGTAGGGCAGGATGGGCTGCACATCCTCCGGCGGCTGGCGGTCATCATCGTCATAATCGTCGTCTCTGCCGCCGCTGCCGCGTCCGATGAGGAAGCCCAGCAGGAACAGGATGACGACCAGCAACACCGCCGCGGCGATGGCCACGTACAGCGTTTTGACCTCACCCACCAGGGGCAGCTCCAGCACGCCGGGGATCTCCAGCGGCGGCACGGAGGGGATGGTGGCGGGGTCGATGACCTCCACGGTGGGGATGATGCCGGTATAGGCGGGCATACGCAGGACGTGGATGGTGTAGACCTGGGTGGACTTGCCGTCCTCCGCCACGCCGGTGACGGTGACGAGGGTCTCCGCCTCGGCAGCGGAGAGCTGCACCGTGCCGATGCCGTTGACGCCCTTGGCCTTCTCATCCGCCGCCTGGGCGGCCAGGGTGATGGAGGTGGTCTCGTAGGGAACGTAGGCGATGTAATCCGTCACCGCGGCGGAAAACCGGGGGGACAGGGATGCGCCCTCGATGGTCAGAGCGGACAGCTTGCCGTTGGTGGAGGGCTTGTAGTTGGGGTCTTGCTCACGGGTGACTTCGATGGTATACGTCCGGGTCTCGCCGTTGGCCGCCGTGACCTTGATGGTCACGGTGTTCGCGCCCACCGCCAGCTCATCGTTGCCGCTGACGGAGACGGAAGCGCCGCTGTCGGATTTCTTATAGTTCAGATCCAGCTTGGTGACGGCGAAGGGGACGGTGCAGGAATAATAGGTGGTCTTGGAGGTGAAGGAGGGGGACAGGGTGGCGTTGCCGCAGCTCAGGGAGCTGAGCGCGCAGTCGCCGCTGGGGGCTGCGCCCACCTTGCCGCTCCAGGAGGCCGTGCCCAGATCGGTGTCGCTGTTGCCGTCGGACACGGTGACGCTGGTGAAGGAGGCGCTGAGCTCATCGCCCTCCTTGGCGCTGCCGGAGACCTTCAGCTTGATGACGATGACACCGCCGCTGGCGCTGGACGTGCCGTAAGCGCTGAACTTGTTGTTGTTCACCAGAATGCTCCAGCCGCTGACGGAGCAGTTATAGTTGGTGAAGGACAGGTTGCTGCTGTAGCTCAGGTCGGCGGTCAGTCCGTAGATGCTGTTGGGGACGGACAGCGTCAGGGTGACGGTGTTGCCCGCCTGGATGCTGCTGCTGCCGGACAGGGACGCGCCCGCCGCCTGAACAGGCTGGGGAATGAGCAGCAGCACCAGCAGCAGCGCCAGCATGGTGCAGGACGCGCCGCGCAGGAATTTTTTGATCATGCTTGACCTCCCGTCAGTTGATGGTGCGCTGGCCCACGGTGATCTGAGCCGCCTGCACCACGTCGGTGATAGTGACCTTGCCGTCGCCGTTGATGTCGGCTGCCGCGGCGTAAGCGCCGGACAGACGGTTCGCGCCGGTGACGCTGGATTGCAGCTTCACCACGTCGGTGATGGTGATCTTGCCGTCGCCGCTGACATCGCCGGTGACGACGATGGTCACGCTGGCCGCGCCGTTGGCGGCGGTCATGCCCGTGCCCACGATGCCGCTGGTGACCTGCGTGCCGCCGCTATACACGGTATAGCCGCCGGCGATGAGGGTATCCACGGAGGTACGGGGAGCGATGCCGGTGAGGTAGCTGCCGGAGGGCTGGGGCACGCTGCCGCCGCTTCCGCCGCCGCCTGTGCCGCCGCCACCGCCGCCACCGCCGCTGTTGGCGGTCTTGGTGAACACGGCGTTATAGGTGATGTCGCTGCTGCCCATGAAGGTAGCACCGGGGGCAAAGTACGCGCCGCCGGCATCCTGCCAGCCTGCGAAGCTGTAAATGTAGCTGCTGTCGGCGGGCTTGATGGGGGTGGCCGGAGCGGTGATGAGGCTGCCCTCGGCCAGCTTGCCGGTGGAGAGGGTCGCGCCGTCCACCAGGAAGGTGACGGTGTGCAGGTCGCCGTACTGGGCGGTGACGGTGTGGTTCTCCGCCGCCACGATGGAGTTGGCGGTGATCTCCGTGCCGTCGGACAAGAACCAGCCCTTGAAGCCCTCGGCGGTGACGGCGGGCAGCTCGCCGTACGTCTCGCCCAGCTTGTACGTCCGGGTGACGGTCTCGCTGCCGTTGACGAAGGTGACGGTGTAGGTGTCGTTGCGGCCACCGGTGCTGGTGGTATCCGGCGCACCCACCGTCAGGGGAGAGGAGACCAGAGTCACGGTCTCGCCCGCGCCGTTGGTGGCCTTGATGGTCAGGGTGTATGTACCCTGGGAGAGCTTACTGAAGGCAGCGGCCTCATCCAGCGCCCACAGGTCGAACCAGGTATTGCTGCACCCGGCGGAAACGGTGAAGGCGTTGCTCACCGACACCACCACGCTCTTAACACCGCTGGGGTGGGAGATGACGCCGCGCAGGGGGAAGGAGGAGTTGCCCTGGGTCAGGTTGTGGGTCACAGTGCCGCCCAGGCCGTCACTGTCGGCGCAGCCGGGGTAGAACAGGCCCACGGTGGTCCAGCCCCCCGCGCCGGAGACAGGCGATAAGTACCAGGTGGTGATCACGGCGGTGTCCGCCGCCACGGTGTAGGTGCTGCCGGTGGCGGGGTCGTTGGACAGCAGCTTGCCGCTGGCGCAGTTTTTCAGCTTGCCGCCGTTCTCGACAGTCCAGAACTGGCTCTTGCCGGCGGCGGGAGCGGTCAGCTTGACCGTGCCGTTCTCATCGGTGAGGCGCGTGCCGTCAGAGGCGGTGAGGGTGTATTGGCCGTTTTGATAGAAGGTCAGGGTCAGCACCGTGCCGCTGGCCCTCTCGACAGAGGCGGCGGAGTTCGCCGTGACCTGCATGGCGCGGTTCTGATCGCCGTTGTCCAGCAGAAGGTATCTGCCCTCGGCCACGGGGGCGTTGGTGTTGCTGTAGCGCATGACCAGCGCGTCCGCCGGCTCGTTGACGTGGAGGCGGCTGTAGACGGCGGTCTGCACGCCGCCGGAGTTGGCGTTGAAGTAGGCCATGGAGCTGTTCTTGATGCCGTACTTGGAGGCCGTCAGGTTCTGCATATCGGCGTATTTGGGCTCGAGCTTGCTGCACTCGGCGTAGATGGCCTGGATCAGCTCGGCCTCGCTCTGCATTTTGAAGCCGCCCAGCCGGTTGGTGAAGGCGCGGTAGATGACGCCGGTAGCGCCGCTCATGCCATCGGAGCTGTTCGCGCCGGAGATGACGCCCGTGCCGTGGTGGACGCTGCGGCTCCAGAACACGTTCTTCAGGGCGATGGAGTAGTCGTCGATGTTAAAGCCGGGGAACAGGGTGGAGATGTTGTTGACCAGGACGGTGTAGCAGTTGGCCTTCCAGAAGTCGGTCTGGGCCTGGGCAAACTCGGCGCGGTTGTTGGCCGCCACCGTCTGCCAGGTGTTGCGGAAGTTGCTGCCGAAGCCGGGGTAGTATTCTCCCTTGCTGTTGAGAGCGTAGGCGTTATACAGGATGTCGCCCATGGCGCGGTAGGTCGTGCCGTCGGGCTGGGCCCGCAGCCAGTCCATGAAGTTGGACACGGTCTTTTCCACGAACATATAGATGCCGTAGGACGTGCCGCCGCTGTCACCCTTGACGGTGGAGATATAGCCGGGGTCGGCACTGTTGCCCGTCTCGTAGTACTGGCTCAGTGCGCCCAGCTCCGTTGTCACCCAGTTTTTGCCGGCGGCCACCAGCGCCGTGGTCAGGAGACTTGCCAGCAGCAGTCCCGCCAGTATCAGTGCCGTTCCGCGTTTCATCCGTTTCATGTATCCACACCCTGCCTTATCGTGTTTTTCGTATGGCGGAGGCGGCAAAATGCCACTCCACCGATTTACATAACAATATTCAAGGGTAGTATACCATCCGTCTTCCGGCTTGTCTACCCAAAAAACGCGAAAAACACAAAAAATACGAAAAAAATGTCACCGCTACCACAACATTTGGGTAGAAATTCGGGAGGTTCTGTCGTATAATGATGCTCAGACTGCAAAAAAACGCAAGGAGCGAAATAATTATGTCAACAAAAGAAAAGCAGAAAAAGGGTTCGGGCGTGGCCGCAGTGGTCATCATCCTGTGCGCGGCGGCGCTGGCGGCGCTGGCCTGGGTGGTATATCGGCAGCTGTGCCCCGCCGTGTTGGAGACGGTGGAGATGTATGTGGCATCGGAGACGGAGAACGCGCCGTCCTATGAGGACGCGGAGCGGACGCCGCTAGGCAGCATCCTGCGGGGCGCGGCGGTGCAGTGCGTGAAGGAGGACGTGGACGGCGGCGCGGAGCTGGTACGGGTGGAGAACGGGCTGCTGGACGGAAAGGTTAGCTATCTGTATATGGAGCGGGCCAATCTGGCGGCGGCGCCGGAGGACTCGGTGCTGACGGAGACGGTGTACGCCCTGCGGGGCATGAGCCTGACGGACGAGACGGGGACTGTGCCCGGCTGCGCCGTGGAAAAGGGCATGGCGCTGACCGTTACCGGGTTTGACGGCATCAGCGGCGGCAGGGTGCTGCGCTGGCAGGTGTCCTGCGAACGGGGCGAGGGGTACATCGACGGAGAGAACGTCCGCATGACGGAGGAGGAAGCGCTGGCCCAGTATGACGAGGCGCTGTATCAGCTCCACGCCGCACGGGGCGACGCATGGGGCGGCGGCGACGCGGCGGGGCTGGACTACTACCCCACGGAGAAGCCCACGTTCACGGACAACGTGATGCCCGACGAGGTACGGGCGCTGTATCTCAACGGCAGCGCCGTACAGTATGCGGACAGCTATATCCGGCTGGCACAGGGGACGGGCATCAACGCCTTCGTGGTGGACATTGTGGACGGCACGGCGGTGTCCTACGCCTCGCCGGTGATGCAGCAGTACAGCCCATCGGCCTACGCGGCGGCACAGGATACCATGGAGGGCTTCCGGGCCAACGTGCAGAAGCTGCGGGACGCGGGGTTCTATGTCATCGGGCGCATCACGGTGTTCAATGACGCGCATCTGGCCGCTGACCACCCGGAGTATGTGATCTCCGACCTGAACGGCACGCCGCTGAAGATCAGCAGCATGTACTGGCCCAGCGGGTATAACCGCACGGTGTGGCAGTACAAGACGGAGCTGGCGCTGGAGGCGGCGGCGCTGGGGTTCAACGAGATCCAGTTCGACTACATCCGCTTCCCGGACGGCGCGTACAAGTACGAGCAGGCGGGGACGATCGACTACAAGAACACCTACGGTGAGAGCAAAGCCCAGGCGGTGCAGCGGTTTTTGATGTACGCCACGGAGCGGCTGCACGAGGCGGGGTATTACGTGTCCGGCGATGTGTTCGGCGAGTGCGCCAACGCCTACGTGACGGCCTGCGGCCAGTACTGGCCGGCCATCAGCGCGGTGGTGGACGCCATCTCCGGAATGCCTTACCCGGACCATTACAGCGCACGGGGGGACTATAAGCCCTGGGAGCACCCCTATGACACGGTGCATATGTTCGGCGAGAGCGCCGCGGCGCGGCAGAGCGAGACAGCATCTCCGGCTGCGGTGCGGACGTGGATACAGTGCTACAACGCCATCCGCGAGCCGTACAACCATTACGGCGCGGCGGAGCTGGCGGACGAGGTGCGGGCGCTGCGGGACAGCGGCAACACCGGCGGGTTCATGACGTGGAACGGCGCATCGGACATTGACAAGTACGCGGAGGTCATTGGGGCGCTGCGGTGATGGGAAAAGTGACAGGCGGGAGCGCGATGCGCTCCCGCCTGTTGGTGTTTTTCTTTTTCGCTTTTTGTCTCCGACGGGATACTTTCTTTCCCGAAAGAAAGTATCCAAAGAACGGTTTAAGAAAAGGGGGATTTCGATTTCCCCCTCCGAACGCGCCCTGCGCGTTCGGCTTACGATTTTTGCAAAGCAAAAATCGGTTTTTTGACTGAACGCGAAAGAAACCCCTGATGGGTTTCTTTCACACTATCTTCCTTTCCGACGGCTTTCGGTCTGTGCGTGCCCTCCCTCTTTGGAAACACCCTCCCGGGGGTGCGATTATCAAATCGCGCCTTTGCCGCAAAGCGGCAAAGGTAGGTGGCGGCCTTTGGCCGCTGGTTTGGAAAAACTGTTGCTGCCGGAATGGTTCGTAGGGGCGGGGCTCTGCCCCGCCCGAAACATAATGCAAAAACGGCGGGCGGGGTACCCCAAGGGCACTCGTTCCGCTTCGCTCCACTGCGTGGGCATCGCCCCCTACGAAATGCCTATCGAGGTGCGTTCGGTAAAACGGAGGGAGGGGCAGAGCCCCTCCCCTACGGACGTCTTTACGATAGTGCCGCTGTACCGCGCCTCTCCCCTGTTCGCTTACTCCGAGGGGGATTTTGTCCACTCCATGGGGAACTGCACCAGGGTGCGCTCCTCCTCCGTCAGGAGGGCGGCTGCCGCGCCGTCCTCGTCCGTCCAGGTCATGGTGTCGCCGGACAGGGCATAACCGGCAAAGTCGGCCTCGCTGAGGTCGGCGGTGGCGCTGAAGTACAGCCGACCCTCCTCCGCCTTGCAGTAGCCGGCGGAGATGGTGTCGCTGTCGTGGCTGCCCCGGAGCAGCGTCAGGAACGTGTTCAGGTCAAAGGCGGCGATGATGGTATCGGCGCAGTCCTCGGCGGTCATGCCCAGGCTCTCCAGCGCCTCGTCATACTGCTCGCGGGTATAGCCCTCGTCCTCCGCCTGCACGTAGAGAGCCTCCGCCAGCACCGGGCGCAGGGCCTCCATATAGGCGGCGCGGTCCTTCTCGATGGACGCGGTGTCCAGGGCCAGGGTGTACGCGCCGTCCGGGGTGACGGTGAACGTCAGGTAGACGGACACGGCGGCATCCGGCGACACCTGCTCCAGCTCCAGGGCCTCCTTGACCCGCTGGTTGATGCGCTCCGTGATGTCGGCGCGGTACGTCCATGTGCCCGCCAGCTTCTTCGTGTCGTTCCGCGTGCAGGCGGTGAGGCCCAGGGCCAGCACCAGCGCCAGCAGCAGGGCAGTCAGTTTTTTCATATTGCGTTTCCTCCCTCTCGCCCCGTGGGACGGTATGCGGCTATTGTATACTGAATACGGCGGCGCTGTCAATCGTTTCGGTTTACAAATCCCCGGCGGTTTGGTACAATCGACATAAAAGGAGGCGGAACGCCATGACGCTGCTGCAGATGACGTATATACTAGAGGTGGAGCGGTGCGGCTCGATGAACCGGGCGGCCCGCAACCTGTTCGTGTCACAGTCCGCCCTGTCGGCGGCCATCGCCGAGGTGGAGCGGGAGCTGGGCATCACCGTGTTCCGCCGCAGCAACCGGGGCATCGACCTGACCCAGGAGGGGCGGGAGCTGGTGGCGCAGATCGCGCCGCTGGTGGAGGGAAGCCGGCAGCTGACAAGATATTACAGCCAGCGGCGGGCGGAGGACCGGGTGACGCTGTCGGTGGCATCCCAGCGGTATCCCTTCTGCGCCATGGCGTTTGTGGAGTATCTGCATCTGCTGGAGGAGCCCCACATTCAGGTGAGCTTCAAGGAGATGGAGATGGCCGCCGTCATCGACGAGGTGGCACGGCGGCAGAGCGCACTGGGCATCCTGTTCCTGTCAGACGCCACGGAGCACTTTATCGCACGGCTGCTGCGGGAGAAGGGGCTGACGTTTCATCCGCTGGTGAACATACGGCCACGGGTGTTCCTGCGGAAGGGGCATCCGCTGGCGGGAGAGAAGTCCGTGAGGCCGGAGCAGCTGTACGAGTATCCCTACGTGGTGTTCACCCAGTCCGACAGCAACTACCACTTCGCCGAGGAAGCGGTGGCGGGGACGGTATCATCCTTTGACCGGGTCATCACCGTCAGCGACCGGGCCACGGCGTACAACGTGATGGCCCACACGGACAGCGTGTCCACCGGCAGCGGCGTGCTGCCGGACGGCTACGGCGACGACCGGCTGATGACGCTGCCGCTGGACGGGGCTGTGCCGGAGATGCGGCTGGGGTATATCCAGTTGCAGGGCGTGCCGCTGCCCGCCACGGCGCAGCAGTTTGTGGACATTCTCAAGCGGATCTTGGGGGAGCTGCGTGAGGCGGAGTGAGGGGGACTTGATGTCGCGGCGAGCACTGGGCCGCCTCGCAGAGGGAGGCAGGACGAGGGGACGGATAAAGCACCGCGCCGGTCTGACCGGCGCGGTGCTCTTTTTGTATTCACTTATTCTCCCAGGGTTGTCACCGTGCCCATGAAGATGGGCAGGCACGCGTGGGTGTCCACGATCATGTAGAGGAACGGGCGGTTCAGCACCACCTGCTGCGCCAGGCCGGGGTCATCGGCGTTGGTGTTCGCCTCCACCGCCGTGGCCGCGGCGGCCCGCGTGCCGCTCTCGTTCACCTCGATGAAGGTGCTGTGCCGCACGGCGCTGACATAGAGGCTGTTGTTGGCGGCGCTGCCCATACCGCGCAGGTCGGCGGAGGCCAGGTCGAACAGGTCGGTGACGCCCATGGCCTCCAGGGTCGATGTCAGCTCCAGCTCCGTGCTGCCGGTGAACTTGGGCAGGGCCGTCTCCACCTTGCTGTAACGGTGCTGGCTGATGAGGTCGTAGAGCTTGGTGCCGTTAAGCGTGGACAGGAGCTCCACCAGGGACGTGCCCTCGTCCGGCAGCAGCGCCGCGAAGGCGTAGCGCCCGCCGGCGTAGGGCTTCAAAAAGCCCGTCGCGCCGTGGCTGGAGAGGTAGATGCTCTCCTCGCTCCACATAAATTCCGCGTCCTGCCGCGTGCCGTCGGCGGCGTAGAACGTGTCCTGCCGCACGGCGCTCTTGTCGTAATCGTCCTCCCATTTGGCATCGAAGGCGGCGGCGTTGACCAGGTACAGCATGGCCACGTCGCTGGGTGCGCCCTCCGGCAGAATGGCGTCGATCATGCCGGAGGTGTGCTTCTGCACCCAAGCGTTCACATCGGCGGGCAGGGTGGCATCAAAGGCGGAGCGGTAGACCTCCGCGCCGTAGTAGCTGACACAGGTGCGGAGGAAATCGTCCTCCACCCGGAACGTGTCCCGCAGCCACAGGGAGTCGGGCAGGGAGAGGCTGGCCTTTTTACTGTTGTCGGGCAGGCTCATGCGGAAGGTGTAGAGGTAGTCGTTCAGTTCGGTCAGGCTCATGCCCACGGCGTTTTCCATCTGCTTCAGCGTCTCGCCGGACGCGCCGTTGGCCGTCATGCCCAGGGCATACAGGACGGACAGCGGGGAGAGCAGGCGGCTGGCGCGGCCCGCGTCGGTGTTTTGCAGCAGGGACAGGGCAAAGGACGTGATCGCCGGGCCGCCGTCGGTCAGGTCGGTGGCAGTGTCGAGGGCCTGGGGGCGGATGTCGCGGGTCAGCTCCTGGGCGCGGATGCCGCAGGCCATCAGCGGCAGCGCCGTCAGCAGCGCCAGCAGCAGCGATGCGATACGTTTTTTCATGGGGCAGTCCTCCTTTCGCAAGGGACGTTCACTTATATAGACGCAGTACAGGCGGGAAAGGTTTCCTCCCGCCGCGGCTTTCTCATCCAAATGATACCACAGCGGCGGCGGTTTCTCAAGTGGGGGCTTCCCTGGCGGGGCGGCGGGAATTTTTTTCGCGCCGCGTCCATAGACAGGATGCCGGCGCGTTTATATAATAGAGGCACGAAGAGAGGTGAGCAAGATGCCGGTGTATATGCAGGCGCTGGAGGGCCCGGCCCGGCGGCAGCGGTTCGAGGCGGTGTATACGGCGTATCAGGGGCGGCTGCTGGCGCTGGTGCGGCGGTATCTGCCCGCCCGGGAGGACGCGAAGGACGCGGTGCAGCAGGCGTTTTTGGCGGTGGCGGAGCGGTTCGACCGGCTGGAGCATCTGCCGCCGCCGGAGCTGGAGGCGTATCTGGTGGTGACGGCGGAGCGGAAGGCCATAGACATTCTGCGGCATCAGGCCAAGCGCGGCGGCGTGCCCTTTGACGAGAACACGCCGCTGGTGACACCCGCCCCCTGCGGCAATTCGCTGGCGGATGCTATGGGCCGCCTGCCGCCCCGCTACCGGGAGGCGCTGCTGCTGCGGTACGGCTGCGGATATGACACCCGGGAGACGGCGGCGCTGCTGGGGCTGTCGGTGGCGGCGGCGCAGAAAACGATGCAGCGGGCCAAGCGGGCGCTGCAAAAAGAACTGGAAAAGGAGGAGGCGGAGGTATGACGTTGGAATGGACGGAGGAGACGCTGTGCCGGGCGGCACGGCAGATGACCCAGGGACTGGCGGCGGCGCTGCCGGAGGAGGACGTTCCCTCCCCTGCCCCGGCGGAACGGCTGCGGCGGGTGACGCGGCGGGCGCGGTGGCGGCGGCTGGGACAGCGGGCGGCTATGATCGCGCTGACGGCGGTGCTGGCCTTCGGCGCGGTGCTGGCGGTCAGTCCTCAGGCACGGGCCGCCGTGGGGCGGTGGCTGTTTTTGCTGACGGAAAACCGGGCGCTGTATCAGTTCTTTGTGGAGGCGGAAGGTTCGCGGGCACAGCCGGAGCGGCTGCCCCGGTGGCTGCCAGAGGGGTACACGCTGGCCAGCGGCCTGGTCGGAGCGGACGGCACGCGGTCGGTGCGGTATACGTCACGGCGGGGCGACCTGCTGCTCAAGTGCTATCCGCTGCCCGGAGAGGGCCGGACGCTGGAGATACGTGCCAGCGGCGTGACGGATCTGACGGGTCAGCCGGTGGACGCGCTGCCGGAGGGACTGTCGCCGGAGAAAACCGCCATACACGGCATGATCGCCCACTTTTACCGTTTCCCGGAGAACACGGCGCGGTACGGGCAGGAGGGGTATCTGCTGGCGTTTTACGAGGGTGGAGCACCTCTATACAGTGTGGTGCTGCCGGAGCTTTCCACGGCGCTGGTGTGGATCGACGAGGACACCGGGGCGGTGTTCCTGCTCACCGGCGGGCTGGAGGAGGACATTTTGGTGCGGATCGCGGAGAGTATGTATGAAACAGGAGGAGAAACGGCATGAAAAAAATTCTGATCTTGGGTATGGCGGCGGTGCTGCTGTTGGCGGCGGGCTGTGGCGCGAAGGACGCGCCTGTTGACGATGTGCCGCCCATCGAGGGCATCTCGCAGGAGAGCGACGTGCAGGACGGGCAGAAGATCGTGTATATCCCGGCGTGGATGGAGGACTACTCCGTGGTGTATTACGACGAGGATCTGAACCGCACCATTGAGCGGGGCGGCGACCTGACGGAGGAGGAGATAGCCGGGCGGGAGGACATCGACCCGGAGCAGATGTACGGCTATTACATCGCAGAGCCCAACACGAAGGTGGAATACGACCTGCACGGGTGCATTCAGAACATCTATTATTTGAATGAGGACGGCGAGTATCAGTTGGAGAAGCCGCATGATATGGCGGGATGAGGGGCCTTGGGGCATCCTGCCCGATGGCTTTCCTTTCTTCTTTTCTTTTTGCCTCCGGCGGGTTACTTTTGTCAATAGCGACAAAAGTAACCAAAAGCGCCATTCAAGGGGGAAGGGATTTCGATTTCCCTTCCCCCTTGAAAATCCCCCATCCTTGAAACGACCAAAGAGGGAGGGCCGCGGCCCTCCCTCTTTGGAAACACCCTCCGGGGGAAGGAGCGATTATCAAATCGAGCCTTTGCCGCGGAGCGGCAAAGGTAGGTGGCGGCCTTTGGCCGCCGTTTGAAAACAGCTCTTGCCGTGAGTCAAAGAACCGCACAGTTCTACATTTCAGAGCAAAAGCGGCAGCGCTCAGAGGAGCAGAGACGATACAACATTTAGGGGAAATTTGCACAGCACAGTGTTCGCGTGGGAAAAGTAAACAAGATAGGCAACAGGTAAAGGCGCGTAAGGGATTTTCAAACCGCAGGTTTGAACGGCGTTTTTGGGTACTTTTGCCGCCGGGGGCAAAAGTACCCCGCGCCGGGGCGCGGAACGTCCCTTTTGCTTGATGCCGCGGCGCTGCCGTGGCATACGGGGCGATGAGGGCATCGCCCCATACGAGATTTTTACGACACCCTCTCCGTCACAGGAAAAGGCGCGCTTGGGAGGCCAAGCGCGCCTTTTTGCGGTTTCTTCACTTATTCTTCCGGCGTTTTCGGGGGGAAGTAGCTCTCGAAAACCTCCGCGTCCATGGTCTCGTGCTCCAGCAGGTAGGCGGCCACCGCCTCCAGCTGGGGCTTGCTCTCGGCCAGAATGGTGCGGCAGCGGTCGTAGGCGCTGTCGATGATGGCGCGGATCTCCGTGTCAATCTCGGCGGCGGTCTGCTCGGAATAGGGGCGGGTGTGGCCCATGGATTTGCCGATGAACACCTCGTCCGTTCCGGCATCGAAGGCCACGTTGCCCAGCTTTTCCGACATACCGTATGTGCCCACCATCTTACGGGCGATGGCGGTGGCACGCTGGATGTCGCTGGACGCGCCGGTGGAGATGTCGCCCAGCATCATCTCCTCGGCGGCTCTGCCGCCCAGCAGGGAGACGATCTGCTCCGTCATGAACGACTTGGAGCGGTAAGAACGGTCCTCCTCCGGCAGGAAGATGGTCATGCCGCCGGACTGGCCGCGGGGAACGATGGTGATCTGATGCACCGGGTCGTGGTGGGGCAGGGCGTGGATGACCACGGCGTGACCCGCCTCGTGATAGGCAGTGAGGCGGCGCTCCTGCTCCGGGATGACGCGGCTGTGCTTCTCCGGCCCGGCGATGACCTTGATGACGGACTGGTGGATGGCATCCTCGGTGATGAGCTTCTCGCCGCGGCGGCCTGTGAGCAGCGCCGCCTCGTTCAACAGGTTCTCCAGGTCCGCGCCGGTGAAGCCGGCGGTGGCACGGGCCACGCGGGCCAGGTCCACGTCCTCCGCCAGGGGCTTGCCCTTGGCGTGGATGGCCAGGATGTCCCGGCGGCCCTTGATGTCGGGCAGGCCCACGAACACCTGACGGTCGAACCGACCGGGGCGCAGCAGCGCCGGGTCGAGGATGTCCACGCGGTTGGTGGCGGCCAGCACCACCACGCCCTCGTTGGCGGTGAAGCCGTCCATCTCCACCAGGAGCTGGTTCAGCGTCTGCTCGCGCTCATCGTGGCCGCCGCCCAGGCCGCTGCCGCGCTGGCGGCCCACGGCGTCGATCTCGTCGATGAATACGATGGCGGGGGACTGGTGCTTGGCCTGCTCGAACAGGTCGCGGACACGGCTGGCGCCTACGCCCACGTACATCTCCACGAAGTCAGAGCCGGAAATGGACAGGAAAGACACGTCGGCCTCGCCGGCCACGGCCTTGGCCAGCAGCGTTTTGCCCGTGCCCGGAGGGCCCACCAGCAGCACGCCCTTGGGGATATGAGCGCCCAGCTTGGTGTAGCGCTCCGGGTCGCGAAGGAACTGGACGATCTCCTCCAGCTCCTCCTTCTCCTCGTCCGCGCCGGCCACGTCCTTGAACGTGACCTTTTTGCCATCGGAGGGGATGTCCTGGATGCGGGCCTCGCCGAAGCGGGCCATTTTGTCGTTGACCGGGCCGCCCGCGCCGCCGTTCATGCGGGCCATGATGTTCATCAGCAATATGAACGCCAGGAAGGCCAGCACGTAGGGCAGCAGCGTTTGCAGCCAGTTGGTGGAGCTGCCGGGCTGGCAGTCGTAGCTCTCGAGGATGCCCGCGTCCACCTGCTGGGCGATGAGGCCGCCGAAGTCGTCGTAGAACGTATCGTAGCTATAAAGCTGGCAGGTGAACATCGTGCCGTCCTGAAGCTGGCCGGTGAGGCGGGTGTCGCGGACGGACAGGGTCTTGACCTGCTGCTCCGTCAGGTACTGGCGGAGCTGACTGTATGGGATGTCGCCGGCGCGGGCGGAGCTGCTCATGGCATAGCTGACCAGCACCACCGCCAGCAGAACAAGGAGGAGTAAGATCCCCCGGGATTTTCTTCTTTCCATTTCCTATCCTTTCCTACCGTTACGCCACCCAGTGTACGCCCTGCCAGCTCTGGCTTGAGCCGATGGAGATGGCCAGGAGCACGCGGCTCTCCACCTTCTCCAGGGGGATATACGGCTGGCTGAAGGCGCGGCAGTCGTAAGAGCCGGGGCGGTTGTCGCCCATGAGGAAGATGTGGCCCTCCGGCACGTTAAACTCTGTGGGGCTGCTGTCGGTGACGCCCTGCTCGATGACGTAGCCCTCCGCCAGCTTCTCGCCGTTGACGTAGGTATAGCCGTCCCGGAAGGTGATATGGTCGCCGGGCAGGCCGATGACGCGCTTCACCAGCAGCTTGCCCAGCTCATCGCTGTAAAACGTGACGATGTCGCCCCGCTCCGGCGTGGGATCGGACACCACGAAGGGCAGCCGCCAGCCCAGGAGCAGGGACTTGGTGGGCAGGGTGGTCTCCATTGAGCCGCTGGGCACGTAGGCCAGCTGGAAGATGATGCGGAACAGCACGAACACCACCGCCAGGGTGATGACCATGTAGCCGTAGTCATCCCACAGCCTGCGGGCCTTGCTTTTCTGCGGCGCATCAGGCTGGGGCGCGTCCTGGGGCAGCTTGGCGGGGTGGTCGCCCTCCGGGCCGCCGGCCAAACGCTTGCCGCCTTTGTTTTGCATATAGTTCACTTCCTGTTCTGTATGGAAAGTCAGCCGCGCCTGCGGCGTGGGGAAACGGATTCCCACGCCAGTGACATCGGTCACTGGCTCGGAATGACACCGCTGCGCGGTGTTTGGGGTGGACAGAGTCCTCCGCCCCTACGAAGATGCACAAGAGGCGCGGCGGCGCAGGCGTACTTTGTGTACGTCAAGCCGGTGCAACGAAGTATCGGCGCAAATGGCGTATCTTGCGGTGAGACGAGGCGCGGCGGCGCAGGCGTACTTTGTGTACGTCAAGCCGGCGCAACGAAGTATCAGCGCAAGAGACGTTATTTGCTGTAGACCTCCGGCTTCAATACGCCGATATAGGGCATATTGCGGTACTGCTGGCAGTAGTCCAGGCCGTAACCCACCACAAATTCGTCGGGGACGACGAAGCCGGCGTAGTCGGCGGTGATGGGCTTTTCACGGCGGGCGGGCTTATCCAGCAGGGTGGCGATGGTGATGGAGGCCGCGCCCTTGGTGATGAGGTAGTTCTTCAGGAAGGCCAGGGTGTTGCCGGAGTCCAGGATATCCTCCACGATGATGATGTTGCGGCCACTGATGTCGCGCTGGAGGTCGCGGGTGATCTGCACCACGCCGGAGGACTTGGTGGCGTTCTTGTAGGAGGAAACGCCGATGAACTCCAGCTCGCTCTTGAGCTGGGTGGCGCGCACCAGGTCGGCCATGAAGATGAAGCAGCCGTTCAGCACGCCCACAAACATGGGGTTCTTATCCTTAAATGCCTCGTACAGCTGGTCGCCCATCTCCTGTACGCGGGCCTTGATCTCTTCCTCGGACAGCAGGACCTTCAGGATGTCCTGATCCATATTGCTCTTTGCCATTTCCATTATCCTCCGTTGTTCTGTGTGATGGTGATGTATATGGTGTGGCCGGCATCCGCCGGCAGGGCTTTCGTGTCAGTGCCCACCAGCCAGACGGCGGCGGGGCGGTCGTCCCGGCACAGGACGGGCCAGGCATCGCGCTGGGGCGGGGCGATGCCCCGGTCGGCCAGCAGACGCTTCAGGCTGCGCGGGCCGCGGCTTCCGGGGAGGGTCATGCGGTCGTCCCGCCGCCAGGGGCGGACGGTGAGCGGGCCGTCCTGTAGGGCCAGCGCACCGGGGACGGGCATACGGGTGACGGTGATGCGCCACGGGCCGAAGGTATTGTGCCCCTCTTGCAGGGGCTGGGGTTCAGGCGGCGCGGGAGGCAGGGTCAGGGACAGCGTGCCGCCGCGGCTGAGGGCCTGCGCGCCGCCGGGGAGGGACAGTGCGCCGCCGGTATGGCAGAGCTGCTCCAGCGCCCGGTAATGGGCGGCGGTGAAGTCCTTCTTTCCCACGGGCAGACGGGCCGCCAGCAATCGCAGCATACGGGGACGCAGCACCGGCGGCGCGGACAGCACCGCTTCGCAGGGAACGGACGTGCCGTCCGGCGGCAGCAGGGCGGCGGCCTGATCGTCCAGATAGTCGTTCTCGGCACGCAGGATGTCCGCCGTATGGCAGATGTGGGCCGTCAGCTCCGGGTTGATGGCCGCCAGCTCCGGCCAGAGGGAGAGGCGCAGCCGGTTGCGGGCGTAGGACTGATCCAGGTTCGTCTCGTCGGTAACGTAGGTCAGGCCGTGGGCGCGGATATAGCTCTCGATGGCGGCGCGGGGGGTATCCAGCAGGGGGCGGATGATGCCATCCCGCACCGGGGGGATGCCGGAAAGGCCCTGCGGGCCTGTGCCCCGCAGGAGCTGGAGCAGCACCGTCTCCGCCTGATCCTCCCGGTGGTGGGCGGTGGCGATGAAGTCGGCGCGAATGGCCGAGGCGGTGCGGCGGAGGAAGTCGTAGCGGGCGCGGCGGCCCGTCTCCTCCACCGTCAGGCCCCAGGCATCGCACAGGGCGTACACATCGGCCTTTTCGGTGTAGAAGGGCACGTCCAGCGACGCGCAGAGAGCGCGGACGAAATCCTCGTCCCGCTGGGCGGTGGGGCGCATCAGGTGGTTCAGGTGGGCGGCGGCCACGGCGAAGCCGCGCTCCTGCCCCAGATGGTGCAGGTAGTGCAGCAGGCACACGGAGTCTCGGCCCCCCGAGACGGCGCAGAGGATGAGGCCGCCGGTAGGCGGGAGCATACGCCACCGCTCCATCCAGGGCAGGGCGTTCAGGTCACTCATCTTCGTCGTACCGGGTCTCCAGCGTGCCGAAGGCGGTGTACTCCGGCATCCAGCGGAGCTCCACCTTGCCCGTCTCGCCGTGGCGGTTCTTGGCCACGATGCACTCGGCCACGTTGCGCTTTTCAGTGTCGCTGTTGTAATAGTCGTCGCGGTAGAGGAACATGACGATGTCGGCATCCTGCTCGATAGCGCCGGATTCGCGGAGGTCGGACAGCATGGGGCGCTTGTCCTCGCGCTTTTCGTTGGCACGGCTCAGCTGGCTCAGGCACAGGACGGGGACTTGCAGCTCCTTGGCCATGATCTTCAGCATACGGCTGATGTCGGACACGGCCTGCTGGCGGTTCTCGCCGGAGTAGCCCTTGCCGCCGGCGGAGGTCATCAGCTGGAGATAGTCGATGACCACCAGACCCAGATTGTCCAGGCGGCGGCATTTGGCGTTCATATCCGCCACGGTGAGCAGCGGGTTGTCGTCGATGCGGATGTCCATGCGGCTGAGGGCGGACGCGGCCTCGGCGATGCGCTGCCAGTCGCTCTCACGCAGGTTGCCGGTGATGAGGCGGGTGTTCTCCACCAGCCCCTCGCTGGCGATAAGGCGGGTGACGAGCTGCTCCTTGGACATTTCCAAAGAAAAGATGGCCACGGTCTTGCCGCTTTCACGGGCGGCGGACAGGGCGATATTCAGGGCCATACTGGTCTTGCCCATGCCGGGACGGGCGGCCAGCAGCAGCAGGTCGGACTTGTTCAGGCCGTTGATCTTGCTGTCCACGGCGGAAAGGCCGGTGGACAGGCCCGGCAGCGTCTGACCGCCGGAGGCGGTGAGCTCCGCCAGGTGGCTCATCACGTCGCCCAGCACCATGCCCACGGTGACCATGCCCTGACCGCTGCGGCCACGGCGGATGGCGTAGATCTGCTGCTCGGCGGACTCCAGCATATCACCGGCGGCGCCTGTGCCCTCCTGCACCATGGCGGTGATGCCCGCCGCGGCGGAGGCCACCTGACGCATGAGGGCCTTGTCCTGCACGATGCGGACGTATTCCATGACGTTGGCACTGGTGGGCGTGACTTCCATGAGCTGCACGAGATAGCTGCGGGTGGTGTCGGTATATAATCCGGCCTTTTCCAGCTCGCCGGCCACGGTGACGCCATCGATGGGCTTGGAGTAGACGAACATCTGATAGATGGTCTCGAAGATCTCGCGGTTGGTACGGAGATAGAAATCGGAGGCTTGCAGCTTATCCATCACGTCCTTGATGCAGTCCGCGTCGATGAGCATAGAGCCTAACACCGCCTGCTCCGCCTGGGTGGAGTGGGGCATCTGCATGGTCAGCAGCTGTTCATCTGCCATAGGTAAGCCTCCTTTTTGAGTGTTGGAGTTCCGCGCCTGCGGGCGCGGCGGGGCGATGCGGGCATCGCCCCCTACGAAAGGACAAGGGGTGCGGCGCTTTTTGCTTATTTCTCCTCGATGACCAGGACGTAGACCGTGCCGCTGACCTCGTAGCCCAGCTTGGCCTTGACCTCGTAGCTGCCGAAGCTCTTGATGGGCTGATCCAGCACCAGCTTCTTGCCGTCCACCGTCAGGCCGTACTGGGCCTGAAGCGCGTCGGCGATGGCCGCGCCGGTGACAGCGCCGAACAGCTTGCCGCCCTCGCCGCCCTTGGCGGTGATCTTCACCTGGCAGGCCTTCAGCTTCTCGGCGATGGCCTGGGCCTCCGCCTTGGCCTCGGCATCGGCCTTGGCCTTGGCCTTGGCCTGGAGCTTCATGGTGTTCACCGCGTCGGCGGTGGCCTCCACGGCCAGGCCCTTGGGGATGAGGAAATTGCGGGCGTAGCCCTCGGCGGCCTCGATCATCTGGCCTTTCTTGCCCTTGCCCTTCACGTCCTGCTTCAAAATGATCTTCATAACAGTATATCTCCTTTTCTGTCAGTTTTCAAAATAGCGGTCGATGGCCTCCAGCAGCCTGGCCTTGGCCTCCTCCACGGTGATGTTGTCGGCCTGGCCGCCGGCGGTGGTGGAGTTGCCGCCGCCGCCCAGCGCCTCCAGGATGACCTGGACGTTGACCTCGCCCAAAGAGCGGGCGGACATATACACGCCGTCGCCCTTTTTATAGAGGACGAAGCTGGCGCGGATGCCCTTGAGTGTCAGCAGCTCGTCGGCGGCCTTGGCGGCGGTGACGCGGTCACACTCCTCGTCCAGTGCCACCACGGCGACGTCGTCACGGTACAGCTCCGCCTGACGGATGATGGCGTAGCGGGCGATCATGGAGTTCAGGTCGCCCTGGAACATACGCTGCACGTCCTGGGTGTCCGCACCCAGACGGCGGAGGTAGGCGGCGGCCTCGAAGGTGCGCCCGCCGGTACGATTGGTGAAATTCTTGGTATCCAGCACGATGCCGGCCAGCAGGGCCTCGGCCTCGCACTTGAGCACATCGCCGGGCTCGACCAGGTACTGCATCAGCTCCGTGACCAGTTCACTGGCGGAGGAGGCGTAGGGCTCGTGGTAGTTCAGGGCCATCTTCTCGATGTAGCTGCTGCCCCGGCGGTGGTGGTCGATGACGGCCACCCGGTTGCACGTCTCCAGCATCTGTTCGGATTCCACGCTCTCGGGGCGGTTGGTGTCCACCACCACCAGCAGCGCGCCGGGCTGGCATTTCAAAAAGGCATCCGGCCCGGAAATGGTGACGCCGTTGTACTCCGGCTGCTGGGCCAGGCGGCGCAGGATGGGGTGGGCGGCGTTGTTCTCCGTGTCGATGACGATCTGGCAGGGCTTACCCCGCTTGCGGGCGATGGCGCAGATGCCAGCCTCCGCGCCCAGGCAGTCCATGTCGGCGTACTTGTGGCCCATGACGTAGACCTGCTTGGCCTCGTCCATCAGTTCGCCCAGGGCGTTGGCCATGACCCGGGATTTGACCTTGGTGCGCTTTTCGGTGCTCTTGCTGCGGCCACCATAGAACTCGAAATTCGTTCTGTCCTTCACCACGGCCTGATCGCCGCCGCGGCTGAGGGCCATTTCCAGCGCCAGAGAGGCGTTTTTGAACAGCTGCTCGAAGCTGTCCTCGTCACGGCCCACGCCGATGGACAGCGTGGCGGACACGCCCTCGCCGGCCTGCACCTGACGCACCTTTTCCAGCACGTCAAACTTGCTCTCGATATAGCCGGCGTAGTCCTTCTCCTCAAAGAGGAAGAGGTATCGGTCGCGGTCGTAGCCCAGCAGCAGGCCGCCGGAATCCGCCGCCCAGCCGTTGAGCTGCTCCTCCAGCGCGGCCTGGAGGGCGGAGCGCTTGTTCTCCGGGCAGGCCTTGGTCAGCTCGTCGTAGTTGTCGATCATGAGGATGGCCACGAGGGGTCGGGTCAGCTCCAGCGTCTGGCGCATCTCCTCCTTCTCCGTGACATCCATCCAGTAGGTGGTGGCCAGGGTGGGCTGCTCGGTGCTGTTGTCCTCCGGGCGGCCCAGTGCGCCGAACACACGGTAGATACGGTCATTCCAGCGCAGCAGGTCGGGGTACTCCTGCTTGCCCTCCAGCAGCCAGCGGTAGCTGAAATCGGGGATGACGGTGTCCACCGCCGTCTCGAAGATCTTGTCCTTTTGGGTGGTCAGGGACAGGAACATATCGTTGCACCAGAGGATCTCGCTGGTGTTCACGTCAAAGACCAGCATGGGCAGCGGCGCGTAGAGCATATTGCTGGAGCGGGCGGTGTCCATGCCGCCGGACACGCGGTCCATATACTGGCGGACGGAGGCCTGGGCCATCTTCGTGCGGCTGCGGCCCACCAGGATCACCAAAATCGCCACCAGGCCCTCCGCCACCGCCAGCAGCGGCTCGAAGGGGACGGTGACGGCCACGAAGGCCACCAGACACAGGCTGTAAAGCGCCATGTTGGTGCGGAAGCCGCGGATGATCTTCTTGCTCAAAGGGCGTTCCTCCTCTCGGTGACGGGATGCAGATAGGAATACGTCTCCAATTTAATCAACTGATTATAGCACAAAACCGGGCCGGGGACAATACGATTTTCCGCAAAAGGGCGGGAGAATTTTCCCGTGTCGAAAGAGGGCGTAAAGTTGGGGGTATACAAACGGGATTTTTTGTGGTATACTTTGTGAAAAGTGCCGAATACGGCGCGTGTTTTTTGGTTGTTTCGCGGGGCGTGCGCCCAGCGATCACATAACACAACGGGAGCTTCGCTCCCAGCACAACGGCTACGGACGGCGGGCGATACGCTGCGCTCACCCCACGCGATGCAGGGCGGACGGGTGAGGCAGAGCGCCTTTGTTTTGCTGCTGTCTTTTCCCGCTGTATCCGGGCCGCATCTTACATGGAAAAAGGAGCATCTATATCTCTATGGCAGAAAAATTGAAAATCATCCCCCTTGGCGGTCTGAACGAGATCGGCAAGAATATGACCGCCTATGAATACGGCGGCGAGATCATCGTGGTGGACTGCGGCATGGCGTTCCCCGGCGATGATATGTACGGCATCGACTGCGTTATCCCCGACGTGACGTATCTGGTGAAGAACCGCACCCGGCTGCGGGGACTGTTCATCACCCACGGCCACGAGGACCACATCGGGGCGATCCCCTATGTGCTCAAGCAGATCAATATACCCATCTACTGCACGAAGTTTACGGCAGGGCTTATCAAGCTGAAATTGCAGGAGCACGGGCTGGTGAGCTCCACGAAGCTCATCACCGTTGAGCCGGGGCAGACCGTGCGGGCGGGGAAATTCCAGGTGGAGTTCATCCACGTGAACCACTCCATCGCCGACTCGGTGGCCTTCGCCATCCACACGCGGATGGGAACGATCGTCCACACCGGCGACTTCAAGATCGACTCCACGCCCATCGACGGCGAGGTCATCGACCTGGCCCGGTTCGGCCAGTTGGGCCGGGAGGGCGTGCTGGCGCTGCTGGCGGACTCCACCAACGTGGAGCGGCCCGGCTATACCATGAGCGAGAAGGCGGTGGGCGCTACGTTCAAGCGGCAGTTCACCGGCTGCGACAAGCGGATCATCGTGACCACCTTTGCCAGCAACGTACACCGCATTCAGCAGGTGCTGGACGCGGCGGCGGCCTGCGGGCGGAAGGTGGCCGTCACCGGGCGGAGCATGGAGAACATTATGAAGGTGTCCACGGAGCTGGGGTACATGAAAGTGCCGAAGAACACGCTGGTGGACATCAACCGGCTGAAGGGGCTGCCCCTGAACCAGCAGGTCATCGTGACCACCGGCTCACAGGGTGAGGAGATGAGCGCCCTGTACCGCATGGCGTTCTCCACCCACAAGCAGGTGGACATCGGCCCGGGGGACAAGGTCATCATCTCCGCCAGCGCCATCCCCGGCAACGAGGTGACGGTGGGACGGGTGATCAACGAGCTGTTCCGCAAGGGCGCGGACGTGGTGTACGACAAGGCGGATATGCTGCACGTGTCGGGCCACGCCTGCCAGGAGGAGCTGAAGATCATCCACGCGCTGACCCGGCCCAAGTTCTTTATCCCGCTTCACGGCGAGCAGCGGATGCTGCAGATCCACAAGCGGGTGGCGGAAAGCATGGGGATGCAGCCGAGTAACATCATCGTGGCCGACAACGGCAGCGTCATTGAGCTGACCACGAAGCACATCAAGTGCGAGACCACCGTGCCCGCCGGCGAGGTGTTCGTGGACGGCAGCGGCGTGGGCGAAGTGGGCGCGGTGGTGCTGAACGACCGCAAGCTGCTGGCGGAGGACGGCATGGTGGTCATCGTGCTGCCCATGTCCAGCCACGACCACCAGCTGCTGTGCCCGCCGGAGATCGTGACCCGCGGCTTCGTATACGTGAAGGAGTCGGAGGAGCTGCTGGGCAACCTGCGCCGGGTGGCCACGGAGACGGTGGACAGCCTGTCCGCCAAGAAGCGCCGGGACGAGGGCGACGTGTGCCGCGCCGTCAGGTCCGCCGTATCCGGGTATCTCTACAAGACCACGCGCCGCAGCCCCATGATCATCCCCATGGTGACGAAGCTGTAAAGCGTTTGGATAGTGAAAAAGAACCGCCGGAAGGCGGTTCTTTTTTGTTTGCCCTCTCCGTCCTCGCTGCGCTCGGCCACCTCTCCCAAAGGGAGAGGCAAGGGACGGGGGATGCGGATTCCCACGCCAGTGACATCGGTCACTGGCGTGGGAATGACAGGGCAAAAGCAAGGCGCAGGTGCGGTAGACGATTGTAGGGGCGGGGCTCTGCCCCGCCCGTCTCTCCCTCCGTCACGGCCTTTGGCCGTGACACCTCCCTCGCAGAGGGAGGTGGGGGCGGATTCCCACGCCAGGGTTGCGGACTGGCGCGGAATGACAGGGTAAGAAGCTAGACGCGGCGCTCAGAGGATAAAGCCGCCGTCGGCGGTGAGAACCTGGCCGGTGATGAAGGACGCCTTGTCGTCCGCCAGGAAGCTGACGGCGGCGGCGATGTCCTCCGGCGTGCCCAGGCGGCCCAGGGGCGTCTCCTGCGCCAGCTGGGGCAGCACCTCCGGCGGCAGGGCGGAGAGCATATCCGTTTGGATCACGCCGGGGGCGACGCAGTTGACCCGGATGCCGGTGGGGGCAAGCTCAGAGGCCAGGGAACGGGTCAGGGCGATGAGCGCGCCCTTGGTGGCGGAGTACGTGACCTCGCAGCTTGCGCCCCGCAGTCCCCAAATGGAGGAAATGGTGACGATGCAGCCCTCGTGGGCGTGGAGCATGGCGGGCAGGACGGCCTGGATGGCGTGGAACGCGCCGTCCACGTTGACGGCGAAGTAGCGATGCCACAGGTCGTCGGTGATGTCCTGAAACAGCGCCTGACCGGCCACGCCGGCGTTGTTCACCAGCAGAGACACCGGGCCGAAAACATCCTCCAGGCGGCGAACCATGTCGTTGACCTGGGCGCGGTCGGCCACGTCGGCCCTCAGGGCCAGGGCGCGGCAGCCGGAGGCAGTGAGCTCCGACACCAGGCTGTCGGCGCAGTCCTGCCGGACGCGGTAATTCACGCCCACGGCGTAGCCGTCGGCAGCCAGCTGGCGGGCCACGGCCCGGCCAATACCGCGGGAAGCGCCCGTCACCAGCGCGATCTTTTCCATACTGCACATCTCCTTGTGGGTGGTTTTGGGGTAAGTATAGCAAATTTCCGCCGTCTTGGCAAGAAAAGTGTTGACAACGGGGCGCGGATGGGGTAATATACTATCGTTGTCTGCGCGGTTAGCTCAGCTGGTAGAGCACATGCTTGACGTGCATGGGGTCACAGGTTCGAGTCCTGTACCGCGCACCATATCCCACCTCGTTTGAGGTGGGATTTTTCTTTTGGCCGAACGCCGCAAACCGTTGATACAGCACGGTTTTCAAGTCTACACGCTAACAGCTTTGATACGACTCTCCAACAGGTCGGCACCAACTTTCTTGTAAGTTACCTGTAAGTTTTCATCATCTTTGAAACGGAAGATGTGGCACTTATGTGGCACCTGTTGCTTATCCAAGAGCCGCGCAGACCTTGTTGGCCGTGTCCTGCTGGCGTGTCTCGTGTTGGTAATGGGTGTAGACGCGGAGCGTCATATCTACCGTTGTATGCCCCGCGAGGTACTGAATTTCTTTGATGTCCAGCCCGCTTTCAAACAGCCGTGTGATGTAGGTGTGCCGCAGCAGGTGGGGCGTAACGTGGAAATCAAGACTTCGCACCATCTTGGAATTGGTGGCTTTGGTGCCGAGTTCCGCCGGATCATCAACCGTTCTTCGCCGTACCATGTCCCACAGATTGGAGAAGCTGCTTTGCGACAGAGGCTTGCCGTTTTCCATGTGCAGGATGAAAGGGCTTCCGCTGGAACTTTTAAGCCCCTTCAGCGTGTCCAGAAGCGTTGGGGGTATGGGAATATCCCTGATAGCCGCAGAGGTCTTCAGAGCCTCGCTGACGATGGTTTGAGAGCTTGTGAATACCGCGTTGTGTCGAACGTGAATGATTTGCCTGTCGAGATCAATATCCTCCCACATCAAGCCACAGATTTCACCTCGCCGCATCCCCGTTTGAAGGGCGATCAAGCAGAACAGATATGCCCGTGTGCTGCTTACCGCATCCAGAAGCCGCTTTGACTGATCCGCAGTCAGGGCGGTCTTTTCTTTTGTGCGAACGCCTTTGCTCTTGATCTTCGTAGGTACGGGCGACTTGGCAATCAGGTTGTTATCCACGGCGGCATTGAACACGCCCCGCAGAATCTGAATTACCTTGTCATTGAGGCTCTTGCTGTTTTTAGCCAGTGATGCCACGATCAACTGAATCTGCATGGGCGATACCTTTTTCAAAGGCACGTCCCGCAGAAACGGGTAAATGTGGTTGTTCAGAGCGTTCCTGAGAGCTTCCAATGACTTCTGCCGCAGGTACGGCTTTTTGTAAACGTTGAACCAGACCTCTGCATACTCTCCGAAGGTGGAATTGTCAAGGATGTCCAGACCTGTGCCAATCTGAAGCATGACCTCTTTTTTCTTTTGCTCTAACCCCTCCTTGCTTTTGGATCGAATCCATTTGCGCTTGCCGTTAGGCAGCATGACCGATGTTCTAAATAGTTCGTTTGCCATGATATTTGTCTCCTTATGTGTCCGAAATACACAAGGCTACGAAGACAAATATTTTGATAAGCGGTTTGCTTGTCAATACCATTATAACGACACATGGAGGAAATTTCAATGGTATACTTAGTACATCAAGTGAGGAACACAACACCTCACAAAACAAAATGAAAAATAAAGGAGAAAGAATTATGAACGCGAACATCATGACTTCCAAGATTGAGATGACCAAGGCTGAGGCTATTGCCGCCGGTAGGCTGAACAGCGACAAGTTTAACGAGCTGAAGACCCTTCGTGAGATGTTCCCCGCCTTCCAGATTGAGATTGTAAAGAACGTGACCAAGAAAGTTGATCACTTCAAGGGGCTGACCTATGAGTATATGGAAAACTACATCAAGGACAATAAGGAAAGCCTTCTGTCCATCTTTTATGCGCTGTGTGGCAGAGATGAGGAAGGAAATAAGGTTAAGTTGGCCGCCGCTGCTTCCTATGGTGAAGTCAGAATGTGGTTCTTGACGGAGTTCCCTGAAATTGAGCAGATGAGCGCGGACGTCAACGAGATCATCAAAAATGCCCGTGCCAGCCGCGCAGCACGCAAAGCATCTTGAACCAACCACAAGCACAGAAAGGAGATACGATTATGGCTAAGATGACTACCGCGATCCGTCTGGATTTTGATAAAAACCTCATTATTCTGAACAGTACGTTTGCTAAGAAGGCCAGAAGAATTGGCTCCCCTGAGTATAACCAGCTCCAAGAGGTTCACAGCGAGTTCTCCACCTTCAAGGTTGTCCAGCGTCAAATCAAGAAGAAACCCGACCAGGAGCATTACAAGGGGCTTACTTATGACTATATGAGAGCATACATCGCCGAAACCGTAGGTAAGGATAACGCCGCCGATGAAGAAAGGGAAGCCGCTGTAAAAGAGGCACTTGATGTGTTGGAAAGCAAAATCCTCATTTCCAAGTGCCACAGCAATACGCAGCGCTATCCCGCAATCAGAAAATGGTTTCTGGCTACATATCCAGAAGTCAAGGAAGTCTTTAAGAGCGACGCTGCGTAATGATCCGCCAGCCAGAGGCTATGAGGTTATGAAAAATGAATACAGCATGATACCGCCGTTTCCAAGATCGGAAATGGCGGTATTTCTCACTTTTGAGCCAGCTAAACCGGCGATTTTTGACTTTTTATAAAAAATATTATATAATATTTATAGAAAGTAAGAGGAAGATATAACTCACTTTCAAATCTGAAATGAAAGGGGGTCATTGATATAAAACGATATCAGAGCGTTCTTGAACGTTACTTAGATGCAGCGGAAAAGACAGCAGATGTTACGCTTCGTTGGTACTACCAAAAGTAGATGATGATGGCAAATCTGCTGAATGATGCCGAAATAGAACGTATCGCGGATCGTGTACTTGAGCGGCTACGCGTTACCGTTGATATCGATAATCTGCGTCAAGTCCTAAAGGAACTTGATGATGAGATCAACAAACTGGGGAAATAATCCCCAGTTTGTTGAAAATAGATTTGAGAAAAAGGAGATTTTCCATGGAAAGATATACATTTCCTAATCAGAGATTTGTTTGCGTTCACCGTGAGCGCCCCACAGCGAACTTCTTAGAGTGGGTTTATCGACAAGTTAAGGCGGCGGACAGGTGATGTCCGCCGCCTTAGGCTGTCGAAAAAACCGTTGGCTCTTTCGACAGCCTGAAATAATGTCGTTATTTTTCCGGCGCACACAGCGCCAAGTGAACAAAGTCAAGGCCACCATCGCGATCCCTAGGATCACCGACAGCCCTTTCCAGCATGTACGCATGGCGTTGTCGCCTTCCCGTGTTCACACACGCGCATCACTCTCACTGGGGATAGAAATAAAGTACCGTGTCCGGCTCTATCTGAATGGGCAGATAGGAGCCGTGCTGTCCCTTGTCGATGGACAGATAGGTGTAGTCCTCAAAGGCCATGGGAACCTGCACGATGAAGCCATCGTGGATGATCCGTTCCGTCTCGCCGGGCGTGTATCTCTTGCCGCCGGTGCGGGTCAGATCCAGCATGATCACGCCGGAGTATTCCCCGTTGGCGGTCAGTCCCCAGTCACCTGTATAGATTTCCTCCGGCGTGACGAAGTCACTTTCGTACCACCAGGTGAAGGTCGCCGTGCCCCAGTAGTCCTCCTGACTGCTGTTGGCGTGCAGCTCCAGAGTGGCCAGAGCGGGCTTATCCGTATGACCATCCCACGCCCATATCTCCTGCGTCAGCTGGGAGCCGGAGGGACACGTCCAGCCGATGTCGCTGCCGAAGCCGTCGTTCCCCTCCTGCGAGTAAAAGGTGAAGTCGTAGGCCAGCCTCCGTTCGTTCTCGGAGTCGTAGGGCAGCGCCACGATTCCGGGGATGGGATACCAGCTCAGGGTATCGGGGTGACTGTCGGTCAAGAACAGCTCCGTGGTATCGGTGGGGACAGTCCCCAAATCGTTGGAGACGAACAGCAGGATCGGGTCGCCGCTCTCGCTGCGGTAGAGCACCTCAACGGTCTCATAGCCGCCCTTCGCCTCGTTCCAACGGACGCGGTTCACCGCCACGGTGGCGTTGGGGTCATGGGGCACCACACAGAACAGGCTTCCGCTGTCGCCCACCACCCGCTCCTGCGGGATATTCCGAACAAAGGTATACTGGGCGCACAGCCCCGGCGCTGTATCGTTGATCCAGTCCCGCAGAGGGATCGTCAGATCACTCAGCTTGCCGTCGATATCGCCGATGTAGGCCACCGCGAGGCGCTCGTCCTGCTGACGCTCATCCAGCTCCTGCCGCAGCAGGTCCAAAGAATCGTCATAGACACCCGGCTCGCCGCCGTCTATACCGTCACCGTCCGTACCGCCTCCGTCAGGCGTATTCCCGCCGGTCGGCGCATTCCCGTCGTTGATGTTGATCGTCCCCACGCCGGGTATCTCCACCTGACAGGCTGTCAGCGGCAGCGTCATGGCCAAGGCCAGCAGCATCGCCGCAAGAAGCCTGACCAGTTTCTTCCCATTGTTACGCATGGGTCGCCTCCTTCCTGCGTTTTGTTGTCACTTATCCCTGTGCGGGGTTAAACATGAGAAGCTCGTAGGGGAACTGCTGGATGGGAAACCCGTAGGCGCCGCCTCCGCCGCTCACATTCAGCACCGGGACGACATCGAAGGCCGCGGGTACCTGCACGGGGAACATACCCGACACCGTGGTGGGCGCCTCGCCCTTCGTATACTGCCGGCCTCCGCTGCGGGTCATGGTCAGATCTATATGCTCTCCGCCGTCTGTCAGGGACCAGCTGCCCTCATAGATCTCCTGCGGATCGCCGTAGTCCTTGGTATACCACCATGTAAAGGTGATCTGCCCCGGCTCCGCGCCGCTGCCCTGTGTCAGGGACATGGTGGCCATGGCGGGCTGCTCCGCAAGATCACCCTGCCACGTCCAGACGTACGCAGCCAGCTGCTCCGCCGTAGGGGCCGTCCACATGCCATCGTCGCCCACATCGCCGCCATCCATGCTGTCGTTTTCGGTGTAAACGGTAAAGTCGTAACCCAGCTCACGGCCATCCTCAGAGGAGTAGGGCAGCGCCACTATACCGTAATAGGGATACCACTTCAGCGGTTCCTCCCCGCTGTTGGTCACGATCACCTCGGTGTCGGGATCGACAGTCTCCCCCATGTCGGCGCAGGCAAACACCAGAAGCGGCTCACCGCTCTCGCTGCGGTAGAGCACCTCGACGTGATCATAGCCGCCAGTTTTCTCGTTCCATTGGACGCGGTTCACCGCCACAGACGCATTGGGATCACGGGGCACCACACAGAACAGGCTGCCGCCGCTGCCCACCACCCGTTCACGGGGGATATTCTGGACGAACGGATACTGGGCACACAGCTCCGGCGCTGCTTTACTCACCCACTCCTGTATTGGAAGCTCAAAATCGTCCGGGCCGCCTGCCGCGCTGCTGATGTAGGCCACCGCGAAGATATAGTCCGGCATCTCTGCCATATGCTTCCGCAGCAGGGCAAGGGAGTCGTCATTGTCGTTTCCTGTATGGATCGTATCATCGCCCGTATTGCCGCCTGCGTTGCTGCCTGCGTTGCTGCTGTCGTTGATCTTCACGGTTCCAACGCCGGGAATTTCTATCTGGCAGGCTGTCAGCGATACCATCATCGCCAGCGCCAGCAGCAGACAGAGAATGGAGTTCTTTTTCATCGCTTCCTCCTTCCGCCGCGTAGTACTAGTACTTACCGCTGGAGCCGGAGCCGCCGCCCCCGGAGTGGCTGGTGCTGCTGTCGCTGTCGCGGGAAATTTTCCGGCGGGTCTCAGTGGTGTGTGTATAGTGGTCATACTGCTCCGTCAGATTGAGGCCCTCGGCGGTCACATAGGCATCCGCCTCCGCGCCCTGACGAACGGACTTCATTTTTGCCTTCAGTATCAGGCACACCAGCAGCGCCAGCCCCAATCCGATGCCCAGTGCTAGAGGCAGCACCTTGATCAGCGGCTTGCGGACAGGATGCCCCTGGGCGGCCCGCTCAAAGAAGTCGGCGCAGGTGGACAGATAATCCTCATAGCCGCCTCGATAGTCGTCATCGGCAAAGTCGTCCAAAAAGGCGTCCTCCAACAGCGTTCGGGCATATTTGCCCACCATGCTGTTGGCATAACCGTCCCGGATGTACAGGCCGTAATCTCTGCCCCATGTGCTTTGCAGGAGCAGGATACCATCCCGGCCTTCTCCGATACCAAAGTCGTTTCCGTTATAGATATTGGCCGCCGCGTCGTAGGGGTCGCTGCCGTAGTCTTCGTAGTCTTCCACGGTGACGATATACACAGCGCAGTTATACCGCCATGAGATCTCATCGGCCAGCAGCTCCAGCTCCAGCCACTCGTCCTCGTTCAGCAGGCCCGCCGTGTCATAAATGAAGAGGTCATCCTCGGTCTGCTCCGCCCATGTGGGAACTAGCATCGTCAGCACCGCCAGCAGGGCCAGCAGGCATGTCAGAATTCTTTTTTTCATCTCAGCCGCCCTCCTTACACCAGCATCAGTATTGCCGCCGCGATGGCACTCACCGGTGCGGCAATGGCGGCGAAGATGGCCCAGAACTTACCCATATCCGTAGGCAGATCGCCCACCAGCTTGCCGGTCTGTCCGTTCATGGCAAAGAGGAAATCCTTGCCGTTCCACTTGGTGTGCAGCATCCAGACCGGCAGCAGGGCATAATGCACCTTGCCGCGGCGCAGCCGGATATCCTTGCCCTTGGTGATGCAGGCGTCGTACTGCGTAGTAGTGCGGCGCAGCGCGCCCTCCAGAGATGAGGCGCAGCGTCCGTCCGCCCGCTCGCAGCTCTGCTCCACCGTTACATCGTACTTATCCGCCAGAAAACCCGGCAGATACGCCGTAGAGAAGGCACGCAGCTCCTTATAATCGTACGGTTCGATAGAGTCCATGTGGTCGTCAGGCATCTTACTGGACGCGTCCACCGGCACCTTTTCAAAGGAAATGGAGCCGCCGCGGCGCACGTCATAGTGTTCCGTCTCGGTGATCTCGTAGTCGCCGCTTTCGTAGACGTGGGTGATATGACCCTCGTAGTCCACAGTGCCCTCTGCCTGTCCGTCAAACATCCAGAAGGGGACATACACGCCCTTGATCTCCTCAATATGATTGCCATTGGTGAACGCTTTTGGCAGCAGGGGCTTGCCCTTATAGTGGTTCTTCAGGGCGGCCACGGCGTCCTCCTTGCTGAGCTTGAAGGGCAGGACGAAGTCCGGCTTCAGCGCACCGCTGAACTGGCCCGGAACTACGGTGGGATTGCCGCAATAGGGGCAGGAGGTAGCGGCGGTGGAGGCGTCGCAGATCAGCTCCGCGCCGCAGCTGGGGCAGGAATAGGCCTTCATGCCGTCGGCCTCCGCGCCCCAGTCGCTGTTGAGGCTGGAGGTATCCCAGACCTGGGACTCCATCTCCGCTATTTTCTGGCGGTTCTCCTCCGCCTTGGCGTTGGCCTTTTCCGTGGCCTCCACGGATTTGGCCTCTTTCTCTGCATACAGAGCTTCGATCTGCGCCACGTCATATTTCGCGCCGCAAAAATCACATTCCAGCATACCGGAGGCGCCCACAAAGTGCAGAGGGCCGGTACATGCCGGGCATTTATAGTTGGTAATTTGGGATGCCATTATTCTCTCCTTTCCGCTACGGGAGCGGCTTTGGCCGCTCCCGTGGAAAATGGCGTTCAGATACTACGGTCAGCCAGTGTCGATCAAAGACTGAGGTTATACGCGCCGGCAGCAATCAGCTTGCCGTTGTCGCCGAAGAACAGGGACAGGCAGCACGCGTCATCCTCGGCGGCGTACCAGGTGTATACACCGCGCTGGTACTCCTCTTGATACTGGTACTCGGAGCAATCCACGCCGATATGCTCCTTCAGCTCCGCATAGGTCAGCTTTGACTGTGCATCACTTTCAGTGAAGTAGTTCAGGCCGCCCAGATAGGTGAAGAATGTCTCATTCAGCACTTCCAGTGTTGCTCTGTCAGAGGTCACGGTCTGTGTATCCGTGGATTTCATATCAATGCCGGGCAGAGCGCCGCCCTTATCGCTGCTGCCGCCGCCACCGCAGGCAGTGAGGGACAGCGTCATCAACATGGCCAATACAAGTACAATCGATTTTTTCATGATAGATTTCCTTTCTTTTACATCGTCAGTTGTTATTCCGTCCAGCTATGGCAGGAAGGATCAGTGCAAAGGTGCGCCGCAGTTCTGGCAGAACTTCTCGCCGTTGCTCTTCACGCCGCAGCTGGGGCAGAAGGCGGGAGCGGCAGCGGGCTGCTGCGGCGGGGTATAAGGAGTCTGCTGCGGAGGGGTGTAGGAAGCCTGCTGCGGCTGGGAGTACTGGCCCTGGGGCTGGCTGGGCTGCTGATAGCCGGTGCCGGGCTGCTGGTACGGGTTGTTGGGATAGGGGGTGTTCGGACGAGGGGGCTGATAGGCTGTCTTGACGGGCACGCCCTGATACGCCGTGCCGCCGAAGGCCAGCAGGGGGATGAAGATGTAGGGCAGGAAGATCAGTCCTGCCGCGAAGCCGCCGCTCTTGCCGAACGCTTTGGCCAGCCGTACCTGTGTCTGGATGCTCAGAATGATGTTGTAGATGGGGATCAGAAGCAGCAGGAAGCGCATACCGCTGCCCCAGGTGATCTCAAACAGCACGTAGAGATTATAGAAAGGGACAATGGCCGCCCAGCCGGGCTTGTCGGCCTTTCGGAAGATGATCCACATGCACACCAGAACAAACACGCACAGGACAAGCGAGATAATGGTGAACACCGGGTTGTAGGCAGGGGGGCTGCTGTAGCTGTAATAGTCGTAATAGTCGTTCATAGACGTCTCCTTTCACATTCCACAGGTGTGGTCGCTCCTGTTTTCTTTTACTCCGTATCCTCCGCGGGAGCGTACTCCTCGGAGGCACCCATGAGAAGCTCCCGCAGGAGCGTTCTCAGGGCGTCCTCATACTCGCTGCTGTATTCTGCCGTGAGGGTCTCGTCCTCTCTCTGGCTGGTGATGCAGAGGCAGCTCTCCTCCCCGTCAAGGACCAGCATTCCCTCCGGCAAGGCCGTGGGCGGCTGATGCCAGTTCTCCCGCAGGCACGCCTCCACCTCCGCCCATTGCTCCGGCGTCAGGGGCGCGTCTATCCGCTCGACCCTTTCTCGGCTGCCCTCGGTGTCGATGCACCACCCGGAGATGGTATACGCACCGTCTGTCTCCTCCAAATCAAAGCGGAAACAGTCGTCGTAGCACGAAGCACTCTGCGACCAGCGTATGCTTTTCAGCGTGTCACCATCCCGAAAGGCGTTTGCAAACTCGTTCACCATGCCGTCACCGTCCGTTATTCGGTCGGTGACAAGATAGCGGTAGAGCCGCACGCCGCCCACCATCAGCACACCTGCCAGCGCCAGCGCAAGGAGGCCGATCATCACCTTTTTCACCGTCAGGGGCGAGGCGTGCCGCAATTGGCGCAGAACTTGCCCTTGTTGACCGTTCCGCACGCACACGTCCACTCGTCGCCGGCGGGCTTGGGCTGGCCGCATTCAGCGCAGAATTTGCCGGTGTTCACTGCGCCGCAGGCGCACTTCCACTCGCCGGCGGGGGCGGGCTTGGGCTGGCCGCACTCGGCGCAGAACTTGCCGGTGTTGCCGCCGTGGCCGCAGGAGCAGGTCCAGCCGGCGGGAGCGGCCTGCTGTACAGGCTGCTGGGCGGCCTGCTGCTGACCCATGGCGAACAGGTTCTGGGCGTTCATGCCGCCGGCCTGACCGGCCATTCCCATGCCCATAAAGGCCATGGCAGGGCCGGCAGCCGTGTTGGAAGCCGCCATCTTCATGGCGTCGCCCTGACTGCCCACCAGATGGGCGGCAGCGCGGGTGGGATCCATGAAGGCCGCGTTCCGCTGCAGCTCCTTGAGCATCTTCTCGTCTTCCTCGTCAGCCGTCACACTGGATACGCCGAAGGAAACGATCTCGATACCCCGCAGGTCGCGCCACTTCTTGCTGAGGACCTCATTCAGGGCGTCGGCCAGCTCCATGGTGTGGCCGGGCAGCTGGGAGTAGCGGATGCCGTTTTCGCCGATCTTGGCGAAGGCGGGCTGCAGCGCCGTCAGCAGCTCGGTTTTCAGCTGGCTGTCCAGCTTGTCGCGGGTATATGCCTCCGCCACGTTGCCGCACACATTGGTGTAGAACAGGGCGGGATTGCAGATGTGATAGCTGTACTCGCCGAAGCAGCGGATGCCCACATCAATGTCGATACCGGCGCGCTGATCCACCACGCGGAACGGGACGGGGGACGGTGTGCCGTATTTGTTGCCGATCAGCTCCTTGGTGTTGAAGTAATAGACACGCTGATCCTTGGGAGCCTCACCACCGAAGGTGAAGCGGGTGGTCATGCTGTCGATGACAGCACGGACGCTCTCCTTAAACTCGCCGGTAAACAGAGAGGGTTCGGTAGACATATCGTAGGTGAACTCGCCGGGCACGGCGCAGACCTCCACGATGCGGCCCTGATCCACGATCATCATGCACTGACCATCGGCCACGGCGATGACGCTGCCGTTGGAGATGATATTGTCGCTGCCCTTGGTGTTGCTGCTGCGGCCTGAGGTGCGCTTCTGACCCTTAACAGCCATGACGTTCTCAGGCAGTGACTCGCAATAAAAGTACTCTTTCCACTGGTCGGCCATCACGCCGCCTGCGCTGCCCAATGCCGCTTTAATCAGTCCCATAGTTATGTAATCTCCTTTTCTTTATAATAATTTCTATCTATGAACGATTGCCGTTGTTAATCCTCGATCCACCGGCCATCCGACCGCTCGCAGCTGACGAGCCACACCATGGCTGAATCCTTCACATAGCGGTACAGCTCCAGATAGTTGTTGTCAATGACGGTCACGGTGTACTCTACGTTCTCCGGGCCGCCGACCAGCTCCGCGTACCACTCCTCGTTGGCGCAGCCGTAGTACATGGGCCCCTCGTGGAACTCCACGTGCAGCCCGTCCAGCTTTTCGTGGTCGCCATAGCTGTTGGTACATTCGTACCATGCGCCCATGCTCCATATACCGCGCCCGTCCTCGGTCACGCCGTCAGCGCTCATGAACGTCAGCGTCACGGACATTTCCTCATCCGCCAGCTTATACCGATCGCCCTCGATCTCTCCCTCCACGCCGACCCACTCACCATCCAGATACCGCCGGTACTTTTCCATGGTGTAGTCCGTGTTGCCGCCGGAGGGGTCTTCATCGCCGCCCACCGGGTCGGTCACATCTACCGGGTCGTTGTCGCCGCCGGGCAGGGGCGGTGTGTCTATCGTGGTGTCGCCGTTGTTCTCCGGCTGCCCGTGGGGGATGAACTCCACCTGGCAGGCCGTCAGGCTCACCGCCAGCGCCAGAAGCAGCGCCAGCGCGATCCTCCGCCGCTTCACGGCTCAGGCCCAGGGGTCCTGGGCGGCCGGGATGCGGATGCCGCTGAGGGGACTGGAATACTCCCACAGAAACCATTCGCCGGTGGAGGGCTTCTGCCGCAGCTTGATGGGCCGGGGAGAATCCGCGCCGGGCGTGGCGATAAATACCCGCAGATAGCCCGGTTCAATGTCCTGCGGACGGGGATCGGCCAGTACGTTCAGCACATAGGGCTGGGTGGGAACGTAGCTGTTCTGGGGGGTAGCCCCGGCGAAGTACGCCAGCGGCAGATACTCCTTGCCCCGCAGACGGTCCCGCAGGAACTGGCTGTCATAGGGGGTCATGGGCCGAGGCCCCCGCAGGATGTTCATGGCCTCCACACCCTCGTTGGGATTTTTTACATACAGGTTCAATGCACACAGGAAGCCCGCCACCACCTCGTCCGGGGTTTTCAGGGACAGGTTTCGGAACTCTGCCAGCGAAGCGGGCAGTGCGTTCAATGTCACTTGCATATCTCGTCCTTCCTTTCTCTGATTTCCGTACCGTTCGTCAGCTGTCGCCTCTCACGCTGCTGGAGAAGGTGGCAGCCGTGTAGTACTCGTCGCCGTCACGCACCACGAAGTACAGCACATAGTAGTCACCCTCGCCGTTGTACCAGCCGTAGGCGTGCTTTTCACTGTTCCAGCTCCTCTCATCCATGCCGGTATGGGGAATGCCATCCTCGCCGCCCAGCATGGCCTTGATGTCGTCATAGGTCAGTTTCGAGGACTTGGCGGAACTCATATCCCACAGTTCCTGACGCACCTTCTGCATGGTGGCCAGATCCGCCAGGCCGGTGGCATCGGGATTGGACTTGCCGTACTCGCCCTCGCCGTTGGAGGTGGTGCGCTCGAAGGGATAGTTCTCCGGCAGGCCGCCGTTGTCGCCGCCATCGGGGATGGCAGCGGTGGTATCGCCGCTGCCGTCATCGGGGATCAGACTGGTGTCGATCTGATAGGTATTGGCGATCTCCATAAAGGTCATGCCGCGATAATACTCCACCGCGCTCTCCGGCATGGGGATAAAATCGTCGTCCGTCCAGTTCTCGTCGTCCAGATGCCGCAGGTTGGCCAGCAGGCTGATAGAGCCGTCCACCAGGTCGGAATCCACCTCGCAGCTGACATACAGCGCGCCGGTCTCGTCCACGGACAGGATGCCGTCCTGCATCTCGCCGCCCATGAACTCACCACGCAGCTCCAGGCCGGTCTCGTCATCCGGCACCACGCGGGCATAGGTGTTGGCGAAATTGAAGTCGTTCTCGCCCTCCAGATACATGGCAAGCCACACCTCGCAGCCGCCGTTGCCGTCGAACACCAGCCGCGCCAAAATCTCGTGGGCGGTATCGTTCAGTTCCTCAAAGCCGCCGGTGGCGTCCGTAAGGCCCGCCATGCCGTGCCAGTCGCCGCCGTACACCGCAGCGAAGTCATCCAAAGACATTTCATCCGCGCCGGTGTTCCCGCCGGTGCTGCCGCCGCCCTTTCGGAAGGTCAATTGCAGGTCAAAGCCGAAGTAGTCATTCACCGTGATCAGGCCGTCCTTCAGCGTGCAGTTGCAGGTCGCTCCGTCCCTGTCCAGCGTCAGGGCGCCGTCCTTATCCAGCTTCCAGTCGATCTCCGTCGGGTCACCGTCCAGCATGAAGCAGCCCGTACCGTCCTCTCTCAGCTCAATATAGTTTTCGCCCAGATCGTAAATGTCGTCCATGGGCAGCCACTCATCGAAGGACAGGACCGTCTCGCCGATGTACTTGCCCACGGCGGGGTTTGTCTTGCCGGCGCCCTTACCGCCGCCGCAGGCCACCAGCGTCAGGGCCATCACCAGCGCCAGAAGCAGCGCCGCAGGCTTTCTCACTCTTTTCATCATGTCTCCTCCTGTTTTTTTAGAGTTTCTGTGTTATCTTTATTATATTGGCACGCCTCATTTGAGGCGGAGGCCGCATTCGGGACAGTAGGCGGGGAGTTTTTCGTTTGCCGGCTGCCAGCCGCATCGGCGGCAGGCCAGCGGCTTCTCCATGCCGCAGCTGGTACAGCAGCCGCCCTCATTCTCTGCATGGCAGGCGGGACAGCTCCGCGCCGCGGACGACGGTGTTTGCGGCTGGTCGGAGAAGATCACATCCTCCTCGCCGCACGCAGCGCCCTCCCTCGTCAGCCATTTCAAGCCGCTGTCGTCACTGTACCGAATGCAGAAAGCGTTTTCCTTGTGATTGAACGTCAGGCCGCTGAACGTCCCCGTCATGAGGATTCTCTTGTGCTCCTGCGTCAGCTTTACCGTCCCGGTTTTGTACACCCACATATCGGACTCGAAATCCGGCTCGCCGTCCACAAACACCTGTATGCGGGAGCTCTCAAACGGGTCGCTGCTCTCCACCTCCATGACGACCGTACCGTCCCTGCTTTGCCACTTCCCCGCAAAGGGGCTCTGATCCTCCGGCGTATACATCATGCCGGGGCCGTCCACCATACCGCCGGTTACAGAGCCGCGTTTTTTACCGCAGCCCAGCGTTCCGAAAAGCATCATGACCAGCAGCACACCTCCTATCCAGCCCTTCCATTTCATAGGCAGTTCCTCCGCTTCAGCCGTGTTTTGCGAATGAGCTCTCTACCGGCTCGCCGCTCTCCTGTAAGAACGCCGCACAGTCCGTACACAGGTCAATATCCTCGCCCAGCAGGAAACACCGATCACAAACCAGCCGCTTGCAAATGGGACACAGGCTGAAATGCTCCAGTGCCTCTGTGGCGGCCCGCTCGAAGGCTTCCTCTCGCTCCCGCTGGTACAGCGCCTGAAAAATCACGCGCTTTCCTTCGCTCTCCGGCTGCATCCCCACCTTGGAGAAGCGCACCGGCTGACTTTCCCAAAGGAAGCCGCATACCGCACAGCGCAATGAAAACTGAAACCTTTCCATAGAGGATCTGTCCTCCATAGACGCTTTAATGATGCGGCGCATTCCCGTCCCTCCTTGCTTACGTCGCAGTTCTTTCCCGTACTCACGCTCAGCTATATACACACTTATATGTGGTTTTACGAAAAATTTCTATTACCCCAAGGGTGAATTTTGCCGGTAAACGTGAAAATCGCCCTTAGGCGTAGACAGAGTGCACAATCCAATGCAACTTGGATTGTGCACTCTGCTATCGTCTTTCTTATCTTTTCAGCAGCTCACCACTGCGGCCACAGCTGGCGAACAGCTCAATATACACCTTCAGCTCATCGAACGAATCTACCCCCATCTTTCGGTACAGATTGCGGTTATGAGTCTTTACCGTGCTGGCGCTGATATGTGCCAGCTCAGGAATATCCTTGACGGTATAGCCGTCCATATAGTATTGCAGGATGGTACGTTCCATGCCGGTCAGCGTACCTGCCCTCTCCGCAAAGCCGCACAGCCGCGCCTCCACATCGGGCGGCAGCGCGCCCGCCGGCCTGGTACGGATCATGGCCAGCAGCTCGTCGATCTCCGAAATGCCGGAGGCCACCACCTCCGTTGCGCCGCCTCTGACCGCCGCAAGGCTGTCGTTGATCGGTTTGACAAAGCGGCGGGACAGCGCGGTTGCCGCAACCAGCATCGCCAGCAAAAAGAGCACCGAGCCCAAAAACCACGCGAACTGCGACCCGCGCTCATAGCTGCGGAAGGTGTTGGCTGTTACAAGCGTCACCGCGGCAAGCGGAATGCCGTCCGAGGTGGCGGCGTCCAGCAGCCGGTGCCGCCCCAGATAGGACTCCTTGCCATCGGTATAGATGGTATAGTATTTCCCCGGCTTGATGTGCAGCGTACCCTCGGCCGTCAGGCGCGAGCCGTTGGTAGCGCCCAGCATAGTCCCCGACAGATCGAGCTCGTCGCCGTCAATCGGCGCCAGCAGGGTCAGCATATTGCCATAGCTGCTGGACACAGTGCCGTGGGAAAGGCTGAAATAGAGGTCGCTGATCTCCATGCCGCAAAACCCCCGCACAGTGCCGCTGCCGTCCAGAATCGGTACGCACAGCAGCATCACATGCTCCCATGTATCCAGCAGCTCTGTGCGTTTTGTCCACAGGCTGCCCTCTGCCAGACGCTCGACCTGACTGGTGGCAACCTTATTACTGCCGGGAATCAGCGCGGTATTCAGTTCCGGATTCCAGCGGTTATGCATCTGAATCTGTAATCCCCGCGCCGCCTCCGCCGCGCCGCGGAAGCAGATCACATCCTGCTCCGACGCCACCGTGGGCTGAAGCCCGGAATAGCGCAGATACAGTCCCGCCCTGAGTGCGTCCGCATTGGGCAGCGCCGTGTTGGCGGTCACGTTCAGGCAGAAGAAGATCCCGCTGCACGAGGCGGCGCTCAGCGTAGTGCTCAGCGGCGTGTATAGTCTCTTTTCCAATTCCGCGATGGTTTTCGGATCGTCGTTGAGCGCGTCAAAAGGAATGCCCTTGGCCGCGAGAAAAGCATCCAGCTCCCGGCCCAGCTTTTCCGACATGGCCACGCCATGCGCCGTCAGCTCATCTATCTGCGCATCCAAGGCTGCATATGTATTTCCCTGCTGAATGTCCAGGGCGCTGGCCAGCTGCCGCGCAGGGTGGGACAGCACACCCATAGCCATCAGGATCGACAGGATGGTCGCCACCAGCAGCAGCGCCATCGTGAACCAATACAGCAGCAGCCGCACACCCATACTGCGGCTGGCTGCATATGGATTGTGAATCACATTCCGAATTGATCGCATGAGCTTTCCTCTTTCATGTGCCGTAATCCAGCTTAAAACTGTCCAAAGTCTCCCAGATCAGGGCGTCCAGCGTGCTGCCGCCCTCCAGATACTGTGTCCGGCCCGCCATCAGCTTCAGCCGCGCCAGATTTTCAAACCGCGTCTCCAGATCCAGATAATTCTCCATCTGGGGCGGATAGTAGAAGGTATATGCCTCCTGCGTTTGCAGATATGTCTCGTACAGCGACACATACATCGGGTCGCTCAGTTTTTCCACGGCGTCGGGCAGATAGTTCTCAAATGCCTCCTGCGTCACCGGCATATAGCCCAGGCTGGTCACAAATTCCACGTTGCATATCGGCTCGGTCAGCCATTTAAGGAATGTGATGCACGCCTGCTCCCGTTCCGGGGTGGACTTCACGGTGCACATTCCCACACCGCGCTGCATCACCAGCTTGTCGCCCCCTTCAAATACCGGGCACGGCATGGAGGTGATCGTCACCTTTTCCGAGGTGTTGTCCGGGTACGTCACCGTGTCGGAATAGTAAAGTACGCTGGCGGAAGATGCCACAGATACCACCGCATCTCCAGTGCGAAGCGGTTCCGTGGCGTACCCGTCGTACAGCCACAAACCGCCCGTCAGACCTGCCCGGGCATACGGCTCCCAGGCTCGTTCGAATCCGGGTCCAAACCTGACGCCGTCATTCTGAAAAAAGTCCTCGCCCAGAGACTCCACGCCCACCTGAAAATAATTGAAGTGATAATCGTGGATAAAGAAGCATTTGCCGGTATCCGCGGCGTACTGCTCTGCCAGTGCGTAAACGCCCTCCCATGTGGTCAAATTGTCATAGCTGGCGCCGGACTGTGCCGCCCAGCGGTCAAACAGCGTCCGATTGACAAACAGCACCTCCGTGGATTTGGCAAGGGGCAGGATCGCCTGCCGTCCGCCGATCATCCCCTCCTCACGAAAGGCGGGGATAAACGCCGCCAGCTCCTCCTCGCTGAAATAGTCCCGGTAGTCCACCAGGATCTCCTGATCCGGCAGGGCCAGCACCGTCTTGGGGTACGATACGAACATATCCGGCAGCGACGGCGCGCCCGGGTCGTTGTTGGCGGCGGCCAGCACGCTTTTGTGGATGCTGCCGCTGTTGCTGACCAACTCCACCTTCACGCGGATGTTCTGCTTCGCGCCCACCGTGCTGTTAAATCGCTCGATCAGGTCGTTCAGCGGGGAATCCACCTCGCCGCCATAGACGTGCCACAGCGTCACGGTCAGCGGCTCCGCGTCCTTTTTCTGCGTGCATCCTGTCACCGGCAAAAGCGCCAGCACCAACAGGCACAAAACAATTCTTTTTTTCATGTTAGCGTCTCACCCTTTCGTGGGGGCGGGAAAAGCCCATTTTCCTGTCCTCGCCCTTCACATATTTCCTGCGTCCGGGGACTGCGGAGGCGGCGGCTGCCGCCTCCGCGTCATCCTGCAAAGGTCTTGCGGCGGGCGTATGGAAAGCACCCCGGCACTGACAAAGCAGCTTAGCTGCTTATGAAATATCCCGTTGCGGGATCTTTCCTTCACAGGGCATAGATCTGATCCATCAGGTACTCGGCAGGCATGGAGCCGTAGAAAAACTGATCGATCAGCCCGTCCTTCTTGGCGTCCCGGATGTCCTTTGCCGTCTGCCGTTCGGTATTGGAGTCCACCATCAGCGCGATCTTGCAGTTGGGACACAGCGCCTTTACCTCGCCGCGCAGTCTCAGTCTTTCGCCGAGCTTCCACGGGGCATACCCTGTCACCTCCATCACAAGCGCAAAGGGCTCGTATATCTGGCACAGCTCCACGGTGTCCCTTGGGGACTCTGCACGGATCACCTCGATATCGTAGTCAGAGCTTTTGAAAGCGGCCGCCACAGCGTCGGCAAACAGATAATTCTGCATATCGATCACAATTTTACGCATTGAGCCATCCCTCTTCCCTTTCCTGTATATCCGACGGGTTTACCGCGTCCCATTCTATGCCGCTATTGTAGCACGGAAAAGCGGCCCTGTCTGTCCACAAAAGTGAGGACAGACAGGGCCGCTGATCGCGGATAATGCTGTGAATACACGTATCCCTGTTCAGTTTTCTTCCGCCGTGCCGAACAGGCTCCCCGGCACCACCAGCCGCTTGCTGACAGCGGCAACCATCAGCCGGTTGCGGTTAGGGTAGCCGGTTTTTTCCAGCATTCGGTTGATATAGGTACGCACTGTGGATTCCGCCACGTTCATCCCCGCAGCGATCTCGGCGTTGGTCTGCCCCTCACAGAGCAGGCGCAGCGTCTCCAGCTCCTGATCGGACAGGCCGCAGGAAAGGGTGTTCCCCAACTGCACTGCCGGCGTGCTGTCCGGCCAATAGCTCTTCCCGGAAAGCGTCCCCTCGATCACGCCAACAAGATCGCCGGAGGGGGAATCCTTATACCAAAAGCTGTCGGCGCCGATTTTTCTTGCCCGCGCCAGGAACCGCCCCTCCAGCATGGAGGTCACCATCACGATCTTGATATGGGGATAGTTTTTTTTGATCGCCTCAGCGGCGGTCAGACCGTCCGAATCATTTTCGGTGCAGATGTCCATCAGGATCAGGTCAATATGCCCGTTGCCACATCGGTGAAGTGCCGCGTCTGCACGGGTCAGCGTGCCTGCCACCCGGCAATCCGCACATTTTTCCACGCAGGCACACAGGTACATTCTGGCAAGGGCCTGATCCTCAACGATCAATATGTCTCTGACAGCCATTCGTTCCCCTCCTCCAAATTCCCACGATTTGGTATTCCTATCACCAGTGCGAACTCCGGCAGGCTCTGCACCGTCATGGTTCCGCCGATCCTTTCGATCCTGCGGCGCAGATTGGACAGCCCGCCGCCCTCTGTGATGGTCTTTTCCGGCGGTCTTCCGTTATTGCGGATCAGAACGGTATATCTGTCGCCGTCCTCCCAGATGTTGGTCATCAGCTCGGTTGCCTGCGCGTGCTGTATGGCGTTGTTCAGGCAGACCTGCATGGCGGCATACATCAGGTCCGCCGCGCCGTTGGCCGGCTCTGTGCCTCTTATTCTGACGGTCACGCCGCTGCTCTCCGCGCTTTCATACAGCTTTTCCCTTGCCGCCAAGAGCCCCGCCTCCTGAAAGACGAGGCTTTTCTCCCACTCCCGCAGCACAATGTCTGCGTCGATGCCGCCAAGGTCTCCGGCCAAATACTGCTTCGTGACGGTGATACAGGCGGCAAGACTGTCATGCATAGCGGATTTGGCGGCAAGCTGCTCCCGCTCCCGGGCCACCGCCGCAACGTTTTCCGAGAGACGGCGCAGCTTTTCCGCGTCCTGCTCCAGCCTTCGGTTATCCTCGGCCAGCTGCTCCAGCGTCCGATGCAGCGCCGTAACATCCGCGGCGGTCAGCTGTATGTACGTTTCCCCATATCGGTCGGTCACAGCCGCCCTCTCAAATTTCCACACCAGCCCGTCTGGAAAGCGGTAGGTATCCTCCGGGCTGGCAAGGTGCATTATGCCCTTTGGCGGAGAGGCCAGTGCCTTTTGAAGCTCCTCCAGATATTGCAGATCGCTGTTCAGCAGATACTGGCTCAGCCGATACATCTGCCGGTTGCACAGCACGATGCCGCCCGACCTGTCAAAAAAGCATACGGCGGTGGGTAGCCGGTCAAAGCTCTCCTTGATGGCGTTAAAGCCAAAGCGTCTCAGCTTATGCATCCTCACGCCCCCTTATCCCTGTGCGAACCAGCCATAGGCCGTCCTCCCGCCGCACCGTCACCTCCGATGAGGCGACCGCCAACAGATCGGCGGCGCACTCCACCGACAGATCCATCGCGCTGTCGGAAATGGAGATAAACAGCGAGCGCAGATCGTCTACCGTGGTCTCCACGACGGCTTCCAAAAGCTCAAACAGCCGCACGACCTCAGAGGTACGCATCGGCCCTGTTGTGCGATAGATCACGCCGCACTCCGTGCCGCAGGTGGTCAAGGTTCGCACGGCTTCGTCAACTGTCAGCCGCAGCTCCTGCTGCGGCAGCCACTGGTACTCGCTGCTGAGGAAGTACAAATTGGCGCTGCGCTTGATGTAAGTGCCCAGCAGCAGCACCTTCTTCAGCAGCCTTCGCCTCTCGGCGGGCTCGGACTTCTCGCATCGGGCAAGCATCTGCCGCATCTGTGCTGTCTGCCTGCTGTGCTTTGCCTCCAGCTCGTTGTATATACGGTTCTTTTCGGTCAGCTCATGCAGACTTCTCTGCACAAGATAGGCGTCCTTCAGCTTCCTCTTGTTGCGTTCCATTTCCTCCTTGTTCGCGTTCAGCCGGGCACACAGCTCCGTCAGCGGGCGCACATTGTCCTGCCAAACGACGTAGCCGCCGCTGATGGCCGCCGAGGAAATGCACATACCGTCGGGCCGAACGATCCGCTGCCCCTCCTGCGGGCAGGTCATATCCTCACCTGCGGCACGGGAGCGCAGGACGATCCGGCCACTGCGATCTGCGATACAGGCTGCCAGCGTTGTGGCCTCAAACAGTTCCACATATCCCGTGTTGGACGGTATCATACGGCAGCGGATACAGCTTTCATAGATGGCGGCATACAGCAGGCAGAACATCACGTTCATATCGCCGAACCACCACCGAACAGCCGGAATACCCGACAGATAGAGAATACCGTACAGGAGCATCGCACAGCCCAGCACAAACGGCGTTATCCGCTTTCCTTCACCACTTGGGATACGGCTCTTCCGAAACAGGCAGACAAGGGAAAAAGCCATACAGACCACCATCCAGCCAAGACAGATAAAATACAGCGGGCGGTAGGAATATGTGCCGGAAACCGGCAATCCGGGGACGCCGCTTTTGAAGGCAAATACCTGCTGATGCAGGTCGTTGGTGATCACCAACAGAAACAGTGCCGCAGGGATGATCGACAGCATACTGGATTTTCGGCTCAGGCGGTAGTCCTCTGACTTTCCCATGGACAGGGCGACATACACCCACAGCAGCGGAAGGAACAGCATCGGCAGATAGTAGAGATACCATATATACCGCCCCGCCGCCGGGCCGGTAACAACGCTGTATTTCAGCGTCCGCAGTATGAGCCACAGCAGCATCAGCGCCGCCGTCAGCCGCAGGCAGTGCAGCGTCTGCCGCTGGATAATGCGCCGGTCGAGTGAAAAGCCCCACAGGGCGAAAAGCAGCAGATAGAGCGCCGTTCGGATATGGTTCATGGCAGGGCCGCCGATGTCAAATTTTGCCAGCATCCGGCAGGCATAGGCTATAACGATCACCGTACATACGAAGACCGTCGGCAGCAGATGCTTGGTAGTTCCTTTCAAGAGACAAGGCCCTCGCTTTCTTCAGGCTGTGTCCGCAGACACACCTTAATATATAGCATAAAACGCCGCCCGCCGCAACTCTTTCCTGCCGGACGGGAAAGAAAGAGGGAGGACGCTCATGAGAGTGCTCTCCCTCAGTAAGACTGTCAAGATGCTCTATATAGCGTCGGGGGAATGTATACCGCAATACGGCAATGATGTCGCGCATCAAGGGACTGATTGTGCGATTTTCGTAAAAAGCGCAAAAAAGACCGGGGGCGATTTGCCCTCGGTCTTGGGGATTGAAAATGCACTTTCAAAACGGTATCGGGAAAAAGTGCGGGTATTTCAGAAAATCAAACGGCGACAAGCGACGGGGAAAGGGTGATGCTGTTATCCAACGATTTCATAAGATGGAGTTACATACTCACTCTCGATAAGATCCTTGCCACTTCCAGCCTCAGTAACTTCTCTCTCTACAACTGCTCCCTCGTAAACGTTCTGCGAGTCTTTATCAATCAAAGACGGATCATCGTTCCCATCAAATGGCTCTTCTGTATTTTCATCAGGAATGCCTTTAATCTCTGTACTACCTGTCTCTCCTGTACCTGTTTGACTGTTATCAGGCATATAGGCCTCTCTCCATGCAACGTACTGTTCAAAGCCATCGGCAGGAAGTACCTTGCCTTCATATTCTGCTCCTTTTACTGCTAACTCGATATAGGAGTAAACGTTAGCATCAACTTGAGTACCTATCTCCCGTGCGGGCAGTTTCAGATAAAAGTCTTTGTACTGGTCTGCATATAAATTTGATTTTGCATATCTCTCTGTGTCATACTCTTTCTTAAAGAGTGCATGGAGTTCTTCCTGAGTCAATTCCACCGGCTCTTGCTTTGGTGTATCTTTTTCCGTCACAATGGGGGGCAATTTCTCCTGTTCCACGGTGTCCTGCGGTTCTGCGTCCTCGACGGGTTCTTTTTTCCCGCAGCCAAACAGAGAGAACACCAGCAGCACAGCAAATATAAGGGTCAATATCTTCTTGCTTTTCATACGCAACGCTCCTAACAGCATGGGGAATATTCTGCATAATAGTACAACAGGATTTTATGGGATAATAGGTAAAAAGTCAAGGCGTTACGCCCATGATTTCCTTTGCCCCATTGAGGAAAATACTATCGGAGAGGAAAATAAGCACCTGTTGTGCATTTTAGAAACGGATTGCCACGCCAGTCTGCGGACTGGCTCGCAATGACGGGCTGTCGATAAACCCTCTTTATGCGGCAAGCAGTTCATTTACGCAGGGGGAGCTCGAGGGGGCAAAGCCCGCCTCGAATCAGATCAA
>CAMDUN010000002.1:0-134007 GCA_945878665.1 uncultured Clostridia bacterium | reverse complement strand
CCTCCCCAGACCCCTCCGTTAGGGGAGTTTTTGGAGGCGACAGCCGATGCTCGCGCCCGCGTTCGACGCGCTGCTGCAGTTCACGTAGAAAAGGCCGAAGTTCAAGCCCAGGTTATAGTAGCCACCACAGCACAGACACGGGTAGGAAGCGTAGAAGACCCAGTAATCCGGGATGTATGTGCTATCGCTGCCAGAGTTACCAGAGGGGCAAAGCCACTGCACACCGCCAGACTCGACTACATTAAACGCAGAAATCCAGCCACCGGGAGGTGTACCGATACTCGTACCGTTTGCGCTATCACTAAATTTGCTGGGGTTCAAAATAATGTTCATGCCGGAAGAGTTGTAATAACAACCGTCCATCCAGTCATATACGTTATCCCACAGACCCTCAATATAGCGATACTGCGTAAATCCATACGTAGTCCGGTTTGCTGCTGTAGTACCGGTATGATACTGCATTGCGTCAGTCTGTCCGTTGTTTACCTTAGATCCGCTCGCAGAACAGCCGTAACCAATTTTGGTCTGAGAGTTCCAATCGGCAAACTCAACAAGGTACAACATCTGAATCGTCAAGCGCATAGCATAGTCGAATTGCCAAATGGTTGCACCCAAATTGTGGATATTCGTCCGAGCTGTAGAGCGTGTGATATTAGTCTGCTGGGCTGCGCCCGTAGTAGACTTATAGCCACTGGCACAATGATACCGCCCAACATAGACAATATCACGCTCGCCATTGCCGTCACCACGATCCGCATGAGCAGGAGAGACGAAGAAACCATCAACTTGACCATCAGCGATTTGGAGCTTCAGAGTATTACCACTCTTGGTAAACTTATACCAGAACTTCGGAATAGCAACAAGCTCACCAGCCACAGAATCGGTAATACGAGTCATCCCAGACCAAGGCAAGAGATTGTCAAACGGAGAACTACCAGTACCATTGCTTACGGCAGGGACAGGGTTAGTGAAGCCAGCCGCCGCATCGGTGCGAGTCAACGCTGTAGTGCTGGTGCCGTCCCACTGTACACCGTAAATTGTCACGAACTTGGCCGTAACAGGTACGCTCACATCCGAAGGTGCGGTATAGTTCGTGCCGGCAGCGCAGGAGACCTTGATAGCACCGGAACCGGTCGCTTGATTCTTGTTCGTTACCGTAACAACATTACCTGACTTGCTGATGGTCATGATATCACTGCCGCTGGTAATAGATACACTAACAGTGCCATCATGCTCACCGCCAATGGTAAAGGTTGCACTCGGGTTATCTTTATCCAGTGAGATAGAAGTCAGGCTAACCGTCAATGTGCCGGCCTTTTTGCCGATCGTCCACGTCACATTTTTTGCGGTGGTAGATCCGTCACTCCAGCAGTAGTCATCCTTCGGAGTAAACTGCGCTGTGTAGCTACCAGCATTGACGCCTGCCGTCTGGTTCCCGATCGTCATTTTATTAGCATCATAGTCACTCCAGATAGGGCTTTGAGAGTTACCATTGTAGGTCAGCGTACCACTCTGGCTGGGAACCGTACTAATTTTCAAACGGTCGGGGATACCGGTAATTCGGTTCGCTGTATTGGTGTTTACCGCACCGTCAGTTGAAACAGGGAAGAACGACACATAATAGGTCACTCCGTTTTCCAGACCGGTAACAGTCAGCGGGCTACTGGCATACTGATTGCGGGTCGTTACCGCCAGCCGATATGCAGCATTCGCGTCGTCGGGATCAGTAGCATAACCGCCCGCTTTAACCACCACAGTAGTCTTCGCCCAAGTTGCCAGCGTTACGCCGTCGTTCACCACGGTAGCTGAAGGGTCAGTCCATTTCAGCGCCAGCTTGCCGTTACCAGCGGCAATAGCACTCATGCTGGATACATCACCAACCGCCACGGGAGCGGGCGTTTTGCTGAACTCGTCGTCCGCGCTGTCCGTATAGGAACCCTGCGTAGTATAAGGGAAGAACTTGTAGTAGTAGGTCACGCCGTCTGTCAGGCCAGAATCGCAAAAGTATTCGTTCTGATACGCATTGCGAGTCTTGCTATCCAAAACTACCGTACCATCACGACGGCTTACGGGGGCACTACCTGCCTTACGCACCAGCAGAGTGCCGCCCCATGCTGCCAGTGTGGAGCCGGCCACAACCAGATCGTCAGGGTCAGTCCACTTCACATAAACCTTGCCGGCAGCGGCCAAGGTCTGAATATCTGTCACAGCGGCCAGGGTCAGACCGCCTGTTCCGCCTCCACCACCAGAGGGGAAATTGCCAAGAATAGGCATATTGAATCCTCCTTTTTCTTTTATCCCAGGAGAGTGATTACCACAGGAATATCAATATCGGGCATTTCACCGTCTGCTGAGATAATGAGCTTTCCATCAGACTGCCCAGTTACGCAGAGTTTGGCATCTCGTGCCATCTCGCGTTGCTCAAAAGTTGCGCTATGAGCGACCGAGATATTACCGTTTTGCGCAGCGCCAAGATCAGTGACGGCCAGTTCTTGCGTAAACGGAGCATCTACCCCTACCCATGAGCTGGCGATCAGCGTACATTCAATACTCACGCTCTTGTCGCCTTTCTCCGCCAAAATCTCATCGACCTTAATGAAGTTGGAGTTGGATGCACCGTTGATTGCTTCACGCCAGTCCTTAAATTTTGTCGAAGAATCGTCTTCCAGGATAAGCCCATAGTTCTTCGTTGTTTGGCTCACAGCTCATCCCTCCTTAACCGAACAGAATAACCGTGATCGGGATATCACACGTAGGTTTGTCTCCACCAATGGCGACAGTAAAGGAACCGTCCTGCTGCCCACAAACATAAAGGCTGGCGGTTTCTGCCGCCTCTCTTTCCTCCATGGACACACTCTGAGACAAACCCACGATGCCGTTTTGATCTGCCGTCAGTCCAGAAATCTCAATATTTTGTTTATTGTCTGACCAAGACGCAACAGACAGCACCTTGTCAACCGACGTACTTCCACCACCGGAACATTTGACCCATGAGCTGTTGTTGTATCTCCAAAGAGCGCCAGATCCCTTCACGAAGTAGAACTTCTCGAACGGTGAGGTCAGCGCAAGACGTTGTGACTCTGTGTCCAGGACGATGATATCCGTCAGCTGAACACGTGTTCCGTCAGAATCGTAAAAGATGTCACCTGAATCAGTTACGATAAGGAACTGCTTGTCCTTGATCGGAACCGTAGATGTATTCCGCGCTTTACTGGCAACCGTCTGGTTTACGTTGAACAGGGACAATTTGTACACCTCCTTTAATTGAAAAAGGAGGGGCGGCAATTAAGCCGCTCCCTCCTCGGTCAGTTTACCGGATTCCCTGATCAGAACGTACCGACAGTCAGAGCTGCAACAACAGCGTCCAGGTTGGCCTTGTCGCCGTCCTCGAACTTGTCCAGCTCGGTCTTGTTGGCGTGCTCGTGAGCCTTTGCAGCCGCAGCATCCCACTTAGCCTTGTCGCCATCAGCGATCTTATCCAGCTCGGTCTTATTGGCGTGGCTGTGCTTCTTGGCAACAGCGTCCTTCAGATCCTCGTTGGTCTGATCGTAGGTGTCGAGCAGAGCCTTGTTAGCGTGGGTGTGGGTATCCTTCTCCAGAGCAGCGATGCGGCCAATAGCAGCAGTCAGATCAGCAGCCTTGGCATAGTCACCGATGTTCAGAGCGGCGATAGCGCCGTCAGTATACTCCTTGATGTAGGCAACCACAGTGTCGCTGACAGCTCCCTCGGGCAGAGTGCCAACCAGGTTCTGCAGGGCGGTGATAGCCTGATTCATCGCAGAGGCGTCATCGGGGTGAGACTGAATCCAAGCGGCGATCTCGGCCAGAGTATCCAGAGACTCCTTGGCGCTCTCGGGGATCAGCTGGGCAGCCAGCTCCTCATTGGCAATGGTACGGGCAGACTTGCCGGCATCAGTACCAATCAGAGTGGTCAGCTTGCCATTGGCGGCGTCCAGATCGGCCTGGTCAGCCTTGCCGTTGATCTTGGTCTTCAGGGTAGCCTCCAGCTCGGCCTCGCTCACCTCATCCTTAGATGCCAGATTACCCAGGCCTGCGACCTGACCGGCGATCTCCTGCACCTTAGTGTCGGTGTAGTCCTTCACGGCCTTGCTGGTGGGTACAGTGCTGTCATCAGCGTTCTCGCCGATAGAGGTAGCATAACCCTTGATCACAACAACCCAAGCAGAGCCATTGTAGACCTCGCCAACACCGGTATCGGTATTGACATAGATCACGCCCTCGGCAGGAGTGGCGGGCTTACCCTCAGCGCTGGTGTAGAGACGGACGCCCTCACCGTACTTCTTGTCACCGAAATACAGCTCGCGGGTGTCGTCAGTCAGGTAGAAGCTACCAGCATCACGAACGGCAGGCAGGTTGGCCTTGTTACCATGGTACACGAGTTTGTAGTTTGCAGTCATAGCATTTCATCCTTTCTTCTCACGTATTGTGGATTGGTATATTTGTAAAGGGAACATCTCTGCATCCAGATTGTTGCCCGTTTACACGAAATTGATTTTCTTTGTCGCTTTTGCGACCGGCACGAAATCAGAATATTCCTACCATATCGCGTACTACTTCCTCAGCAGTAGCAATAGATCCTTCTGTAATGTCAGCAGTAGTACCGCCAACGGGGACACCATAGGTTTTAATCTGACCAGCACTGATCCATGTCAGTTTGCTTTCCGTGCCATTGTTCATTACATAGAACAGGTCATCAGCCAATGTTTCACGCTCAATATCATCGGGTGTGAGTTTCCACGTACCTTCGATATTGTAAACACCGGTCTCCAAAGCACTGATTACAATTCCGGTTCCTGCAATGTTTGTTACAGGGCGGTTTTTCAACTGGTCATAGTCAGAAACACCACCAGAAGAACCGCCACCTCCGCCCTGATTAGTCAAGGCAGAAATCCAGCTCAAATCAGCCATAATTGTGCCTCCTCCTCTCAGAACATATAATAAATATTGACATTAACCGCCTCAGAAAATTCCAGAGACGTAACGTTAATCTGATCCATGCCCAGCTCAAAAATACCAGTGATCAGCGGGATCTCCTTCCCGTTGATTTTTACTTTTGTTCCTTCTGGGCAAATCATACTGAGCTTCCGCAGCGACATTTGACCGAAGTTCAAAATGCTATTGGGATTATCCGCACGCTCATTCTGTTTGAAGATATCCAGCATATTGACATTCGGCGTCACAGTCCCGCTGAAACAACCCAAATGTGCCTGTGACATTTTTTCTTACTCCTTTCCTAAGCAAGTACAACAAAGTCCAACTCTTCCAGAGTCATATCGTCGATTTCTGCCAAGGTTTTATCGTCCAGATCTGACAACAGGCGGTAGCGCTTCATGCCCGCATTCAGTGTCATTAGGATCTCTGCATCATTTGACACAGCAAACAAGCTGATCGTTTCGACAACCAGTTCGTAGAACATTTCGATAGCATTACCGATTTGCAGTTTCTTTTCTGCAATGGTTTCTGGTTCGGAAGTCTCAATACCGATTGCATTGCTACCGTCCCCCAGAGAATAGTGGAACTCTGTTTCTCCAATGCTTGCCGCAATCGCAAATGCGGCCTCCATTCCTGTTGTATAGCGATAAAGCAGCTCCGGGCTTGTCTGGTCAATACCGATCGCACTACTGCCTGACTCAAAATCGTGTTTCCGAAATGCAAGATCATCTGCACCAAAAACAGTCTGATTTTGAATAGTGTCAAAGACTTGCTTTTGTTCCGCAAGACTTTTTGCTACAATCGCCATTGCGCTCTGCGCATCGCCAAGGGAACTCTTAGCATAAGCAATCGGCTGGCTAACTTTGATACCGATTTGACTTTCCAAGGCAAAGAAACTCTGGGCAAACAGCGTGAAAGCTGGGATATCCAGCTTCATCGCTGCCTGCTCCAGTTCGTTTCGATACTTGGTAGTAAGTGCGGCGTTCGCTTCCAGGCAAACTTGATCGCCGATTTTCTCACTGACCGTAGCCAGCATCTCGTCGATCTCCGACAACAGAGCAGATTGATTTGCCACTGCAATTTTCTTTTGCAGGCTGAAATATGACAGCATCGCCCGCAAAACTACTCTGTTTACAGCTGATACGCCATCACGAAATGGGAGGGAGTAAACGATGATTGAACCTTCAGTCAGACGCTGTTTCAGGAAAATATCGTACTCCTTCATCTCCTATCGCTCCTTATGCCGTCGGGTTCACCACAGACAGGTTCAGAGAACCCAGCTTGATGGTCATGATGGTTGCAGCCTCAACACGACGACTTGCAGACAGCTCGCCGTACATCAGCAGGTTGCCACCAGTCGGAGCATCGTAAACAACAAAGTGGGTCATAGTGCCCCACTCGGAAGTGCTCTCCGCAAAGTCAATCGCAGCATTGTTGGTCACGACGCCATTAACAGGGGCGCTCAAAGAAGTCAGCTCTACACGAGCATAGCCGGTGCCCTCACCAGGCTCAACAACGCCACTGCCATCCAGAGCAGGCGCGGCGCTACTCAGACCCAGATAATACTTCTCAGGCACAGCCGGGGTTTTCTTGGAGCCAAACACGTTGCCTGACACCAAATTCAGAAAATAGGTCGTATTCATCGTCCTCATCCTTTCTCAATGATTTTCTTTGTTGCTTAATGAGGGAAACTTTTGTTGATATTGTTCGCAATACGAATAATACCCTGATCCGGGATCTCAATTTCCCCTGAGATATCCTGAATAGTAATCTGATAGATAAACTTACCGACCAGATCTACCGTTTCCTCTGGTAGCAACACCACACGCAGAACATTTGTTACAGTTCCGTCGCCGTCCTCACTCTTACTAACCTCCATCGGTTTGGCAATAAGCGGTGATCCGTTTTTGTTGACAAAATTGATCAACGCAAAACTGGCCGTACAGGAGGATAGATCAAACGGCTTTTTGTTTTGTGAAAAGAACGTGTGGAACACAAGTTCCTGCGTTGATCCTCCCACAAAGTCGATGGTAGGAAGTGAGTAAGGGCTGTAATCACAATTCATACCTATCACCGCCCTTTCAAATATTATTTTTCAGCGGATTTTGAAGTAGCTTCAACAATTTCCGCATTGTTCAAAACGTCGGCAACCTCTTCGAGAATGGCAATACTACCACTCAGATTTGCCAAATTCGCCTTGCCTTTCACATAGACATTGTTCAGCGCATTCAGCACGAATCCCAGTTGCTGCATAACTTGATCCTTCATATAGTCCTCCTTACAAAGACTTGATTTTTTCTTCCAGTTCGGAGATGCGACGGTAAAGCGTTTGAATCATGTAGGTATTCAAAGAGATAAACTCCCCATACCGCAGACGATAGAAAACGTCATCAATACCGTCTTTGGGATTGACTTCTTGGACAGGAGTAATTGTCAGGCCGGCAAAGTCATTCGTCGTCAAACCACTTTCCAACAATGCACGCTCAACGTCCTGCGCGATAAATCCAGTATGAAGTCTCTTTGACTTTCCAGATTTTAGCTGATACTGAGTAGGTTTCAGCTTCATAAAGAAATTCTCGTACTTGTCCATTCTGTACTCGATCGCTTGCTTCAATCTCCTATCAGATCCGACCGAGATCTCTTCATCAGCAAACAAACCATTGTTTGTAATGGTAAAACCATGATCCGGTGCCTGCATACGCACGCCTTTGTTGGTCGCAATAAAGTAGTATTCATCATCGCTTCCGTACATTTTAGCGCCGTAAGTAACACTCACGCCGTCGCTGCCCCTCGCGCAACAGAATCCACCATAATCACTGCCAAGAGTGATCAAATCGGCGTCAATCTGACCTGCACGAATATAGCTTGCATTGATATACAGCCTGCTCGTCGAAGAATCACTAAAGACACCAAACTTTGTACCGCCATTTGTCAAAACATTAAAAACGTTTCGCTCATTGACGGTCGCATCGCTTCCGTCCATACCATCCTGGCCGTCCTTACCATTCTGGCCGTCTTCTCCGCGAATCTTAATCGCCGAAGTCCAGGTTGCTCCGCCATCGTAGGTATAAGAAGCATAGAGGTCTCCGTCATTGATAGACTTATGCCAACTGGTACTTCCCTTGGACGGATACGAGTTATATGACCCAGTAGGAGGTGAGGCGGCAATACTGCAATACAGTACCAAGCACGGGCTGTTGCCGCTGCCCCAAGTAATGCTGCCGTCTGCCATATTGATGTTACCCTTCATAGTGACATTACCGGACGGATCGACATAGAATGCGCCGTTATTTACATCAATACCGCAGCCTTTCAGCCATCCGCCAGATTGTGGATCGGCAGTCAGGTTTCCGCTCAGTCTTGAGGCAGAGAGTGTACCGCTAAACTCGCCATCTCTTGCGTGCAGCGTACCGTCTCTTTTTACCCAGAACTTTGCATTCTCAGGCTTTGTAGCACCCGCCCAAATCGCATACAGCGAATTGGTATCCTTGGAAGAGTTGAGGGCAACAAAAGTAGAGTTTGATCCACAATGAAGCTCATTCTCGGCCAGTTCCCATCCGCCAATCGAACCGGAGTCGGCCTTGATTCTTCCTCTGAAATAAGCGCTGCCATCTCGAAGATCCAGATAGAAGTTTGCGTTCTCAGGCATACCATCCGCATCGAACTTGATATCGCCCCAATCGTCAATAAACTCCGGGGTCACGGTTGTACCGTTGGTATTGAACAGGAGCTTATTGCCGGCCACGATACCATACTTCGGATCGAAGATCATCAGGCCACCGTCGTCATGCTGCATAATGTACGAGGCATTATACAACCACGCTCCAGTGGCGTCCACCTTGAATTGCATTACGCCGTTATCGTTGGAGTTCTCCAAGACGAGGTTATTACCAATAATGAGACTACCCGCAAGCAGTTCTGTATTGACACCCCATGTCTCTCCAATCAGGATATCGTTACCCTTATCATCTTTGAGACCTGTTTTCGCATCGGAGTAAAACCGACCGACACCCAGTTTAGCAGTCTTCCAACCATCGTCAGTCATGGCAATCATGTTGTCCACGATACGCAGTTGGTACTTACTGTCACCGCCCACTTGGATACCGGCACCATTGATCACAACGCTCTGATTGCTTGCGCCAATAATGGTATTTACTGCCGCATTCAAGGCGTTCTCCATAAACTGCGAAACCTGAGTAGTCTTATTCGCAGTTCTGTTGTAGAGGTATTTGCTGGTATCAAAACTGCGGCTGGACGCACTGACCTTATTGACCTCACTCAGCCAATTCGCAACTACGTCACGTTTTTGGAAACGGTTAGAAAAGGTCAATGTCAACTTCTCGGGGTTCTCAAAGTCCAGAGCTACCCCGATCAGCTTCGGTTCGATCACACCACCATCACCGACGTTCAGATAAATGCTCTTGCCGAACTCCAATTTATTCTTAAACGGCTCAAATTCTTTCTGGAACAAGAAATTGGCCGTATCAATGGAAAACTCGTAAACAGGCCATGCCCATTCATCCAAAAGCTCTTCGCCAAATGCGTACAGCTCTTGCGCCACAGAATACTTTTGATACTCGTTCACATTTACTGTGAAAAACAGCTTGGATGTGCCCGCCTCAAAAGAAATCTGGGTGCCTTTGTTCTCCGTTACCCCATCCTGAGAAACAGGAGAAATATCACTGCTGAACTGAGAAAGTGTGCCGGATGCAGTAACAAGTCCGCTCGGGAAACTATGCTCATCAAATGTCGTAGATCCCATGTACACCGTCAGTACATATTCGTTTGTACTTGGATTGACCTCCAAAGTACCACGCACAATGTCTGCCGTCAGCTTTGCGCTGGCAATTTTCAAAACGCCGCCCGCAATAGCATACATACTTTTACCGTTAAGACTTGCCTGTGCAATATCAGCCCCGGTCAATGTAACCTTCCCCTGCAATGTGGAGATGGCACCAGAAGCCGATGTATCTACATCGGTCGCAACGAAAGTTTCTTCTGCTGCTTCGCCCTCAATCAAATAGTGGTTGAGGATTTTTTGTTCGGCCTTTGTGAAATACTTGGAAATAGACAGCTGCTCTACAACACCCTGAATATCAGTGGTATACCGATCAATCTCTGCCTGCAAATTTGCAATCACTGCTTCTTGCGCCTCAATCTCAGAGTTCTTTGCAGAGATTTTCTCATTGATCTCTGTCAGCTGTTGCTGTTGACTTGTCTTTCCAGCGGCAGTGGATTCCAGAGCCATTGTCTGGATAATTACGCTTTGTTGCGTAGTCAGAACTTCCAAATCGCCTTTCAGCGAAGCGAGTGTCACTTCCTCCGCCAGCCTTTGGGCGGTTCTGGATGCCCGTGCTGCTACCAGATTGGTGTAGTGAGTTTGGTTGCTTTTAATTGCAGTATTCCAGCTCTTGACACGCTCGGCCAAAGTAACTGTGCTGCCCTCGGCGATCACATCAAAATCGCCGTTGGAAATGAAGTATGACAGGTTTACCATGTAGTCTGTGCCGATCGGGTTTACATCCCGAATACTCAGGTCGTCCGATCCGTACAGATGGAGCTTTGTCACCATATCATCGGTAAGCTCTTCCAGATCAACCGCGTCCACCAAATTCTGATAACTCAGATAGATAGGTACGGTTCCACGGCTTTTGCCCGCGTCGTAAGCACTAATTGTCCTGGCGTACACGTCAAACACAATCGTGCAGTTATACTTCTCCATGGCGCTGCCATAGCAAAAACTCAAGGCGTCGCTATCGTACTCGTCAAAGGTGCGATAACATCCAATCAGCTTGGGGTCAACATACCCAATACTCCATGTCGTATCCAATTCCAGAATACGGCCCAGAATAGTATCCTCCGGCTGAACGGGATTCCAGAAGTTATACGTTCCTTCTTCCAAATAGAGTTTCTTTTTCTCAAAAAGCTGCTCAATAGAGTATCCGGTAATATGCTTTACCTCAGATACACCGTCACCTGATGTAGCCGGCCTCTGAAGAATGTAGATGCCAAGCTGTTCGGTAAACAGCATTTTGTAGCTGGTCAGCAAACGATAAACCGGATTGATTTTCCCATCGGAATGCCGAGGAACATCGAACTCAACGCGGCTTACATCCGCATAGTTCAATTCAAAATTAAGGTTGCTGACCCAAGGGATAACCCCAAGCTCTTTACCGGCCAGAGTCTGCAACCGCAAAGCGGGCTGCTTAATCTGGCTGGCTTCCAATTTAGAATAATCCAGATACACCTCTGGCCTCCTTTCTTATGCTCCGACGTTATAAAGGTATCGACCGCTGATCGTTACACTCCCAGTTCCAGTGAATACCAATTCATTGTCTCCGGGTTCCAACTCCAAAAACACAAAATTGAAGTGTTCATAAAGATCGTAGCCAGAAACTTCCTCGGTAACTACCTGGTTCTCATTGTCAACGCGGATAGACAAACTGCCTCCCGGCAAATTATCAAACCGCATTTCTGCTCCGGTCGTCTTGTTCTTTACTGCAAAACTGGTACAGCCAGCAGCAAGGGTGACCAACATTTCTGGGCGCAACTTTTCTATGCAGGTACTGTCGTTGTAAAACCGCACCGCTGTTTCCCCGCTGATTTGATAGGTCTTCGCAAATGGATAGCTATATCCATATGGGCAGTCGCAGATGATTTTAGCTTCAAACGCCATAGGTACCCAGCTGAGATGAATAGGTGTCAGTTCCTGAACGAGACACCGGAATTGAATATGCTCCATATCCGGCTGATCAATACTGAGCCATTGGTACTCCTGATACCCTGTCAGCCATTTTGAAACCGCCTGCATTTCATAGCGATCCAACTTATGATCTGCTCCGAAAATCAACGTAAAGCTCAACGGAGTATCGTTATATCGCACACCATAATGGATCGGCGCAACACGATTTGCCAGCCGCGTCTCCACCAGATTTGCTTTATTGCCAAAACTATTGGCACTATGTTTATTGCTGGACATATCCGCAATGTACATACCGAACATGGAAGCGGGCATACCAGCATAGGTAAATTCATAGCTTTTGAACATTGTCTTCCCTTCCTTGCTATATGAAAGGGACGCCCGAAATTGGGCGTCCCAATCTTATCTCCCGATTCCAATGAGCCGCCCAATCTGATTGACCATATCGCGTGTAACCTTGATATGCTTATCAACCGTAGACTGGTCGGCACCATGAATGATCGTATCACCAATCTGCACCTCAATGGGTCTGCTGTTGTTGGTGATATTATTTACCGTCTTACTGCCGCCTACCTGCTTCATCACATCAGACAAAGTAGACTTACCAGCATAATCCGGCAGATCACTCATTGCGTCAGAGAGCATATTGATACGATCCATCTGTGTGGTCAGATTGTCCACCATCTGTTCGCTCAATACCCACTCCTTGGTTTTCAGCAGAGAGAGTTGTTCGTTGGACTTGATATCTCCTCCGCCGACAATGCCACCCTCATGATAGGTGTACTTTCTGTACTTCTCGTACAGCAGTTGCCCACCCACGCGATCTACATACCAAACACCGTCGCTGCCGCGCACCGCAGTAATGCCATACTGTGCCAGCTGTGCGCCAAGCTCAAGATTGCGCCGGTTCAGATAGAGCTTACCGGCAGCATCTTCATAAGCGTGCTGCTTGCTGTTTGCATACATTTCTTTGATGATCGCATGGATCATATCTTCGTCGCTGGAGCTATTGTCGTAGGTAGCATTCCCAACTTGGAAATTTGTTCCGCTGGACTGCGCGGCCTGGATATCTCCTCCGATACTTCCCAGAGCAGACACGTAACTTCCATACCGTTGTGCAGCAGCCAAGCAGTTATCCCAAGCATTCGCAATATCACTGTTCAGCACATCGCCATACTGCGTGTTCCAACTGATCAGCTCGCTATACAGCGTATCCCAGTGAGACTCGATGTAAGAGATTGCCATATCATAGAGCTTCTGATAAGAAGAGATACTGTCTTCCAGGATCTCAATTTCCTTATCCTTCTCGTCATGATAGGACTCTTCCATCTTATCCAGAGCGTCCTCCTGAGCCTCCAGTGTTCTGTCCGCCTGTTCGTCGGCCAAATCAGACTGAAGCTCACTCAGCTCTTCGAGCAACGCAGCTTTTTCAGCCTGTGCTTCGCGGCTGTCATCCAGAGAAAGCATATCAATACGGGCTTGCAGTTTTGCAATCTCTTTCAACTTAGCCGCTCTGGACTTTTCAGCGTCCGCTTCATCCTTACTGGCCTCCAATGACTGCTTCTTCAGGTCAATAATTTCAGAGTACGCATCCTTCATGTCCTCCAATCCGTCGATTTGATCCTGAATGCGCTGTTTCAGCATATCCATTACATAATCGAGGATGTCATTCAATCCGTTCTGCATCTCCTCCAACTCGTCCGTCACGCCACCCACGGTTTTACCAATGCTCTGTACGGCGCTGTCCGCCATAGCCCGAATTGCATTGATATTCCGCAACGCCGCTTGGTACTGATCTTCGTCCAGTCCAGCCAAAGCCAGATTTGCATAGACCAGTCCCCAAGTTGCGTTAGTAGCCTGTTCGGTTGCATACAGCAAATTATTCAGAGTTGTGATATCGCCTTCAGACTTTGCCATACGAAGCGTTTCTACATAGGCCAAAGAACTCTCAATCGCCATCTGCTGCGTCCGTGCGGCAATAACCGCTTGGATGCGCTCTTCGTTGATGACAAGCTGCCCATTCTCATCAATCAGGTACGCTACGTACTTCTGCCCAAGCCCGATAATACTCTGCAAAGTATCTACGGTAATGAACCCGCTCTGGGCATACTCGTCCGCCGCGTCATGGAGTGTGTCGTAAACATTTTGGATAGTATCAACCGCGTCAGAAGCCTCTTCAACGATGCCATCCAGAAGCTCCATAATCTGCTTACGGGCTTCCTTGATATCCTGTCCAAGTTCTTTCCAACTTTCCGAACCGTCACGATTTTCCTCGTTCAAGTCCGTCAGAGAATTGATAAGATCCTCAGTCTCCTTCCTCAAGCCATTTGTGGCCTCCTGCAGAGTGTCGTATCCGCCCTTACTATCGGCCACCAGCTCATTCAGGTGCTCCATGTTTGCGATCCAAAGTTCATTGGTATCAGCGTTATACTGTACCTCGAACCCCAGATCTCGCAGCGCCTTAACGCCGGCGGTAATTGTACTGTCCCTCTGATTGTTCAGATTGTGCAGCGCCTCTTGCTCACGCTGATAGGCACCGATCAACTGACGCTCCAAAAGGATTTTCTCTCTCAAATCGTCAGAGTTGTCAATTTTGGTTTCAAGCTCCGCTCTTGCCTCTTGTGCCTTGCGCAGCCGTTCAACCGCCTCTCGATAGTCGTCAATGGTAGCGACATACTCTTCGACATCTTTCTTAGAGCTGCTACCTGACTTCGTATCGCTCTTGAAACTCTTCAAAGGCGTATTTTTCAACGCCTGCAAAGCCGCGATTTGTCCATCAATCTGGCTGATCGCGTCTTGGTACTTGGAAACATCCAGTTCAATCTGGGAAATAAAGTCCTCCAGATTGCTTTCCTTAGCGGTGTAGGAATATTCTGTCCCCTTAAAGCTACCGCTCGTCAGGTTGAGCTTAATGCCACTACCGCCAGTACCACCACCAGACCCACCTTGTACATCAGCCGAACCAGCTACTGTACCGCTTGCAACACCAGCAATAGCCTTAGCTGTCTGGTGTGCCTGCTTTGCGACAGAAGCAAGATCCGTCTTTACGTTGGTCAGGTTATTGTACATCGTCTGCGCCAGATCATAGGCAGCTTGATTAAAGTTGCCATTTACATCCGTGCAGACCTCAGCCGCTACCCGGTTGAACTCTTCCGCATTCTGAGCCATAGCAGCAGCCGCCAGCTTAAACGCAGTCGCTTCATCAACGCCAGCATCAATCAGAGCCTGAGCAACAGCGTTACCGGCATTGATCCGATACTCCGCCAGCTCTTTTGAGATATCTCCCTCACCCTCAGCAACCGCTTTGGCAAGGTCGAGCTGCGTCTGAGCTGCTTCCATCTTGGCCTGCAAGACTGCCTTTTCAGCTTCCAGCTGGGCGATTTGCCCATCAATCTGAGCATCCAATTCAGCTTTTTTGCCTTGAATGAAAGAGTTTACTACACCCTCGTTAAGGATAATCTGACCATCAGCCGCTACTTGGGCATTGTTCATGATCTCAGGATAGACCTTGGCGAACTCCAAAGCCTTATCCAACGACATGGTAAACCCGTTGGCTACCTCAGCCTGCAAATCTGCAAGCGTCTGGAAAGAATCAGAGATGGTATCAATGGTAGTTGCAACATTCGAGAAGTTTTGCAAGGCAGAAGTATATGCGTCCAGATCGCCAGTGATTGAACCGTACAAACTGCTGTAGATCGCCAACTTGCCCTGGTTTTCAGCAATCGCCTCGTTGTTTTTCTTGATTTCCTCTGTGGCGTTGCCAATCATGCCCGACCACAGACCACCATCATTGCCAAGGTTACGCTGCTCCTCGTAATACTTAATGCTCTCTTGCAGGGCGGCGTTACGCTCTTGAAGCGAGTCGATCTCCTTTTGGATCTCGTCCATCTCGCCCTGCATTTTAGCATTAGCGTTTTCTTTCCATGCCGCCGTGTTGAGCTTTACGACGCCGTTCTCCTCGTAGAGGTAGTCCAGATATTTTTCCTCAGCGCCGGCAAGAGACTCAATGGTTTCAGCAGACAATCCGCCGCCACCGGCCATATCACTTTCGGCAGACGCCAAAGCATCATACGAAGACTGCAACCCCGAAATAACATCGGTCAGTTTTTCCAGCTGTGCGATATATACAGAAGTGCCACCGTTGTTTGTGGCCTGTTGCATTGCCCCGCTGAACTCCGGGAATGTATCGTTGGCAAGCTCCAAAAGGATATTCTTATATGCCTCAGAATACTCCGTGCTATCTTTGATTCCTTGAATATATCCGTCGAAAGCCTCCTGAGAATTGATGTCAGTGGTTTTCAGTGTCTCTCCAAGGTCAATGACGGCCTCATTTTTGAGGAAGTTCTCTTGAGCGGAGTTGTAATCGTCTACGAGTCCCTGATAAAACTCAATCTGCTGCTGGACGTTATTGAGGATATCTTGGGACGAAATCCCAATCCAACCCGTCCAAGGATCATCAGCCATGCTTTGCCAGCTGTCATTATTCAGAAGCAAATGCTGAAGCTCCTTGTACATTGCCAGAACTTCTTCTGCGTTCTTCCCAGACAGTGCATAACTGATGCTAATTTGGCCGTTGACAGCTTTCCACGCATCACCGACATTGCCAATCTTTTGCAAAATTTGGTCAATGCTACCTGCATCAGGGACAACGCCAAGGAAATTCGTTCCAGAGCCTTCAGCATCGATACCTTGGTTATATCGTGACATTGCATCGCGGTACTTGGTATCCAAAGTATCTCTGGTATCATACGCTGTTTGCAGTTTAATGTTGTCGAGCTTCTTGATCTCCTCATCCAACTTACCATTGACCAGATCAAGATTATCAGCTTGTGCCCCAACCAGATCCGTAATGTCTTTCTGGATGCGCTTTGCTGTCTCTCTGGCAGAAGAATCGAAGTCACCGGCAGTTGCCAGCTCTTTATACTCTGCAATCAGATCGGCAAGCGAATTACGCTGATCATTAGCGGCCTCCGCAGCCTCAGTCATAGACTGACGAGCTTCTTCCGCCCGTTGCTTTACGCTCTGCCATACCTGAGCCAAGGCCATGACAGCAGTAACTGCCAGGGTAATCCATGTCATGGGGTTAGTCGCCATCGCCGCAAATGCGGCCTTGGCGTTGGCACCGAGAACCTTCAAAGAAAATGCCTGCTTCTCATTCGCTGCGGTCTGTTGCAGAGCAGCAACGATTGCTTCCTTCTGAGCAGCCGTCAATTTCTTGGAGTTTAGGATTTCGGTCATCATTGCGGCGGTAATCTGCTCGGTCGTCCGCTTCTCGGTAGCTTTCGCCATATTCTTGGCAAGCGTAGCAGCGGTCGTTTTATCCGTAGCAGCCTTTTCCGCCAACTCTTGGATCGTATATCTTTGCGCAGAAGTAATTAGATTGGTCATTGTCATGACCTGCTTCTTCTGCTCCGCAGTCAGCCCAAGTGCGCTCATTGCCGCCGCACGCTGAGACTTATCAAGTCCCATCAGCTTAGTAGCATAATACTGTACACTTGTGGCGCTACCGTCCATAACCACGCCAGACGCTCTGATAGCCTCTGTCACCGGAAGGACAGTGCTCTGGAGCATATTCATTTCGGCGCGGAATTTATAAATCAACGCAATCGCACCAATAAGACCGATTGTACCAAACAATCCCAGCTTCTCTGTCAGCTTATCAATCCCGTTGGAAACAAGATTCAAAGCATCAACAACGAGCTTCATGTCATCGGTCTGGAACAGATTCTGAGCCACACCGACCCATGTTTCTTTCAGTGCATTCAGCTTATAATCCAACGATTGCGTAATCTTGTCCATCTCGCGTCCTGCGCTGCCGGCGCTCTCTTCCATCTTTACGATGGCACTACGCGCCTGATCAAAGTTGGACAAAATCGCGGCACCAATCTGAGCCTGTCGTTTGCCGAACAGAGCCTCCAAAAGGTTAGCTCTATTCTTATCGGTCAGCTCATCCCAGATATCTGCAATATCGGACAGAATATCATAGGTAGAACGATAAGTCTCGGGATCGTCCGCCTCAAACAAACTGATACCCCGGTTATTATTGCTTGCGACCTTAGTGAGATCAGCAATCGTACCGGTCAATTCGGCCACGTCTGCGGAGTATTCCTCCGTCTCCTCATCATAGCCACGGATACGCATTGACAAGGTTTTCAGACCGTTACCAACCGTCGCCGCATCTCTTGTGATTTCGATAGCGGCGGTCGCCAGAGCTACCGTTTCCTCAAATGTATTGTTTGCAGCAGCCATAGCAGCAGAGCTACGGGTCATAGCCTCCACAATATCACCGTTGGACACAGCGAACTTATTGCCCACTTCGTTGACCTTTGAGATAATACCGTCCAAAGAGTCTTCAACTTCGAGATCGTAAGCCTTGATGATGCTTACCAGGCCGTCTGTCGCCTGAGTAATATCCATGTCGGGAGAGATAGCTTCAAAGATAGCAGAGTTTTCTGCCAGCTTTGCGGCATCTTGCATGGCATAACCCAGTCGCGCCCATTCCGCCGTCTGGGAAATGACTTCCTCAGTGGTTACACCCAGCGCTTTAGCTGTATCGTTGGCACTTTGATAGAAACGATCATACTCCTCTCTGGTCGCGGTCGTAACCTTTTGCAGATCAATCATGGCCGTATCCAGATCAACGATCGTGGTAAGTGCAGATCTCAGCAGCCGGAACGCACGGAAGAGAAGCGTAGTAGCAGATACCCACTGAAGCACCTTACCTACGTTATTCTTCAAAATGTCGCCCAAAGACTGCATATTCTTTCCAGCAGCTTTGACCTCAGATTTGAACGTGCTAAATTGCGCCGTCCATTTTCTCAGATCCATCTGATTGTTAACGCGCTTGAGGTTTTCACTCAGCTGTTGGAATTGCGCATTAAGACCAGGATCTTGTTTCAATGCACTCCATGTTCTTCCAACCGTTTCCAAATCAGCTTTTGCTTTCTCCAAGTTTTGAGTAAACTTGAAGTCGTTGACATCACCACGCTGGACGCGGAGAAGTTCAGACATCTCCTTACTGCAAGCACCAATCAGAGATTGCAGCCGCTCATATGTCGCAACCTTCTCCCTATCTCCCATATCAGCGCCATACTGTGCCGCTGTCTCCCGGAGCAGTCTCATATTCTGCACGAGATTTTCTGTGGGGGCCACCACCTGGCTAAACTTCGTCTGCAAATCAGCAATGGTAGACGGGATACTCTGCATTGCGACATCGTAATCTCGTGCTTTGTCAGCCAGCTCCATCTGGGTATAAACCAGTTGGGTACCATTCAAAAGACGGCTCTGTTCAAGAGCCGTCGCCTGCTTCGCATATTGAATAATATCAGCATAGGGAACCAGCTGTGCCTCCAGAGCCGCCCGCTGATTATTCAGCACAGACAGTTGACCTTGCAAAGCCAGCAACTTGTTTTTGTCGTCGCTGGTATTCAGCTTTGTCATAGAGGACTGAACAGAGGTAATCTGCTTATCCAGAGAGATCAACTGAGTATAGATCTTGTTCGCACCACGCAGGCGCTCCTGGAAGACAGCCACATCATTGTTCAGCTGGTCAAAACTGTTGAGGAAAGCTACCAACTGATCTTTGGTGCCGACGCCTTGCAAAGTTTTCTTCAATCCGTCGATCTTACTCTTGAACGTGTCGGTCAGTGTTCCGGCAGATTCCAGTCGTTTCTCCAAGGCTTCCAGTCCGGAAAGCTGATCAGCCTTGATAGAACCGATGTCCTTTGTTCTCAGCTTGGTTGCCACATACTCGGCGTTCTGGTACTCTTTGACCAAACGCTGCAAGCCGGAAATCTGAGCCTCCAGATTAGAGCGTTGAACATTATCCAGCCGCCCTTCGGTAGCGATCATGGTCTCAATCTGGGCATTGACTGCGGCGTAAGTATCATTCAGCGCTGTCAAATGAGCGCTATCCGTAATCGGCTTTACAGAAGTTTGACCGACATAGGCGGCTTGAATGTCAGCCAAAAGAGCCTTTTGTCGATTCAAGTATGAAACCCTTGATTCATTGTCCTTCTTAGCCTGAGCCGCCACCTGCTCCTGCTCTCTGCGCTGACGCTCCAGATTTGTAGTCACATTGGTCAAATGGGTGTTGATTTCTCCCGTCTCCGCATTATAGGTTTGCAGATACGTGACAGTTCTCTGCATCTGATCCGTACCCTGAATGGTCAGATTCAGCATACGTTCCTCTTCACCGTTCACCGCCTCCCAGCGGCCAGTGATTCGGTCAATCTGGATACCCATTTGATCCAGTTGATCAGTCATGGCACGAGAGATGTCGGGGCTGACCTTCAAATTATTAAGCTCAGTCTTAATCTTGTTGACAGAGCTTTGATCCAAGCTCAAAGAAACACCAACGCTTTGGGATTTTGTCGCTCTGGCGATTTGCTGAGTAATCCGCTGAGTTTGAGACTGAATACCAGCTTCATCCAGAGTTACACCAACCTTGATGCTACTTTTGGAATTGATCAGCTTTGCAATATTGGGAAGTTGCGCAGAAATACGTTGTGCGGAAGCCTCTTCATCAGCCTCCAGCTCACTGGTCAATACAATTTTCAGATCTTCGTCCACATCTCTCACCACCTTTTTCTGTTAAATTTCATTTCACATTGATCCCCTGTCGTCTCAATCCAGCTTTCAAAGCGTTTACATGAGCACGGCTTTCTTTCAGGTGCTCAATGGTTTTTGCAGTAAAAGGACGAGGCTCCATATAGCGCCTACGACTGGGAAAATCATAGTGATAGAATTTATAACCGTCTCCAAATTCCACCAGTTCAGGTAGATTTTTGCCAGTCGTCACCTGATCGTCGTTCATACAGCCGCCTGGATTCGGTTCAGTCATATTGACCACGACCATCACGCCGCCCTTTGCTGCTCCACCTCGGATTTCAATGTTGTAGGGATCTCCCAATCCACCGTATTCTCCACGGCGACGGTACATCCGAGGGGTATAGACCTTGTACACCTCGGAGTAGATGGTGGCGGCTTCCTCATCCTGGACTTCCTCAAAGACCTCTTTTGTCATTGCATCGTCGATCTTTGCCATAAGCTGCTTGTTTGCCTTTTCAAGCCCTTCCCGAATGTTCATGCCGTCACCTCCCACTCAATAATTTTCTTTGTTGCTTACGCCTTTTTTGCGTTCAGCAGACCTTGCAGGATACCACCTTCGCCCAGTCCTTTGGTACCCTCAGAAAGGATACCGGCATACTGCATGAGTGATTCCGTATCGATACCCTTTACCTTATCTGCCAATCCCTCCAGCAGATCGCGGAGGGCTGTATCCGTACCATGATCGGCAAGGATGCTGCTCTTTTTCCAGTCAATAGCCTGCCAGCACAGAGGAACCATCTCATTCAGCATATCCTGATATCCGGCGTTCTGAACGTGATCCAAGTCCATAGCCAGATACAGCTCATTCATGGCGTCCACATCCAAAGCGGGTGCCCCCGCTTTATCTGTCTCGTTTTTGAGCGTCATAGCCGGGATATTGGTACACATCTGGAGAATGGTAGCCCGCAGCATAGGCGAGACATACTCAGGGCGGAACTTGCCCGTCACATCGAAGCATCCAGAAACCACTCGATTCAGAAAGGTGCTCTTCTCTGCGATAGTCAGAGCCGTATGAAATGACACCTCAAAAGAGCTGTCTCCCACAGTAAACGCCTGGGTGTGAGCATCTTCCTTCTTATTCTCTTTCAGAAAGGCTTTCACCGTATTTACAGCGATTTTCTTCATTTTATTGATCCTCCACAAGATTCATTGCCGCACGGAACGTCAGTTCGTCGGCGTGTTGACTGATCCAGCCGCGATGATTTTCTACCAGTCGGCATACCGCCGTCCGGTCATCACCTGCAAACCAGTTCAGATAGGGGACAAAACCGGAGCGTTCCGGGTGGTCGAACAAATCATTCTGCCCCTCATGACCGATTACGATGATTTTGCAACTGTCATGTAAACGAGTCAGAACCTTCTTCAACTCGTCAAAGTAATAGTTCTGCGCCTCGTCGATAATCACCACTTTGTTCTCAAAGTTGGTACCACGCAGAAACGTGTGTGTGGCGCACTGGATATATGCGGTCTGATACTTCTCGTTGACTGCACCATCGTAAAATGCAGTATTGCGATTAACACCGATTTTTTCCAATGCTTCATAAAATGGCTCAAAATACGGCTCGGATTTTTCCTCGATCGTGCCCTTCAAGTATCCCTGCTTCTGCTCCTGAGTAGGAGAGGCAATATAGACGATGCCATTACACCGTCCGTATTGATAAAGCAAATTGGCTGTAGCCGTAGCAATCAGTGTCTTGCCGGTGCCAGCTTTAGCATTACAAAACACAATCAGCTTCTCCGTGTCCCAAATAGCATCCCGAAAAACTTTCTGGTATTCATCCAGTCTCAGTCCATAAAAAGGATGCTCCTGTAGGGTAACGGGGACATCATAGATTTCCGTGCTGGTATTTTTCTTTGCCATATCTTCTTCACTCCTATCAAAGAATGGTATCAATGTCAGTTACGATCTCGTCGGCAATACCCAACGCGATCATTTCTTCACTGAACAAGAACCAATCACGGCGATAGTTCTGGTCGTAGACTTCCTCCGTGATTCGGGTGCTGGACAAGATGTACTCCTTCATGCGTTTTTCCAATTCCTTGGTAAACTCCAAGTTGTCCAACATTTTGCCGATGCTTCCGATCGCACCGGAAGATCCATCATGAATGAGACAACTGGTATGAGGAAAGACATAGCGTTTATGGCCGGCCATCAGCAGAAGTCCGCCAGCGCTGTACACTCGGCCCATACCGATCGTGTAAATCGGTGTCTTGGACAGGTGGATCATGTCGATGATGTGGAGCACCGTGTCCACGCTGCCACCATCCGAATTGATGAAGATTTTGATGGGCTTACGCTCTTCCGGCGCAATCCCCTTATCCTCGGCATTCCACTTTTTGATATACAAAGCGATATCAATAGTGGCGTCGCTGATATCGTCATTCCAAAGAATCTCGCGCTTTTTCAACCGGCGATAATATTCCACCATAGTGGGATCAGGCAACGTGGTGTCTAATACCCCCCCCACGTCGATAAAATCCTCGTTAAACTCCTCCATGAGCTTCTTAGTCATCTCGTTCTTTTTCATTGAAGTCGTCCTCGCTTCCGATTTTGATATTGTTTACGACGTAATGCCCAATCATCACGGCGTCCGCCAAGTTGTCGTTTTCAGTAACGATCTCATAAATATCCCTTGCAGCTTGCAGCGATAGGATTTTTGATGTCTTTTTGCCCGTAGGTTCGACAGATGTGATCTTTGACTTGATCTCCTTTGTCGTCCTACCTCTTGCTTTGCAGTAATTTTGCCATTGTGTGGGTGCTACCAAATTGTACAAAATATTCGTTTTTTCACACATATTCACGAGTACGCCCTGTAGTTGAGCCAGTTTTTTGAAAGATTGAACATTCTTTCTAAGCTGAATATCCTCCAAAAATACCGCATCAATGTCGTGCGTTCGGATCACCTCACCAAGCAAAGCCTCAATGTGCAAAATTGCCTGCTCGAATGTATAGTTTTTGCTATCAAAGCCCCACGTCCCATAGTCCAGCAGTTTCTTTCCCTCATAGTCATAAACCGCCCATGCGCCGTGTCTGGCCTGGTCAACGGCCAAAATTTTCACCCGTCTCACCACCTTTCTTATGAGTCTGAAAAGGAGGGCCGAAGCCCTCCTTCCCATTACTCCTGCTGCGACTCAGCCTCGTCATTCACCTGTTCTTCGGTTTTAGCTTCCTCCGCTTCGACTACTGCTTTCTTCGCCCTACTGTTTTCGTGCGCCAAAGCATAGATTTCCGCCAGCAGTGCTTGCACACTCGGCGTATATTCTGCCGTATTACGAAGGTCGATGCCGCGTTTCCGAAGAGCGCTATATGCCTGTTTCGCATCGTGGTTAGCCTGATACCCCATGAGCACCGTCCAAATGTAGTAGTGCTCAGGGGTGTCAGTATGAAGCCTCCAGCTCCGCTCTTTCTCACAGGAATAGCAGGTTTTGTACGAAGCGCCGCACACCTTGCAATTCCGAATCATGGTAAACCGCCTTACTCCTCAAAGAGGATGTAGCACAGCTCCGCGTCGTCGGCGCAGTAATCCTTCAGAGCAGTGAAGGAGAAGGGGTGCGTACCTTCCGTGGTCAGGTTGACCGTGAAGTTGTTGTCGATCTTGGCCTTGGGGAAGACAATCTTACCGGCACGCTTGACAGACGGATTGCACACGTCAGCAGCCAGAATGTCCACGACATACATCGCAGCCTCGGCAAAGCTCTCGGCGCTGTCCACCAGCTTGACGGCAGAATCCGTCTCGTACTCATAGAACACACCAACAGTGGTTCCAACGAAGGAAGCAGGCAGAGTGATAACCTTGCCCTCGATCTTGGCGTTACCCTCATCAACGCCGACCTCGATCATGCCGCTGATGTTCTTGTCCTCGCTCATGGTGTACACGGCAGCGGGGATAGAAGTGGGCACGTGCTTCAGCGTAGCGGTCTTGGTGCCCTCGTTGTCCGTCACGGTGAGGATAGCAAAGTCGGCACCCTTGACCTTCTTGGAGCTATCGGCCACCTGTACCTCAGATCCGAGCTGTGCGCCCATCAGGTTCAGGTTCAGCAGAGACAGCTCACCAGAGAAGTTCACACCCTTAGCGGTGTCGAAACGGGCGAGCAGGACGCCCTGAGCGTCAGTCTTGTCGGTAGACTCGCCGGTGAACTCGATCTGGGGACTCTCCACGCTCGTACCGGTGAAGTCCACCAAACCCGTTGCCAGGTTGATCTGAGTGATCCGACGTACCTTGTCGATGACAAATTGAGTTGCGTTAAACATGGTATTCATCGTCCTTTCTGTGTTTTTTCGGGATCATTTCAGATCCCCCATCCAATGCAGTTCCTTTTTGTCGAGCTTCTTCATATCCACACAACCGCTGTAAATGCCTTGCATTACGAAGTTGTAGCTCTTATGCTTCTGAACACGCTCTACGCTGTCCATAAAAACACCGATGGGCAACGTCCATACGTCATCCCATCGGTACTTAAATTCCGGGCAGTTTGTCAAAGAAGAGATAAGAGGTAGCAGTAATGATTGAAAAGGCTTCTGCATTTGCAGTGCCATTTCATCCCTGTCATCCTCAATCATGATTTTTCTCGTGGCATCGTTAAATCCCGTATCCACATTCTTTTTCAGCTTATGGATTTGACGGAGATAGTCAGTCATGAGCTTATGAATAGCTCGGTCGATCACCACTTGATCTTTATTCTTCAGTACAAGGTCTGGGAGACCTTTTTGTGTACCGAGCTTAAAGGTCGTGAAGTCCATATCCCCAAAAAGGATAGACACCTCAGATTTTTGAAGCGTCTGAAAAAGGGATATGAAAAGGTCATATTCGTCTATCTTCTCCCAGAAGACATGAAGTTTGTCCCAGATTTCGACTTTTCGATCAGCGGGTGTCGAACAGATAGTACGTACCAGTCCGAAATACCGCTGCTCTCCAAAATCTACGATTTCCTCCAAGGTGGGCTGTCTGATCAAGATTTTATCGTTGATCTTGTATCCCTCTCCACGAAACAATTTCAGCTGATCAATCAATGATACCAGCCTCCCTATTCATCTCGTGGGTAACGTACGGGATCGACCACCCGGAGTATCCTTCGTTGAACTGAACCTCATCCGCCGTACTGAGCTTGATCCCACCCAGTCCGAACAGGGGCTTGTCCCCGTTGTTCAAAATGCGATCCACCTCATCTGCCAGCAGATCCGCTCTGGAACCCTGCAGCAAGTCAATCTGGTGCTCGTTACAGATGATATAGACAGTGATCCCTGTCTCCTTAATCACATTCGAGTCGGTATAGACCACGCGACTACGCATCGTGATAAAGTTTTTGTCATCTGTTTGCGTACCAGGGACATAAAAGTGGGTTTTGATGAGGGGTTCCGCAGGGCTTTTACTACCCGTTTTGAAATCCTCAAACTCCGCCACGTTGTTCCCTACGTTACAGAGCAAATTGACCACCGCCTGATTTTGCAGTAGCTTTCGTTTCAGCAAGATCTTCTGTTGAATCATCGAATCAAAATGCGGCACCCTCATCACCTCCTTACCAGTTCACAATTTGGATTTTCATAACGGCCTCACTGCCAGAGGCGTCGTGGATTGCCTTGATCTCAATTTGTGTTCCCACAAATACGGGATCGTCCGACGCCCGCAGTGTGATAACGCCGCTCGTCTCATCGACAATGCTGGCCGCGCCAGCAAAGTCATACTCCAAACGATATTGGAGTGGATCAATAGGAACGCCGCTCTCATCCAAGACTTGGACACGGATTTGTTTTGTCTCTCCGCCTGCGATCTTGAAATCGCCGTCCAGGTCTGTCAATGTGATATGGACGCTCGCTCCCGAGGTTTCCTCCGTCCCACCAGGGACAGAAGTATAGTAATCTGCCACCATCAACTCGGCGTTATCGGTAGCGGCATTGAATTGGTCTTCCAGTACGGCCCATTGGATCAAGCCATCCTCTGCACGTTCGTCGCCCACTGCATACGAGATCGGATCAACTCTGGTGATACGATAGGCTGTTGGATCGACCTTGTTCTTGTCCATCAAGAACCGGGTCTGAGCATCCAACATAATCGTTTCCTCATTGTATGGCAGATAGATCAGGTGCTGGTCTTCACCAACCGTCATCTGCGTTTTACCCGCCTCACCAGTGCCATACTGTGTGCTGTTTGTGCTATATACGGGGTATTCTACAATCTCACCTGTCAAAGGGGAGACGAATCGGATGGAGTATTTGCACTTCCAGAGTACCGCCTTTTCATAAATACGGTTGTTATCCGGCAGCGAACTCACCAGCCAAAACGCCCCGTCGTGTTTCACGTACTGCCCACATCTCAAGATACCGATATTGCAAAGAATCTGTCTAACCGTTGTGCTGTTATACACATCGCTGGTTTTCTGTTGGACAATAGCTCTTACCTGCTGCGGTTCAGTCCCAATCGCCTTGTCGTAGATCAAAACATCAGACCCGATAAAGGAATCGAGCACTTCCTGAAAACCATCTTGGCCGTATGCCCAAAACTCATCATCCTCAAATCCGCTGTTGAAAAGAGGGCGTGTCATTCGATACCAGCTTTTGGATTCTTCTGACATATTACTACCCCCTTATCCATACGCAGGATCTTTCTGACGATGAAGCAAAACTTCAACCTTGGCGATCTGGTCGTCAAGCTCCTGTTTTGTTACACGTTTGGTCGCATCTTGGCCGGTTAGCTGAACATCCTTTCCATAGATCCCGTTCAGCGCCATTACCCTGCTCAGTTCCCTTTGCAGGTAAGACACATACATCATCTGGGCGAGAGTACGAACGGCAATGCTTTTCAACTTGCCGGAAAACTCGCGTGTCTCCTCGTTATACCCGAGGTTACAGCCCAAATTCAGTTCAAAATCTGCTACCGCTGTGGATAGCCATTCTGCTTCCAATGCCTCCGGGATCTCATATTTAGTCAAAGGCATGGAGTGGAATTTTTGCTCAACGTCCGCAAAGGTCGTTTTCTTTTCGTCCGCCATAATCCACACCTTTTCCTTTCATCGGTTAGACCTTGGCAGTCTCAGCCAGCTTGCGCAGAGCGTCCACCTTCCAGGACTCCGCGTCCTCAGCGCCCACACTGAACGCCAGCTCCACAAGCATTCTCTTTTCGGCGTCGGTTTTCACCATAGCTTCCAGCTGCTCGTTGAACTTGGCTTTGGAGCGAATAGCCAACAGTTCCTTAACGCTTTCCTCATTCAAGAGGATAGGCGCGGAAACTTCGGCATCGCCCAGGCCGAACAGCTCCTTACGCTTTGCCTCGTCCACGATCTGAATACGGGCATGATTGCCCATACCGTCAGTACCGGTAAACATCACGTTGCCGGTTTGGATCTGAGCCAGAACCTCCTCTTCGGAGAGGAGGGGGAAATTCCGAGCTTTGCCCGGAATTGCGATATCGCCCTGCCCCGCCAGACGCCGGAAGCCCAGAGGCCAGGAGCAAAGGTTGTTTACCAGAACATTATTCGTTTTCATAACGATTCCCCTTTGATTGAAATTAGGGGAGGGGTTTGTGCCCCTCCCCATTTGTGCCGTCATTCAGGCATAAAAAAAGACCTCTCACTTAAAAAGTGGGAGCATCAAAGTTCGTATCGGAGATCAGACCGATCTGATCTTCCATGCCCTCGGCAACGCCTGCGCCGAACTCCATATCGAAGCGGGTCAGGTGCTGACGGGTTACGATGTCGTCGCCAGTCATGGTGGTCAGTCCGCCACGCAGGAAGACCTGCAGAGGAGACACAGAACCACGAGGCAGGAAGAACAGCAGACCCTGGGGCATATACAGGTCATAATCGGTGCCGTCCTTGTTCAACTGAGTCCAGTTGATCGCGTTGGGCAGCTCGGTTACGAAAGCGCCATTGTACATACTTACCAGACCAGTCTGGCGGATTTCCTCGGCAACAATGTTGTTGGCGTAGCGGATCTCATCGGCGGAGAACTGCTTGAAGCCAGCGAAGTCGTTGAACTGAGACACTACGCTGTAATCGCCGGCAATGTTGACCTTACCATAACGCCGCATGGACTTGAGCATATTGTCCACGGCGGTCTTGGTGATGCCGTTGTCCTCAGCGAAGTGCTTCACACCCTTGGCGTTTTTCAGGGCGTTGTACAGAACGGTCATGACGTAGTAGGTCATCTTGTTCTGCATATCAATCTGCACCTGGTTCATACCCTCACGGATATTGCCGTCGAAGTTACCGTTCTGAAGCTCGCGGTAGTCAACAGCAAAACCGGCAGAGATGGTCTGGGTGCCGATCGGATACTCACGCCAATTCACAGCGGCGAAGGGTACGTCGCTGCTGGATGCCTGGAACCGAGAATCAATGCTCTCGTATCCGTAGGTCTTCATCATGGGAGCCTCGTTGTAACCGATCCGGCGATAGGTGCCCATGAAGTCGAACAGGCGAACAACCTCCAACAGCTTCGGCTCAATAGAGAACCGGATGATGGAGTTGATCTCGCTACGGGCGGCGTTATCGCCGTCGATAGCCTTGCTGGACAGCTCTTTGATGGTTGCCACACTCTTGTCCAGAGTCTTGTCGTCAACCTCGGGCCGCTTACCGGCGCTCAGAGCAGAAAATACCTCCACGATCTTGGAGTTCTGCTTGACACGACCAGTATTCACATCAGCCTGAGCGTTGCTCATGTTGATTTCATAAATCGTGCTCATCGTTTATCCCTCTCTTTCTCTTCTTACTGCACGCGGACAACGACGAGGACGCCCTTGCCCATGTATGCGGTCTTCTTCGTAACCTCGAAGTACACCTTGTAACCGGTTACGTCGGCGCTCTTAGCGAGCAGGCCATCCGTACCAAAGACCAGCTTATCGCCAACAGAGATGCCGGCATAGTCGGTGCTGATCTCATAGCTGGCAAACTCCATCTCCAGATTTGCCACAGTGGTCAGGTCGTCGGCGCGTACCTTCTCGCCGGCCTTGACCGTCAACGTCTCCTCGAAATTACGCATTTCGGGCTTGTCGTTGATATTGCTCACGATGCGGAAGCAAGCCTTAGCCTCCTCCTCAGAGGCGGGCAGGTTGGCAGTACGAGCGGCGCGATCCAGCACCACACCCATGCCGACCTTCAGATCGACGGCGGCATTAACGTCGCCAACGTTCTGCACGTTCTTGTAGTAACCAATCGTCTTAGCCTTCATTGTTTTTCATCCCTTTCTTAAAATACGTCCACGTCGGCGGGGTCGGTGTTCTCCTTCTTGCCGGCGTCATCCGTCATGCCAAATACGTCAATCTGGCTGGCGGCATTGGTTTCTGCGATCTTACTCTCACGAGCCGCCTGCACCATAGCGGTGCAGATCTTGCCAACGATGCTGTTGATCTCTACGCTGCCGGGATTGGCATTGAAAGCGTCGATATCTTCCTTGGCAACTGCACGCTGCTCCTCGGTGTAGGGGGCCAGTGCAGCATTCAGCTCTGCCACGGCAGCGGCGTTCTGCATTTCGGTGATTTTGGCATTAGCCTCAACGAGGCTGGCCTCTGCCGCTTCCTTCGCGGCGTTAGCCTCAGTCAGTCCGGCTTCGGCTGCTGACTTTGCGGCGGCTTCCTTGTCGTAATCCGCCTGAAGCTGCTTGATATCAGCTTCCTTCTGTGCGATGTCGGCTTTCAGCTGGCTAATCTCAGCCAGAAGCGCGTCAACTTTGGCCCAATACTCCTCCCACTTGGAGTTGACCTCAGAGACAGCACCAGTCACAGCCGCCATCAACTCGTTCTTGGTCTTCTCGTCCATTGTTTCATCCTCCTTGTCCAGTTTTTTATTATTTAGCTCCATTACGATGGCGGCTTCATCAGCCGGTTTAACACTGAGAATCGCATATCCGCTGTAATCGTAATACTGCGGAACACGACCTTCCTCTTTCCAACCGCCGGAGTAAATAATGTATCCATCGTGCTCGGGCTTACCCACAATTTCCACGGAACCCTTAACAACAGAGTCCGCCATATTTTCGCGGAGCCAAGCAACAAACTTGGGATAACGCATTTCATCCAGCGTTCCTTCTGCTACCAAGCAACGTTTAGTAACGCCTCCGATTTCTACGTCATCCACATACGCCTTGTCGAAGTGTCCAACCATAGTGGCATCTTCAAACAAAGGCAGCTTATCCTCCTCCCGTACATCCGTCATACCGTGGTTGTATGGAACGTCCCGATCTTCGGTCAAAAATTCCGCTACAATCGACATTCCGACAACGGAGTGGAGGTTAGCTTGAACATATTCCTCTTTCCACGAGATTCCGTTTTCCTGCCAACGAGTGTTATCAGGGAAGATCTCATGCAATACAACCTTGATAGGTCGTCTGCCGGCAATCTTATTTTCACTGGAGATCTCATAGATAGGGGCAAAAGCTCTCTCAGACATACTCTCACCTCCTTATCCTGACGGAGAGGGGCTTGCGTTGGCATTATTAGCCTTTGTAGACTCTGTGCTTGGATTGACCGGAGGATCGCCACCGGTGCTCTTGTCCACATCACCGTCAGGCGCATCCTTACCGGTAACAGTGAACGAGGTCTTATGCACAGGGTACTTGTTCTCAAAGTCTTCATCCAACTCAAGATCCATAAGGGAGAGGTAGTCATCCACGTCAAACCCTGTAGAGGCAATCCATGCCATCAAGCTACCCTTTCCACGGGCATACAGGTCAGAGAAAAACTTCACCTGTTTTTCTCGATTGACAAAAGTAATGGGAAGCACCCGGAACTCTACCCGGTAGCTGCCGTCCCTGATCACATTGTAATTCAAGCACTTGTTCAGCTCTTCCACCAAAGCCTCAATCCACGTGAATACGTTATTCGCAACGATTTCCATATTCAGTGTGGCCGTGGCATAGTTACCCGTAGAACTGCCACTCAGAGCAGCAGCGGCCACGCCGATGTCCTCATTCACATCCTCTTTGATGGCATTTTCGTTTTCCTCATTCAAAAGGGAGAGATCGACCGGAAGCCGATCCATCTTTGTGCCAGAAGCCAAAGAGAAGAATGATACACCGTTTGTGTTGCTACGTTGCGTCAGCGCTTGCTTGACTGTGTTATGCTGGTTTTCTTGCTGTGACTGAGACAGAGCAGATGTACCCTTGTCCTTTCCCTCGGGGAAAGTCTCATAATAGATCTGGTTATTGACCGTATCCAACACACGCCGCTTCGTATTGATGAAGTATTTGGCGTAGTCGATATCGTCCAACGCGGCTACTGCAAAAGGCACGCCATACGGATCGTTCTGTCCGCTCTTGATCTTGGTTACAATCGTCTTGCGCCAGTCCAGTCTCTGCCAGCACGCACCATCCGGGAACTCCCCATTGGAATATCTGCGCCATCCTTCTTGAATCTGACGGGGGAAGCCTTGCAGCTTACGCTTACGATCTTCCTCTGTCATGGCGCTAAAATACCGCAGGTCAAACGCTACTTCGTAGCAGTTGTTCCTGCGGCCAATGATTCTTGTATATTCTACCGGCAAAGAAATAACAACACAGTTGACGCCGGCTGAGTTAATCTCGGTAATGCCTTGGATATCACGATCAGTCAGCGCAATCCGATCGTCTACTGGTACTGTTCTCGTCTCCATGTATCCCACGTACATACCTTCATTGGCATCGTGGAATAGACCGTCACGAATAACCTCCTTGTAGCGCATCGACCGGAGTACGCTGGTCATCTTGTCCATGCTGGCACGGTACCCTTTACGGGAACCTCCCGCTTTCTTGGGCTTGACAACCACTACATAATCAAGGGAGTGAAGACTAACCAGGCTATCAATAGCTGTCGTCACCGTGCCGTTTGAGTAATACGCCCACTTCGCCCATTGACGCAATTCAGAGATATACTGCATAGGATCTCTCGCCATTCGCGTGATTTCTTCCGTGGAATACGGAGCAGTACATTTTGTACCGTAGTTGACCACGTTCAAATAGGACGAACCCAAACGTGTGTTAAACTCATAGGTCTTGTCGTCCTGCGGCGCACTGTTTACTTGCGACATAGGTACTGCGGCCTGCGTTTCAGATTGATCCCGGCCCATAATCCGACCAAAAAATGATTTTCCTGCCACTTGTCTTCACCTCCTTTAATTACAAAGTGTTACGTATTCATACCCGGAGCTATCCGAGAAAAGATCCGCTTCCAAAAGCGAAACGAAATAGTTGCCATAGGATACCGATGTATACCGGTCTTTCCGCGCACCTGGACGCTCCTCAATCTTAATGAGGTTGGTCTGGTTCTGCACAGTATACTCCAACCCAATCATCTCATTGATCAACGCCACTGTCTCAAGGAAAGGACGCTCATAGAAAAGTTGGGTATCTACATCGGCAGAGGCATACTCAGGATACAATCGCTGCAATTCTTCAACGCCCTCCTGGTTGCTTACCATGAGTTCAATCATCCGGTTATTCAAGCTATCCCGCATAGAAACAGCAATTTTGCTGTTCAGCTCCAAAGACGCCTTAACCGAGAAAACTACCTCTTTCTGGCCTGCAATTACGATACGAGCTTTCAGCTTATCATCGTTCATACACGTCCAAGGTTCGTATTCCACGTTCCGATCTACGTCATAAAGCACTTTAGCCAAAGCGTCGTAAATAGCGACACCCGCGTTTCGTGTATCCAAAACGCAATAATCCGCCTCAAAGTCAGCGAACAGCTGCTTAATGCGAATGGCTTGTTTTGTCGTTTCAAATTCTGCCTGCGGCTCCATATAGACTACCTGCCGGCGATATCCCTGCTTGACCTCAATATGATCGCCGCTGGTATCTGAAACCTTATACTCCTTACTCTCAGGGAGAGCACGAATACAGGTAAATACCGAGTTATCGTTGCCGGTACCGCCCTCCGGGGCAATATCGCACGCGATAATACGGATTTCTCCTGCCTGTTTGGGAATTGTGTGCTTTGCCTTGACCTTTGACAGTACGTCCTCGTTCTTTCTTGGATAAAACGGACGTTTCAGCACGCGGTTCTTGTTCAGCATATCGTAAGTGAAATAGGCATGGGCATTCTCGGCCACCATCTGATTTTCATACTCAATCGTCCAGGCGACCCTATCCAGCTTCTTTCGCTCCTTCACCAAGAAGTCACGAGTTTTAATCTCATGCTTCAAAGCGATGCTGTAATCCATACTAATCAGAACAGATTTGCCCTTACCCAACATATCGCGGGTCACGAGCTTCATGTAATCCCACATCCAGTGAGACTTATACCATGCAGAGCTGATATAGATTTCTTTCGGTTCCTCTTTCAGCTCTTTGTATTCGTCGGGGTACTTAATTCTGAACGGGATCTGCCGCTGAAACAGTGTAGGAGAAAGAACCGTGTCGATAATGCTTTTCACGATCATACGGAACTCTTCATAAATGAAGACCGTAGCACGATATCCACGCACATTTTCATTGGCAACCAGCACGACAATAGAACTTCCGTTATTAAACTTTACTTCAATATCATTTTGGTTATCCTTGATAGTCTTAATCTCCTCTTGAAGCAACGGAGACCTTGGCAAAATCTCTTTGGCGATTTTTTCTGATACGATCAGTCTTGCCTGTTTCTTTGTCGCCGACGCTACGACGATCAATGATCCAGGCCGCAGAATCGCTTCTTTACAGGCATAGACTGCAATGATAAATGACTTTGCCGCACTACGAGCGGCCACAATGCAGATACTCGGAAAAATATCCATCAGGTACAAAATGATGTGCTGATAGAGATACAGTGTGATTCCGAAATACCTCTGCACAAAGCGGCTGGGGTTTCTTCGCCAAAACGTTATCCAATCCAAGAGCTTTTTGATAAACTCAGGGTCGTTCAATTTACTGTTGGACGAAAAATGTTCATGGACGTGTTTTTGCCGCTCATCCATCAACGCTTCGTAATCCATAACTCACTCCTCCGAATCAGACAGGCTAAATTCCTTGTCCAGTTCCTTAGATCCGGTCAATAGGTTACGAAGAGGTCTGGTCATGAACCGCTCAATATACTCCTTCAAATGATCGAAGTCCGCATACAACTTCTTGTCCTTATAATATTCAGCCGGACAAAACTCCTCGATATCTCGGATCATTTCTCCCAAAGGACTCAGCTGCTTTTCAGCCTCAGCCTTTTTCTTCCGATCTTCGATCTCAGTAGTAGCTGCGTCAATCTGTGATTTGTAGCTATTCGCAGCCGTACCAATGTTGGAGTCTCCCTTCTGGAGTAGCTTCCGCAGGTTGAGCTTCATGAAACAAATTGAAACATACAGCTCCTCCTGCCGCTTATCCATCGGTTCGCCGTATCGTTTTACCCAATCCTGATACTCATACTGCATAGAATCGTAGTCGCCAGCATCAAAACCAACACCAAACCGGCGTACAACCTCTTCGGGCGTCTGGATATCGTCATTTTTTACAACATCCTCTACCGTGGGTGCATTTTCCACGTTAGCCTCCCAGCGCCGCACCAATGTATCGGAGTAGGTCGTCGCTCCGTCTACTTGGTTCAAATTCAGTCTGGAAATATAGGTGCTGATCCGATTGCGACTCTTTCCATTGCGGCTCTCACTGATCTTTCGTGACGACGCCCAGATATCCAAATCAAAGTACATATCCGTAATCTGACAAATCCGCTCTGCCGCCGCATCTTCGTCTCCGTCATAGAACTTTACGTACTGTTCGTAAAGCTCTGCAACGCAGTTCTTACAGATAGAGACGAAGCCGTTGTTGCCCTTATAAATAGGGGACTTTGAACGGCCAAAATTAGTCTCCTGTTTTTTGTACTTGTGGCCGCAGCAGGTACAGCGATATTCTTCGTCGCTGATTACACGCGGCTCAACTTCGGTAGGCTTCGCATCTTTTACTACCTTTTGCGTAGCCGGTTTCATCAGCTGTTTCTTTGCCGCCATGTCCGCGACCTCCTTTCTATATGACAAAACCTCGGAAGTCCAAAGACCCCGAGGTTTTCTCAATCGTTATTATTTTTTCTGGTGCGCCTGAAGGGATTTGAACCCCCGACCCACGCATTAAAAGTGCGCTGCTCTCCCAACTGAGCTACAGGCGCATATGTTGTATGAAGTGACTCCACTCCCGGCCTCACCACACACCTTTACGCTGTGCCATATTACCACCACAGCTTGACCTCTTGTGCCAAGCCAGTAGTCCTTTCAGCCTTTCTATTGGGGAGCAGGGGGATTAGTGTTTCCCGTCTTAGCCTACCAAGGTATTTCGGTGTACCGATATATACACACCTGCGGCTATGGCCTGTGCGCAGCTTCCGCAACGCCCTCAGTAGTACAACGCTACCTAACCGCTATTTCTTTTACGCCCAGTCGTATCAAAAATGATACGCCACCTTGGATTCCGACCGCCACTCACAGCCGTGATATGTTATCTCAATCAGGCAATAATTCCGATTTGCACGGTTGCTACACTTATTTATCCTCCATTGCTGACCACCATTAGAGGGGCATACTTTCCCAGGCTCACGAAGTCCCGTTGGGGTATGCCAGCCCGCCGCGCTCCTGATCGGCTTGCCGCTTTGCTTACAGCGTTTAGGTTGGTCTATCGCGTTTTGCCTGCGCCGGACTTTCACCGGAGGGAGCGACCCCAATCTACCTGCACACGGCCAATTTTTATTTTACCGACGTGTCAGAGCCGTCACACGTCATCATAGGTAGTATCCTTACGGACTGGTGGGATAAGAAGGAATCGAACCTCCGACGCGCAGGGCTTCAACCTGCCGCTCTTCCAACTGAGCTATCATCCCATAGAGCTACGCATTTTTGTTTATCGGCATTGCACAGGACAGCGTAGCAAAGTCCACCGTCCCCTGTCGCTGGAACCGCGCCGCTTTCGTACCGTTTGTTCAAGGGTCGTTGGAAAGCAGTAAATATCAACACATCCCTGTGGCGGCGGAAGTAGGACTCGAACCCACAAGCCGCTCATCACGACCAACAGTTTTCAAGACTGCTCCCCGCACCTACTGGGGTCAATTCCGCCACTTGTGAAATTTAGGCACACATTATTTTTTCAAGCTGATCGTACCCAACCCGAGCTGCCCATTCTGCGTGCTCAAAGAACACAACAGCCTTTCCATGATCGTCTCGAATGTACAGGCAAAGTGTTTTTGCTTCATTCACCGGGGACACATAATACATTAAAGATCCAAACGGGAACTTCATTGAATCACCCACTCGTCAATTTGAACCCGACCTTATTTCAGCTGCATATCGGGTAGCAACAAATATTTGTATGGTAGGGGAGGTGGGAGTCGAACCCACTCAGCTCGAAAGCAACGGTTTTACAGACCGCCCCAGCTCTCCGACTCTGGCGCTCCCCTATATTTACTATCTTATATTGGTGCGGGTAGAGGGGGTTGAACCCACGACCTTCTGATTAAGAGTCAGCTGCTCTACCAACTGAGCTATACCCGCATATGGAGCTGGTGGACGGACTTGAACCCCCGACCTACTGATTACAAATCAGCCACTCTACCAACTGAGCTACACCAGCATATGGAGCTGACACAGAGACTCGAACTCTGAACCTATTGCTTACGAAGCAACCGCTCTACCATTAGAGCTATGTCAGCATGGCAGGGGTTGAAGGACTTGAACCCTCACCTACATCGGTTTTGGAGACCGGAGTGCTACCAATTACACCAAACCCCTATAAAAATGGCGACGTGTACGGGACTTGAACCCGTGACCTCCGGCGTGACAGGCCGGCGCTCTACTCTTCTGAGCTAACACGCCATATATAGCAACAATTAGGTTACGTGGTGATGCGTCCGGGGATCGAACCCGGAAATTCCACCTTGAAAGGGTGGTGACTCTACCAATTCGTCCAACGCACCATGTTGGTACTGCTAATGGGACTCGAACCCATACGGGATTTCTCCCACCAGCACCTCAAGCTGGCGCGTCTGCCTATTCCACCATAGCAGCATATTTGGATTTATTTGTCCCAATCAATTAAGGGGTATAGATCATAGGGCGAATCCCCAGTCGCAATTTTCTCATATCCGCCATCCACAATGCGCCAAAGCGTGTGTTTTTTCTTTTCTGGATTTTGGCTTATCTGGTACTGCTTGCCAGATTTTGTTTTACACAACACACCAGTACCACATTCAGAAGCAGGGAGTCTCTTGACAACCTTTGATGCTTTTTCTTTTACGACACTCGCTGCCTTTCTCGGCATAAATCCACCCGCCTTATACACTTTGGTTAACCATTACAATCAACGTGAAGTATATTTTGGTACTCCCAACGAGGCTCGAACTCGTATTGCCGGCTTGAGAGGCCGGCCTCCTATTCCAATTTAGAGGATGGGAGCATATAGACACTACGGTGTGGTGCCAACACTTGCTTTCACATTGCCGTAGAACCAACGCATAGCTCGCATAACCTTCTGCGCGCTGCCGCTACACACTCTTATGGTGGTGTCACACCAACCGTGTGGCGAGGTACGGTCAAACCTCATGGCTGGGGTAGCAGGACTCGAACCTGCGAATACGGGAGTCAAAGTCCCGTGCCTTACCGACTTGGCGATACCCCAATATAAAATTGGCACGCCAGAGAGGACTTGAACCCCCAACCAAAGGATTAGAAATCCCATGCTCTGTCCAGTTGAGCTACTGGCGCATATTAAATGCAGCACGGATTTGAAAATTCCTCATTTATCTCACCGTTAAGACCACACTGCATATTGAGGATGGAGATACCGATAGGATTTGAACCTATGATCCTGGGGTTGCAGCCCAGAGCCTTTACCACTTGGCTACGGTATCATAAGCTGACTTCAGCGGTAATGGATGTCAGCCCCATTGATTAACGCCCCGCTCATAAGGCCACCGCTATTTATAATATCGTTTCGCCCAAAATGGGAGAGCCGTGGTGGCAGCAGCAGGACTCGAACCTGCGTCTTACGACGTATGAGGTCGTGCTGGAGCCATCTCCAGTCATACTGCCATATACGGTTTGCGTGGCTCACATCACTTGTACTTCGTGACTGCAACCCTCTCATCCCAATGCTGGCACTGAGTCGAGTGACCATCAAAACCGAAAAATGGTGCGGGGCTGTGATTTAATGCAGATACGCCTTGGTGCCGAAGGTGGGACTTGAACCCACACGGTATCGCTACCAGGGGATTTTGAGTCCCCCGCGTCTGCCGATTCCACCACTCCGGCATATGGAGCGAGTGACGGGGATCGAACCCGCATCCCCGGCTTGGAAGGCCGGTGCCCTGGCCGTTGTGCTACACCCGCATATGGTGTCCAGTGACGGGATCGAACCGCCGACCCTTTGCTTGTAGGGCAAATGCTCTCCCAGCTGAGCTAACCGGACAGATCGGCTTACTCGCACCGTAAGCCATGGTGCCGGCTCGTACTTCGCCTGCCGGATTGCGCCGGTTTTACTCCCAAAACCTTGTAAAAGTCATCACTGCCAGATGTGAAGGTTTCTATTTCCCATTCGGTTTACAGTCTCCGCTCTGTTCGTGGGACGGGCATGGTTGCGGGGGCAGGACTCGAACCTGCGACCACCAGCTTATGAGGCTGGTAAGCTACCACTGCTACACCCCGCAATATGGCTGGGGAAACCGGACTCGAACCGGTAACATCTTGCTTAACAGGCAAGCGCTCTACTCTTTTGAGCTATTCCCCATTGTTTTTCTGCCTTTCAAATACGTCCAATACATCTTCGGGTGAAACCATCCCCGCCTCAACTTCTTTATGGCAATTCGAGCAAAGCAATACGCATTTATCCAACTCTGCTTTTACGGTCTCCCAACTTCTTGTATCACCAGATCCAATCCCAAATAGCTTACTTGACGGATCAACGTGATGAAACTCCAACGCAGACTCACATTTGTCATACCCGCATATACCACATTTTCCACCTTTATACTCAATGGCTCTATGCTTTATAACTTTTCTACGCTTCTTGACTGCGTTAGAAAGCTGTTGTTTTCGTCTTTGATGCTTATCTGTTACATCAAATTCAATCTTCTTAGTGTTATGTCTGCCAAACGGAGAACACTCTAAACAATAGCTTCGAGAAGATACTACACGCTCTTTCCCATCAACCGTAACACGATTTGGGAAGTTCTTGCCACATTTTCTGCATACTGGCATACATACCTCCCTTCATGTTTTTTGTACTACGGGCCAATATAGATCTACGAGACGCATTTTCAACGACACCACATTTGTTCGGCATATGCTTAGTTAAAAGCGATGATTTTTCTATTTCAAGTAGAATTGTTTTCAAAATTGCTGTTAGCGTCTCAAAATACGGAACACGGTTGTTCTTTTTCCCATAAAAAGTTTTTGAAAGTTGCTGTGCGTGTCCCAAAAATGGTAGAAGATGCCGGACTCGAACCGTTCTTCCTGCTCCCTGGGCAGGCGTGCTACCGTTATCACTACATCCTCTATATATGGTGGAGCCGAGGGGAATCGAACCCCTGTCCGAAATCCCTACATGAATAAAACAGTCTTACGCAATAGACAACACTTTATCAATTCGCCTCAAACTGAGGCGGGCGGATCAGCAGTTGTCACTCCGCGCCCAGGGCGCACCAGTTAGATGCACCTCCACCACCTTGTTTCTTTTCACAGTGACAAGGAAAACTGCAATACTCTGACCGAATCTTCGACCTCAGATGCTTACCCGGTCAGTAGGTACATCGTTTTGGAATCCAGCCGTCATCAGGCGGCAATTCCCTTTGCTGCAAGAGCAGCGGAAAAAGCGGGATGGATCATTACAACAGTCATATCGTTGTCATTTCATTTTTGTTTAAGCCTTGAGGCGGTCTTCTACCTGCGAGTCTTACTCTCTCAGAACCCCGTCGAACCCATTACGGCCCCATATGAAATTATCAAGGTGTACCGGTTCGGGCGTAGGCGCTGCCCGACCACGTTCCCCAGATTTTCCGCGAACCCAAGGAAGGGCGAATTTTTATCGCCGGGGTGTTAATGCGGAATCTTAGAGAAAGATATCAGCCATAGTGGTATCTCCCGCCTTGTCATCGGCTTTTGAGAAATGTTACCCTCTCTATGGCAGAGGGGACTGGTCGGGATAAAAAGGATCGAACTTTTGACCTCACGATTATCAATCGTGTGCTCTACCAACTGAGCTACATCCCGGAATTACGGCAGACGCATCCACCGTAATGGCTGTACGTCCGAAGAACCTCGTCTGCAGCCGATAGGCTTTTGGCTGAGATAGCAGTAAAAGTAATGAGCTGAACCGCACAAACGCCAACTTAGCCAATACAGCACATCTGGTGGAGATAGGCGGGATCGAACCGCCGACCTCCTGCTTGCAAGGCAGGCGCTCTCCCAACTGAGCTATATCCCCAGATCTCCCAGCCCCGACCTGGGGCTGGGTGTTCGTTGATTTTCTTTGTTGCTATGGTCATATGATACCATAGACATTTCTGGATGTCAACAGCTACAAAGAAAATTATTTAGTTTTTTGTGTCACTGCTGCGAGTCCGTACCGGCGCGAACATCCTCTTTCAGGCTGTTACTGGCCCGGAACGTGGGTACCTTGCTATCGCTCGATACCCGCATCTCCCCGGTGGAGATGTTTTTGCTATTGCGGCCTTTTCTGGTCTTCACCTCAAAGGTTCCGAAACCTCTGAGCTGTACCTGCTCCCCGCGAACCAGCGCGTCTCTGATGATTTGGAGCACTTCGTCCACCACATCATTGGCCTGATTCTTGTAGTAGCCTTTCTCGCACAGAGCGGACACGATATCGGCCTTAACCATTGTCCCACTCCTTAATTCAATTTGATCTGATAGCAGGCATCCGCACCTACTCCGGGGCGGAAAACCATCATCAGCTGTGCCGGGGTCGAATAGAGCCGTTTTCCGTTAGCATAATCATCCGTACCGCACAAGCAGGGCGCGATCATGCTCTCGATTCCCAACTCTTCAAACTCCTCTTTATGGTGCTTATCGGCCAACACCACATAGTCAATATCGCTGGAATACTTCTTGGCAAACAGCGTGTGCAGCGTCTTTCCGGCGTTCTTCACGTTGTCCAAGTCGCCATGGGCGGCACAAATGTTATACCCGCATACGGAGAAGTACAAAAACTCGTAATACTCCGATTCCGGGAAAACGATATCGCCGCGATCATGAAGCCGCTGTTCAAGCCACCAGGGGATCAGCCGCTCCATGTTATCCGCATGAATACTGTCGTTTTTATTTTGAACGGTTCTCAAATGATTTCCGTAGGTCGCGTGAACTACTGTTTGCTCAACCTCGTCGGCCAAAACACTGATCGCCTGTGCCATAATTTCTGACACCTGCATGATCTGATCGCACGTCAGCTCCTCAGAGGCAACACGCGCACTGGTGTGTATTGAACCATGAGCCGCGTCGCCCAGCAACACGACATGAAGTCTATGGCATTTATTCAGCCTGATACGCTCAACTGCTCGCTCAACCAGCCGTTCCACACGATAACGGCATACCTGAGTATTATACTGCTCCCAGATATTATCCGTTACCATACCGTAATGCCAGTCGGCAAACACAAGAACAGCCTCAGCATCGCCAAGGAACATACAAAAGTCGTCCGGCTTATTAACCGATAGCGGCAAAAACTCATTCAGATTCTGAGCAGCCTCAACGAGCCGATCTTCCAGATTTTCCTCACGGCCCATCCGATCGACCATCTTATTGAACTCGCGGCGCTGGTCATAGAAGCGTTTGGCCTCTTTACGCATCTCCGCAATTTTGCAGTTCAGCTCGCCCATATAATCGTCCTGGCCGGGATTACCCTGAGCGGCATACTTTTTCTTGAAATACTGCGCAACAGCATAGCCGGAGTATGGCGTTACAGATGCCGCCTTTCTCAAACTATCCCGATGGCATTCGATGCCAGTTGCTTCAACGATATCTTCCCAGTCCAGATCGTCTGGCTTCTGTTCGACTTTGATTTCGATTAGGCGAAGACCATATTCATATGTATCCTCACCTTCTCTGCGTTCATACTTTGGATTCACGAATGTCTTCACCCCTCTTCTGCCGGCAGAAGCGCACTCTGCCTGATTTCAATTTCAATGTTTGGTACGCCGGCCCAACGCTCCAAGATCTCCTTGATATCGTAAGTCCGAGCACCATTCACGTCATACTCCGTCAGCGTCATATCGGAGCAGTCGATCGTCGCGTGAGAATACACCTCACGCTGCTCCCGCACTGCCATTTACTTGTGCTCCTCGATCACGTTCATACGACGAATTTCGTTCAGCTTTGCAAGCAGCTCAGGGGATTCGACGCAGAAATAATGACCCCTCTTCGAGTCCTGCTTCATCGTCCGAGGATAACAGTAGTAGTGGGGATACTTATGCGGAGGAAACGCTTTGACCAGCAGATCTTTCTCTGTCTTGTTAATAGGAACCACGAGAACCATCCTTTTCTAATAAATTTGAGGGTACTCCCTCAAAATTACACCAAATTTAGGACTTGGGAACTCCCGACAACAAATGGGAGTTCCCAACGTGGTTTCAGAATTATTCGACCAACAAACCCGAAAATCTGTATAAAATTGTGAAAATTCAACAGTTGTCGGACGTTGTTTTTGGGCACATTGCCGTTTCTCTGCGGAAATGGAACCCATAAATTTCCACGTCCCACGGGCCGTCAGAAACCTCAGTCAACGTTGAAATGGGTGTCCGGCTCTGCTCAATCAAGTCCAAAAAGCACTGATTTGGTGCCGAGAACAACGTGTAAAACAAGGTGCGTGAGATATCTTTATTCTGAGGCTCCTCAATGGCGAGCATCAACCGATATGCAGTATGAGGGCTGATCCGCAGTGACTTAATATAGTTGATATACTCCTGCCGAATCTCATGTACCAGGATTGCCTTACCGTAGTTATCCAGGTTTTCGTCTGTTCCATCCCAAACCGCCCGGATCTTAGATCTCATATCCCTGACAAACCCCAAGATCCGTTCGACCTGTGAATAGCTCACAGATTTTTGCAGATAGGCGTCGTTTACCAACAGTTCAGAAAACGGGATGAACGACGTATAAGCATAGCTTGTACGGTAAGAGTTCAGACTGTGCTGCAAAAAATCCATCGTCGTATTGTGGAAGCGATAGTTTTTGCCCACACTGTCATAGTAGCCCTTCATACGGGCAATCTTCCCGAAAAAGTTGGGCTTTACTTGCCGGCCATCATCGTCGCGTATCTCATACTTTTTTCTCAACCGTTTGATTTCCGCAACACTGTCTACGGCATATTCTCGCTTCGCCTTATCAATCTCGATGTTACTCAAAACGTCCAGCTGGGCGATCTCGCAGTAAAGCTCCTCATACTCGGAAAAATCTGCTCCGCTGTTCAGCGCGTCCCATAGCTTCGTATTCAGCTCTTGGGAGAGGTTTACGATCTCACCGATCTTATTGACCGATGTTTTGATATCTAGATCAGACTGATCTGATTTGGTATAATGACGCACGATTTTCTTAGCGTCTACCATGCTGGTCGGGACGAGGAACTTGTGATAGTTCCGTTCTGCGGCCCGAATAAGGATGGCGTTGTTCGTCAGCAACATGGTATCAGAGTCAAAGTCTGCACCGGATAGCCGGAAAAGAATATTCTCACCAATACTGTTGATACACACGATCTCTCGCGTGGTATTGACGTACTGCCGGATCTCCTCGTTGTCCGTATTCCTCGCCAGGAGCACATTTCCCATCGTCACATGGGGGCTGCGCGATCCGAGAATAGTCTGATCAAAAGCAAACTGTTGGCAAAAAATATTGCCTACTCCGATTTTACTCTCACCATCAAATTGCCCAATAGCAGAGTAGAGCATTTCGATGGGGTTTCCCAGCAGAGTTGAATAGTTTCCTTCCACAAGGATGTGTCCACGGGCCAACTCTTTTTTGAACGACTTCGATACGTCGGTTTTGAAGTTGTGGTACAGCTTCGTTTGAGAAAACTTATCTGTGACACCCAACATCTGATATACCACATCGTTCGTCGTCGTAATCCCATCGCTGTCGATCTCCTCATTCCCGCCCATATACTTGATATGGTACCGCAGCACCGCAGGATCTGTCTGGATCATGCGCAGATAATCCAACGACGGTTTTACCAACTGGTCAACATCATCTTGCGAAAGCTGAAGAGTATTCAAAAGCTGGTAATGGATCTGCACCATGCGGCCATCAAAGAAATGCGTCGGCTTTTCATGCTTCACGACACCAAAGTTACCGTCTTCGTCCAGCAATCTCAGCCACTGCTCCAGAGTACCAAACTTCACGTACTTAATACTACTGGGCGTAGTAATGACCTTGATATCGCTGATATCCTGCGCCAGCGTGAAACCGGAAAGCTGGGATACGTCAGTAATGCCACGATCGGCGAAGAACTTCTGGATATTGGTATTAAAGCAGGCCGATTTGAAAAACCGGTTCCGCAGAAGGATCATACCGTAATCCTGCCATTCGCCCATAGCACTTTTATCAATGAGAGACTGTCCGTCCCAAATGCTGTTCTCGATCTCAACCTCTTCCGGCTTTGAAGTAAGCCAGTTATCGCTGCCGATCCTTGTCGCTACAACGCGATCTTTGAATACGCTCTTATAGTCGTCGATTACCAGGAAGTTCTCGGGCCGCAGCGGAATAGTACCGACGATGCTGCTCAGAGTAAGGGCGATATAGGCTTCCAGAGCGGCCAGATCAATCTCCTGACCCTCTTTCACTTTCAGCCCACAAAGCTCCCACTTGTGCATTCTTGGATACAGCTGCTCATCAATGAACAGGCACTTTCCAATTCGGCTGCTTCCGCTTGAACGCTTGAACCTACGGAACACAATACCATCGCACGTGAATCCGTCCTGATAAAGACGATTCCGAAGCTGGGCTACGGTAAGAAGTACCTTCATGGTCTTCCCAAGCCGATACATTCCGTTATCAAAAACGAACAGATCCCCCAGCTCTTGGGGAGAAGCCGGATTTTCGACGGGAGATCCTACCCGTACAGCAATCAGTTCCCCATCCTTGATACAAATATTGTCGGTAAGCTGCACATCCTGCGGCAGATAGCCATACTTGATGTAGATGTTGTCAAAGAAGCGGTTGAACTCCTTGACGCTGTACTTGAACGTGACATTGATCACGCGCCGGCAGTATTCCTTACCCCGCTTACTGAATGTGAAGTCCATGCGGCGGTATACCTTCTCATAAACTTCCCTCAGCTTTATCAGGTCGAGACTATAATCCAAAGTGTTGACAAAACGTCTTGTATTGAACTGGTCGTTGTGGTCTGATCCAGCCAGCTTCACAGAATATTCCTTACTGTTCGGGCTTGAATAGTTCGCCAAGAACAAGTCCTTGGCATCCACAGACACGATATAGACCGAGTTACCCATGGCCTATTCACCTTCCTCAGTTTGAATGTTTTCGACTTGAATCAGATCCCCATACCAGAACAACCAGGTCTCTACGCCCTCCAGCTCGATCAGAGCAGAGAACCCATCGGGTCGTTCACGATACGGATGCGCAACAAATACCTTGTCGCGGCTGGACTCCACGAATTGACGGTACTCTCCCTGCATACGCGGATAATCCTTCCGAGCTATGATTTGATCCACATTCAGAGTGACCAAATCCCCATCACGAATCTTTTTGTCGATCTCGTTTCCGAGGCTTTCCAGGACATCCGCAGCAAGTGTGCGTGAGCCTTTGTCCCTGAGCTTCTTTTTCAAAGCTCTGCGATTTTCACGGTTCAAACACATTACCCCCTGTCTGAATATTCCTGAATTACCTTTTCGTACTCCTGAGCGTTCTCTTTCAAAACGCCCTGATAGAACACTTCGTTTTCCCCTGCGTCGTCAGCCGGAGAATAGTCATCACACTTCCCCTGGCACTCCGAGCCACATTGGTCATACCAAATACAATTTTTTCGTGCGGTGTTCATTGTAAGCCTCCTTCCGCTACACACCGCCGCGTCAGCTCTCTTAAATTTCAAGTTCCCTATATGATCAAATGAATCGTTGACGCCGCAATTAGTCTGTCGTGTTTCCATGAGAGATGTCGTTTAACCAATTCCGAAACAGTTCCCTCATCCGCCTGCTTGGAATGTAGATCCAGATTTCTTTGCCATCACGAATGGCCGACCGCCATACCCACTGGATCATCTCACTCAACGCATAATCATCCTCGCGCACCTCAACTCCTTGCTCCTGAAAGTAATTTTTCAGCAAAGGGTTGTAGTACACGTTGACGCAATAGGCCAAGCAGTCCCTGTTCCGATATGCGTTAGTAGCCCGGACATTGCAGGAAAGGAAACCCTTGGTATATCCTTTGCCTTTCAGGAGGGCTTGGTAATCCTTAAAAACCGTCCACAGGTTACGGTCTGATGAAGAATTGAGCATATTCTTGAACAAGTTCGTCAAATTGTTTCTCAGCTGTTTGATAAGCGGCTGTCCTTTGGTGTCACGCGCTTTCTTATACCAAGAAACAGATAGGCTCGACCTCATTTCGCCGATCTTATTCAGTTTCTCATCCTCGATGATATGAATTTTCTTTGGGAGTTCGGCTACGTAATCCGGTATGTGAGGTGTATCGCTGAAATGATATACCCCGTTCTCACAAACCGTTCCGATCCGCTGGACTTCGATATTATGAATGTCGAAGTAATATTTCTGCACCTGGGCATCGAACATATAGGTGAGAATGATCACCTCATCGAAGGACTGAAATACCTCAATCGGGAACTTCCATAGCAAGAGGCAGTCATTATACAAGATGACGTTGCCGGTCATGCACATATCCCGCAGGTCTTCAAATCTGCCCTCGTAGTCATCATTTACCCACCGCACACGGTACTCAGAGTCAACCTCGATCATCTCCCGCTTGAGCATTTGCAAATCCTTTGGAGAAATCGGGATTGTCTGAACGGCTTGGAAAACCTCATCCAAAATGAGCTTATAGCCGCCGTCTTGGATCAGCGAAATCGTTTCATCGTTATACGACTCAAACAGCGCATGAGTGCTGGCGATGTTATCCCTCATAGACAAAAGGTAATGCAGATTTTCCAGCTTACCCTTGCCTTTGCTTTGCGGATCTTTGAATTTCCGCCCACTGCAACTCCGTTTGATTCGTTCTACTTCGTCCAGGTATGGCGTGATAAATACGTAGCGGCTTTCCTTGTCTTGGTTCATCAAAGTGATCGCAGACTCGGTTTTACCTGCTCCCATAATCGTGTCACATACCTTAACGATCACACGCTTTCCTCCTTCGCCGTCTTGCGGTAATAGAAGAATTGGAGCTGCTGAACATAGCCGGCAAATCCGGCGTACTGAGAAGGATCGAAATTGCCATGGTAGACATCATCAATCATGCGGTTGATCCACACATCCCTGGGGTAACTGTCCATACGGTGAAGCCCAAACAGCATCACACAGTTCGCAACCTTCTCGCCAATGCCCCGCAGAGCAATCAGCGTCTTCCGGGCCGTATCGTCATCCTGCTTCTGGAGCTGCACCCAGAAATCTTCGTCATACTCGGCCATCTCTTTCACATAGCTTTCACGATAGCCCAGCGATGCCGGTGACAGATCCTGACCTCTCAGCTGCGCCGGCGTCGGGAAGGAATAGAACTGCTGACCGTCGATCTCCCCCAGCGGCGTACCGAATGTCTGGCAAAGAATATCTACCGCTTTGCGAATGCGCGGGATGTTGTTTCTCTGGGAGATAATGAAGGTCACTACCATCTCCCACAAATCCTGTCTCAGGATACGGATGCCGCCACCTGCCGCGATCGCCTCCCGCAAAAACGGGTCTCCGGCCATCTGCTGCTGATATGCTTCATAGTCAGCAGACAGGTCAAAATAGGGCATCCATACATCCCGGAACTCATCATAGGGGCAGTGGAAAACATACCCGCCATTGGTACCCGGTGTGATTTTCACCAGTTTCATGCCGGTGATCGCCACATATCCCCCATCCTGCAGTGCGGTCAGCCGGAAGCACTGGCCGGAATCCGCAATCTGCTTCAAATCAAACGTGTGGGGAATGTTAATGAGCACGCCATCAGAAACCCTCCGGCAAATTACCTTTTCGCCACTCATCATACTCGCTCCTTTTCTTCAAATATTTGCGGATTATGCTCAGTCCGCAGTACACCAGATCGCAATACGGCTTAGAGCCGTCGCCATCGTATTGGGTGATTGCTGATACAACCTCCTGCTCCGTCAGATCCTCCGGCACATACCGGAACAGATCAAATACCTCCTGCATTTTCTCAATGAGGCGGATATTATCGGCGCAGGTTTTGACTTGGCTCTTAGCCAGCGTCAGCATTGTCGCCGGATCAATGCCATAGAGCCTTGCCGCATTTCTATACGCTTGCACCTCTTCAAACAGAGCGGCACGCTCCTGGTTCATACGCAGGATCGTCGCTTCACACTCGTTCAGTCTGCGCGTCAACTCTTTAAGGTCGTCCACTGCACGCGCTCCTTTCTGATTGATTAACTTTGTTGCTATTTGGAAGTCAAACTTTCTTCACTATGCAGCCATAGCCTCTGCACGTCCGGCCATACCCCATCTTGTCTCCGAATAGGCCGTCGTCGTCCAGATTACGAATAGTCGCCTGCTTTTCATTGAGCTTTAAGATCTCACCGTTCCGAAGCTCTTGGTACTTGGAGTCAATGTAGGCCACACGATCTCCGACCATAAGCTCCCGACCGAAAAAATCATAATGATTCATATATTCACCGCCTTATCCAAAGTCCACGCAACCGCATTTGGGCGTTTCCTCGCGGGAGCTTTGTTCCTTCTCACCGTCCCACTTCCAGGCGGGAACGAGCTTACGAAGATCTGACACGGCGGCGTCGCGCTCCGCCCGCAGCGTTTTCACTTTCTCCGCACACTTATACCAGTTCGAGCGCAGTCCGTCGCATTCCACTCTGAGCTTTTTCAGATCCTCCAACCAGTGGGCGAGCTGTTCATGCTCGGCAGCGCAGGTATCACAAGGGTTGCTTTTTCTCAGTCTTTCCGCAACCTCATAGCAGTGCTGGATCGCTTCGTCAAGGGTCATGGCCGCATCGGACTTCTTCGGTTCAACCACAAAAGCCCACTCGTAAGCATCAACCGGAGAGTTGAGATTCTTAAAGCACAACTTCCCGTCGTAAACATTCCCCTTGACGTGAGAGCAGGTTTCCTCATCGCAGATGGAGCAGGTCATAGAGGCTACACTACATCCGATAGACACATTCTTTACCATGTCGGCATTCAGGTCTTCGATCAGCTGTTTAGACGCCTCAGAACGGAGAATATAAGCATATGCGATCAGTTCGCAATAGATATCGCCGGATCTCGTAGTCCTTTCGATATCAGAGACTACAACAGTATCGTAGATACGAGCACTCTCCTCATTCTTGATGATCCCCGGCTTGCCGATGTACATTTTGGCAAGGCTATGAAGCGATTTAGTAGTAAAACGCTCAAAGTCCTTATCCACATCGTTGCTGCACAGCCTCATGCCGAATATGAACACCTGATCGGCGGTCAACGGGTGCGAGCTTACGGCATTGATCTTTCTCATGTCGGCATCGGTTGGGACGCCGCTTCTCAATTTAACGGGGCAATCCATGTTCTTCACCCACCCTTTCAAAGTAGAATGTAATTTTCTTTGGCGTTGGCTTAACCATACCAAACCGTACAGCCTGACGGTAAGTATAGCAGTCACGCTCCAAGGTGGCCGGCATAGCTTCCAGTATTCGCCGCCAGCCCTCCAATGAGTTGCCGCGCTTGTAGTGATTGCAGCTCCGACAAGCCGGCAGCATATTTGCCAGATCGTCTTCGCCCTCACTCCTCAGCGCAACAACGTGATCGACTTGCATATCCTCATAGTTCAGCTGCTCGCCACAGTATGCACACCGCCCGCCCATCTTGTCATAAACGGCACGGCGCTCTGCCGGCGTCAGCCTGCGTCTCTTTTCCATGTAGCTTCTTCACTCCGAGCGTAATTACCAGCAGGCGTATTCCACATTGTCCTCGGATGGGGCCAATTTTTCATATTCCTCTTGAACTGCCTTATCAATTTGTTCCTGAGTACAGTATTCCAAGAATACATTTTTTACGTACTCTTTGCGCCCATCTGAATCGAGCACGCGGTAATCATAACGATCCCTTATGCTGGCGGCAATGCTAATTTCCTTACGTTTTCTGTACGGCCTTACCATGATATCACAGACACGAAATCTAATAGATCCGCCGTAACCATAGTTATTCACTCGCACAACGATTCTGATTTGATCTTTGTTTTCGTTTATAAATGTCATATCATCTCACCACCATTATTTGAAGAAATCGCGGTAGACCTTTTCGATGATGGTATGGCTGGAAATGTTGACACTCGGGACTGCCCATCGAGCCGTGGCCTCGAAGTCCTTCTCATGCGCCGCGATGTAAGACCTCATGTCATTTCGCAGCCCATCCACCGTACCGATCGCACAGAGCAGAGAGTGCTGCGCCGCCTCAAAGTCCTTGATGGCACGATCTTTGTCGGGGCCGTCCGGGTAGAGGTCAATGACGCCCTTGCGTACGATCGCTGCCTTAGCTCGCTCTTCCAGGTTTGTTTCGGCGGCAAAGTAGTCCAGCAGCAGCCGTTCTCTTTGCCGGTCAGCCGGCGTCCATTCCGGCTGGGAGTGCTTCTTCAGGAACATAGTAAAACCTCCAAAAATGTTCAAAAGTTCAGAACCCCAAAATCGAATTATCACTTTTGAGGTGATAAATTCTAAATTTCGATGCTCAAACGCTCGTCAACAAACGGGGTATTTGAAAATCGTCCCTTAGAAGGGGAAGGGGTAATATCGCTACGCTCAAAGTAGTCTAAAAAGTTGCAAAAATAGCCAATTTACAAAGGGGCAGTTTTTGCAGTTAGGCCGCTCGCTTCGCTCGCGGATATACGGAGAGTTAGTAGCGGCCTAACCCAAAAGGTAGGTGCGGGGTAGACACTTTCGATTTAGTCATCCACCCATCCCCAGTATCTTGAGTCTTCTGCCGGCTGGCAGCGTGGACACCAGAGAAAATCAAATATCCCCTAACAGGTCGATTGAAACATCGTGGTAGGCTTTCTTTTCTTCCTCGTCAGCGATACCGATATAGCGCATGGTGATGAGAGCGCTGGAGTGACCGAAAAGACGCTGGAGGAACACAATGTCGTGGTTGCTCTGGTAGTGGAAGTATCCGAAGGTCTTCCGCAAGGTATGGGTACCGATGTTCTGCTTGATCCCGCAAGCCTTAGCCGCATCCTTCAGCTTCTTGCGCAGGGTGTCTACTTCAATGTGACCACCTTCGCGGGAGGCGAAGATGTACTCATCAGAGTAGTGGCCGGCATCGTTACCGTAGTACCACTGAATGGCGTGGACACATGATTCATTCAGATAAAGTCCACGTCGTTTGTCTACCTTCTCCTGAAAGACTGAGATCTTGTCGGTAGTATCAGTGTAGTCTCCGACAATGTAGCGGATCTTGCCATCAGGGAAGAAAATATCAGAACACTTCAATTCCAGAAGCTCGTTGGCTCTAAGGCCAAGGTTGATACCCAGGATGAAAGCCAGCAGATACTTGAGATCAGCATTGGCCCGTAACCAGGAAGCCATAGCGTCAAGCTGCTCACGAGACTTGATCGGGAAAACCGTCTGCTCCTCTCCTTTGCGGTAGTTAACCTTCTTGGGAGGTTCGGCAGCAGAGGTACCGGGGAACTGAATGATTTTACAGCTGGTCGGCGGTACGGTATTGATCTGAGGAGCCGTAGGCTGATCAAAGAGGGTAAGTTGCGTGTCCATAGTCCACCTCATTTTCTTTGTTGCAAAAGAACCGTCAGTTGTTGTCTCTTACCTTAATTTATTCTACCATATCTGGGGTCTAAAGTCAATCAAAATATTAGTTTTCTTTGTTGCTATCGGAGAAGAATACGACTGTAAACGGGGTGAATTATAGAGGGTTGACAGAAAAACCGGGGTTGTAAGGCCAAAAATGTGATTTTGGAGGTATGGGTTTAATTCATTTACTATTGGGGAATCGTCGAGATTGTTCCCGAGTGAAAAAATGGGGATATGGGGTGTACGTGATAGAGTGGAGGTACTGAGCCGTTTCGTGAGAAACGGAGCGGGCGCGAAAATGTGAAGGCTCCCCCGGTGCCGGTGGCGTCCAGGCAGGCGGGCGGGGGTGCCGTTGTTCGTCTGCTGACGGGCGAAAACGGGCCGGGGTTCTGCAAACTCTCCAAAAGCAGAATTGACAGCGGGCAGAAGCGGAGACGGGGCTGGAGCTGGGCACGGTGGCGGGCGGGGTGCCTGCTGGCCTGCGGCGCTGGCTCCTGTCGGGCTGGCTTCGGGCGGGGTTCGATGCCTTTATGACCTGGGCGGCAATTCGGCAGGCAAGCGGGCGCAAGTCCTCACTGTTTCGCCCTGTCTCCCTTTGCTCTCTCCCTCTCTCCCTCTCTGGATGCTCTCGGTTCTCCTGCTGGCTCTGTCTGTTCGATCTGGGCGGGCAGGCTGGCGGCATAGGGGCGGCGGGCGGCGGCGTGTCCATCTGGCCGGGGCGCTGGGCGTGTCGTGCTCTCCTGCTGGCCGTGCTGGGGCAGTCCGTGCGGGCGCTGGGGCGGGCGCTGGGCATGGGCGGCGATCCCAGGCCAACCGGCTTGATAATCGGCAAAATGCACAAAGATTCAATAAGAAATGCAGCATAATGACGAAAATAATGGGCTGTATTCTGTACTTTTTACGCTATAAATATGCCTGTTTTGGTGTAAAATAGGCTGTTTTTCTAACTTTTCGGATATAGCAACAAAGAAAATGATTGACGGATGGGGTTTTTTATGGTAAGATATAGACAGTTAAAGAGGGCGGGCGCTGGGGCCGTTGGCCGGGGGTATCCTCTCCGGGCGGCAGGCTCCACCGCTTCCCGATAGCAACAAAGTAAATCAACGTAAAGGAGAATGAACAATGAAGAAGAATTACAACATGGGCGAGATCATGACGCGGGCGTGGGCCATCCGCAAAGCGGCGGCGGCTGACATGGGGTGCAAGGTGTCTGAAGTCCTGATGGGCGAATGTCTGAAGATCGCCTGGGCTGAAGCTGAGGGTGTCAACGCTGAGGCGAACGCCGCCGCCATCGCTGGCGAGTGGGCGAACATGGCCGACGCTGACAAGGTGCGCATGATGACCGCTTGCATCCGCAAGGCCGCCAAGAATGAGATCGGCTATTCCACCGAAGACCATTACCTGCAGTTCTCTGAGGTGCCCGCCTTTGGGTGCTTCCGTGCTCACGACTTTGACGAGTTCGTTTCCGAGACCTGCATCCGGGTTCTTGACAAGCTGGCCGACCTTGACAAGCTGGCCGCGACCAATGAACGCCGCGCCGCTCAGGGCAAGCGCCCGATGCGCCTGGTGTCCGTCGTCTACAATGCGGCGCGGGCTTCCATCGCGGCGGTGTACTACGCCGACAGCAAACACGGGGCCGCGTATGACTGGCAGATCGAAGACGGCGAGGGCAACGCGGCGAGCTTCCTTGAAACCTGCTGCGGCGATGCTACGGTGAACACCGAAACAAGCGCCATCATCCGGGCAGACCTGGACGCGTTCCGGGATGGGCTGGACGAGATCGGGCGGCAGATTCTCGAAATGGTAGCCGCGCACAAGACGGAGCGCGAGATCGGGAAAGCCGTGGGCATCTCTAATGTTGCCGTACACAAGCGCATTGTCAAGATGCGGGCGGCGCTGGAAAGTCTGCGGGTTGCCTGAAAAGAAATTTTTCCGAACGGTTAGCAACAAAGAAAATCAATCTGTAAATGATAGCGGGGCCGGCAAAACGGAACGCCGGCCCCCAATGAAAAGAACGTAAAGGAGATTTGAAAATGAAGATCAATAACGCGGTTCTGAAAAATTGCTTGAAGCTGTCCAGCAAGATCACGGTTTACGTGCCCGCCACAAACGGCGTTGACCGGGCGGCAGACAATACGGAACAGGTCAAGAAAACGGCGGCGCTCCTCTCCGAGCTTTTCGGCGGCGCGACTTCTACCCCGGCGCTGGGCTACTGGATGTCTCCGGCTGCTGGCCTGGTGGCAGAGGCCACAACGGTGGTTTTCGCCTATGCTGCGGATGCGGCGCTCCAGGAGCACGTCGGGCGCGTGGTGGAGCTGTGCGAGGAGCTGAAGCGGGAGATGGAACAAGAGGCCATCGCCCTGGAGATCAACGGTGAGATGTATTTCATCTAACAGCAGGACGGCGGGCGAGGGCTACGGCTCCCGCCCGCTTTTCTGTTTTCCGGGCCGTGCAAGAAAATTTTTCGGAACGGTTAGCAGATCGGGCGCGGCGTCTGTAATTATAACAGAGGGACACAAAACGACGTAAAGGAGCGAAACAAAATGATGACCAAACAGCAGGAGCGCGAAGCGCTGGAACGGATTAAAAACATCCTGGCGGATGCTGGGGCTGATAGCTATATCGGCATGGCCTTTGCCGGTTGCGTGGAAGACGCGGAATCGAACATTGAAAACGACTGGGCGCTCAGTATGGCGGGCCGCTGGCAGAGTGCGGAACAGAAGCTGGAGGCGGTCAAGGCTGAGGCGGACGGACTGCGGGCGGAACGTGAGGCGCTGCGGGCGGAGCTGGACAAATACAGCGTGGACGTTGAGAAGCTGAGAAAATCGGCGGAGGCTTTGAACAGTCGGAGATCAGAAGAGCACGCCGCGCTGGAGCGTGCCCAGTGCCGTGCTGATGCTGCGGAGGCTGAGATCATCCGGCTGAAGGCGAAGCTGTACGACTTCATGACGGCGGCGAAGGATTGAGAAACGCGGGCCAAGCGCCCGCTTTTCTTTTTTTCTGGAACGGTTAGCAAATGCCGGAGGCTGTCTGTAATTAGAGTAGGAAGAGAAATTTAAGGAGGAAGCACCATGAAAATGCACGACTTTTCCCCGGAACGCAAGCAGGAACCCGCGCCGGTATCTCTCTATGACCAGGTAATCAGAGCGCTGCAGTCTCTTAGGCCCGTATATATCACAGACGGAACCGTGACCCGCTTAGTAACGTCCGTTGAGTATCTGAGCAGTGAAGTCCGCTGCACGCTGGATGACAGATCCCGTTTCTTCCTGTATCCCGGTTTTGATGATGATTTTGCCGGTGAATTAGGATGCTTGGAGTCTGAGGATGGGTTTTATCTGGCTCCCCGTTGGTGGATTGAAAAATAGAACGGTTAGCAAATGCGGAAATCAGTCTGTAATTATAACAGAGGGATACAAAAAAACTTTACGGAGGCGCTAAACATGGCAAACAAACTTCCCTGGACTACTCCAAAGGTACAAACACTTTACACGACTTCCAGCGTGGACAGGCTGATTGCGGAATACCTGGACGCAGGCGGGCAGATGCTCCAGATGCGGGAGGGCGTGCTGGGACACGGCGACGTGCTGTTATACGACGACGCCGGAAAACTGAAAACCTATGTCATCCGCGAGGTGGCAATCAATGAGTGGAGCAGCGGCCACAAAGTCAGAGGCTATAACAGAATGCCGGAGAAATACCGGGCGCTGCTGGATAAACAGAGATAACGGAAAAAGAGAACGGCGGGAGTTTTCCCGCCGTCTTTTTGTCTTCAGTTAAAGGCCATAACAACCAGGAAGCCGAACGCGATCACTGCGCCGATGGTAACAAGTGGATGATTTTTCAACATGAACGGGAAAAACGGGACGTGTTCATAACGGGATACGGCGTTATAGTGCTGGATGGCCTGGTATCCGGCGACGATCACCGCAAGAATGACAAATACCCACATATAATCACCTAAAAATATTTTTTGGAACGGTTAGCAAGTCCATAATTCCTTCTGTAATTATATCAAATAATGGAAATCGACGCAATGTTTATTTTGGAACGGAGGAAAGCAAATGGATATTCAGGAAATCAACCAGAGTTCGCCGGAGTTCCTGTATCAGATGCTGGGACGGCTGGAAGCGGATTGCCTGTATTATCTGGGAAACGGTGAGCGCTTTGCGGGCCATCTCTGGGCAGGCAACGAGCGCGAGCAGATCAAACTGATGCGGATGATTTACCGCCGCTTGTGTGAGATTGGAGCCGCGCCGGAATGGATGAGCGAGCAGCAGATCAACGACTTTGCGGAGCAGATGCTGGTGGTATAAAAATTTTCAGGGCGGTTAGCAAATCGCCGTTTCTGTCTGTAATTATATCAGAAAACGAATGGAGGTTCTAACCGTGACAAAATATTATATTTCTTTGGAGGCTGACGGAAATTTTCATATTATCGAGTACGATACTGGCGAGGGCGTAAGAGTGCTGCGGGACGCTGGCGGACGGGAAACGAGCGTTGTAATTTATCACAATAGCTTGATTATTTCCGCTTTGTATGACACTGTGGAGGCTGCTATAAAGCACCTGGGCGGAAGTCGCCGGGAAACGATCTTGCCTGATGGTCGAGTGGTAATCCCGGAGTCCGTGAATTATCCTGAGTTAGCCATCCGCAACATCTTTGTGCCGTTTAGCGCTGTGCGTGCTGAAGTCTGGCCTGGGGAGCCTGGATGGGGAAAATAATTTCCCGATTAGGTTAGCAAATACGAATTTCATTCTGTAATTATAGTAGAAGGAGGAATGATTCAATGTATATAGTCTATATCCACATCAAGGGTCAACCTGATTATCTTGATTTTACGCCTGACTACAACCAGTTTGGTTTTGATGGACACGACTGCCAAAAGGAAGAGGGGCAGCGCTTTTGCGAGACTTTCAACGCCGTAAATACCGATCGGTATGCTTATATGTATTGGTGCAAATAAGGTAGCGGGCTGGGATAACTGGCCCGCTTTTTTGTTTTTTTAATGGTTAGCAAATCACAATCACGGTCTGTAATTATAGTAGATACCCGGAAATCAAATGAAAATAACGGAGGCTGACAAATATGAAGTGGTTCAATAATCCCGAGACGCTGGAAGACCTGAAAAAGCAATACAAGAAGCTGGCTTTTCAAAATCACCCTGACCGGGGCGGCAAAACTTCGGATATGCAGGAGATCAACGCTGAGTATGAGGCGCTGTTCTCCCGGCTGAAGGATACCCACAAAAACGCGGAGGGCGAGTTTTACACGGCACGGACGGCCACGACCGAGACGGCCACGGAGTTCATGGACATCATCGAAAAGCTGATTCACATGGAGGGCATCGAGATCGAGGTTTGCGGTTCCTGGGTGTGGGTCACTGGCGACACCAGGCCGCACAAGGAAGAGCTGAAAGCCCTGTCTTTCCGGTGGAGCAGCAACAAATCCGCGTGGTATTTCCACCGCGACGGATACAAGAAGCGGAGCAAGAAGTCTCTGACGCTGGACGAGATCAGGGGCTACTACGGCAGCGAGAAGATCGAAAAAGAGGGCGGCGGGAGAATCGCGGTTGCATAACAGATCGGCGGGCTGGGAAAACCTGGCCCGCCTTTTCTTTTTCGGAAAATTTTACTGAACGGTTAGCAAATGACCGGAACAGTCTGTAATTATAGTGGGAGGTGGTCAAGTCCATTGAAGTGCTACTACCTGGGCGATAAGAAAATCACCGAAGCGGAGGCCAAAGAGATCGAGGCCAAAAACCGCGAGATTTTAAGAGATGGAACGGTCGAGGAGCTTTTGCAAATTCGACACGTTATTTGTCGGGAGGAATGAAAGATGGAACACACATTCAAGATCGAAAAGGAATTGAAGATCACGACGGAAAACATCGTGGACTGTGTGCTGTGCTGCGAGGCCAGCGGTTTTGACTACTGGGGCGAGCTGTGCAGCGATGAGAGGGACTACGAGGCGGCGCGGAAGCGGCTGACGGAGAGAGAAAAGGCCGACATGAAGCCCTGCTATGAGGACGTGCTGGCCGAGATTCTGGAGAGCGGCGGCAAGCTGACCGTGTACGACCGTGAGGATGACAAAGATCACGAGCTGACGCTGGAAAAACTTCTGAACGGCTGGAAAAAGTACGCGGAAGATCATAACGCGGATGACTTCGACGAGTACGACGGAATTTCTGCTGACTGTATCATGCAGTATGCGATTTTCGGCGACGTGATTTACGGCTGATAAAAAACGGGCTGGCCTGTTGGCTGGCCCGTTATTTTTTTTGCCGGTTAGGTTAGCAGGATTGAAAAACCGTCTGTAAATATAGTGTAAGGGGCAATGCTCCAAGCAACAAAGTAAATTAACGGAGGTCAAAGAATGAAACGCTATGCAGTTTGTATCACTGATGATGACGGCGGCACGGGTGAAGCTGTTTTCACCGTAAAGAATAAAACCGAGGCACGGGCCAGAGGTCGCCTTTATATCCGTCAGTGGCAGCTCCCCAACGGAAAGATCGAGTACATCCGGGAGCTGGCAGAGGGTGAAGAGGCTGTCAAGTTTGGTCGCGCCGCTGGCTATTGATAGGAGGAGATCATCATGTATGATGTCGAAAAGTTGGTTTCCGTCGTCTGCGATTATCTGGACGCTGAAGCGGACTATATGAAATACAGTCTGGATGTAAGAAAAGAGCTGGGGCTGGCTCCCGACTCTACCCTGTGGATTCCTTCCCTGAATGGCTCCAAGGCATACCGCCTGGGCGAACTGTTTGAAAAGTCAGGAGCGACCGGAAGCATTTTGGCTGACATCTGCGCCATGCTGGACATCAATCAGGAATTGCTGGTGGCCGCTGTCAAATCCATGCAACGCAAGGAACGCCATAACGGACGCTGGGATAATCCGAATTATACCTGCTGGATGAACACGGACGACAAAAAGCGGCTGACCCGGTTCCTTTCAAATGATAAGGGAGAGTCCGGCGTTTATCCCTGGTTCAGCAGTACCGGGCGCAAAAAGCCCTGGTGTGAATAAGGTAGAGCTAAACCGAAGAGGAAGGGCAAAAGTCCTTCCTCTTTTTTTTATTTCATGGTTAGCAAATTTGCCTTTCTTTCTGTAATTAAAGTAGAAAGTCAAAATAATGGAGGAATGACACATGACAACGAAAACCGATTTTCACGCTATCCAAGAGCTGAGAGAGAAATACACCCCGAAAGTGCGGGGTATTGTCTCCGGCGAGGAGGCCAAGACCATCTGCGAAGTGCTGGAAATTGATAAGCGCAACAACATCGAGCTTCAGAATATCCGGGATATGGTGGTTATGATCTACGGCCAGTGGTTTGATAAATCGCGTGACCAGTATCTGGAGGATAAGAAGAAGGGCGAGCAGACAGTTGATAAGTCTGCGGAGTATCTGGACGCAATGAGCGCTATCGCCTGCGTTATCGACCAGGAGAAATTCAAAAGAGGAATGGGAGTATAAAAATTTGGGGAGAGCGGTTAGCAAATCGTTCTCCCCTTCTGTAATTATACCAGGAGGTGCAGTATGCAGGCGTTTACTAAAATTGAAATCAAATGGGTGATCGACGAGCTGGAAGCAGAAATGAAGCAGTTGAAATCCCTGAGCGCAGTAGAAACTGGGGCCGCACGTTCCCTGTATATCCTGCGGGCCGAACAACTGGACGTTATCTCTGGAAAGCTGCGTGCGGCTATCGAAGCCGGAGACAAGCGCATTGAGATCAAATATTAAGGAGGAAGACAACATGGCACAATGTACGAGAGAGCAGGTTAATCGCTGGAACGCAAAACTGAGCAACGGGTTCCGGCTTGATCTGGAGCGTTTCATCATCTGGAATGACAAGGTGGCTACGCGCTCCATCGAATTGCCGGACGGCAAAGTGCTGAAGGCTGACATCGGATGGACTGAGGTACGCGAGGAGCCGAGATTGGGCTGTTTCTATCAGAAGACCATCGGCATGATGCCGCGTCTTTCCCTTTCCCTGTGGACTCCGAGCGGCACGCCGGGTATGTGGTGCAGCCGTGGCCTGGGTGCCGTGGTAAAAATCACCGACAACATCTACCAGAAACGCAACTGGAACGAGCTGGCAAAGTTCACTGCCGAATGGGACGAAAAGCGCCTGCTGGAAGAAGCCAACAAGCATATAGCCGAGCTTCAGAATGATGTGGTAGCCTAAAAAGAGGCGGAGGGATTTTTCTCTCTGCCTTTTTTTCTTTTTTGGTTAGCAACAAAGTAAATCATTCTGTAAATATAATAGGAGGCGATAAAAAAATGAGACAAGCACAAATGACAAGAAATGAACGGCGGTATTACCGCAAGAAGATAATCGAGCAGCGGCTGATGGGGCTGGGAGTTCTGGCCTGCTGTGCTCTGGTGCTGTGGATGTGCTCTACCGGCGTAACCGTAGAAGATCGAGACGGCACGGCGGTTGTACTGCTGGCTCCTCTGGGGCTGTGGTTGCTGTTTACCAAGCAAGTGGTTATTTACTGAGGAGGCGAGAAGATGGGCTGGACAAGCTATCACGCGACGCATTATAAGCCAGGTGGATCTATCGACCGAAAAGCAGAATGTGATGAGTATTTCATGGGCGGGCTGAACGCTGGTCATTATCAGGTTCTGAAAAGCGCAATGGTTGGCTCTGTTTATTACGCAGCAGTCAAATCTCTGAAGCGTTATGTCGGAAAGGATGCTAACGGCAAGGCAATATATGAGAACACCGAATGTTCTCCCGTTTGGGCAGCGGTGTTTCTGACAAAAACAAACACCAAGGAATTTTTTAACTTCTATTACAAAGATATGTCCGAAGATATGTTTCCTTGGGCTTGCGATTGCCCGTTATCTATCCTGAAGCTGTTATCCCCTACCGACAATGAACACGCGCTGTCCTGGCGAAAGGCCTGTAGGCTCAAGGCAGAACAGAAGAAGTCGCCGACCGCCCTATCTAATCTGCCTATCGGAACGCGGATTCAGTTCCGCCATGGTGACGATCTGGTGGAGTATGTAAAGCACGCGCCGGCCTATCAGTTCAAACGCCCGTTTTGGTATAATCCTTTGAAAAATTCATACATTCCGGCAAAACACATTCCTTCTGATTATAAGGTTGTGGAGACATGACACTGGGGAGACCATCATTGCGATGGCCTCCCCTATTTTTTGTTGGATAGGTTAGCAAAATATCAAAACCGTTTGTAAATATAGTACAGCTGGCCTGGATTAAAATAATGGAGGTGCTGGATATGAAAATCTGCAAAATTTGCGGTTGTGAGATCAAGGAAGATGACTTCCTTTTTGAGGGCGCGGCTATTGTCAACGAAGGAATGGAGAGCGAGCACGCATTATGCCATTCTTGTTTGGCTGAAGCTCAAGACAACGGGACGGTCATCCAGTGCGAAGCCTGCGGTGAAAATTTCACTTCTGATGTGCTGCACGATGAGGAAATCGAGGGGCGCTCTTTTACTGAGTGTCCGGCCTGCGGTAAAGATGTGGTAGAGGCTCTGGAAAGGGCAGAGTTTGAGGACAAATACTTTTGCCCAAGATATTCTGTTGTTGTTCGTCAATTCGACGGCTCAGTTCGTGGATATATCGTGAGCGCAAATGGTCGCCACGAGGTCATGAAGCGGCTGTTGGAAAAGCTGGACTTCAACTATATCGCAGAAGTATCCATTGGGGAAATCCTTGTGAAGGAGGACGAGTTTTAATGTACATGAGCAAAAAGAAGTTCGATGAGATCAAGGCCAAGCATAGCACCACCATTGTGGTGGATGCTGACGTGGGCGAGGCTCTGGCTTTTGTCCAGGACTTGCTGGAGGCTGAGGCGGACGCAATCAAAAACCGCGAGCCGCACGCAACTGCATCTATCGGACGCCTAAATGAAGCCGCCTATGAAGTGTTTTCTATCTCCAACGAGATCGACGCCGAGGAATTTGATGACGGCAAATAAAAAAAAGTAGCCTCCCGGTTAGCAAAACTGGGAGGCTATCTGTAATTATAGTACAAGCACAAACAACCAACTTTAAGGAGGATGACAAAATGAGCGCTGCTAATTTCTGTACCATGAGGGACTTCCCTTTGTTCGCCAAGGACTACAATGAGGACGCCAAGCGCTGCCCGGAATGCGGAGCAATCATGAGTGCGGACGCTACGGAGTGTGAGTTCTGCGAGTGCAACGAGCTGGAAGACTATCAGTATTTTGATGAGTGCGCGGCCTGCGATGACGACGAGATCATCGGCGCGGTGCTGGACGGTTTCAACTATGAGCTAATGTTCCATAAGGTCAAGCTCAGAAGCGGATACTATACCGGCGTTCAGTTCTATGTGGAGGTCGAACACGATCTGACAGAGGAGGACTACACCAACGACGACTGCCATTACTACTTCGATTGCTGCCGGAGTGTGGCCTATCGGAAGTATGAGGCTGAGATTCGGAAGATCAACCGCAAGCTGGCCGCGCTGGGCAAGGAGTACGGATTCCAGGAGTACGTTTGCACCGCCCGGTTCTCCAACGGAGAAGCACGGTATGATCTGGCCTCTAATCCCCGCGCCCGTATGTATGCTGCCGTGTGCGCCTGATGGATTGCCCGCCGTAAAAACGGCGGGCTTTTTATTTTAGAGGTTAGCAAAACTTGCCCTGGTTCTGTAATTATAGTGAAGCAATTCTAAACAACTTTTTGAAAGGACTTGAAGAGATGAACAACACCAACGAGCAGAAGACCTATGTGTGCAAGCGGGCCAGAATGTGCAGCTTCTTGATCGAGAAGGGTTTCACCCCTTACAAGGTAGCTCCCGACCGGGACAACCCCATGTACGATGTCTTTCTTTTCACCGCGTCCCCCAAGCTGTACGAGGCTGTGATGGAATATATCAATAACCGTGCTGAGAGGAGAGCTAACAAATGATGAAGGTTTTTGTGCTGATAAACGAGCAGGATACCGACGCGAGCAATCAGTCCACCGTCCAGCTGTTTCTGGATAAGGAAACAGCGCAGGCCGAGATGCGCAAGCAGTTTAAGGCCGAGCTTCCATCATGGAATGTTGATGCTGAAAACCTGACCGACGACCAGGAATGCGAGTGCGGCGAGGATACCGCAGTTATCCGCAATGACCCCGATTCTACCAACTGGCGGATTGAGGAGAAGGAGCTGGATGTGCAGGTGGCCGTTCGTGTTGCTGGTGGCCTGGTACAAGAGGTTTATTCTAACGCTGATGTGGGCGTCGATGTGTATGATCTGGATGTTTCCGACTTCCCGGACGAAGGGGAACAGGAAGCGGCAGACCAGAAAGAGGCCGAGCTGGATGAGCTGGTCAAGTCTCCCGGCTGGCGTGCTGTTTGGTAAGAAGCCATTTTTATAAGGAGGAGCGTATGAGCATTACCTATGATGTGTCCAAGCAGAAGGGCAGTTCCCGCTGGTATCCCCACAAGATCGAGACTCCCAAGGTGCCCGCTGGCCCGCTGGGAGATAAGAAGCAGGCGCTTCATGCTGCCGCCGAGTTGATGGGAGTGAGCTACCCCGAGTATATGGAATTGAGGAGGAAGAAAGGATGCGCGTAAACTACACCCCTGAAGAGATCGCAGAGATGCACGACCGTAACGAAAACTTCAACGGAACACGTGCCAACTTTTCCAAGATCAAGCTCTACCAGGCCGTCAAAAGCGACCTGGTGGAGTTTATGAATATGTGCGATGACGTGCGGATGATCGACGGGTATGACCCGAACATGAAAGAGAAGCACGCCATTCTCTGGCTGGACTTCTCCCCTGCCGCTACCCTGAACAAGGAAGAAACGGCGGCTCTCACGGCCATCATGAACAAGGCCGACGGCACAGTGATTTCTGCCGTTGATGGGCACGTCCGCATTTCCTTTGATATCAACGATATCTGGGATAATTAAACAGACGGTTAGCAAAACGCAGTTCTTTTCTGTAAGTATAGTGACCGGAGAAAAAAACAAACGAGAACAAAATTTAGGAGGTACGTAAAAATGTCTGCGAATGTTGAGAGTATGTTCTATGCTGGACGCGAGAAGCCCTGGCACGGCCTGGGTACTCAGGTTGAGGAAGCGCCGACCAGTGCCGATGCACTTCGGCTGGCTGGTCTGGACTGGACTGTGCAGCGCAAGCCCATTCAGGTTTGCGGCGGGCGCAAGGTGGATAACTTCTTCGCTAATGTGCGGAGCAGCGACGGCGCGGTGCTGGGCGTGGTCAGTGACCGGTATCAGGTGGTGCAGAATGCGGAGGCATTTGCGTTCACCGACGCTCTGATCGGCGGAGAGGGTCAGGTTCACTACGAGACGGCGGGAAGCCTTATGGGTGGCCGGAAGATTTGGCTGCTGGCAAAACTGCCCGATACGGAGATCGTCGGCGATAAGACCGAGCCGTATCTGTGCTTCTCCAACACCCACGACGGCAGCGGCGCTATCCGCGTATGTATGACGCCTATCCGGGTGGTTTGCAACAACACTCTGAACATCGCACTGAACGGCGCGAAGCGTGCGTGGTCTGTCCGGCACACCGGCGACATTCAGGCCAAGCTCCAGGAGGCGCGGATGTGCCTGGACATGGCGAATAAGTACATGGACAAGCTGGCTGTGTACGCCGACCAGATGGCGAACAAGACCGTCACCGATGAGCAGATCGCCAAAATTCTGGACGAGATGTTCCCGGCCACGGATGACATGAGCGAGCGCGAAAAGCGGAACGCGACGAAAGCCCGTGAGGAGTACATGATCTGCTACTTCGCGCCGGACATTCTCAAGTTCAAGGGTACTGCTTGGGGCGCACTGAACGCGATGAGCGACATGGTTGGGCATACCGCTCCCCGCCGCATGACCTCCAACTACCAGGAGAACAACTGGGGCCGGATTATGGACGGCCACGCCATGATGGACAAGATGGCCTCCCTGCTGGCAGGGGTTGGCGCACGATAAGAACAGAACGAGACGGGATGGAGAAATCTATCCCGTCTCTTTTTTTTTGGTTAGCAAAATTACAGAACGGTTTGTAAATATAGTACAAGCAATCAACGACTTTTTGAAAGTGAGGTACGACTGATGAAAAAGGGATTTAACGATGAGGGATTTATGGCCTATATGAGCTACGCATTCCCCAATGTGTTTACTGGTGAGGGAAGTCCTTTCACGCGGGAGCTGCTGGAAAACCTGATCGAGTATGCTCACAAGTACGAGCAGGTGAGCAAAGACCAGTTTTGTGTATTCCTGTCTGATCTGATTCCCGAAGCGGAGATGGGCGAGGTCGCCGCATTTATGGATGATGACTGTCTGACTGCCTCCTACGGCATTGCAGAGAAGCGCCGGGTCATGGAGGAGAAGGACATCCGGGTGGAAATCGCGGACGGTGTTACCCATGTGTTCGTGGGTGGAGAGGAGTTGTATTTGTGATGTTGAAGCCTGGACGTTACAAATCCGAGCATGATGGCAATGTCTTTCAAGCCTATCGGTATGTCATGGAAGTCAAGGAAACCGCAAAGTCCTATATCTTCAAGTTGTTGGAAGTTGAGAACCGATACGCCGATGACCATATCGAAATTATGTTTGGCGGCAAGAAGCGGATTGTTCTTCCCAAGGATAAGCCTTGCCGTCATGCAATGCGAGTGTGGAGTGACCACGACTTCACGATTTATCCCTTCCAGGCCGGCGTCCCGTTCTACTTCGAGAAGGAGGAGACAGCATGAAGGTTCCTAAGTACGTGCAGGAGTTGGTAGAGCTGGGGCGGCTGCGCCCCGCTCCTTTGGATGAGCAGGCGAATGAGTCCGAGAAGAACGAGAATGCTGTATATGGCTATATCTTCCGGCTGTATCGACTGAGCAACACGCAGTATCTCAGCACGCTTATGGATGAGGCGTGTCGCCTAATGGGGTGGGCGCACCGCGAGTATGCCGACGCCAAGATTTTGTTTTCTCTACCGTCTGATGGTGGAAAACGTCTGGACTACGATGCAATCCATACCTTTTCAGATAAGGAACATCGCAAGCCCTACTACAAACGCGATTATATCCTGTTGACGATTACTGACCCGGTAGCACAACGACTGGAAAAAATGATCGCTGAGGTTAGCAAGAAACATTAACGGTCTGTAAATGTGGTGAGGAGGTAGTCAGTGTGTTTCGAGTTATCATCGCCGGAGGGCGAGACTTTGATGACTACCAGCTTTTGAAAGCGACCATGGATAAGCTGCTTTGCAATATTACGGACGAGATCACCGTTGTTTGTGGACAGGCCAAGGGCGCTGATACGCTGGGCGAACAGTATGCCATGGAAAAGGGATACGCCATTGACTACTATCCTGCCCAGTGGAAACTGTACGGCAAGCGAGCTGGATACCTACGCAATGAGCAGATGGCACAGAACGCCGACGTTCTGGCCGCATTCTGGAACGGTGAAAGCCGTGGTACCAAGAATATGATCGAGCTTGCCAAGCGGTACGGTTTGAAAGTGCGGGTCAAGCGATATTAAGGAGGCAGAGATATGATGAGAGTTGTTTTTAACGATTTACGGCGAGAGACTTTCCTATCCGTTGGGGATGTTATCCAGATTGACGCCCAGTGCTCCAAGATCAACGGGCGTTACACAAATGTCTGGATGCTGGTACTCCGTGATGGCTCTTGCCGCTCTTTCCCTCAGAGGCATTATACCATTCACCGCGTAGAGATTTGACAGGAGGTATTTATGAGCAGCGAAAAGTTTACTGCCAGACTTCGCACTGAACGTGATCTCAGCGATGGCGAGGGACACGTTCAGGTTTATGAGGTGGGGCGCTATCTGGTGATTATTCGTGGAGATCGAAAATCTACCGGCCAGCGTCTTCATGTCGAGATCCATTATGGAGATAACCATGATGAGCGCGTTGAAAAGGAAGGGTCGTATCTCCCCTATCTATATACCCATGGATGCTTCGATGATGATGGGAACGCCTGCTGTGTAGACATCAGAGTAAGCACTACATCTTACGGCACCCTTTCCCTCGATAAGATGGAGCGCTTCATGCAGGAAATGCAGGAGGGTGTCGATACCGCCAAGTACATCGGCGAGACGTTTATCAAGGCGATGGTGGAAGGGAAATGGAATTGGGAGGTAGCAGTATGAAGATCATCGTCACGACCCCGACCTCACAGAATTACGAAAAGTTCAATGCCGTCGGAATGAACGCCGAGGCGTGTTTGGCAGACCGTGTAAAGCTGATATGCCAGGATGACGCCGGACACGTGGCAGAGTCCTTCATGAAACAGGATGAGTTCGACCGGCTGGGGCTGGCCTACATCGAACAGCACGCAAAGCTGGAACACTCTGAGGTCTGCGACGAGTGGTTTATGAAGTGTTCTCAAAATTCTTGGTACAACGATCTGGAACGCAATCCTGAGAAAGTCATCAAGGTTATGTTTGTCGGTATCGAAGACGGAACGGGCCGAGAGGTTTACCGGGGTGTCGAGACACAGCGTTACTATCTGCGTGAGGTACACGTCCACCAGCTTTTTGCCAAGTGGTATGTGTGTGGAGAGCGCCGGGTGTGGGAAGATGGTAGAGAGCCAAGACCCAACCTGGTTTTCCAGCTGGGAGATCAGATGGAAAAGGTAGTGTATGATGACTGGAACGGCGTTGCTGCCTACGAGGATCAGTTTAACAAAAACTTCCGAGAAAAGGTTAGCAAATAGTAGTTTCATTCTGAAAATGTAGTGGTCTGGGAGGCTCCACTATAAAAAGCCTCACCCCATAAAGTGAGGTGGGCTGATATGGAAATCCTCTTTGGGCTTGTCATCGTGGCCGTGAAGTTGATTTTGGAACACGTGGCCGTGAGGCACGCCAACAAATACTCCGATACCGTTGTTCGTAGATACAACAAAAATGAAAGTGAGGAAGAAAGATGAGTTTGATGGAGAAGTTCTCCGCCGTCGAGATCAAGGCGGACAACAGAATTTCCGAGGATGACAAGGCGTTCTGCCTCCGCCAGCAGGAAGCCTTTGATAAGGCTGGGCCGGCGCTCCAGAAGGTTGCTGAGGCGATGGCCGCAGCCAAGGCAGAGCAGGTTGGAATCCTGACCGCAGACGACGACTTTATCGACCGGTATGTGGGAAACGATTGTAACGTAGACAGTGTTTACGACACCATGAAGAAGAGAAACCGCACATTCATTTCGGCTATCGTCAATTATTTCAGCCGCAAGTACAGTGTTGAGCTGGACAAGAGTGAGATTGAGGAACATCTCATTCCCACTGGACCGGAGGAGCCGGATTTGCCCTGGGGCGGATATCGGAACATGACCGAAGACGAGATCGCCTCCTATCGGGAAAAGCTGGACGCTTATAAGGTTGAAAAGAATAAGTTTGAGCAGTCTTTGCGTACTCTCCCCCTCCGGTATGAACAGGTCGTGGATGAGATCTTTGTGCAGCTGGGCGGATTCTCATTCCAGGAGCGAGCCATGAATGAGTTTCTCCGGTTGTGCTGGGATACGTCTCATCACAGAAACTGGCGTTCTGATCAGTATGAGGAAGAGTTCGAGATCAAGAACGATGTGCTCCGTCTGACTGGATCGTGGGTATATTGTGATGAAAACAAGTGGATGAGCAACCCTGTCCCCGAGTATAAGCCCAGCCAGTCCTTGAAGACTATTCTGGACGCACTGGCACACTATGAGACTGGGAAGTTCAAGGACGGCGCAAATTGGTTCCCGGAGCTTTTCAAGTACGATACCAAGGAAAACCAGTTTGAGATCGCGTACATGAGCAAGATCAAAAATATCAAGCTGTTCAAAAATGGCCGTGTGGATATCAAGTTCCGCAGTGCCGCTTTTGTCCAGGAGTTTGTGGAACAGTATTTGAGGAGGAACCCGGCATGAAGCTGACAAAGAAGCAGCTCTCCGCCCTACAACGGATTGTAGGGCGGGAGCAGACCCGATATGACGAAACCCAGTCGGAGGCTCTGGCTGGTGTTCATCCCAGCGAGAAGCATTTTGCTATAACAGATGGAACCATGGTAGTGCTGTTCGCAGAACAGCCCGAGGGAATCCTCGTAGGTGATCGGACGGAAACGTATGATAAGTACGTCCAGGACTATCTCAAGGACGCGAGGGCTTCGTTAGTTGCTTCGCCGCCCACTGTGGAGGATTGCAAGAAGATCATCCGCGAGTGGAGAGGTATGAAGAATTTGGGGAAGCCTCTTTTCCCGAAGATTACCGTTACCGCCAAGGATGAGAACGGCGCTTCTATGACGAGCTACTTCGACGCCTATCGCTATCTGGATATTTTGGAGGCTGTCGGGCCGTATCGTAACATCTATATGGGAAGTAGCGACACAATGCGGACGCCGTACCCGTGTCTGTTAGTGTGTAAGCGGTATGGGCGCGACGAACTGGATGAAACTAACTGGAACGAACCGGCGCTTCTGCTGCCGTGCCGTCCTTAACAGAGGAGGATATTATGACCAGACGGAAAGTGATTTTCTGGAACGATCTGAATGACAGCTACATCGTTTCCGAGGAATATAACGGCGACAAGGCTGAAATGGAACGCTTCGGCCTTGGAGCCTGCGACCATACATGGCCTGAGTTTATGGAGGCTATGAACAATGTGAGCAACCTGGCAGACTTCCTCAAGGTGATCTCCTACATCACTGCCAGTTACCATGCTACTGTCAATGGCGTGCCTCTCCCGGAGCAGGCCAATAACCTGCCTGGGTCACGGCTGAATGTCGTTCATAGCCATAAGGAGCTGTATAACTTGGTTGGCGACATGGATGAGGTGTGGGAGGTCAAGCGGAATATCCCTGGCTCTCATCTGCTGGACGTGTCCACCATCGCTCCCAAGCCCAAGCAGGTCTGGGACGGAAAGGAAGTCATAGATGAAGATGACTTCGACTACGCCACCGCAAAGCCTGGTGACTTTGTGACTCAGGCCGTAGTGGACAATGCAATGGATTGTCTGCCGCCTGTTTGTATGAGTGCCCGGTGCTCCCAGATGGGCGAGCCGTACTCCAGCAAGCTGGATGAAAAGACCGGCAAATGGCGAGACACCTACGCCACCTTCCGTAAGGTCGGCGGAGAATGGCCGAATGGTATTTGGGAATACTGCGGTCACTGCTTCCGGGGTGAAACGGTGGAACGGGGTAAAGAAATGGCTCATATCCAAAATCTTCTCGCTACTGTTGAGAGATAAGGTTAGCATCCGTCGTCTCCCGTCTGTAATTAAGGCGGGAGACGAAAATTTTGGAGGTGTTCATTTTGAAACGGTTCAAGGTGCAAACCGCAGACGGCCACACTTTGTTGCTTTACTATCCCACCCAAGAGAAAGCCCAGGAGCGCTACCCAGACGCCACAATTACGGAACATACCGATCAATCTCATGTGGAGTACATTGAGCGGATGCTTGCTGCTGCCGACGATTGTAAAACGGCGGAACGCAAAGGTTCTACCGTTTATCTTCTCAGGTTTAATACTTCGGCGGGCATCTGTTTAGCGATGCTTTCCAGAGATATCAGCGACGGAATGTGGTACGACTTGTGCCAGTATCAATTCTGGAAGTCCGGGGCGCTGGTCGCTCCAATCACTAAGACCCTATCTAATCCGGCTGCGTTTTGCAAACAGTTTCTTTTTCCGAAATCGGAATATGAAGTGCTTTGCGCAGGCGGCAAGCTCCCCAAGCCGGAAGAAATCAGGGGTGTTAGGAAATTTGCTTCTGTCCCATTTGAGGGAATATGCCAGTGCCAGCTGTTCCTGAAAGGCAATGACCTGTATATCAAGCATAACGACTACTTTTCGGAAACGCACTTCACCGGAAAGATTGATCCGCGCACCAACATGGAGGAACGGGTGCTGTATATTTGCCACGCATGGCTGAGGATTACCAATTTTGTCCCATTGGTAAAACTCCTGAACGACGTGGAAATTTCCGCCACTGTTTGGCCTATGCTTCGGGACTTCCATCAATGGCCGGCAGGTGAATGCAACATGGAATGGGGCCGCTTTTTGGAGAGCGTAGCGAGGGCTACAAGAAACTATCTGAGCGAAGAGGAGGCAGGTTATGGAACAGAGAACCTGTAATATCATCATGTGCTGCAAGGGGCATTGCAAGCTCGCGGGTGAAAATGCTCCGCCGTTGGAGGCTATCGCTGCATACATGAGCGCTGAGTGCGCTTGTCCGAAGGAAGACTACACCGGAAAGCTGATGGAGACGATTTTGAGAGAGGCGCTGTTTGATTATATGGCAGGCGCGGACAAGCCTGGATATGAGCTGCGCCAGCTTCTTCAGCAATATGCCACACATGACCCTGATCTTTCGGAGCGTATCTACACCCTATTCCAGTTAGCCCAAGTGAGAGATGATAACGGGTATGTCAATGGGTTTACGGATGAACTGCTCCGACAAAGTGAGATTGATCTTGGAACCTCCAGAGACAGTATGCCCTGTCTTTTGGATGAAAAGAAGATCGTTAACTATCCTTGTTCTCGCGCCTGCCCGCTTTTTGGAGACTGCGTTACAAAGTGGTACCAGGTAAGAAAAAGAGCCTGACCGGTTAGCAAGTCCCCTTTTCTTTCTGTAATAGAAGTGAGGGGCGCGGTTCTGAGAGGACTCCGCACAAAAGCCTCTCTCCAAAAAAAAGAAAAGATAGAGCAGGTGAAAGAATGAAGTATCAATACCTTAACGAACCGATCCCCCAGGAAGCCCGACAGGAGCTGAATGATAAGATTCTCTATTTGGTGGATCAGGATTTGGCCGAACAGTCTGGGATCTCCCGTGAGGATATCTATAATGCCTATACCGGAGACGGTGGATTGCATGGCCTGAAACGCTCCGACTTTGCCAACTATCATGAGTATGCGGAGGCTAAGAAGGAGATCGAGAACGGTCAGTTCTTTACGCCTCCCGCTCTTTGCCAGTTTATCATGGAGGCGCTGTCCCCTGCTATGGACGAAACGGTAGCAGACCTCACCTCTGGCATCGCCAACTTCTGTAACTTCATGCCGTTGGAGGCAAACTTCTACGGCTGTGAGTTGGATATCAAGTCCCACAAAGTAGCGCACTATCTTTACCCCGCCGCTAATCTGGAACACCGTGATATCCGTTTCTATCAGCCGGATATGCGGTTTGACTATGTGGTGGGCAATCCTCCGTTTAATCTGAAATGGGAGACGGAGGATGGCGAGATCATCTCTCAGATGTACTACTGTTTGAAAGCGGCAAATCTGCTGAAGCCTCTGGGTATTATGGCGATCGTGGTGCCGGCGTCTTTCTTGGCTGACGAATATTTGGACGGCGCGAAAATTTCCGAACTGGCAAAAGATTTCTCTTTCCTGGGTCAGGTCTCCATCCAGAAGGATGCGTTCAAATCTCTTGGCGTGGATAGCTACGCTACCAAGATACTCTTTTGGCAGAAGAAGCTGGACGCTACCGACAAGGGAGAACCTTATGCTCTGAACAGCGCCAACTGGTTCAATCTGACCGACATGAATAATACGGCAGGACTGCTTGAGATCGTCCGTAAGGAAATCGTTGCCCCGGCCAGAGAGCGGATGCGGAGCAATAGCGCCCGCGTTAAGCTGGCGTCGATGGGCGGAAGCGATAATGCGTTCGAGTATGAAGTGCGGAAGCTGATGTTCCATATCAAGTCCAACCCCAAACTGATAGATAAATATGCCAAGTGTCAGGAATACCTCTACAAGTTCCGCCATCAGGAACAGCCCAAGGACATGAAGTATGAGGAATGGGCGAAAATCCGTATTACGGAAGCTAAGGTACTGGCCTATCTTCGTCGTGTTATCAAGTCTCAGCATAAGAAGCCCAGCCAGGATGTGGTGCGGCTGGTCAAGCAGGATGGTGGCCTGATTTACAAAGGGTACAGCAAAAAGGCGCGGAACAGCATGAGCGACGGTATGAAGCAGCTCGTCCCCTTCTATGCCCTTGCCTCTGGACAAGCGGATGATGCAGGTCTTGAGCAGTATGCCCGCCTTATTCGTCGTAAGCAGCGCGACTATGAGCGAGAGACGAAACCCTTTGCCGAGATGGAACAGGACGCCGGGATCGCTCAGTTCCTGGATGACTTCACCGTTTACGACAATGAGAACGAAGAGTGGATTCATCTTAACGGCACCCAGAAGCACGACCTGAACCTTGTTCTTCAGAAACACTATCATCTGTTGCAGTGGGAACAGGGCGGTGGCAAGACGCTGGCCGGCATCTCCACAGGCCGGTATCGGATGGAGCGTCAGGGCGCTCGTAACGTTTGGGTAGTGTCCACTGCTATCTCCATCAAGAACAACTGGGATCTGGTGTTCAAAAACTATGGCATGACCAACTACCGGATGATAAAGTGCCTCGCCGACCTCGACAAAGTACAGGATGGGGAGTTCGTTATCATCACCCTGAATATGCTTACTAAGTACCGTAAGCAGATCAAGCGCCATATCAAAATGCGGAACCAGAACGTGTGCTTGGTATTCGATGAGTCCGACGAGATGACCAACCCGGATAGCAAGCGCACAAAGGCTGTGTTGGATTGTTTTCGGAGAGTGCGGTTTAAGCTGGAAATGACCGGTACTGTCACCCGGAACAATATCTCTGAGTGTGCGCCTCAGCTTGAGCTGCTTTATAACAACTCTTACAATATGCTCTCCTGGGCAGAAGACCTGTATTGCTATGAGAAGGATGACGGCGAGGAATATCTGAACTGTTCAAGTAATCCTTACTACGGTCAGCCCTTCCCTGCTTATAAAGCTGGATACAGTCTGTTCGCTGAATCCCATCTGCCTGAGCGGATCACCGTTTTTGGAGTGGGTAAGAAAACTCAGGATATTTACAACGCGGATGTTCTGAACAAGCTCCTCTCTTACTCGGTCATCACCCGGACTTTCGCGGAGATCACCGGAAAAGAGATACGGAGACTTCATCAAACCCCAGTTTCATTCGCTCCTGCAGAGCGTGAAGTCTATCAAAAGGCCATGGAAGAGTTCTTCTCCATGCGCCAGCGGTACTTCGCCCTTACCGGGAACAGCCGCAAGGATAGCATGATGGCGCTGATCCAGCAGATTACTCTGCTGCTCCGTATTTCTGCTGCACCCAACACTGTGGAGGAATACGACAGCCCGAATACGCCGGTCAAAATTCGGAAGGTCTGTGACATGGTAGGCGAATGGAAGGATGAGATTGTGGTTATTGGTGTCCGCCATAAGAACGTAGTGGAAGCATACGCCAATGAAATCCGCAGAAGATTCCCGGATCGGAAGCTGTTTGTCGTGACCGGCTCTACCACCACTCTGGCCGGACGCCGGAAGCTGAAAAACACTCTGAAAGAAAGCGGGAACGGCATTCTCCTTTGTACCCAGCAGTGCCTCCCCTCCTCTGTCAACTTTGAGTTCGTCAACAAAGTTATCATCCCGGAGCTGCATTATAACAATGCGCGGATGAGCCAGTTCTATATGCGGTTTGTTCGCTTTACCTCTACGGACTGGAAAGACATCTACTTTGTTACTTACTCTGGGAGCATTGAGTCCAACCAGATGCAAATGGTGCTCGCCAAGGAAAAACTGAACCTTTTCATGAAGGGACAGGACGTGGATCTGGATGAGGTGTACGACCGCTTTGGCGTGGATTATGACCTGATGAGCCTGCTGATGTCTCGTGAGGCAGACGAGGACGGAAACTTCAAAATCTCTTGGGGAGAGCAGAAGATTAGCTAACAATAAAACCGCCCTCTTCGGAGGGCGGTTCATTTAGGCCATGTACTTACTGCGGAATATACGAAGCATTCCGTTTTCCCATGCCGTTTTGACATGGCTTCTGCACCATTTTGTGTATCGGTCAAATTGAAGTGCTGCCGCTTGATTGGACAGCCCGTATGTTGCCTTGATCTCAGAAGCGGAACGGATACCCATTTCGCGCATGATAGGAAGCGGAGCAAGCAAATTCCAGGCGAAGTAGTCTGCCTCGCTCTCGAACTGGTCATAGAAGCCTCTTTGCTCATTGTAGGCGATTTCGGCTCCCTCTATGACTTCCAGATGGCCTATATAGATATGGCCGATCTCATGCGCCAAAGTCCACCGGATACGGCCAGCGTTCATTTCAGCGTTGTAGAGAATAAGATAACGGTTTATATCTGGATCGTAGTGCGTCGCTCCAGAATTGCTTTTGCATAGAACGGCAACGTCTTGGACAGTGCATCCAGTGACTTCGGCCATTTCCTGATACGACAAAATGCGACAGCTTTTGGGGATGCACTGCAAGAGCAGTTCAGGTTGGATAGGATAGGATACAGAATCCATGTTCTGGTAAAGCTCCAAGACCTTACGCTGTACAAAAACGCTCCTCACTATTTCGCCCTCCTTTCGCTACACGGAGACATCATGGGTGCATATTATAACTTATTCCGTGTCCAATAAAACGGACTTCTTCTGCTGCGGATCATTCTCATCGGAAAAAGCGTAGTCAAATCCGATTTTCAGAATACCCATCATGCGGTTTCTATCCTGCTCAGTCATGCGCTCTCTGGCTCGCTGGAGGGTAATATAGTCGGGGTCGCCGAGCATGGTATCAGCAGTAGAGCGCACATTAGAAGCGCCTACCAGGTAGTCAATGGAGACATGGAAATACTCAGCGATCTTGGAGATTTTATCAATGGTTGGAGAAGTAGAGCTTTTCCACCTTCCAATGGAATATTGGCTCATACCAAGTTCGGATTCCAGTTTGTTGATTGTGATGTTATTTTCAGCACACAATTCTTTAATCCTTGTAAAAATGACAGAGTCCATAACACAACCTCCAAACAGAGAATTTGAATGTCACGATTTTTTTCGTGAAAAGCACTTGACAGCACGAAAGTAAGCTGGTATAGTAAATACCAGACACGTACATATTCGTGAAGTTAAGTACATCATATCACACGTTTTCAGTTTAGTCAACCTAATACTTATTTTTGGAGGCGCGTAAAAATGCACATCGTAAACAGTATGGCAGCAAACTTCGGCAAATATGATTTGGATGTCAGCGCCGTGGGGATGCGGAGTATCAGCGAGACGGATATCAAGCTCCCGTACACTGGTGCCCTCCCCGTACAGATGTCAGCGTCCTCTGGTGCCTATGTCTACCTCAACGTCCAGCTGGCTCAAGGCGCACGCCTGGTTCTGGTTGCGCATGGGAAGGGCAAGGATATTAAGCGTCCTCTCGAAGCGTCCAGTGAAGAGATTATCGCTTTGCTGGATGGGTTTTTCAAGCAGAACCAAGACGCTACCGGCCTTGCTCAGTATTGGCTGGGCGTGTGGCAAGCTCATTATACGGAATGGAGAAAGATCGTGACCGGCCCGGATCGGCTGCTGACAATCCTCTCTTCCCTGTCCGTAACGGATCGTGAGTTCCTGTGTAAGCACATGATGGACGTGCCGGTGGCAGAGTGAGGTGAAGCGGATGTCCCCGAAAAATTTCGCAAATAATTTTCTTGTTTGCTATTGACAATCTCAGCTACGTATGGTAAGATAGCAACATAGAAAATGATTTGAACGGATTGGAGAGGGGAATATGATCCGTAACAAATTCTTTGAAGACCCGGACGGTGGCTATGCTAAGGTAGGCGTCAAGAAAAACTTTGATATCGCCTGGAAAAAGGTTCTGGCCTATGAAGAGCAGACAGGCCAATCGCTGGACAATGGCTTTACTAAGGAACAGTATGTGTCCATGTTCAACTCCATGAGGGTTCGTCACACCAGCATTTTCTTCAACTATAAAAGCCATGTGATGAGCTATGTGCGATACCTGATTGCCAATGGCGTGCTGCCGGCAGAACAGGAAAGCATTTTGGCCTCCGTCACTGTGGACGACCTGAAAATCAACGAGACCAGCGGAGTGCAATACTACAAGAACTTGGGTATGCTCCACCAGGCAATCCAGGATTCCACCAAAGTGTCCGAGTGCTACGATGAAACCTTGTTTGACCTGCCCGCTGTAATTCTTTACCTGGCTTGGTTTGGATTGACCGAAGAGCAGATCATCAATTTCCCCAAGGAAGATGTGCTTGATGACGGCGTGATGATAAACGGTGAGAAGACCGAGATGCCGTTTGAAATCTTGCAGATATTCAAGCGTCTGAGGGATGCAGAGGGATACTACCAGCAGGCCAGAGGCGTAATCTTCCGTGCCTATGTCTATTCAGATAACCTGATTCGGACGGAGCGGAACAGCAAGATCAACGTTTCTAAGATGCAGGGTCTGGTAAATCGTCTGAATAGCCTGATGGACGGCGCCTACTCGCTACGGTACAACGTAATACACCAGTCTGGTATATTCTACCGTGCTCATCTGCTGGAATGCGAGAGTACCCAGTTCAATCTGGAAGACCCGGAGTTCGCGTCTAAGGTGCTCTGCGAGGATCTGTCCAGCAAGGTCAAGCGTACAGCCCGGATCAGAGACTACAAGCTCTACAAGCAACTATTCTACTAAATGGCTTCGGCCATTTAGTTCTTGGATAGCAACAAAGAAAATTATTCTGTAAGAGGAGTGAAAGCAATGAGATCCCGTAAAAACGCCGTCCCCGTACCTGTCACCCGCGATCTCCTGCAGGAAAAGCAGACTGAGGTTGCTCGTCTGGCTCGTCAGGCAAGCGAGGCGGTAGACATCGTTACCAGAACGATGAATGAGCTGGAGGGTATCAACCAGCAGATCGACAACGACCTGGCTGAGATCGACGCCTATTCCAAGGAACTGGCCGCGACACGCGCCGCCATGTCCCAGCAGCGGAAGAACAATACCGCTATCATCGCCAACTTCGCAAAGCTCCTGGATACCAGTCCCGCAGAGAGCGTGAGTGAGTAATTCATCCGGTTGACTAACCGGAGTATGAGGCGCTAACAGCAATTTTACAACAATCAAACTTTTACTTTGACTCAATGCGTCTCGTTGAAAAGCGTGGAGGGGTAATCCTAACTGGTAAGGAAGCAGTTTGCTAAATTGTTAGTAATCCGCAAGGGTGTGTGGGTTCGAATCCCATCCCCTCCGCCAAGCCGCAATAGCGGCGAACTCTTTATCACCTCCTCTCTCTGACGGCGGGAAAGACCGCTGACAGCCCGGAAAGACGGGCGACATGGGAGCGTCCGGGGGCAGCTCATAACGTGTAATCGACGGTGGACACGCACAGCAATTTTACCTTGAAAGTCTGCAAAACTTTTGCTTACGGTTCGACTCCGTAGCTCCCAAAAAACCGTCATCAATCTATAAGAAGGGTCGTGTGTGTCATGAAGAAGTTCCTGACTATCGTTCTGTGATTCAAAGTGATCGACGACAGCGGCGTCCAGCGCCGGATATGTGGAGGAAGTCATGAATAGAGCACGAGACAAGCCCTAAGTCATCTTCGGATGACAGTACAGTAATGAATGCGACGATGAGTGAACAGTAACGAATTGGGGCACTAACAGCAACCATCAACATTACTGCTTGTGGAAATGAGAACGTGTCCCGCACACGTGGCAAAGAGCCATTTTACGGATATAGCGGTTTCTGGGAGGTTTTCGTATTCGTATGCGTACAGAGCAACGCAGACAGCAATGAAAAAGCCTCCCACCATGCAAGGATAGCTCAGTTGGTAGAGCACCAGTATAAAAAATGCGTAACGTCCCCCTCCCCCAGTTGCGCTAACAGCCATGTAAAAAGGGAACTGATTGTCGTGGGTTCGAGTCCCACTCCTTGCAACACTCGCCAGGGTAGCTCAGTCGGATAGAGCGCGTACTAATGCGTGTCTTGTTGAGACGCTTACAGCAACTTTCTATGGACTGTTAATCCCGTGGTCGTGGGTTCGAGTCCCACCCCTGGCACAAGCAGAAGCCGCCCCTGCTAATGGGCGGATAGGCATAGGGCTTTGGGATCGTTTATGTCTATGCTGACGGTAAACGCCAGATATTCAACCCAAATATCTTGAACTGGGTTGTGACGGCTCGGAAAGACGAGCTTCATGCGGCAGTGGTGAAGTGGTCAACACAGCAGCCCTATTACAATGCGAAACGAGGAGTTCCGCTAACAGCAATGTTCAAGGAAGCCAAGCTGCCATTCGTAGGTTCGAGTCCTACCTGCCGCTCCATTCTCTGGACACAAACAGCAACAATTTGGAGAAATGTGTTCCGGGTATCTCAATAAGGAGGTAAGAGATATGAGCAACTTTATGGATGGGATCAAGAGCACGCTGAATAACGAGTGTAATGTCTCTGTCACCGAGAACGGTGCAGTCGGCTTCCGCACTACCGGCAAGGCTCTCCTGGATCTCAATTTCGCTGTGGCATCTCTCCGTAGCGCCAGCGAGCACGACATCTCTCAGCGCTTCACCAAGGCGTTCTTCGAGGACAAGCTGATGGCAATGAAATGGCTCTTTTATGCTCGTGATGTCCGTGGTGGCCTGGGTGAGCGCCGGCTGTTCCGTGCCTGCATGGTGCCTCTGGCGAAGGACTTCCCCGAGTACGTCGCCCCTGTGGTGGCACTGGTGCCTGAGTACGGTCGCTGGGACGATTTGTGGTGCCTGCTGGATACGCCCGTGTGTGACTGCGTGACCGGGCTGGTCAAAGGTCAGCTTTATGACGACTCTCAAAATGCGGCAGAGGGCAAGCCTATTTCTCTCCTGGCAAAGTGGATGCCTCGCTGTAAGACTTCTTCCAAGCAGACCCGGCATTATGCCCAGATTTTGCGGAAGGCTGTCGGCATGACTGAGCGCCAGTATCAGCACACCCTCGCCAATCTTTCCCGTTACCTGCTCGTTGTGGAGCAGCAGATGACCGCCAAGCAGTGGGAGGGAATCGACTATCAGCGTGTCCCCTCTCGTGCCAACCTGCAGTACAACAGCGCTTTCCTCCGCCACGACGAGGATCGTCGGCGCACTTTTCTTGACCAGGTAAAGAAGGGTGATGCTAAGATCAACGCTGGGACGTTGTTCCCTCATGATATCGTCAATAAGTATCGTTGCATTTCTGGTGTTGACGATACTATTGAGGAGCTGTGGAAGCATCTGCCTGATACCGTAGAGGGTTGTGGCAATACTATGGTCGTCCAGGATGACAGCGCCAGCATGACATGGGTAACTATCCCCGGGAGCAAGGCTCGCCCCTTGGAGGTAGCGAATGCTATGGCAATCTACTTTGCCGAGCGCTCTTCCGGTCAGTTTAAGGATCAGTTCATGACATTCTCCGAGAATCCTCAGCTTGTCGATCTGAGCCGAGGAAAGAATTTGCGAGAGAAGCTGGGCATCTGTAATAGCTGCCATGTTGGTGGAAGCACTAACATCGAGGCTGTATTTGATCTGGTTCTTACCACGGCGATCAACAATCATATGAAGCAGGACGATTTACCTGCCAATATCCTCATCATCTCTGATATGGAGTTCAACGGCTGTGCCGTAAGCGGCCCTGTTCGTAGTAATGGATGGGGATATGTATGCAATGGGCGTCCTTCTCCCCGTCTGTTTGAGGAAATCTCTCAGCGGTATGAAGCTGCTGGATATAAGATGCCTCGGCTGGTCTTCTGGAATGTTGCCAGTCGTACCGGCACTATCCCCGTTAAGGAAAACGATATGGGTGTGGCATTGGTCAGCGGATTCTCTGTCAACATCGCCAAGATGGTGATGAGCGGCCAGACTGATCCTTATGACTGCCTGTTGGAAGCTATCAACGCGGAGCGGTATCAGCAGGTGGACGATGCCCTTCGTCCTATTATCTCCGCATAAGCAACAAAGTAAACCATTAAGGAGGCTCAGAACGATAGAGTAGCAAGTAGCTGTCTACGCTCTGAGCCTCTTTTATCAAAGGAGTGAAATACGTGGTATATCTCGACAATGCTGCCAACGCTCCGGTCTTCCCGGAGGTTCTGGAAGCTATGCTCCCTTGGCTCCGGCCCGATCATGTAGGCAACCCCGGAAGTATTCATACCCAGGGTGTTAATGCTCGTAAGGCCATTGACAACGCACGTTGTCAGGTAGCTAAGATGATCGGTGCCGATCCTTCGGAGATATTCTTTACCTCTGGTGGTACTGAATCCAATAATGCGTGGCTCAGTTGTTTTGGCGGGGACTTAATTTTAACGACCAAGCTGGAGCACGATTCGGTTCTGGAGCCTTTGCTTTATGGGGCTATGTGTTGCCCTCAGCTTGCTTCTCGCTATATCAAAGTTTATAAGGACGGCAGTATAAACTTAAACGATTTGGAACGTGTGCTGTCAGAAACCCACGCAAATCGTTCAGTAGCTGTTTCTATCATGTGGGTCAATAACGAACTGGGCACCGTAAATCCTATGAAAGAAATCGGAGCACTTTGCGAAAAGTATTCTGTTCTTCTCCATGTAGATGCGGTACAAGCAGCAGGCCATGTGGATATGAATGTGAAGGAGTGCGGAATTGACTTCTGCTCCATGTCTGGTCATAAATTTGGCGCTCCTTTGGGTATAGGCGTGCTCTACATTAGCAATACCATCCGAAAATCCCCATGGATTATTGGTGGAGGGCAGGAGCACGGAATGCGCGGCGGCACTGAGAATGTGCCTGGGATCGTAGGAATTGGCAAGGCTGCAGAAATCGTTACTGAACACCTTCAGAATTGGAAACTCAGATGGGGCTTTCTGAGAAGTACGTTCTTAGCTGATTTGTCACGGGATATGTCTGGGGAGTTCTACATCAATGGCGATACGGAAAACTACGCTTCCAATATTATCAGTCTGACTATCCCTGGTGTTAATAGCGAGTCCTTGCTTCTCTTGCTGGATCAGAAAAACATCTATCTTTCTGCCGGTTCTGCGTGCAGCGCTGCCAGTGCTAAATCCTCCCACGTTTTGCGTGGCATTGGAATGTCCGATGAAGATGCTGCTTGTACCGTTCGTATCTCAATGGGGTTTGATACTACTCTTGATGAGATACACGAAGCGGCGGCTGCTATTATCGAAGTGTCTCACAAGCTGAAATCTATGTATTCTTAATTAGCAACAAAGTAAATTAACAAGGAGTGAATATAATGTACTGTGCCTATGTTACCAGGATTCATAATCTGAGGAAGCATACCAACGCCGATCGGCTGCTCTGTGGCGAATGCTTCGGCAATACGGTGATTGTGGATCTCGGCACCGACCCCGATCAGCTGGGCGTGTACTTCCCTACCGATGGCAAACTCGGTTTGGAGTTCGCACAGAAGAATGACCTGCTGCGGCGCAAGGATGAGAACGGTGCTCCGGCTGGCGGATACCTTGACCCAGAGAAGCGGAATATTAAGGCTCTCAAGCTCCGGGGCGAGAAGAGCGACGGCCTGTTCCTCCCTCTCTCCTGTTTGGCTTCTTTTACCGATATCAAGAAGCTCCAAGAGGGCGACACGATCTCTGTGTTGAACGGCATCACTATCTGCGAGAAGTACGTACCCGCCGTCAAACGTTCCTCCGGTAGTGGGGGGGGTGGTAATCGTGTTCGTAAGCGTTCTGATCCTATCTCCCCGCTCTTCCAAGAACACGCTGACACGGAGCAGTTGGCCTACAACCTCTCCGCATTCCATGCCGGAGATCTGGTAGAAGTTACCCTGAAAATGCACGGAACTTCTCAGCGTACCGGCTATCTGCCTGTGTTGCAGGGCTACAAATATCGGAACGGTATGGAAAAGCGGCTCTATGAGAGCCGTAAGACCCCGAATGTGATTCGTTCCAAGATCAAGCGGACACCCATCTATGACTGGGGCTACGTTACCGGAACCCGCCGCGTGGTTCTGGATACCTTCGATGAGGGAGGCTTCTACGGTAATAACGCTTTCCGCGAAAAACACGCCAAGGTCTTTGAAGGAAAGCTCCACAAGGGAGAGACGGTCTACTACGAGGTTGTTGGCTTCACTGACGATGGTACGCCCATCATGAATCCCGGAAACAACTCTAAGCTGAACGACAAGGAGTTTACCAAGCAGTACGGTAAAACCACCACATTCAGCTATGGATGCGCTCCCGATGGCAAGGAACATCCCAAGTCCGATCTTTTCGTTTACCGCATGACGATGACCAACGAAGACGGCGATGTGGTGGAGTATCCGCCCGACTTTATGCGCTATCGTTGCGAACAGATGGGCGTCAAATGCGTCCAAGTGTTCTGCCGCACTATCATCCCGGACTTCTACCAGCTCCCCGACGATGTTGGATCTCCGCAGGCAATGAACGCCGGCGAGTATGTGAAGAAGCTGGCTGAGGATTTCTACGACGGCCCCGATCCTGTCGGCCATACCCATGTTCGGGAAGGTGTCGTGTGCCGCATTGTCAATCGTCCCAAGTTCGCCGCCTATAAGCATAAAAACTTTGCGTTCAAGGCGCTGGAGGGTCTGATCAAAGATACCGCCGCCGCGCCTGATATGGAAGAGGCTCAGGATGTTGGAGAACAGAACGGATGAAAAAGTCATTCTTGACTTTATCAACAACTTCAAAAATGCCCAAGAGACTTTTCTGAACGGGTGCTGTTTCTGGTTCGCATTTATTCTGCAAGAGCGGTTCGGCGGCACCATGATGTATGAGCCGGTAGAAAACCACTACGTTCAAGAGATTGGCGGGCGGCTCTACGATGTGTCCGGTGATGTGACAGAGCGGTACGGCTCGTCAGAACATCTTATGCGCTGGGCAGATATGGAGCAGTTCGACTCAAGCCTATACCGGAGACTGATCCGGGATTGTATCAAAAAGGAGCGATACGACGATGACGACTTTGATCCAGGATGAGCAGAAGCGCCAGAAGATCATGGCGCGGATGCGGGAACATTTGGTGCCCGTCTTGGAGCATTGCAGGGGAGGCTGGGTTGGCCTCTTCCTGCAAGGTTCTCAGAATTATAACCTTGACTATGAGGGTAGTGATATTGATACCAAGGCAATCATGCTGCCCAGCTTTTCCGATTTCGTGTTGAACGCCAAACCTCTCAGCGCTACCCACATTATGGAGAATAACGAACACGTGGATTTCAAAGATATCCGCCTCATGTTCGACTGTATCAAGAAGCAGAATGTCAACTTCGTTGAGATCCTGTTTACCCCTTACTCCATCATCAACCCGGAGTATGCCGACCTTTTCCAGCCCGTTCTGGATGCTCGTGAAGAGATCGCCCGGTATAACAACTACGCCGGCATGAACTGCATTATGGGTATGGCTCTGGAAAAGCAAAAGGCAATGGAGCACCCCTACCCTGCCACAATGGACAAGATTGAGGCATTTGGGTATGACCCCAAGCAGCTTCATCATGCTCTGCGGCTGCGGGAGTTCATGACCCGTTATGAAGCCGGCGAGCCTTACGCTGACTGTCTTATCAGTAACCAGTGTGATTATCTCAAAGAGGTGAAGCGCGGTTGCTACTCTTTGGAAGAAGCACGGGCACTGATGAGCACTGCAATTCAGTCTATGACCGAAGACAAAAAGCGCTATATGGATACGGTGCCTGTTTCGATCAACCAGCACGCCAATGAGGTGCTGCAAAAGGCTACCGTTGAAATTCTCAAACGATTCTTCTTAAAGGAAATCCAAGGAGGTGAATGAGATGCCGATGTTTTACATGATGGTTGGCCTCCCTGGTAGCGGGAAGTCATTCACTGCCGAAAGTATCCCTAACGCCGTCGTCCATTCCAGCGATGCGATCCGAGCCGAAGTTCTTGGTGACGAGAACGACCAAACCCAACAGGACTTGGTTTTCCAAACCCTTCACAAAAGGGTTTTGCAGGATCTGGCGGATGGCAAGGATGTGGTGTACGACGCCACCAATATCAACTACAAGCGCCGTATCGGGTTCCTTGATCGTGTCCGAGCGCTCCACAAACATGATTTGCGCACAGTATGTCTTTTCATGGCGACACCCTATGAGGTGTGTCTGGAGCGCAACAATAATCGGGAACGTTCTGTCCCGGAGCCTGTAATCCAAAGGATGTACTTCAAATTCGATGTCCCAATGATGGCGGAGGGTTGGGATGAAATCAGGATCGTGGGCGACGAAGATCGCCACGACCAGATTGATACCCTCATGCTTCGTCTCTCCAAGCTGGAACATGATAACCCGCACCACGAGTACACGGTTGGTCAGCACTCTATGACGGCATGGCAGTATCTGATCAGCCACTATGAAGGTGCCGATGCTGCTCTGCTCCGCGCTACGTTGCTACACGATATTGGCAAGGAGAAGACCAAAGTATTTCATGACATCAAAGGCAACCCCACTGAGATCGCTCACTTCTATCATCATGAGCGTGTAGGAGCTTATGACAGTTTCTGCTATACCGGTGATCTCAGCCCTAACCAGCGTCTTACTGTGGCGCTGCTGATCCGCTGGCATATGTGGCCGTATGCGGTTGAAAAATCAGATAATCCGAGTAAGACGGTTAGCAAAATCAAGCGTCTGCTTGGTAATGATATCTGGAACCAGGTCATGGTGCTGAACGCCTGTGACCGCAATGCACACTGAATAGGAGGAAATAACTATGATTCCCGACATGATCCACACTCCCTACATCGCTCCCCGCATCTCTGTTATGGCACCCCCCCCGGTAACTGCTGAACGGTTCGTTGATGAGCTTCTGAGCGGCCTGCGTATGCCGGACGGCGGCTTTGTTGCCCATCTCGCTCCCAATGGAGATCCTTTCTCCAACGGTTGGAATGCGGCAATGAAGCTCCAAGCCAGTCAGCCTGCGTCTCGCCGTCTGCCGATGCCCGTCAATGTGATCTTCCACAACCCGGCTACCATCGTGTTCTGGGATGACGGTGATAAGACGGTTGTGAAGTGCCAGCCCGGTGATACATTCAGCGCCGAAGCCGGCCTGACTGCCGCCATGCTGAAGAAGTACATGGGCAACGACAATACTTTCAACAAGGTCATCAACGAGTGGCTGGCACGAGCCAGCTATGCCAGCGTCCCTGCCATGCCGGAGGCCACGGAGTAACCAATGGACGGTATCATCCTACTGATTTTGGCTCTGGTGCTGATTTATACGGTAGGATCGGGTGGCGATGACGACAATCATTGGAACCGGGGAGGTGGGTGCTTTGCATAGCAGAGAAGAGTTGGAAGAGATGCAGCGCCTGCCTCTCCAACGCAAAATCCAGATCACTACTGCTCGTATCATCGAGTGGTATCAGCACTATGATGGGAAGGTCTATGTGGCATTTAGCGGTGGTAAGGATTCTACCGTACTACTCGATATTGTGCGGCGGATCTACCCCGATGTGCCTGCTGTTTTCTCTGATACCGGACTTGAGTTCCCGGAAGTCAGAGAATTTGTTAAGAGCTGTGAAAACGTTACGATTGTCCGGCCTGAGATGAACTTCCGTAAAGTCATTGAGGTGTACGGATATCCCGTTGTCTCAAAGCGTGTAGCTGACACTGTGGAATACGGGCATAAGCCTGGCTCTTTCAGATGGAAAGAGCTACATGGAGAGATCATGCGGAGCAACGGAACGCCGTCAGAGTTCAACTGTGAAAAATGGTGCTATCTGTTGGATGCCCCATTCAAAGTTTCTTCTCGGTGCTGTACGGTCATGAAGAAGCAGCCTATGAAGAAATACTCCAAGGAAACTGGTCGAGTACCTATTATTGCAACTATGGCAAACGAGAGCAGATCTCGGCGTGCTACATGGTTGCGTATGGGATGTAATGCTTTTTCCGGTAAGAAGCCCAGCTCCCAACCCATGTCTTTTTGGACTGAGGAAGACGTGCTGGAATACCTCTACACCTATCAAGTCCCCTATGCTTCAGTTTATGGCGAGATCGTCAGAACTGATGGGGGGGGGTGGACGACGACAGGCGAAAAGCGTACTGGTTGTGTCTTTTGTGCCTTTGGCGCTCACCTTGAAAAAGCTCCAAACCGTTTCCAGCGTCTAAAAATCACGCACCCAAAGCTCTGGGATTACTGCATGAGGCCGTGGGAAGAGCATGGTTTGGGTATGCGGCAAGTCCTTGAGTACATTGGTGTTCCAATAGAATAGCACTCTCGGTTAGCAGATACGATTTTGTGTCTGTAATTACAGAGGAAAGGAGGAACTTGTCATGAGCAAAATGGAAGGTCTTGGTTGGCTGACTGCGCTGGTTGGTATCATCGGCTTGCTCGTATTCAGTCCCGTTATCACATTCGGCTTTGCCTGGATGGGTGGTTGGATTTTGAAAGTGTGCGTCGGTACCGCCATTGCGGACGGCATGAACCTGATGTTCAACACAACGCGATTCACCCCGGATTTCATTCCGCTGGCCTGCGCCACCCTCGCTACGATCGGCAAATATTTCAAGAGTTCTCAAACTAACAACAACAAATCTGAAAGGAGCTAATACCAATCCCGGTAAACCGGGTTTCTACAAGATTGATAAGTGTAGAGTAAAGCCGTCTGTTACAGCGTGAAAGCCATCTGGCCGGTAGCAAGGGAGGATTAGGCGGTTGACCTCAGCCGAGATGGTTGTGGTCGGTATGAAGCACATCGTTTGTTTTTCTGGCGGTCATTCCTCTGCGATTGCCGCCGTGGAAGTAGTTAGAAAGTTCGGAGCAGAGGACACGATCTTGCTTAATCATGATTTGTGTCCTCGAACCGAAGACGCAGATATCAAGCGTTTCAAAAAAGAGGTTTCGGATTATCTGGGCGTTCCTATTACTTACGCCAATATGCCCGGATGGGATGTTAAGGATCAGTTCGACGTGTGTATGGAAATCAGGGCGTTTAAGGCTGGCGTTCAGTCCACCGCCTTTTGCACCAACAGACTGAAGACTGAGCCTTTTCATAAATGGCTGTCCGAGCACTATCCCGCAAATCCTCCCGAAGTGAGGGACGATATCTCATTAGTCTATGGCTTTGACGCCAATGAACAGCACCGTATCCGACGCAGAGTTGGCATTATGGCTGCGATGGGGTACCAAACAGAGTACCCTTTGACATGGGAAGTACGTACTATCCATGACATCGAGGAGGTTGGGATCGAGCGTCCGAAGACCTACAGCATTTTCAATCATGCGAATTGTACCGGGTGTTTGAAAGCCGGCAAACAACATTGGTTTGTTGTTTATTGTCTCTATCCTGAAATATGGGAAAAGGCGAAGCTGGCTGAAGACACAATCGGGTACAGTATTCTCAAACAAGGCTATCTTTCAGACTTTGAGGCGGAATTTGCCAAGCTCAAAGAAAAGGCGTTGCCGCCCACTGAAAAAGCCAAACCTCAAACATTTTGGGCCGCTGCACGAAAGCTCATCAAGGACGACGATGATCTGCCGTGCGAGTGCTCATTTTAAGGAGTTGTTTAAGATGAAGGTTCTTGTAGTAGTGGATATGCAAAACGATTTCATCAATGGTGCGCTCGGAACCCCGGAGGCGCAAGCCACTGTTGGAGATGTCGCCAAAAAGATTTCTGATTTTGACGGAGATCTGATTTGCATTACCAAGGACACCCATCGTTCTGCCGACTACCTGAAAACCCAAGAAGGTCAGCTGCTTCCTGTCGAGCACTGTATTGAGGGGACTCACGGTTGGCGGCTCGACGATATCATTGCCACGGCTGTTAGCCATGCGGCTATCGACGCAGGGAAAAGCGTATCCGTATTCCAGAAGGGTACGTTTGGCTCTGTAGAGCTGGGCGATTACCTGGTAGAACTTTCTGCCAGAATGAAGCAGCGTATTGAAGAGATCGTTTTCGTTGGACTCTGCACCGACATCTGCGTTATCTCTAACGCACTGCTCGTCAAAGCGTTTCTGCCTGAGACAAAAATCACCGTTGATGCTGCCTGCTGCGCCGGCGTTACCCCTGCGAGCCACAACAATGCTCTGGCCGCTATGAAAGCGTGTCAGATCAATGTGGAGAACTGGGAGGTCTGAAATGATTTTTGTTGACGATAGAAGGATCGACTTCACCAGTTTCCCCGACGGTACATCTTCGATCCGTATTGCTCCCAAGCTGGACTTCACGTTTTTCGCCATGGGTAAGTCCGCTTACTTCATCCGGTGGATGTACGACAATGATGCCGAGTGTATGCAGCTCTGGTATTTGGTGAAGCACCTCAAGAGCGCTGGCAACCCACTCCTCTATCTGGAGATGCCGTATATCCCCAACGCCCGTATGGACAGGGTAAAGAACCGCGATGAGGTGTTCACGCTCAAGTGGTTTGCCGAGTTTATCAATTCGCTTGGGTTCGAGTCTGTCAAAGTTCTCGACCCTCACTCTAATGTGGCTATGGCGCTGATTGACCGGGCTGAGGCTATGGATGTGAAGCATTACATTGACTATGCAATTCAGTGGATGGTCAGTCAGGGTCTGAATCCTCTGCTGTGCTACCCGGATGAAGGTGCTGCCAAACGATACTCTGAGCTTCTTCCTATGGAGTATGTTTTTTGCATTAAACATCGTGACTGGCGCACCGGCAAGATTGAGCGGCTGGAGCTGACAGAGCCTGAGAAAGTCAACGGCAGAAATATTCTGATCGTGGACGATATCTGCTCTCGCGGCGGGACATTCACTCATACTGCCAAGGCTCTGAAAGAAGCCGGTGCAGAGGAAGTCATGCTCTACGTTACCCACTGTGAGAACACGATCCTGAAAGGCACTGTGCTGACAGATGGTCTTATTTCTCGTGTATTCACCACTGATAGCATCCTCCGTGTTGATCACGAGAAGATCTCCATTTGCAGATGATTATGAAAAGAGGGTAAAACAATGATTTCATACAGTCCTTTGCTCTGTTTGGACTTCTACAAGACTGCCCATGCAGAGCAGTACCCCGCAACACTGACCAAGATGGTGTCTTATTACACCCCGCGCATGACGCGGCTGGCTGATACCGAGAAGGTCACAATGTTCGGTCTTCAGGCATTTATCCAGGAGTATTTGATCGAGGCGTTCAATACTTACTTCTTCAACCGCTCATTGGATGAGGTGCTTGCCGAATACAAGCGGGTACTGAATAATACCATCGGCACGGACGGCGTTGGCGTGGAGCGTTTGACGGCGCTTCATAAGCTGGGGTATCTGCCTCTGGAAATCCGGGCCGTACCGGAAGGAACCCGTACCAATATTCATGTTCCGCAAATTGAGATCTCGAATACCAACCCCAACTTTGTGTGGTTGGTCAACTCTATCGAAACAATGCTGTCATGTACCATGTGGCATACTCAGATTTCAGCGGAAGTCGGATATCGTTACCGGCAGATTGTCAATAAGTACGCCGCCCTCACCTGTGACGATGATGTGGTGCGGGCCAAGCTGCTGGGCGACTTTTCCATGCGCGGCCAGGAAAGCGTGGAGAGCGCCACCAAGAGTTCTGCTGCGTTCTGTCTGAGCTTCCTTAATACCGCTACAGTGCCGGCTATTCTTTGGCTGGAACACAATTACGCCTGCCGGGTAGAGAACGATGCGGTGGCTTACGGTGCTCTTTCTACTGAGCACAGTGTTATGTGCTCCAACTATGCGGTTGACGGCGACGAGATTACGCACGTGCGGCGTCTGCTGAAAGAAATCTATCCGTACCAGAACTTCTCTATGGTCAGCGACAGCTATGACTACTGGAACCTGGTCAATAATATTCTCCCCGCGATTAAAGAGGATGTGATGGCACACCATGGGTGCCTTGCTATTCGCGGCGACAGCGGCAACCCCGTGGAGATTGTAACCGAGACGGTGTTCAAACTGTGGGAGATCTTTGGCGGCACCGTAAACAGCAAGGGTTACAAAGTTCTCGATCCCCACGTCAAGGCATTGTATGGCGATAGCATTACCCCGCAGCGATGCGAGGCAGTGTATAAGATCCTGATGGAGCATGGCTTCGCTATCAACAATGTTTCTCTGGGCGTCGGTTCTTTCTCCATGCAGTGTCTGGAGACGATGGACGGCGGCGAAAAGACTTATGCGCCGTACACCCGTGATACATTTGGTATCGCAGTCAAAGCGACCTATGCAGAAGATGCTGACGGCAAGCCTATCATGATTTTTAAGAACCCCAAGACAGATAGCGGCCACTTCAAGAAGTCTCAGCGCGGCTGCTGTAAGGTCGTATATGACTATACGTACCACAACTTCTTCTGCCAGGACGGTTTGACTTGGGAGGAGTCACAGGTTGGGAACTGGCTTCAGCCAGTTTTCAAGGATAGCAAGCTCCTGAGAGTTTATACCCTGGATGAGGTTCGCAAGAATCTTCATGAGGGAAACTTTTGAGAAAAGAGGTGCCACAATGTTAGCTAACCCAAAGCGTACTAAGGATGAGATTGTCCAGTGGATTCGTTCCTACTTTGAAAGTAACGGCCCTGGCTGCGATGCGGTGGTCGGTATTTCTGGTGGTAAAGATTCCAGCGTTGTCGCCGCTCTTTGCGTAGAGGCACTGGGCAAAGAGCGTGTAGTGGGTGTTATGATGCCGAATGGAGAACAGCCTGATCTGGACGATAGCAAGCAGCTGATCGAATTTCTGGGTATCAGATACGCCTATACCGATATCTCCAAAGCAGTGTCTGCGGTAAGTGATCAAGTAGCGCTCAATATGAACGTCAGCGATCAGACGAGGATAAACCTCCCTCCCCGTATCCGTATGGCGACCCTCTATGCTATTTCTCAGTCGTTGCCTCACGGCGGACGTGTTGCTAATACCTGCAACCGCTCTGAAGACTATGTGGGATACTCTACCAAGTTTGGCGATAGCGCCGGCGATTTTAGCCCGCTCGCCAATCTGATGGTACATGAAGTCATCCAGATCGGGTACGAACTTCTTCTGCCTATCAACCTGATAAGCAAGACCCCTTCCGATGGGCTGTGTGGAAAAACTGATGAGGATAATCTTGGATTTACCTATGCTCACCTGGATGCTTACATCATGTATGGCACCAGTGGAATTGAGGAAATCGACAAGAAGATTGCTTCTATGCACGATCACAACCTTCACAAGCTCAATCCTATGCCTGCCTATGGAACGACGATTTTTTAATAGGCGGTGAGAAAATGGAAGAGCGTACTTATTTGAGTGGCACCAGTTTGGCCGGTATGTCCCCTACCCGCTCTCGTGTGGAGAACGACTACTATGCTACCCCGTTCGAGGCGACAGAAGCCATCCTTAGCCGAGAAGAGCTGCACGGCTCCATTTTGGAGCCTGCGGCTGGGGAAGGGCATATCAGTAAGGTGCTTCGGGAACATTATCCCAACAGTCAAATTATCTCTACTGATCTGGTTCAGAGAGATGATAGGTTCGGATGTGGTATTGTTGGCGGGGTGGATTTTCTCACTGAGAACTATCCCGAAAAATTCAACAACGTTATCACGAACCCTCCGTTCTCTTTGGCGAAAGAGTTCGCTGAGAAAGCTCTGGAGGTATCCACTGGCAAGGTGATCCTGTTCGCCAAGATCCAGTTTCTCGAAGGACGGCAACGTAAGGATTTCTTTGCCGCCCACCCTCCGAAAGCCGTGTATGTATTTTCAAAACGTGTCAATCCTTTGAGAAACGGATTGGAAGTTGACGAAAATGGTAAGCCTTGGTCAAGTACCATGTGCTTCGCTTGGTTCGTATGGGAACATGGCTATACCGGCGAACCTTGCATTCGGTGGATTTAATTTTTCCATTAGCAACAAAGAAAATTATTGACTTTATGGAGACAGTATGATAGAATGAAAGCAGTTCGAGGGAGATTGTAAATCCCTCAACCTTCCGTTTAGCAACAAAGAAAACCAACAGAGGAGGAACCAACTTGGATTACCGAACTGCCCTTTTCTGCGAGTTCGATCGGTATGCCGCAGAAAGCTATTGTGCTGTTCATGGTGTTGATCCTACCCTTAACATCGGAGATATTACCAAAGCCGATGAGAAGGTTGTGCCGGATTTCAATGTCATGTTCGGCGGAAGCCCGTGTCAGGACTTCAGCATAGCGGGCAAACAGGGGGGGGCTGCATGGACTTGTAAACATTGCGGCCACGTATATAATCCCCTGGAAGCTCACTATGATCAGCGCGACCATTGCCCTAAGTGCGGATCAACTGAAATCGAGAAGACCCGCTCTTCCCTACTGGTCGAATGGCTACGTTTCCTAAGAGAAAAGAAGCCTCGCTTCGCCATCTACGAGAACGTTAAAAATATTACCGGTTCTCGCTTCTATGCCACTTTTAACCTCTTTGTCAAAGAGCTGGAAGACTACGGTTACAATGTCTACTGGCAGGTTCTGAATGCAAAGCATTACGGAATCCCCCAGAATCGTGAGCGTGTTTACTGTGTCATCATTCGTAAGGATTTAGATAATGGGAAATTTAAGTTCCCGTCTCCTATCCCTTTGAAAAAGGCACTGGTAGATATGCTGGAGGATAAGGTTGACGAGCGATACTACCTGCCTGATGACAAGGTAGCTGCCATGATAGCCCCCCCCCGTTCAGACAAATCAGTAACACCGTCCGTACCAGCGGAAGAGGTTCCACAGACCACCACTGCTGGGACTTGCTCACTTGCCGGTGTGAAGCTGAGTAAGAAAGGCACCCAGTTTGAAGGATACTGTGAGACGGCCTTGACTTTGCTGGCCCGTGACTATAAGGGCTTTGGAAATCAGCAAATGACAGGAGTTATGGAGCATAATGAGTAAGCGATTTATTATCCCCGCTGCAATTCGTGGAAGATATGCGGGGGGGGTAAGATAATACAGCGTTTGGAAGTTCGCCCTAATATGTGTACCAACACTTTGACGGGTGTTCAAAAAGACAATGTATTGATCGAGATAGACGAAAGCGAGGAATCCGATGTGAAAATCGTATGTGAGCGCCGATGCGATGAAGGTGTACGCTTTTTCAAAGATAATGTCTGCGGCACTATTCGCACCATTGATGGGGGGGGGACAAAAGAGTGATGGAAACCAATGAGAAACACGAAAGTTGTATCCGAGTTCGGAAACTGACCCAGTTGGAGGCATGGCGACTGATGGGCTTCTCTGACGAAGATTTCTACAAAGCCCAAACAGCTATGAATCAGAATTTATACGGTGGTAAAGACCGTAGCGGTTCCCAGCTTTATAAACAAGCGGGAAATTCCATTGTGGTCGATGTACTTTGTGCCATCATGAAAGAGTTGTACGAAGCTATGCCCTACCTCTTTGATGATATGGTAGTCGGATCTTTCTTCTCCGGCATCGGTGCATTTGAAAAAGCACTGTCTACTTTTGATATTACCGACGTTAGCGACAAAGTAAATTATTCTGATAAGAATGATGAACTGAAGCAGCTCGGATATATCAATGATTACAATGGAGATGCCAATCGTGTATATGATGGTGAAACCGTTGCACGTGCTTTGAAAGCCGAAGCGGGGGGGGCGGAGCCAAGACCGGATGGTATGCTCTGAAAAGCCCGGAGGTTGACCATGGAGAAAGTCAGAATTAAGCAGGCCACCCAAAAAGGTTATATCGAGTGTGCTGTGGGGGGGGTAGCGGATTTATCTTACCCGTCCAGTAAAACTCGAAGAGGTCGAGTCCAGGAAGGTGGTTGGATTTGTCCAACTATCACTGCAACAGAAACCGGCATTTGTCGGATAGAAAGAGGTGATTCATATGAGCATTGCGTTGAGAAACCGCCGTGAAGCATATGACCAGATCGAGCCGAAGCGTCCTAATCGTAAGGCTATGATTTTGGATGTTCTGACCAGCGGTGATCCTGGCGGTATGACTGCTGATGAGATTGGCGAGAAGCTGGTCTCTGAGGGTAAAATCCCCACCAACAGTCCGAACTTTACACGGCCTCGTCTGACAGAGATGAAAGCCGAGGGCAAGGTTGCGATCGTTGGCAGGCGTCCTGGCAAGTCTGGGTGCAATACGGCGGTCTGGAAGGTGAAGCGTTAATGTATGGCGAATACACCTGTCTGGACTGCGGCAAAACCTTTGACGAGCCGAAGCGATGGGAAGAACGCCACGGGTTAGACTCTCCGCCCTATGAGGATTTCAGCGGTTGTCCTTACTGTGGCGGAGCTTATACCCGCACTATCCTTTGCGATGGCTGCGAAAAACCGATTACTGGTGACTTCGTTGAAATCGAACCAACTGGGGATCGTTTCTGCGACGAATGTTTCATGATGAAGTCGCTGGGCGAAGATGACATATAACTAAATTATACGAGGTGAAATTCAAAATGATTGTTCTTTTAGTTTTAGGGCTGGCTATCATTATTGGTAGTTTTAGCGTCCTCACTATTCTGGGGCGTTCGTGCGCTAAAAGTGAAAACTCTTATACGAGGGATAGGGGCACATTTTTCAAACGCCTGCGCTGGATGATCTCCATTCCTGTAGCGGCGATTTTGGTTGTGATCATGCTGATTTCCGGCATCCGTATCATCGACTCGACTGAGATTGGCGTTGTCCGTACATGGGGACAGATTAACCGAGAGATCGATGCTGGATTCAATATTATCAATCCCATCAGTGATTCTGTTGAAAAATACGATTTGCGTGTTCACGTTCGGTCTGCTGATTTCTCATCATATACCAAAGATGCGCAACCGGTTAGCGCATCAGTCGAATACCAGTATAAACTTCGCCCTGGTGAGGTAATGACGGTTGCTAAGGAATATGGTACTTATGAGATTTTGGAAACGAAGATTGCTGGTGTAGTCGAAGAAAAGGTAAAGAGTGTTTTCGCTGAGTTCAGTGCTATGCCGTTGTTGGAACGGCGCTCTACACTTTCATCTGAAGTTTTGGATAGTTTACGCGATCTGGAAGACTTGTATCATATTCAGTTCACCGCTGCTGTGGTTAATAATATTGATTTCTCAGATGCGTTTGAAGCATCTGTTGAAGCAAAGATGACTGCCGAACAAGATGCTTTGCGTGCTGAACAGGAGAAAAAGTCTGCTATCGTAAAGGCAGAACAGGCAAAAGAAGTCGCAGCTATCAACGCTGAGGCTGCAATCGCACAGGCAAATGGAGAAGCTGAGGCTATGCGAATTATTCGTGAAGCTCTCCAAAATATGCCGAATGCGTACATCCAGCAGATGTGGATTGAAAAGTGGGACGGGAAATTGCCTACTGTTTCTGGAACTGATAACGCCATTGTGAGCATCCCTGGTACCAGTACCGCAGCGCCCTAATGTTATTTTAACACCGAGAGGGGCTGTAACCCCTCTCGGCAGGCATAAAGGAGTGATCAATATGGATACAGTGAATGTAGAAAGCGCAAATTTGGACGATCTGAAAAAACGGTTCGTTGAAATTTGCGCTACTATCAATCGTCCGGGCATGGAAGACCTGATGGCGTGGTTGGAACGTTCTGACTTCTATACTGCGCCGGCAAGCACGCGCTTCCACGGCAACTATACTGGCGGGCTGCTGGAGCATAGCCTCAATGTGTATGACAAGCTCTCTGGGTTTGTGGCTCGCTATCCTGAACTGGAGATCTCACCGGAGACGGTGGCGGTCACTGCATTGTTCCACGACCTGACGAAGGTGAACTACTACACCGTCAGCTCTCGGAACGTCAAGGATGATGTTACGGGCGCATGGCATAAGGAGCCGTTTTACAAAACGGAAGATCGTCTCCCACTTGGTCATGGCGAGAAATCTGTCATCATCCTGCAGAGCTTTATCAAGCTCACACGTGACGAAATCTTTGCAATCCGCTGGCACATGGGAGCATGGGACTGTGCGGTTAAAGGCGGGGACTACGGTGCAGGTAACGCTTTTGAGATTTGCCCGCTCGCAGTCATGACGCATTTGGCTGATATGGAAGCTACCTATCTTGTCGAGGGTTTAGCAACAAAGTAAATCAATGGAGGCTAATATGGAAAAAAGCGTTTTTCAAATTCTGAATGAGTACGACATCACGGAGCACCTCAAGAAGAAAGACAAGATCATCTATCTGCCTTGGTCTAAGGCATGGATGATCGTGAAATCTCTCTTCCCCAGCGCCAAGTTTACCATCAACAAGGCTGCTGACGGCTGCATCTACCATACGGACGGAAAGACCGCCTGGGTGGAGGTATCTCTCACCATCAATGACCAGATCGAAACAGAGTCTCTCGCGGTTATGGACTTCCGCAACAATTCTATTCCGATTGATAAGATTACCTCTGCCAATGTAGAGAACTCTATCAAGCGCTGTTTGGTCAAGTGTGCTGCTCTGCACGGCTTGGGTCTGTCTCTTTGGACGGGCGAGGAGCTGTCCAGCGCCGCCCGCAAGAAGAAGGAAGACGACCTGGACGACGTGAAACAGGAGATCCTGAGCGTTGTTGCCGGAAAGCTGGAATCCGGCGTGTCCAAGGACACCATTTACAAGGCCATCGAGAGTGTTGCCGGTGTGAAGAACCCCAACGCTATCAAAGATATCGCAACGGCTCAGAAAGTCGTCGAGCAGATCAAGAAACTGGAGGTAAAGCACAATGCTTAATAAAGTAATCATCATGGGTCGCCTTACCCGCGACCCTGAGATCAAGAAGGTAAATAACGACATCTCCGTGTGCAGCTTTTCTATCGCCTGTGACCGCGACATCGTGAACAAGCAGAACAATGAGCGCGAGACGGACTTCTTCGATGTGACTGCGTGGCGCTCTACGGCGGATTTCGTCGGCAAGTATTTCAGCAAGGGGCGCATGATCGTCGTTGTCGGTCGGCTGCAGAAGCGCAACTACACCGATAAGGATGGCAACAAGCGTTCTGCCGTAGATATCATTGCCGAGAACGTCTATTTCGGCGATTCCAAGAAGGACGGAGAGACTTCTGACAATGCCTCTGCCCCCTCCACCGGATATGCTGCCGGCCCCTCTCAGAATAGCGGCTTCGCAGATATCGGTGAGGAAGATGGAGAGCTGCCCTTCTGATGGATAATTCTTTTCTCCTGGACGCTATGGACTGGTCATACTCCCGCGTTAGCAGTTTTGATCAGTGCCCGCATATGTTTGACCTTACTTACCTCCAGTGCATGGATCGCGTAGACAACGCTTTTGCTCAATGGGGTTCACTGGCGCACTCGCTTTTAGAGCGATATTTCCGTCAGCAGGTCGAGCTGTGGGATTTATCCGGCCTCTATGAGAAGGAATACGCAAGAGCAGTTACAGAACGGTTTCCATTTCCCCGGCTGGAAGACAGCTACTATGAGCGCGGTATGGAATACTTCGATAATTTCGGTGGACAACTGGGAGACGAAGAAGAAGTGCTTGCGGTCGAAGATCGGTATAGCTCCACACTGGGCGGCAGACCGGTGGTAGGTGTCATAGACCTGGTACCTCGTAATAGGTCTGGGCTGATCGTTTGCGATCACAAAAGCCGGGGCAAATGGAAATCCAGAGAGGAACGCCGCAAATATCTCCGCCAACTGAACTTGTATGCAGTACGGGTCAAAGAGGTCTACGGTGAGTGGCCGCGTGAACTTTGGTTCAACAAGTTCCGTGAAGGTATCTTGGACAGAGAGCCATTCAACATTGTAACTGCTCAGGAGGACATAGACTGGTTCCTGCGTTCCATTGACGACATCTATAAGGCAAGGAGTTTTCCTGCCAAACCTGACCGTTTCTTTTGTGACTACCTGTGTTCTGTGCGCGAGCATTGTGAGCATTCCGGCCAATATGTCACGGAGGAATATGAGTGATGGAAAAGATCAAGGTAATTTTCCTCGACGTTGATGGTGTGCTCAACAGTGATCGTACAGCCCGCAAAACCAAAGACGGCTATACGTTTGTTGGCAATAGGCAAATGAAGAACCTGAAGCACATCATTAACATGACAGGAGCTAAGGTCGTTCTTTCCAGTGATTGGAGATACGACCGAGACGACCCGAGATACAACGGAGACTATCTGGAGCTGGAAGCAGAGCTGTTGAAATGCGGGATTCGTCTTTATGGCTTTACGCCGGAGTTGCCATCCTGTCACAGAGGTATGGAAATTGACTGCTGGTTAAAAGAACATAGCGAGGTCGGAGACTTCGTAATTCTGGACGACCGGACAGATATCGAGCCGAACAAAGATCACTGGGTTCAGACGGTAATGCGCCGAGGACTCGGTGTTGAGGAGGCCGAGAGTGCTATCCACATCTTGAACGGCAAATGAAAGACGGATTTCATTCGGATAAGACCCGTCCACATGAAGTGGGCGGGCTTACCGAAGAACTGAGGTGATTTTACCCGTGCAGATTGATAGAGAAGCAATTTTGCAGGCCAAAGAAAAGCTCGGAGACCGTAACGCTCAAATTATCGTCGAAGAGCTGGGGATTACCGATTTCGATGAGAAAAACATGAAGTGTTGCTGCCCCTTCCATCAGGAGGATCACGCTTCCTTCATTTACAACAAGAAAGCATTCAACTTTCGTTGTTTCGGTAGTTGTGGCCGTAGCTACGACATTCTGGACGTTTTCATGTATAAAGGCGCAACTTATGCCGAAGCCTGCAGGAAACTTTTCGAGCTTGCTGAAATGCCCTACTCTTTCGGAGAGCTGGGTGTGAAAACCAAACGGCATTATAGATATCCCCATGAGGTTCCCTGCACTGATAAGTCCAAAGTGTACGCATATTTCGAGCAACGTAAGATCAGTCGTGAGACGCTGGATGCTCTCGATGTGCGGCAGGACTCCGAGGGAAACGCAGTATTCAACTACTACGACACAAACGATGTGTTGACGATGGTGAAATACAAACCGTCGCATAAAGTCCAGCATGGTCAAGCAAAGTGCTGGTGCCAGCAAAACTCTGATACGGCTCCGTTGTTGTTCAACATGAACCGTATCAACGTTAGTTCTCCCCTTCTGATTTGTGAGGGCGAGCCGGATTGCCTTAGTGCGATTGAGGCAGGATTCAAAAATGCTGTTTCTGTCCCTCTGGGCAGTTCAAACCTCCACTGGATCGACGAAAACCTGGAATGGCTCGATCAGTTTGACAGCATTATTATTTGCGCCGACAACGATGACGCCGGCGTGAAAATGCAGAAAGAGTGCGTTCCTCGGCTGGGTAGCTGGCGAACAAAGGTTGTAGATATCCCGGCAATCCCCATTGGAAATACTGGACGGGTAACAAAAGACCTGAATGAGATCCTTTACGTCTGCGGTAAAGACAAGGTGTTAGAGCTGATTTTGGACGCTAAGGACTCTCCCGTTCCTTCCGTGGTTGATCTTTCCGATGTTGAACCGACCGAGTATGAGGATGTTGACGGTGTGACTACCGGGCTGAAAGCCATTGATGATGAGCTGATGCGGCTCTTTTTTGGAACGCTTACTATCGTGAGTGGTCAACCCGGGTCTGGTAAGAGCAGTCTTCTTACTCAGCTCGCGTGTAACTCTCTCGATAATGACATCGGTACATGGCTTTTCAGTGGCGAACTTCCCAACGGTGTAGAAAAGTCTTGGTTCAACTACATTTTCGCCGGCCCCCGCAATATCACAGATGCTATCTCTCGTCGGGGTAATCCTTATAAGAAGATTTCCACAACGACGCTTGCCGAGATCAACAAGACCTATAAAGGGCGTTGGCATATCTATCGTGACGACTACGACAACACACTGGATAAGCTCATCGCCTCTATGACGGATACCGTGCGAAAACACGGTGCCCGTTGCCTGATCCTCGATAACTTCATGTGTATTGACACTGAAACCAGCGAAGAGGAGCTGCGCTCTCAGACAGATACGATTAAGAAGCTCATTGAGTTTGCTAAGAAATATCAAGTGGCTGTAATTCTTGTTTGCCACCCTCGAAAGATGGACGCCGGAACCAATGTAGGTATCTATGATATCGCTGGAACCAGCAACATCGTGAACCTGGCACATCGGACTATTGGCCTGCGGCGAGTGACGGATGCGGAGCGTGAGAACGCTGCAAAATATTCTGAGAAGCGCCGCCAGTTGCTCAAATACGATGTAATCGTAACTATCGTCAAAGACCGTATGTTTGGCCGGCAGAATATCGACGTTGGCCTCTATTACGATCCCGCTTCCCGCCGTTTCTTCGGCGATATGGACGAGTACGACCGTCGTTTCTCTTGGGACAAGAAGGAGTACAAAGAGCCTTTGCCTCTCCCTCCTCAGCTGCTTGCTGAAGAGCGTGCCTCCGAAGATGAAGCATTTGGAGCGGTGAACGACAGAGAGGGCTGACTATGGTGGATTTCGGAGTATGTGACTGTGGCGGTAGCCTTATCCCTGTTTGGTTTACAGAAGAAGAGACAAAGGTTGCTAATGGCACTATGTATAAGACAGGCCGAGTTCGTAGGGCGTGTTCTCATCTTGTATGTGAGGATTGTCTGAAAAACTTTTGCGTTGACGATACCTTTGACGGGCCGTGGCACAATCGGAGGTGATCTTATTGAGCGGTAACTATACGGCATACCATGTCCATACTGAATTGTCACTGTTAGACAGCGCGACGAAGTTTGAGGACTATATCGCTAAGGCTGTCGAGCTGGGGCAGACTGCCATTGCTTTTACGGAGCATGGTAACATCTATCAGTGGGTCGCCAAAAAGATGGCCTGTGATAAGGCCGGATTGAAATATCTGCATGGCTGCGAAGTCTATTTGACTGAAAAGCTATTGCTTACCGATCCACGCACCGGAGAGCAGAACAAGGTACGCGATAACTACCACACCATCTTGATTGCCAAGAACTACGCTGGTCTTCAGGAGATGAACGAGCTAATCAGCCGATCAAGCCAGGACGACCACTTTTACTACAAACCCCGTATCACGTTTGATGAGTTTCTTGGTATTTCCAGTAACGTCATTAAGATCAGTGCCTGCCTTGCTTCCCCGTTGAATCGCATGAGCATTACTCATCCTATGTATGAGCGGCTGCTGAAGCACTACGACTATCTGGAAATCCAAGCGCATGACCACCCGGAGCAGGTTGCCTACAATCGCCACTTGGCGGAAATGTCTCAGAAATACGGCATCCCGCTCATTGCAGGCACCGATACTCATAGCCTCAACAAATACAAGGCTGAGTGCCGAACGATCTTGCAGTTGAGTAAACACATCGAGTTTGCCGACGAAGATACGTTTGACCTTACCTATAAATCCTATGACGAGCTGGTAGCAATGTTCGCAACGCAGGACGCCTTGCCGGAAGAGATGTATTTGGAGGCCATTGAGAACACAAACCGTATGGCCGACTCTGTAGAGCCGTTTGAGCTGGATATCTCGTTCAAGTATCCCATTCTCTATGGTGAACGCGATCGAGAGGTACTTCATCAAGTTCTTGATGATAACCTGCAAGCGAAGATCAAAGAGGGTGCTATCACTCCAGAGCAGGTCGAGCCGTTCAAAGCGGCCATTGCTGAGGAATGCCGGGTCTTTGACAAAATTGAGATGTCCGGCTTTATGCTTTTCATGAGCGAATTGGTGACATGGTGTAAATCTCATGGTATCCCCATTGGTTTCAATCGTGGTTCCTGTGGTGGATCTCGTGTAGCTTATGTCACCAATACAACAGACCTCAATCCTGAGACATGGCATACAGTGTTCAGCCGCTTCTGTAACGAAGATCGTAAGGAGATTGGCGATATTGATATCGACGTGTCTCCCTCCCAGCGTGATCTGGTTTACGACTACATCATCAACCGTTTTGGTCAAGAAAAGACCGCGTTTATTCTGGCGATCGGCACTATCAAATCTAAAGGCTGTATTGACGAGATCTGCCGTGCTTTGGCACTGCGTTGGAATCGTGAACATCAACGGGACGAGAAAGAGTTCCGCAGAGTAATGGCGCAGCTCAAAGATGAGAACGTGAAGATCGTTTTTGGGGATGCGAGAGACGGCTTTAGCCTGTATTTCTTTGATGAGGCAGGTAATCTTCTTTTGCCCAGCCGCATGAAGGACATCCCCCGCGCCGAGCTGATTAAGCAGTTTTCCAAAGAGTACACAAAACTCAAAGAGGAAAACGAAAGGATCTTTGCTAAGAACCCCTGGGCTGGTAAGGCGAGTGCCAATATCAAAAAGGAGTTTGAGGCAGACGAGGCAGCAGCTCGGGAAAAGTACCCCGAAGTATTCTACTACTATGACGGGCTTCTTGACGTGGCGATCTCTCAATCTATGCACCCTGCCGGTATTGTAGCAAGTCCTATTACCCTTCGAGACAATTACGGTACGTTCATCTCTGATGGGAAGGAAATCCTACAGATTGACATGGAGTGCGTGCATGAGGTCAGCTTGGTCAAGTATGACATTCTCGGGCTGAAAAACATTGAGATTATCAAAGATGCTTATGAGCTGCTGGGTAAGCCTTACCCGAAGTCTCACGAAATCAACTGGAATGATGAGGCTGTCTGGAAGGATATGCTGAGATCTCCCATTGGTATCTTCCAGTTTGAAGGAGAGTTCGCGTTCCAGATGCTCAGGCAGTACGAGCCGCACAGCATTTTCGACATGAGCCTTGTTACGGCGGCGCTTCGTCCTTCGGGTGCATCGTACCGTGACGACCTTATGCAGCATAAGCCTCACAAGAACCCCTCTCCCATCATCGACGAACTTTTGGCAGATAATAACGGCTATCTTATTTACCAAGAGGACGTTATCAAGTTCCTACAGCAAATCTGCGGCTTCTCCGGGTCAGATGCAGATAACACCCGCCGCGCTATCGGACGAAAAGACGAAGAGCGGTTGAAAAAAGCTCTCCCGCAAATTCTTGAGGGGTATTGTGAAAAGTCACCGCAGCCTCGTGAAGTTGCAGAGCAGGAAGCAAAGGAGTTCTTGCAGATCATCCAGGATGCTTCCAGCTATATGTTTGGCTACAACCATTCAGTCGGGTACTGCATGATTGGCTACCTGTGCGCTTATCTGCGGTACTACCATCCGTATGAGTTCATCACAGCCTACCTTAATAATGCCAACGGCGAGGAGGATGTGAAGAACGGGAACGAGCTGGCAACGCTTTACGGTATCAGGATTGTCCCGCCGCGTTTTGGCCTTTCCAAGGATAAATATTTGCTGAATACCGAAGAGAAGGTTATCGCCAAGGGTATTTCTTCTGTAAAGTACATGAATGCCGATGTTGCCAACGAACTTTACGAGCTGGCAAAGGCCGGTAAGCCTAAATCTTTTATGGACTTGCTTATGCAGCTGGACGAGAAAACACACTTGGATACACGGCAGCGGGATATCTTGGTGAAGATCGACTATTTTGCCGAGTATGGTAATTCCAAAGAGTTGTTGCGTATGGTGGACTTCTTCTCTTTCTTCAAGAACGGAACGATGAAGAAGATCTCCAAGGACAAGGTAACGGCTGATTTGGAACCCATAATCGCCCAGTATGCAACTGATAAGTCCAAAAGCGGCCAGCCAGCTAAAAGCTATACCTTCACCGATTTGCCCGGATTACTTCGGCATTTGGAAGTGATGGTCAAGGATATGCACATTCAGGATTTCGACCTGAAAAGCAAAATGCAGATTCAGTTGGAAAACCTGGGCTATATTGACCTGACCACCAATAAAAAAGAAGATCAGCGAAAGCTGGTCATTCTGGATATCTACCCCTTGCGGAGCAAGAAAACCAAAGAGATTTGGGCTTATGCCTTGCAGGTGCGGTCGATTGGCACGGGGAAAACAAATCGGTGGACAATTTACTCAGAACTCTACGATCGCAAACCGCTTCAACGCTACGACACCATTTATGTTCCTATGAATGGATGGGGCGAGCGGCGTGGGTATCTGTATTTGTACAACTACGACTATGTAATTTAGGAGGCATTTTCAATGTACGAGACGAAATCGAAATGGTTCAAGAAAGTTCTCAGGGCGACGCTGTGTTTCTTGGTAGTCTGCGGATCTCTGAGTGCGATGTCGTTCGTCCCGAACAAAGAGGAAGAAACACCACAAGTCCCCATCGAAACGGAACTTTGTGTTTACTCTGCGCCGCTTCAAGTATCGCCCACACCTACGCCTATTCCTATTGAGGAAGAACCGGCAGAACCCGAGGCAGACCCTAATCCATATGCAGAACTGTCGCCCACGGACGCCGAAAAAAAGCTGCTGGCGTGTATGGCCTACAGCGAGGCGGGGAACCAGAGCTTTGATGGTCAGGTTGCCGTGGTACAGGTAGCACTTAATCGCTATATGCACGAAGCGTATTCCGGTAGTATCAGTGATATTCTCCTTGCGCCCTACCAGTTTGCAGTGGGAAGTCACTATGAGCCTGAGCAGATGGAAGCAGTAGAAGCTGCTCTTGCCGGCTATCCGGCTTTGGATTTGAACACCGACGTGGTGTACTTTTCTACCGGATGTTTGACCTATGGTAGCTATTATAAGACGATCGGCGATCATGTCTTTCGTACTTATACTTGATAGCAACAAAGTAAATTAAATAAGGAGGATCAATATGGGAACAGTTACAATTCAGCGGTTCACCTATAAGAACCCTATCTCCATGATCGGTGAGGAAGCCGGCGTCTGCTGGGGTGCAGATACCAGCGATCCCGAAAAAAACTACAAGCGCGGCTTGGATTGCTTGGAAAACGAGCACGGCAGAACATTTGAGTTCCCGGATGTCTATATGATCCTGGACGGCTATTCTGCCAGAGTGATCCGCGAGTGGTACACCCACATCGGCGGTGCTCCCACCAGACTGCAGGCCAGTACCAGATACATCGACTATGAAAGCGGCTTCGATTATGTAACGCCTCCCAGCATTGCGGGCAACTCCGCCGCCGCCAAAGTCTACGACTGGATTATGAGCTGTATCCAGACTGGCTTGAAGATGTTGGAAGGGCTTGGTATCCCCAGAGAGGATTCTGCGCTTGGGCTTCCTCTGGGCATGGGTACCAAGATCGTGTGTAAGCACAATCTCCGCAACCTGATTGATATGTCACATCAGCGGGAATGCAACAGAGCTTATCACGAGTATCGCGGCCTGTTTGCTGATGTTGGTAATGCTCTGAGAGAGTATTCCGACGAGTGGGCATATCTGGTCGATCACTACTTTATGCCGAAGTGCGAATACTTCGGGTTCTGCCGGGAGAAGAAGTCTTGCGGCAGAAAAGGAAGGAGAGCTGCGGAATGAAAATCGTTTGCATTTCGGGCAAAGCCCAGCACGGCAAAGACACCACCGCCAAACTTTTGGAAGAGGCTTTGAAAGCCCAAGGCAACCGTGTTTTGATTGCTCACTACGGTGATCTGGTCAAGTACGTATGTAAGACCTTCTTTGGCTGGGACGGCAAGAAGGATGAAAAGGGGCGTACGCTTCTCCAGCGTGTCGGTACTGACAAAATCCGCGCTGTCTCTCCTGATTACTGGGTAGATTTTATTGTCAGCATCCTCGACATCTTCTGCGACGAGTGGGATTACGTGCTTATCCCTGACACCCGCTTCCCCAACGAGTATGAGATCTATGAGACCTACGGCATGGACGCCATCTTGTTGCGGGTAGTTCGCCCCAACTTTGTGTCTCCGTTGACCGAAGAGCAGCAGAAGCACGCTTCGGAGACTGCATTGGACGATTACCAATACGACGCTACGATCGTCAACAGCGGCAGTTTGGAAGATCTCAAAGAGGCCGTAAATAACTTTGTGAACAACGCTCTCAAAGGAGAACCCCATGAAGAAACTGACAATTCTGTTTGATGCCGACGATACCGTAGAAAACCTAAGCGACTGCTGGATCGCAATGCTGAACGAGCGTTATGGCACCTCCGTAACGCCGGAAGATGTTCACGGTTGGGACATCTCCCTTGCTTTTCCCACGCTGACGAAAAAGCAGGTCTTCGGCGTGCTCCATGATGACGAGCTTTGGCGGCGTATCACTCCGATCCCCGGTTCTGTTGAGATTCTTCAAAAGCTCTATGACGAGGGGCACCAGCTCTACATGGTAACTGCATCCAGCTATCACACCTGTAAAACGAAGGTGGAACGGCTTTTAGAGTTGTTCCCCTTCCTGGACTGGGAGCACATCATTTTTGCCTGCAACAAGCAAATGGTGCGTGGTGATGTTTTGATTGACGACGCCCCACACAACTTGGTTGGCGGCGAATACACCAAAATTCTTTTTGACCGTCCCCATAATCGTAGCTTTGATCATGTAGCCAATGGTGCGCTCCGGGTAAACACGTGGGAAGAAATTGACCAAGTTATCCACAGCTATCTTTTGTAAGGAGGAATTTATATGGTTGTCATTAAACGCGATGGCCGTGAAGCCGACTTTGACAAAGGCAAAATTGCCAACGCCATTCTCAAGGCATTCACGGAGGTTGAAAAGCTCAGTGCGGTAGGAGATAAGAACGAAGTGTCCAAGAAAATCTCCACCCGTTTGTATAACCGCTATCAGCGGCGCAACCGTGCGATTTCTGTTGAGGAAATCCAGGACGACGTGGAAACTGAGCTGATGAAAGAGGGCGAGTTCGTAGTCGCCAAAGCGTATATCAAGTACCGCTATGAACATGAGCTTCTGCGGAACGCTTCTTCTCTGGACGGCAAAATCCTCTCTATTGCGGATAACGTCAATGAAACGGTCATCCAGGAGAATAGTAACAAAAATCCCACGATCCTCTCTACCCAGAGAGACTACATCGCCGGTGAGGTAAGCCGCGATATTACTGACCGTCTGCTTATGCCGGATGACATTAAGCAGGCGCACGAAGAGGGCATTATCCACTTCCATGACAGCGACTACTTTGTGCAGCACATGATGAACTGCTGCCTGATCAATCTGGAAGATATGCTCCAGAACGGCACAGTTATTTCTGGTACCTTGATTGAAAAGCCTCACTCCTTCTCAACTGCCTGCAACGTCGCTACCCAGATCATTGCTCAGGTAGCCAGCAATCAGTATGGCGGTCAGTCTATCTCCCTGTCCCACCTTGCCCCCTTTGTTGAGGTGAGCCGGCAAAAGATTCGCAAGCAGGTAGAGGCTGAGTTCCTGAAAATTTCTTCCCCGGACAACTTTGCAGACCCTGAGAAAGTGATCTCTGATCTGGTCGAAGAGCGTGTCCGTGAAGAAGTAAAGAAGGGCGTTCAGACTATCCAGTATCAAGTGATTACCCTCATGACCACCAACGGTCAGGCTCCGTTCATTACCGTCTTTATGTATCTGAACGAGGTCAGCGATCCTCAGACCAAGAAAGACCTCGCTATGATCATCGAAGAAGTCGTGCGGCAGCGGTATCAAGGCGTCAAAAATGAGAAGGGCGTTTGGACGACCCCGGCATTCCCCAAGCTGATCTATGTGCTGGAAGAGGATAACATCACCGAGGATTCTCCCTACTGGTATTTGACCCAGCTGTGTGCCAAATGCTCTGCCAAACGGCTGGTACCCGACTACATCTCCGAAAAGAAGATGCGCGAGTACAAGCTCTCCAAGGGTGAAAGCGAAGGTAGCGGCGATTGCTATACCTGTATGGGATGCCGTAGCTTCTTGACGCCCGACCGCTCCGGTAACGGTTGGGACAATGTTGCCAATGCCGGCAATTATCAGCCCGACAAGCCCAAGTATTACGGGCGTTTCAACCAGGGAGTCGTCACCATCAACCTCCCCGATGTTGCTCTGAGCGCTCTGAAAGTTTGGGAGGCAACCGGCGACCATAACGATGTCCAGGATCTGTACGATACTTTCTGGGAAATTTTCGACGAGCGGCTGGAGCTGTGTCATAAGGCGCTGCAAATCCGCCACGAGCGTTTGAGCGGTACCCTGTCCGATGCTTCTCCTATCCACTGGCAGTACGGCGCTTTGGCTCGCCTGAAAAAGGGTGAAACCATCGACAAGCTACTTCACGGCGGCTACTCCACCATCTCTTTGGGCTATGCCGGCCTGTACGAATGTGTCATGGCGATGACTGGTAAGAGCCACACCGATCCTGACGGCGAACCTTTTGCCCTCAAGGTCATGCAGTACATGAACGACAAGTGCGCTGCATGGAAAGCCGCTGAGGATATCGACTATTCTCTCTACGGTACTCCTATTGAGAGCACTACCTATAAATTTGCCAAGTGTCTGCAAAAGCGCTTTGGTGTGATCGAGGGCATCACCGATAAGGGCTACATTACCAACTCCTATCATGTCCACGTCACAGAGCATATTAACGCTTTTGATAAGCTGAGATTTGAATCTCAGTTCCAGAAGCTCTCTCCGGGCGGAGCGATCAGCTACATCGAAGTAGCAAACCTCTCTGACAATATTCCCGCCGTACTGACGGTGTTGAAGTATATCTACGACAACATCATGTATGCGGAGCTGAACACGAAATCTGACTATTGCCAGGTGTGCGGCTGGGATAAGGAAATCGAGATTGTGGACGATGATCGCGGAAAGCTGATCTGGAAGTGCCCCAACTGCGGAAATACCGACAAGAGTAAGATGAACATTGCGCGGCGTACCTGCGGCTACATCGGCCTGAATGACTGGAATCAGGGCAGAACGCAAGAGATCAAAGAACGCTATGTTCACCTGGGCGGCGACGAATGAACTACGCAAAGATCCGCAACTATGACATCGCAAACGGAGAGGGAGTCCGCACCTCCCTCTTCGTAAGCGGATGTACGAATCACTGCCCCGGTTGCTTTAATCCAGAGGAGCAGGATTTTAACTGCGGTAGACCATTCACAAAGGAGACTATCGCAGAGATCCACGAAATGCTTGCCAACCCTGTTATCTCAGGGCTTTCTCTACTTGGCGGAGATCCACTTTGTCAGGACTATGGCGGAATTTATGATCTCATTGATCTTTGTTTCTACACACATTCAATCGGTAAAACCGTGTGGCTATGGACTGGATTTATCTGGGAGGACTGTTATAACCCTCTTTTCCCGGATAAAGACGAGGATGATCACCAATTTGCACAAATGGCCTTGCTGACATCATGTGATGTTGTGATTGATGGCCCCTTCAAAATGGAGTTGTCTGACCGGATGTTGAAATGGCGTGGTTCTGCAAATCAGCGGGTCATCGACGTACAGAAAACCTTGCGACAAAAGAAAATTGTCCTATACGAAGGTGAGCACTATGAATGAAAAACTCGAATTTCACTGTCCCAAATGCGGGAAGCTCCTGGATGGTATTACGCTGGATTACCGGTTGGAGTGGTTATGTAGCAAATGTGCCGAGGATCAATCCGATGTTTTGCACTGCGAACGTGGATGTAAGGTTAAAGCCGTGGATCTGGACGCCGGGTTAAGCAGTGACTCCAAACAGGCTCATGAGCTTTTGACTGAAGGTCATGTTTACGAAGTTGAAAAGATTCACGTCGGCGGCTGGTGCTCCTCTATCCGGCTCAAAGAGTTCCCCGGCAAAGAGTTTAACACCGTACACTTCATTCGTTACGAATAGGAGGAAATATGGAAACTGTTGAAATTTTAGCAGGCGGCGAATTTGCCAATGCCGTAAAAAGTCTTGGCCTGACATCTGCTGTTTGTACTTATCGCTATCAACCTCAGTCTATGTACCATCGTGAAGCATATCAGGTTTGGCTGTTGTCCAAAGAGGATTTTGATAATATCTGTGCTATCGACGACGATGACTGGAAGGATAATTGGGGCTGGTGGCGTCACGCTGATGGTTCTAATCTGGGCGCTGTTGACTGCCTCTATATTATCAATGGTGAAGAGCTGATGGCATGGGACGGTATTCAGCGTAAGGAGTGGTGCAAGGATTGCAGCGATTGCCCCGGTACAGAAGAGTATAAGAACGAATGCTTCCATAGCCATCGTTACCCCGACATCATCAACTATCTTTGCAATGAAATCGGAGCTTCTACCGAGCGCAATGTTTGCGCTTGCACGATTGATCTGGCACGGCAAAATAACCTAACCCTTGCAGAACTTTTCAAAAAGTATCTGGGATAGGTCGTGTAAAAAAACAGTATCATCCGCACAACAAAACTATCAAATTGGGAGGCAAACGAAAATGCTCATCATTAACCTTTTTGGCGCTCCCGGTGCTGGTAAATCCACCGGAGCTGCCTATGTCTTCTCTCAGCTGAAAGCTGCCGGCGTTAATGCCGAGCTTGTCACCGAGTTCGCCAAAGATAAGGTATGGGAAGGGACAAAGGCTGTTTTCGAGAATCAGGCATACATCTTTGGCAAGCAGTATTTCCGCATCAGCCGGCTTGAGGGCAAGGTCGATGTGGTGATTACCGATTCACCTATCCTGCTCTCTGCGTTCTATAACGACAACGATCATGTGCTGGGTGAAGAGTTCGATAAACTGGTTTTCAAAGTTTTCGACTACTATAATCGCATCGACGTATTTGTTCATCGGGTGAAGCCCTATAACGAAGCAGGACGCTTCCAGACCGAGGAAGAGAGCGATGCGATCAGCAAAGAGATGTTGCGTTTCTTGGATAAGTATGGTGTTGACTGTCTGCATATCAACGGTGATTTCGTAGGGTATGACAGCCTGGTTAATACCGTACTGGATGCTTTGGCAGCAGACGGCAAGCCTATTGTCTGCCCGCACCCTTCTGATTCGGCAGAAGCGCTAACGATTAAGGTGCGCTATCTCAGCGACAAAATCCAACCATTGGAATATATCGACGGCAAGTCTGACTGGGTTGACCTTCGGGCAGCTGAGGATGTTGAGCTGAAGGCCGGTGAGTTCAAGCTGATCCCCCTGGGAATTGCTATGCAGCTTCCCAAGGGTTATGAAGCAATCGTAGCTCCTCGCAGCTCAACCTATAAGAATTTCGGCATTCGTCAAACCAACAGTATTGGCGTAATCGACGAGACTTACTGTGGCGACAACGATCAGTGGTATTTCCCCGCCCGTGCAGACCGCCATACCGTTATTCATGCCGGCGATCGTATCTGCCAGTTCCGTATTGAAAAGCACCAGCCCCAGCTGTTTTTCGAGTCGGTCGATACGCTGGGCAACGCTGATCGAGGCGGTATCGGATCTACTGGGAGGCGGTAAGCAATGTCTGAGTATATCGAAAAAGAAGCGCTGAGACAATTCCCAATTCGGAAAAACCACTATGACAAGGAGAACGGAGACGAGCATTTTATCTTTGGCATAGAGGCTGTGCTTGAATATGCCGAAAACCTACCTGCCGCTGATGTTGCCCCTATTCATCACGGGCGGTGGATTGATGTTCGAGAGAAACGGCTATTTGGGGATCATTATTTCCTTTGCTCAAACTGCAAGAGTAGAAACGGTTTAATGATTTCTTTTAACTACTGTCCTAACTGCGGAGCAAAGATGGATTTGGAGGGCTGACTGATGGCACAATTCATCTGTGAAAAACAAGGACGATGCTGCCCGCACGAATTTTACGATTCTATCGAACAAGCTATTTCAGATTCAGAGGACGGTGTTCCGTGTGATCATCTGGTTGAAGTCTCCCCGGTGCGGCACGCAAAGTGGGGCGTTAATGTCGGTATGAATTTCTACAAAGAACGGAATTGCCCGGTTTGCAAGAAGCGTATCGAAAGCAACTTCTGGAACTACTGCCCCAACTGCGGAGCAAAGATGGATGGAGACACTGATAATGGATGAGCTAAAATCATGCCCGTTCTGTGGAGGAGAAATTGAAGAACGCGGTGGGCAATGCAATTACGGAAAGAAAACTATGACGCTGGATTTGAAGTGCAAGCAATGCGAGACGATTTTCAAATTCAAAAGCAAGTGGAATGAGAATCCATATCAAGAGGCGGTTGCAGCATTTAACCGGCGTACAAACGTGAATGAAACACCGATTTCACCCACATCTAAATGGTGTGACAATCAGTCCGTAGACGAGCTGGGCAAAGCAATCTGCTTGGCTCATCTCGCCGAGGCCAGAGTTCCAGACTGTCCATACAAAAGTAAGGAGGAGCGAGCGAGTGCCAAATATCCTTGCTCCGACTATGAAGAGGTGAGAACATGAAAGGTCTATTCCGAAAACGCGGCGGCGGTAAAACGACCGCATTAGTTTACACATCGGCGATAACCGGATATCCGATTGTCGTACCAACTACCATCAACAAGCGTTACGTAAAAGACATGGCGCGGCGGACAGGCGTATCTATCCCTGAACCGATTGTTATGTCTGAGGATACCAGAGGTCGTCGGATTGGCGGTGTACTCATTGACAACGCCGAAGAAATCATCCGGGCGTATGCTGCAGAGCATTTCAACGCCCCGGTCATAGCCTACACCATAACGGTAGACGGGGATGGTGGTAGCGCATGAGCCTCCTTCCTAATACGGTTGTCAATGGCAACTGTTTGGAAGTCATGAAGGAAATTGACGATGCAAGCATTGACATGATCCTTTGCGATTTGCCTTATGGGGCAACCCAGAACTCATGGGACTCGGTTATCCCGCCCGCTCCGCTCTGGGAGCAGTATGAGCGGATTATCAAACCGAACGGCGCGATCTTACTGTTCGGCCAGGATAAATTTACCGCCACCATGATGCTCTCTAACCCTAAGCTGCACCGCTACAATATCATCTGGGACAAGGTGCTAAAGAGCGGATTTCTCAACGCTAAGAAAATGCCGCTCAGAGAGCACGAGGATATCATGGTGTTCTACAAATCTCCGCCGCCGTATCATCCGCAAATGACAGTTGGCGAGAAAAACCACACCAAGGGCAAGGCCGTAGGGAAACAGGCGGAAGACGTTCATTCTAACCGGAGCTATGGCAACTATACATTGGTAGAGTCGCCAGACGGTAACATGAAGTACCCAGCGTCAATTTGGCGCTTTCCTAAACCCCACCCGTCCGTAGCGCTCCACGCCACTGAAAAACCTGTTGATCTGTTGCGCTACGCAATCCGTACTTACACTGACAGGGATGCAATCGTCCTGGATAACTGTTGCGGCACCGGATCTACTCTCATTGCTGCCAAGCTGGAAGGACGCAGATACATTGGGATTGACAATGGCGTGTGCGATAAAAAGAAAAGCCCTTACTATGGAATACCTTGGGCGCAAGTAGCTCAAATCAGATTGGAGGCGATCGACCATGAACCTGCCGATGAACCTGAACGACATCGACCTTTGGGAGAAGGGACTACTGAAGGGGTTTGCACTCCCTCTGGGGTTTCTGCCTGAAGTCGGTGAAGTAGTGAACATTCTCGAACCGTTCAAAAGGCTGACCATCTTAGAACCGATAACCGAAAAGAAAGTTCCCATGGGCATCATGTATCGCTCCGATGGTTTATATGCCTGGGATGACAGTAAAACTGTGCCTAACAAATACGACGAGGCTCCCAGATGGAGTCCGGCCAGCCAGCTCCCGGAATATGCCATTCGGCGTAAGGCTATTGTCACCAAGTTCGAGTGCAAGCCACTCCGATCCTTTACCGATGATGATATCAAACTTCTTCTGCTGGACTATGCTTCACAAGATAATCCCCAGCTTCTTATGGAGGAATATCTGCCCATCAAGAACTTTGAGTTGTTGTATGGCTGGTGGAAGCAGCACTATAAAGCGACTCTGAAAGACTGCGACAACCCACAGGCCATTATCCTCCATCTTGTTTCAACAGACTGACAACAAACTTCATTAGCAACAAAGAAAATCACGGCTTCCCTCTTGACAAATTGGGAGGCCGTGATTATACTATGTATATAGCAACAAAGTAAATTATTCTATCCTTATAGGAGGACTGCCAAATGAAAGTAGCTATGGTAAAGCATAAGCCCTATGGCAAGGTGTTCTGGTTCGAGATTCCCGAGCATCTTGTAGGCAAACTTCAGCCCGGATTTCGTGTGGCCTGTAATACAGCGCGTGGCCGGCGCTATGGCACCGTTGTGGCTGCTGATCTTGACGAGCAGGATGTGAAAGAGGTTATGTTGGCCTCCGGCGCTACCTTCCCGCTCTCCACAATCGAAGCTACCACCCAGAAGGTGCTGATGAGCGCCATCAAAATACCGGAGTACATGGCCCGCACAAAGCCCAGCGATGAGAAGATCGCAAAGCGTTTTCTGGAGTTCTATCATACCGGCCAGTTCAATACCAATGTTGCCCTGGACGATAACGCCGTCTTGGTTGACGGCTATTCTGCCTATCTGGTGGCGCAAAAAGTTGGCCTCGTATTCCTCCCTGCAATCTACAAGGAGGTCTGAGGTATGCCCGAATTTGTGAAACCTACACGGGAGGTCATCAAAATTGAAGATGCTTTTGGAAAGCTGATCGGCAAAACACTCGTAAAAGATCTCCATGACAACGAGAAGATCTGCCCTGTTTGTCATGGTATTGGCCTCCGTATCGAAGACAATCCTTATGGGTTGTCTGACGACCCCGATAAGAGAGCCGGTCACTTCCCCTATATGCACCAGTCAATCCGGTTCTGCCCGAACTGTTATAACGGCGTTGTACGCTATTGCCCCGATTGTGGAAAGCAACTTCCAAGAAGTCGAACAATTTGTGATTGTGATGCCGTCAAACAACGCCGGCAGCAAGAAGAAGACCGTAAAGAAAAAGAACTGTTGGAGAAAGCAGAGAAGCATGAGTCAAACGCCCTTGGCTCGCTGTTTGTAATGGCGCAAAGCGACTTCTTCCCTCACAATGAAGGGTATTTCAGCTATTGGGAGGATTTCTTTGATAGTTGGAACGAAGACCGGGAAGAGTTTATGGAAAAACCGCTGTATGTGTGGGGTACCGAAAAGGTAGAGATGGAGCTGGATGCCTCAAGTATCGTGTCTTCTGCCTGCGAGGAAATGTACGAAGACGCTTACGATGACATTGGAACTGCTGCTATCGCTGAAATGCAGCACTATCTCGACGAGTGGAAAAAGAAGTATGGGCGCACGTCCTATTTACTGACTACCAAGCACGCCATCCGTATTCCTTGGGAGGAGATGAAATAACAATGGCAAAGAAAAACGACAGTCTGGGCGACCGCATGAAAGGCTATGAGGGTGTTTCTCGCAACTTCTTAACCCGCCGTGTGCCCGCAATCATCCGACTTGACGGCAAGGCGTTCCACACCTTCACGAAGGGCATGAAAAAGCCTTTCGATCCCGTACTGACTCAGGCCATGCAGGAGACGATGAAGTATCTCTGTGAGAACATCCAGGGCTGTGTGCTTGGATACACTCAGTCCGATGAGATTACTCTGGTGCTGACAGACTATGCTACTATTCAGACCGACGCCTGGTTTGGCTACAACGTTCAGAAAATGTGCAGTGTTTCGGCGTCGATGGCGACACTGGCATTTAACAAAGCATATAGCGTTATCATTAGAAACCTCCCTGGTTTCTATGAATTTTGGCATAGTGGCTTTACTGATAGTACAAACGAAGAAACGAAACCCTTTCGTATCTACGACAAGAAGATTGGCACGGCCCTTTTCGATTCCCGCGTCTTCTCTATTCCCAAGGAGGAAGTGGTGAACTGCCTGATCTGGCGGCAACAGGACGCAACCAGAAATAGCATCGAGGCTGTGGGGCAGGCCAATTTCAGCCACCACGAACTGCACAAAAAGACCTGCGATATGATTCAGGAAATGCTTTGGTCTCAGCGAGGCATTAACTGGAATGATTTCCCCACAGAGCTGAAGCGCGGTTCCTGCTGCATTAAACGGCAGTTTGAAGAAACCATCGACGATCCTCGCAACCTCGGTCAGAAAATTACCGTATGCCGTAACAGATGGATCATCGACCACGAAATTCCCATCTTCACTCAGGATCGGGAATATATCGAAAAGCTGATTTAAGGAGGCCATAAAAATGTCCCATATCTATGAGAATGATACGAAGTCCGTTCTGAGCGCCCCTCCGTACCTGCTGCAATTCATTTTGGCCGTGGTGCTGTCTGTGCTCTGCGGAGCGACCATCATGTTCATGTGGAACTGGTTCGTTGTCCCGCTCGGGCTTCCCATGATTGGCCTGGTGCAAGCGCTGGGGCTTGATACGCTCATTACATTCATTGTGACCACCAGAGTCAACACCAACCCCGACCCATTCTGGGATCGTTGGATCACTGCTATCACCTATGCGCTTCTCACACTGTTCGTCGGGTGGCTACTCCACTTCTTCATGTAACCCAGGAGGATATCATAATGGATACACAAATGGTATTGACCCACACGGGTAAAATCTACTTCAACCGATCGCTCGGTTTGGAGTTTCTTACCGTGGGTGACTACGGCAAAGAAAACAACATCAAAGCCGATTTCCTCGGCTTAACCAAAAAGATTGAGGGCGTTCAGCACCACGACGTTGACCTTATGGACAAGTGGGTTGCGACTATCAGCAGCCAGAAGGGATGCCCCATGAAGTGTACCTTCTGCGATGTTCATAAATACGGCTTCTTCGGGAATGCCTCTCTGCCTGATCTGGAATATCAAATCCGCTACATCATTGAACATGAGGATGTCCGTTTTACTAACCGTTTCAATGTCCACTACGCTCGCATGGGCGAGCCGACTTGGAATCCTGCGGTGCTGGATTTTACTGAGTCTCGATTGGACGACCTGGTTAAAGAGTGTGGTCTTCACGCTGTCACCATCCATCCCGTAGTTTCCACCATGCTGCCTCGTAGTAATAACGACCTCTCCAGCTATTTGAAGCACTGGTGCGAAATCAAGAATACCCAGCGGCATGGTGAAGCTGGACTGCAACTTAGTATCAACAGCACTTCAGACGACCAGCGGGAAGCTCAGTTCGCCGGCAAATCTCTGAGCCTGAGAGAAATCGCTAATATCGCCAGCGATTTGCCTATGCCGGTTGGCAGAAAGTACACGTTGAACTTTGCTGTAACCGAAGCAACGATTTTGGACGCCAAAGTGCTCGACTCCCTCTTTGACCGCGATAAGTTTATCGTCAAGATTACCCCGATCCACCAAACCAAAGCCGCTCTGGAACACAACTACGATATCACTACCAGCTACGACGATTACAGCGTCTACGACAAATTCGAGCAGCCCTTGCTTGATTTGGGCTGGGACGTAATCGTGTTTGTTCCCAGCAAGGAAGAGGATTCCGACCGCATTACCTGCGGCAACGCTCTTATTAGCGAGGTATAACACAATGACTGAACAAGAAAAACTGATCAATGTTGATCTATATGGTGACGGTAGCCGTAACTCGCGGCTTCGCGCAGAGTACATTTATTGCGATCATGCCGATGTGTGTTCGGTATACAAGGAAGGAAAATGCTTCCGTAAAACGACACTATTTGGCGTTCGTTGTGAATTTGGCCGCATAGCCTGTATTGATGGCGGCACAAAGAAAGCCAAGATGTATGGTCGTGTTTACAGCGATGCCAAAGACTCTGAGCAATATCATAAGCTCTCTTACCCCAACAACACCTACATCGCAAAAATCGGCGACGGTGCTTTTCTCGCGCCGCCTCATGTCAGAATCGAACGCGGCCCGGATTCCAGGTTGTTCTGTTATGACCCTGGGTTCGGTTGCAATCGTCTCTTTGTCCCTATCGACGAGCTGACGCCCGACAATATCAATCGAATTTGCACCTACCATCCGCGTGCTATGCTGGGTGGAGAGATTGAGAGCTATCAGACAGAAACCATCCCGATCTTTCTCCGCCAGTTGTCCAAATTGTTCCCGGAGCAGTACAACGCTTTCATCGCGGCGTTCCCGGATTATGAGCTGAAAGCTCCTGATTATCGTGGGAAATATGCGAAGCTGTCAACCTGCAATCGTGAGCTGACCTATCGTGACGCTCATGGCAACTCTTTCCGTTTTGACGGCGATGAGTTGGTATGTGACAAGTATCGGCTTGGTGGGTTTATGCCGTTCTCATCCTCTGGTTATGCACAAATGCGTATTCCGGTAACAGATGATATGCAGGTAAAAATTACCGACAGCAACCAAGTCACGGATCAAACCGTCCTTATGTAGTCATATAGCAACAAAGTAAATCAATCAGAGGTAACAAAGATGAAAACCCATACTCTCAAATTCAAGGGGGATCATGGGCGACCCGAAAAGATTGCTGAGATCCGCGATCTGAACGAAGCAGGCCAGCCTAAATCCGATCAGGATATTTTGGATGAGGCTTTTCTGCTGATTCATGCGTTCTGCGCCGGACGTGGCGTCAAGATTTATTACATCCGAGCTTGGAATCGCAACGGCGTCACCATTTTTGATGTAGGGAGCCATACTGAGTTCTTTCATCTTACCCCGGCGGTCAGTCTCTACGCAGACACCGCTTCATCAGAAAGGAGCGAACAGAATGGCTAAGGTTTCAACCAGAACCCCGCCGCTCATTTCCCTTTATTTCTGCCAAGAAAGAGGAGACCCTGACTATGGTTCTTGCCTCTGGGCAGTTTTTAACTTCGATCTCGAACGGTATGAGCTGTCCATTACATCCGACTGCGGGAACTACGCCTACGGTTGGGTCCCTACGCACAAGAGCGAGAGCTTTATGCACCTTATGGCAAGGTTGGATTCCGGCTATCTGCTGGATAAGCTCGCCAGTCCGTGCGTTATCAATGAAGAAGCCACCTTTGAGGCTGTAAAAGAACTTATGGAGGCTTGGGGCGTTGATTTCTCAGAGACAGATCGTTGGGGAGATCCCGTATTCGACATGGACGAAATCAAAGACTGTTGCTACCAGAGCAATGAGCGAGATGTTCATGATGCCTTAGAGAGGAAGTTCGAGGGCACGTCTATGGAAACCTGTGACGATTACGACCTCTGGAGCTGTATTCAAAAAGACTTCACGACCAACGCCAAGAAGATTGTGCAGGTCTTCATGGACTATATTCAGCCCAAGTGCAAAGAGTTCTCCAATAATGAGAAATAGGAGGCATCGTATGGAGCTGGAAAGATGCCCATATTGCGGGGAAACGGCAAGACTTGTCAGCATTCAAAATGGTTTTGCCATTGTGTGCAACGATAAAAACTGCCTCGGCCAGATGCAGATTCATTTCGGGAGTTGCGACAACGAGGAGATCTTCTTGGAGAAACTTGTGTCCAACTGGAACAAGAGAGAACCGGAGATCAATGCTGTTGTGTCTGCGGTTGAGTGCATAGAGGAATACCGTAAGACGGTATATAAAGAAACTCAAGAGCCATACGACGAGCATGGGTATTGTTGTATCGCAGTGCTCGATGAGGTCATCAACCGCCTGAAATGCTTCACATCTTTCGCCGCTGTTAAAACATGGATCAGGACAAGGAGAAAGCCATGAGTGTTGTTTACGAAAGCCAGTGTCACGCGACGTGTGATAACTGCGGGAAAATTGATATGACATCAACCATGCGACTGGCGGATTTCAAAAAGAAGCTGAGGCAAGAAGGATGGAGAATTGGCGAGCTGACTTTTTGCCCTGAGTGTGCTGCACACATCAGGGGACAGCGAGGCGTAAAGCCTTGATAAGCCCGTCGTCTGATAGGGAGGACTTATGAGAAAGCATATCAGAAAGTGGAAAGCGACCGCAGAAATCAACATGGACGCTTCCAGATACAAGACGGTTGAGGTCAAGGCCAACACCGAAAGAAAGGCTCGTATCCTGGCAGAGGAGAAGTTGAAGAAAGATGGCGCTTTCTATGTCACGAACATGAGGATCGAAGAGATCGCAGCTGAATGAAAGGAGCATTTGACATGAAGCCCGGTGACAAAGTTGTGATGAACAACAAATATTACGTGAGTGCGGAAAATAAAAGTCGCATCTGGACGGTAGCATCAGAACCGTGGATGTGCTGTGGCACTCTCGTTGTAAAACTGGAAGGGAAATCTGGCGGCTATGCTGTTGATGGACTGGACATTATTTCCGAATGAAACGAGGCTTTCATATGTGCAAAGTATACGAGCGCCCGCCTCTTGTCCTAAGCGAAGGTATGAAGCTCTTCGCTGTCAACGCTGGATACCGTAAAACCGACGTAGGTACGAACTGGTATTATGTCCGAGCCAAGAATACCCGCGAAGCCCGCAAGCGCTTCAAAGACCGGATAACCTGGCTTGATGTCTATGGTGTCCGTGAAGTTACTGACGCCGCACTAATCCAAGATGTGCTTAGTTCTCCGAGAAAGTATATCTGCTTTTGACGGAGGACAAAAGAGGAGAATAACCCATGAGAGCAACAAAGCAATTCAATAACGTAGACACCCAGAGTAAAATCGCAATCAACACTGACGAGCTTCAGGCCATGTTGAGTTGTGGCCGGTATTCTGCCGTACAGATTGGCGAGGCTGCTGAGGCTCGTATCCAGATCGGAAAGCGAATCTTCTGGAATGTCGAAAAGATCAAAAGCTACATCAACTCTATTTCTGTATAGGAGACTGCCGTATGAACATTTACCTGACCATCATGGTGACAGTCTTAGTCCTTACTCAGATTGTCCGTATCGTTCAAAACACCATTCAGCTCCGCCGGCAGTATAAGCTGTTTCAGGCTCAACTCGGACAGCTGGATGACATCACCCAAGAGGATCTTGATATGCAACGCAGAGCATATCGCTTGATCGTAGATCACTTTGAACGCAAGGAGAGTGAGGCGTAATGACCAAAGAAGAGGCTGTCGCTGTCTTTGAATGTTTGGCGACAGAAATGACTGCGATTTTGGCAGGAATCCCAAAAAGCGAAGCCACAGCGGATCAAATAAAACGGTACATTGATGCCTACGACACGGCAATCTCCGCTCTTCGTATCCAGCAAAAGCAGGAGGGTGAATGTGCAAAATGCAGTGGCATTGTGTATCGTCAAACAGATAGTGGGAAAATCATCCCCGTTGACCAGCGTTGCGGCGTAAAAATTACGCCTCCGTGCTACGTGCCTGATGGCGATGGATGTGCTTATCAAATCTATGGAGATAACAACGACGAACCAATCGCCCGCTGTAAGTCTTGCCCGTTGTGCCAGAGTGACAAAATCAGGCATAAACAAGATCCGGCACACAATGATCCTCTAACCCTGGACGAGCTGCGGGAGGCGGCAAAAACCGGAGATCCTGTGTGGTTGGTAGGTATGGAAGATGGAGACGGCTGGCGGCGTATTGACTACGTTGAACTTCTTACCGTTGGATACTCATGGTTCGGAGATCCTGAAAGATGGTGCTTTCGGACAGCAAGCTATGGAGTACGTGTGTTCGCCTACCGCCAGAGGCCGGAGAAGGTGTGATATGAACTTTAGGCAGTTTATCCGGTGGAGATTGGTTTGCTTTGTTCAAACTCACATCAGACATTGCCAGGAATGCCTTGGCAGTAATGGGCACTGTCAAGAGTGTAACGACTGGCACCACTTGTTCCGCAGAGACTGGCAACGGACGTATTGGAGAAGGAAGTTCTGATCATGAGCAATAACGCGAACTGCATTACCTGTAGGCACAAAAAGGGCTTCTTAGTTCCATGCGATTGGTTGAAAAACCAAAGAGCAGTGATTATGCCGCCCTGCCCAAGATACGAGTCCGAAGAGGAGGATACCGATGCCCGAATTAAACTTGAAGCCATTACCTTGCCCGTTTTGCGGCAGCACAAAGCTGAAAGTCGATCAGAAAACAAGCAGTAATACGAAGTGGAACCCCGAAACGGGGAGATGCGATAAACTGGTCGTCGTTACAATTCGTTGTAACAAATGCCACACGAGAGGCCCGACAGTCTCTATGTACGCAGGGTGGTATGATCGGCCTGCGCAGGTTTTGAATAATGCTGCTATCGAAGCCTGGAACCAGCGTATCGAAAAGGAGGCAACTAACGATGCCAGCATATAAAATTGGAATTACAGAGGCTGGCGATGCCGGCGTTGATCTGTCATGGGTTGACAAAATGGGATCTGTCGATGGCGCAGTGCTCATTACCAAGTGCATTTCTCCTAATTTTGTCGATGCAGCTATGAAGTTCAAAGACAAGGTGATTGTCCATGCGACGATTACTGGCTATGGCGGCACCATCTTAGAGCCTCTTGTTCCATATCCATACGAACAGTACGGAGCGGTCATGTATCTGATCGAAAAAGGATTCCCCAAAGAGAGAATTGTAATCCGCGTCGATCCTATCATCCCAACCGAGAAAGGCTGCGAAAAAGCGCTTAACGTCATCAAAACATTCATTGATATGGGGTTCAATCGCTACCGGATCAGTGTAATTGATATGTACCCCCATGTTCGAGAGCGCTTCAAATCTGCGGGGCTTCCTCTTCCCTATGGGCCAAAGTTCTCGCCAAACGAAAGCCAGCTCAGAGCAGTAGATGGGATGATCTTGGACGCCAAAAACTACCTCATCAGCCTCGGGAAGCCGCTCAAAGATTTGCGCATCGAATCTTGTGCTGAACCCGGACTAACAGAGGCGATTGCCTGCGGCTGTATTTCTGGGTACGATCTTGAACTGCTCAAACTTTACTATGGAAACCCGCCCGACAAAGTAGGGTATCAGCGTAAAAACTGTATGTGTTATTCGGGTAAGGTTGAGCTACTGGAGCATAAGCAACAGTGCCCACACCATTGTCTCTACTGTTATTGGAAGACAAAGTAGGACTAACAGGAGGTCAATTACTTATGCGTTGGCTGATAAATTATATCAGATCTTGTTTTTGCAAACACGAATGGGAATTGATTTTTGACGTATTCGTAAAGGGAGACATAAAATCGTTCAGTTGCAAAACATACCGATGTAAAAAATGTGGCTACTCAAAACGATACCACAGCCATTAGGAACAAAAAAAGAGCGTAGGTGAAAACCCTACGCTCTTATAGCTTTAGACTTCTTCGCCGTTGTCATTACTAATGAACCGACCTTCAAAATGACAATCCATAGCATCGGCAATTTCTATCAATTCTCTCTCGCTGAAATTGTCTCGCTTCAACTTACCGCTGAGATTTTGAGAGGTACATCCGAGCCGAGAGGATAACTCTTTCAGGCTCATATTACGCTTGATCAATGCAATCCGAATTTTCTCAGCCATTGGCATAATAGCACCTCCCAACTTTTAATTTCATTGTAAACCGAACAACTACGAAAATCAATAGAAAATTTCAAAAGTAAGTAAATGATGATTTTCTTCTTGACATAGGTAATCGCTCAAGATATTATGTAACTGGAGAATTACCATCCATACAAAAGCAAGGAGGAGATAGTATGGCTGGATTAAAACGAACGGACAACAAAGGCCGCATACTGAAAGACGGCGAAACACAGAGAAAAGATGGGACTTACCGTTTTACCTATACCGATGCTGACGGTATCCGTCATGACGTGTATAGTAAGCGGCTCGTCCCCACTGACCGCGTTCCTCCGGGCTGTAAAGACGACCTTTGCCTGAGAGAAAAGGAGCGCAAAATCAACCGTGATCTGGAAGACGGGATCAAAGCTGCAGTTGAAAACAAAGCTACCCTCAATGACTTGTTTGAGCTGTATATGGCAAACAAGCCCGAACTGAAAGATACTACCCGCAGCAACTATCTTTATATGTACAACAAGTACGTGCGAAATGATATTGGCAAGAAGAAAATTGCCAGTATCAAATACTCAGATGTCAAGGCTTTTTATAATAAGCTCATCAAAGAAAAGGGCTTCAAGCCAAACTCAATGGAGATCATTCACACCATCATCCACCCTGTATTTACCTTGGCCGTCCGAGACAACTATATCCGTATCAATCCAGCCACCGGCGCGATGGCAGAAATCAAAAAGAGCAATAACTGGGAGAAGCCCAAGCGCCACTCATTGAGTATCGCGGAGCAGTCCGCTTTTATTGAGTATGTAAGAGAGCATAAGGTTTATAATCACTGGCTCCCCATTTTCACAGTTTTGCTCGGTACAGGATGCCGTATTGGTGAAGTCGTCGGATTGCGTTGGGAAGATTGCGATTTTGATGATGGGATTATCAGCATTAACCACAATATGGTTTATCGAAAGTATGTGGACGAAGAAAAAGCAAGGTTCCATATTGTAACCCCCAAAACAGAGGCAGGTATCCGTATCGTTCCTATGTTGTCAGAGGTTAGGGCTGCTCTGGAAGCGGAATGGGAAACTCAAAAGATAATCGGGTTCAATGAGTCTGTCGTTGATGGATATACCGGCTTTATCTTCCAAAACCGATACGGCGATCCTCTTTCTCCTCATAGTGTCAACCGAGCCATAGATCGTATCTGTGCCGCCTATGTCGAAGATGAAACGGTACGGGCCGATCGGGAAGGACGCGACCCCGTATTGATCCGGCATTTTTCCGCACACAACCTACGCCACACCTTCTGTACTCGCTTTTGCGAAAACGAAAAGAATATCAAGGTCATCCAAGAAATTATGGGTCACGCCGACATTGAAACCACGATGAACATTTACGCGGAAGCTACCAAGGAGAAAAAGCAAGAGTCGTTCTCCAATCTCGAAGGGAAAATAAAAATCTCTTGATGGAGGGCTTCAAATGGGAAAGTTAATTGACCTCACTGGGCGAACATTTGATATGTTGACCGTTGTAAAAAGGGTAGACGATAGGAAACCAGGTCGTCCTATGTGGCTATGCCAATGTGAGTGTGGCAATACCGCCGTTATCTCTTCAACCAATTTGTTGAAGAAAAACGGAACAAAATCATGTGGATGTCTTCGGCACCAGCAATCACCTACCCTCATTGATCTGAAAGGCAAGTCATTCGGAAAGTTGACAGTGATACAGAAAGACCCAGAAGCGGAACTGGGCAAAGCGAAGTGGATCTGCGAATGCGAGTGCGGAAATATCGTATCTGTGCTTTCCGACAGCCTCCGCAGCGGCAAAACTAAATCTTGCGGTTGCTCCCAGTTCCAAATCAAACACGACCTTACAGGCCAGACCTTTGGTTTTCTCAAAGTGATTGAGCCGATAAAGAACACAAGAATCAGAAGCAATGAAACCAGATGGAAATGCCTCTGTCAGAATTGCGGACGCACAGTTGAAGTTAGCAGCTATTGGCTCAGGCACAGCGATCCTTATGGGCACTGTAAATGCACCAGATTTAATAAGCCACTCTAAGGCCATTTACAGCCCCTCTAAGCGCTCTAAATTTTAGGGGTAAAACTACCCTCAGAAATCCTAATCGTCGCTCCTGCGTTGCCCAGCGGCTCCGTTGGCAAAAAAATAGGGTGCAGAAATAAATCTGCACCCTATAATTTTTTTAGCCTCTGCCCTTGCCTTTGCCTTTACCTTTGCCTCCACCGCACTTAGCCATTTTCGACACCTCTTTCCTTCTTGTTCTTATTAAAAAAGAGAGTTAGCCCGTAGGCTAACTCTCTGTGGTAACACTGTGGTATTTTCGGCAAATGTGGTAAAGCTGTGGTAAAATAAAAATCGCCACTTAATTATCACAATTTTTTATCCCGAAAATAAGCGTTTTGTCTTTATTTTTGCGTATTTTTGAACTTTTTTAGAGTGTTAATCTCCGAGGGGTTTCATCGTGGGGAACAATTCACAGTATGCTTTATCTTGTCTTATCATACTCTATTACCTCATGTTTCTCACGAAAATCAAGACTTTTTTGCTACTTTTGATTTTGTCTTGTTTTATCTTGTGATAGTCAAATGTGGTAAAATTTGTGGTAACTTTCTGGACTGTAACCACCACGCGCCAAATGGCGCTACCTTATATATTATACACACCCTACTTCCCTATGTCAAATAGAGACTATTGGCGAAAAAAAGAGGGGCACATTTCTGCACCCCTCTTCATTCATACAAGGAACCCACCGTTTTCCTCATGGTCTTGGTATACCCGCTTGATGTTGGCAATAGCCATGACCGCTCGGTTGTTCTTATATCCGGGATGTGTTTCACAGAATCTCTCATACTCGTCGATGTCAAGGAGCATATCATTAAAACACTCATGTGTAAAGTCCTCGCCCCTCATAAGTTCAATATTGAACCGCAGAATACGCTGGCGGTGCATACTCGCATCTCGCTCATCATCGTCCTGAATATGTTTTTCGAGCTTGTCCTGTGTCTCACGTTGTTCCTTTTTGATGTCGGCGATCTCATTCAACACCTCACCGTTGATTGCTCTGCCAATCTTCTTTGCCAACCACGACCAAGGGTTCACCTTGATCGGGGCGACCTGAACAAAGGTCATAAGCAAAAGGAGCGTTCCGCCGCTCCATCCCAAGATCTCTCCCATGTTCATGTCATGTCCCTCCAAAGTGCTTATCGCGCCGTATTGGAGGTGCCGTTGACAATCTTGCTCATATCGCACAGACTGTCAATCAGATCGGAAATCTTGTCCATATCGAGATCATACTTTACAGTATCGGCAGAAGCCTTGACCATAGCCATGACCCATTCCTTCCGATCTGCACCCTTCTCGAACATCGTCTCGGCGCGTTCCATGTAACTGGTAACGAGCTTAACAACTTCCGGCCAGTTTTTGTCCTGGATCGTTTTCCGCACATACTTCACCAGCTGGATTACCAGCGGGATAGTTGCGGCAAGACCAGACAGCACTGATACAATCAGCCGTACCCATTCAGAATCCATAGCACTCTATCCTCCTTTTCAAATTGCAGGGCTTTCTTCGCTGCCCTCTATGCTGTTCTCACAAAAATTGTGTGCTTTAGCAGTTGCGAACTTAATTCCTTCTCCATCAGCACCAGAGTTTTCTACCTCGCTCTTGTGTACAATTTTACTGAGCACAATGCTGCAGGCAGTTCCTATCGGAGCAAAAGCTGCCGTATAGCAAGCCAGCGCCCCGGTATACCCATATACGATACTCAGTCGAGCAAGGTAAAAGCCGCCGGCCAGTCCAGCGGCAAGGAAAATCATGATACATACAGCAAGCCAGTTAGTAAATCCAAGGCGTGGCCTCTTCGATTTCGGCTTGCTTTTCTTCTTACCACGCTCGATCGAGATGGTCATTTTACGCCTTGCCCATCATCTGAGTCCAACGATAAAGAACGGTGACGAACTGCTCGCGGGTCAAAATGTCGCCCCACATACAATTCGGATCGCCGTTGACGGTTGTACCATTACCGGCGATCAGGCCATTCTTCGTTGCCCACTCGCGTGCTTCTGCGCTGTATGCGCTTGCGTCATTGTCCTGGAGTTCCTTACGCATTTCGCTCCAGAGTTCTTTGAAACGTGCTACATCCATGTCATCACCCTCCGTTTCGCCATTGAGAATTTCCTGAACTTCCTTCCGCAGAGCATCCATGCTCTTACCGTGCTTCGGCCACCACTGTCCCACATCGCCATGGTTGGAGCCATAGCCGGCACGATATGACTCTGCATGGTCGCTGATCCCAGAAATCGGATATCCGAATTTCTTGACCATATAGACATTCCATGCCACGACCATTTTCCACATCCGGTCGAAATAGCCCTGGTTTTTCGCCACGTCGTATCCGACCATCGTGCCACCAGCATAGGTGTGGCCTGCGGGTTCACAAATCTCCCACTGCACCTTCGTGTTATTCCACGAACCCTTACTGCCGGAACCGCATCCCCACGGGCGACCATTCCATTGCAAGGTGAGAACGATTCGCCCTTCGCCCTTATGGAAGTCACCAAGGAGAGCATTAACACCCCAGCCCGCGCTGGACTTGTTCATCGTGTTAAAAAACACATCGACAGAAGGTTGTGCGCAGCCAACAGAATGGTTTACGCAGCCGGCAGGCTTGATCGTTCTTCCGCTGGTATAGGCTCCGTTATTCGTCGCAGGGCGGATCTCCAGATGGCTTTCAACGTACCGGATACATTCTTGAACCGTCATCATTTCAAACCACCTCCACGTATTCTCTGCCCCAGTAAGGCTCGCCGCCGTCCTCTGATGTCTTCAGCACAGCGTACCAAGCCTTACCGCCGTCTTTACGGAAACGTGGATCGAGTGTCTTAGAGCAGAACCCGAAGCTACCCTCATCCTCTGCCCCGTCACCCCGACACATTTCACGATTACATTCCGTGTTTTTTCTGGGATCGCACTCATAAAACAGGACTTTCTCTCCTGTCGCGCCATCCACCAGGTACCCACCACGGGATACAATGTTGTTGATATCGACCATTGAAGTTCACCTCTTTATTTCCGAACGGTCAGAAATTTTCATTACCAACCGTAGATACTTTTCATGCCGGCGACCCCATGATTTGAGCAAGACGGTAGAGCACCGTCACGAACTGTTCACGGGTAACAAGGTCTTGCCACATATAGTTGGGTTCACCATTGATGACAGTCCCGTTGCCGGTAATCAAACCCATATCCAACGCCCACTGCCGCGCCTCAGCGCTCCACTGGCCGCAGTCGTTGTCCTGCAGTTCAGCTCTCATTTCCTGAAAGAGTTTTCTGAACTGTTCCAAATCAGAGTCGGACGCAGGAGCAGTCTGAGAGGCAAACTGGTCATAGTACCGCTGCCCATACTCAGCACGCTTCTTCTGAACATCCTTACTCTGGTTTGCTGGCTTCTCAAAGTTCAGCAGCACGGCATTGGAAGCCTCCAATACAGAGGTTGCCGCCCGCAGCACCGCCAGCACGCCGGGGTAACTCTCGGACAGCTCTTTCCAAAGAAAATCCAGCTGCATAATGAGATCGCCGATAGATTTTCCAGACGCCTTAGCAAAATCCAGCAGGGCTTGCTTCCGAGTCCAAAACGTCCACTGGGCAAGGCCAAAGCCGGCCTTGTCCTGCACGAAGTTTGTGTAGGTGCCGTTATCCACAGCAGCTACATAAGCATTGTCATTCATGCCAAGGACATTTTCATAACTGTTCTGCAAGTTCCGAGGATTAAGGGCGCTTTCGGCAAACAAGTTGCCCATCAGCCCAGCAATCCCATACTCATTCAGCCCCTTCTTTTGAAGGTAGTCATGAATTGTCAGTTCGTTCATCTCGCACCTCCTTACAGATCAGAAAGCGCGGCTTGCTTCTGTCCGACGATTTCACCGTTCATGCAATACTTGCCGATTTCGTCCTCATCGTCGATATCCTTGTAGATATCCACCATTTCCAAGCTCTCCCATCCAATGATGGTCTTGATCACAGAATCGGGCAGGTTTGCCTTGGCAAGCGAGGTCGTAAAGAAGTGCCGAAGACTATGCCAATACACGGGGATACCCAGAATATTGGAGAAGGTCTCCGCCCAGCTGTTCAGCGTAGAGATAGGCACCGTCTTCGCAGGATCGTCCCTATCAGGGAACAGCCACTCACTTTCGATACCCAGCTCTGCCCGCTTCGCCATCCACGCATCGAAGTAGGGCTTAAAAGGCTTTGCCAGCACATAGCAGGTAAGCATTTTTCCGTTGACGCCCTTGCCCTTCGTTCTGACTTTCTCAGGCGTTTTGTAAAATGTGCCATAGATGATGTTCTCGTCGTCGAAGTACGACACTTTGAACCGCGTCAGCTCAGACTTGCGCCGCCCAGAATACCGCGCCAAAGCGAAGCAGCAGGCTTTCTCGTACTGCCCGCGCTCCATCAGATAGTCCAAGAGTTGATCGGCCTGTTCGTCGGTCAGCACCGTCTTCTCTCTGGTCGGCTCATTTACCGGGTTCTCGATCTTGCGGACGATCGACCGGAAATTGGGAAGCTCGTCATCCAAGATTGCCTCGATGTAGTTACTCAAAGATGACAACGTACTCTTCAGCCGGCGTACACGGGCGGGAGAGTTCTCGTTGTTCCGCAACAGCCAGTTTTGGTACGAGATGATGTCACGCTTGCTAATCTCCGGGAAATACTTGTTGTCCGCATTTTGGAGTACCCACACGAAGAAGATATACAAATCGCTCGTATATGCCTTGACGGTGGAATCCGCCTTGCCGATACTCCGCAGATATTCCAGAAAATCGTTCATCAGCCGAATGTTCTTCGGGTTGATCTGGGCGATCAATTCCGGGCTGGTGATCTTGTTTTGTTTCGTCTTCCGTCCCATAACTCTCACCTCCTTTTTCGTATAAAGAAAGAGCCGCACCTTTTTTTAGGTACGGCTCTTAAAAAATGGTTAGCAAATAGCTGTTTTATTCTGTTATGTGTAGTGGGGCTTCTCTCCACCCTCTACCGCATATCTCATCCAGTCCAGTATGACAATACCTACAACGGATAGAACGAGCCACAGCAAAGTAAACTGCGGGCAGATTTGTCCCAGGATATTCCCGGCCAAGTGCGAGTAATCCCACACTCCCAAACCAAGCCACACATTCAAAACAAGTCCGGTAACGAACTCTAACGCTGTAATCGCGGCAGCACAGATACACGCCTGCCCTACCAGCGGCATTTCCCAGGGAAGCTCTGCTCCAAAGCGTTCCAGGGGGACGGCCAGAATAATCGCCAACGCAAACATCGTCCAGCTGATCGTTTCTGGCCTACCCTGAGAAGTCTTCCAGATGACCTCGCCGAAGAAATACACACCGCCAGTCCAAAACCAGAGCAGAACAGGAAGCCCCCACTTTCCAATTCGTTTCCGCTCCATGCTTATCTTACTCCCATTCTCCGGCAATTTCTTTCAGCCGGTTTTGTTCCCGCAACGCCTCTTCCTCTCTAACCTCAGCGCCAAACTGATTAAGTACATATGCCTGAGCCTTAATTATCTCAGCCTGACGAATGCAGATGTCGGTTAACTCCGCAATCAGCTCAACGCTACTCATGCGGCACCGCCCAGCTTTTGCATGATAGCCTCCATCTGAGCCTGAGCTACTGCCAGTTTCTCAGACAAAGCCGTAGCATAGGGTTCAGGCAGATCCATGCCATACTGCACAGCAGCGATTTCCTCAGCGTCAGTCATGGCATTGACATAGCCCTTGAGAGCATTATGATATGCCGTCTGGCCGGTAATCAGCGTCTGAGCCGCAACGTAAATCTGAGCGATCTCTGTAGCAGAATACACCGTGCAGGTTCCATCATCGGCCTGATAGGGGTACTCAGTACCGCCCAGCTCAACCACGCGGAACAGGTTATTGATATTGCTCTGATCCTCCAGTTTCAAATTGAAGTGGTCAAGACGATCCCCGATAGGCACATCTACGCCGGCCACGATGGCCGCGTTGCAAGCCTTGGAAATCTCCAAAAGTTTTGCTGCACGTACCGTTTCAAGAGCATTGTCGTCTCCAAGGATTTCTACGGCCTCCTCAGTCGTAATCCAGCCAATCGTGATAGCATTCAATACGCCTGTGCTCGTAATCATCCCGCTCTGATACAGGCGGGACACATCGTTCTTATCCATCTTCATGCTTTATCCCTCCAACATAGACGCCATCAAAACGTCCAGGTTTGCTTTGACCGGTTTCGTTCGGTCAATAGTACGGCTATGCCGATCAATCAAATACCAGTCATAGCACTTTCCCTCCTCATCCTCATCAGACTTCGTTTTCCGCACCACAAAGAAGGAGTCGGTGATGGTGCAGTCGGGATACTCCCGAACCGTTTGCTGAAAGCCGCTGAGATCACTGTGCTCTGCACCGATCGTTTTCAGCACCTCTTCTCCGGTGAAGTCGTTCGATCCAAAAATGTACTCCAAGATAATCGCTCCTTTCTTGAAAATTCTCGTACAATATTCTTCAAGTCTCTTTGTACTTTCCCGTGGTAAATACGTCGAAAGACACCAGCACGGTTACAATGTGAAAGCTGTCCAATTCTTGACAACAATCCCGTTGCTAACCTCCTTGATATCTTCTTGTGTTTCCGCTTCTTTTTGTAATAAACTCTCAGCTTTCGCTTGAGCCTCAGCAGATTACGCTTTTTCAAAAGTGTATATCCATGCCCATAACGATAGCCGAGCGCTGTCGGCATACGGGATGCTGTCGGGAAAACCTGCCAATTCCCTTTGACTTGAAGACCAATGCCAGCAAGCCATTTCTTGATTGCTTTCAGCAGTTTATGCAACTTTCTTTTATTACTACTGAAAATCGTGAAGTTGTCCATATAGCGCATATAATGTGTGACACCATAGCCACCTTCGCGGATCATATGGTCAAGTGGCTGCAAAATCGTATTTGCAAACCACTGAGAACAGTAAATCCCAATCAGGACACCGTGGCTCAGTACGCTTTCGATTAAGCTCATAACCTTATGATCTTTTATGAGGCAGCGCATTCTATCAACCACATATTTCGGGTTAATGCTATCATAGAAATGATGAATGTCCAATTCGAGGCAATACTTTGTCCCCTTTTTGTCATTTTTCATCCACTTCTTGATCATTTTCATACCGTAATGAATACCTCTGTTACGAATACTGCCGCAACAGTGCCGATCCATGCCGCGCATCATGACGGGCTGTAGTACCTGTACCAGTGCGTGATGAACATATTGGTCAGGCCAAAGCATAGGCTCGTTAATATCCCTCCACTTACCGGCAGATTTATCATACCGATGTTTTTGCTTGGGAGGTTGCAGTGATCGTGTTCCGTCAATTAAACCGTTGATAATCTCACGCAAATCTTCTACCCGTTGAGGTATATCTTTTTCAACCCACCGAACTGTTCGATTAGGTTTATGCCCTGGATACCAGCGGTGTGTAGCATTGACTTCCAGCAAAGCAAGTTTCAGATTATCGTCCGAAACTAACTGCTCATATAGATGATTTACTCGTTTCAATAGGGTTGGTTCCTCCTTGTAGCCTCATGGTCTTTCCAGCGTCCTCCGCAAAAATGGGTTACATATATTGTTTTTCGGCGTAGTCCGTCGTCACAACACTATGTATTCAAGATTGTTTTGGATGTACTAAACCATGCCCTATCAGCTTATCTTCACCATGGGGTGTGCGGTCGCCCGTGCCGATATACAGGCCATGGGTGTTTGCCGACCTGTACAGTGCCCGATTACTCGAACACTGTAGAAAGGGTTTATCGAAACCCTGTCTACCGAGGAAAAATAGTTAGCCAAACTCTCATCATCGTGAGATGAAAACAAGGGTGCGACAGCCGATGTTCGCGTTCGTGTTCGACGTGCTGTTGTAGTTCACGTAGAAAAGGCCGTGGTTCAAGTTCTGGTTATAGTTGCCACCACAGTGCAGACACGGGTTGGAAGCGTTGAAGTTCCAGTTATCCGGGATGGCGCAGAAAAAGAACCCACCGACTGCTGCACAGGCGGCCCCAAGGCGTTCAGTAAAACTTCGCGCCCCGCTTCTCACATAAGTCTTTGTCCAGGAGAAAAATGCTGAAGCGTTATGCCACTAATGCAGGCATTGCATATAAGAAATCCCCGCCAGCAAGGGTTACGCTGGCGGGGCATGGATAGCAAATTGTTCTTTTATTCTGTAAGTCATTATAGATTGTTACCTTCTGGGGAGAGTTGCGACCCTCCCCAGACCCCTCCGTTAGGGGAGTTTTTGGAGGCGACAGCCGATGCTCGCG
>CAMDUN010000001.1:0-220748 GCA_945878665.1 uncultured Clostridia bacterium | reverse complement strand
ACATTATTTCAGGCTGTCGAAAAAAGCCGGAGGCTTTTTCGACAGCCTGAAAGGGCGGCGCATCGCGCCGTCCTTTTCACTTGACAATTTCCTCGGCGTATAGTATACTTCCTCCATACGAAACACGCGATGACGGGAAGCAGTAAGCGGTCAGCGAAAGCCGAGAGAGGGCGCGGCAGGTGTAAGCGCCCGTGACGCGCCGCCCAAGTCGTCCCTGAGCTTCGGGCTGAACCAAAGTAAGCCTCGACGGCCATCCCCCGTTACCGGGATAGGGTGTTATCGCACCCATGAGCGCGGGTCTGACCCGAACACAGGTGGTACCACGGACTGTATGTTCGCCCTGTTTTGCACTGGCAAAACGGAGCGGACTTTTTGTTTTGCCAAATACTCAAAAAGGAGAAAATCAATGAAAGAACTTCCGAAAGTGTACGATCCTCGGGACGTGGAATCCCGCATCTACAAAATGTGGATGGACGGCGACTGCTTCCGCGCCGAGATCGACCCCGACAAGAAACCCTTCTCCATCGTCATGCCGCCCCCCAACGTCACCGGCCAGCTCCACATGGGCCACGCCCTGGACTGCACGCTCCAGGACATCCTCACCCGCTTCAAGCGGATGCAGGGCTACGCCGCTCTGTGGCTGCCCGGCTCTGACCACGCCGGCATCGCCACTCAGATCAAGGTGGAGGAGGACCTGCGTAAAAACGAAGGCCTGACCCGCCACGACCTGGGCCGCGAAAAATTCCTGGAGCGCGTTTGGGACTGGAAGGAGAAATACGGCAGCCGCATCGTGGAGCAGCAGAAGAAGATGGGCGCGTCCTGCGACTGGAGCCGCGACCGCTTCACCATGGACGAGGGCTGCTCCCGCGCCGTCCGCGAGACGTTCTGCGAGCTGTACGAAAAGGGCCTCATCTACAAGGGCAGCCGCATCATCAACTGGTGTCCCCACTGCCTCACCGCCCTGTCCGACGCCGAGGTGGAGTACACCGATAAGCCCGGCCACCTGTGGTATATCCGCTACCCCCTGGCCGATGGCAGCGGCGACATCGTCATCGCCACCACCCGCCCCGAGACCATGATGGGCGACACTGGCGTGGCCGTCAACCCGGAGGACGAGAAGTTCAAGCACCTCATCGGCAAGACCTGCATCCTGCCCATTATGAACCGCGAGATACCCATCGTGGGCGACGAATACTGCGAGATCGGCTTCGGCACAGGCGCGGTGAAAATGACCCCAGCCCATGACCCCAACGATTTCGAGGTGGGCCTGCGCCACAATTTGGAGGTCATCCGCTGCATCAGCGACGACGGCACGATGAACGAAAACGCCGGCAAATACCAGGGCATGGACCGCTACGCCTGCCGCAAGGCCGTGGTGGCCGACCTGGAGGAGCAGGGCTATTTGGTCAAGACCGAGCCCTATTCCCACAACGTGGGCACGTGCTACCGCTGCCACAACGATGTCGAGCCCCTCATCTCCGCCCAGTGGTTCGTCAAAATGGCGCCCCTGGCCAAGGAGGCCATCCGTGTGGTGGAGGACGGCACGATCAAGTTCGTCCCCGAGCGCTTCACCAAGACCTATATCAACTGGATGGAGAACGTCCACGACTGGTGCATCTCCCGCCAGCTGTGGTGGGGTCATCAGATCCCCGCCTGGTACTGCGACGACTGCGGCCACATCAACGTGAGCCGTGAAGACCCCACCAAGTGCGAAAAATGCGGCTGCACCCGCCTGACCCGCGAGGAGGACGTGCTGGACACCTGGTTCAGCTCCGCCCTGTGGCCCTTCTCCACCATGGGCTGGCCCGACCTGAACGCCCCGGACCTGAACTACTGGTATCCCACCTCCGTCATGGTCACCGGCTACGACATCATCTTCTTTTGGGTGGCCCGCATGATCTTCTCCGGCATGGAGCAGATGAAGAAAGAGCCCTTCAAGACCGTATTCATCCACGGCCTTGTCCGGGATGACAAGGGCCGCAAGATGTCCAAATCCCTGGGCAACGGCATCGACCCCCTGGAGATGGCGGAGAAGTACGGCGCGGATGCCCTGCGCTTCAACCTCATCACCGGCAACAGCCCCGGCAACGATATGCGCTTCTTCGTGGAGAAGTGCGAGGCCATGCGTAACTTTGCCAACAAGATCTGGAACGCCAGCCGCTTCGTCATGATGAACCTGAGCATCGACAAGGTGCAGCTCCCCGAAAAGCTGGAGCTGGAGGACAAGTGGGTGCTGAGCAAGCTGAACACCCTCATCCGCGAGGTCACGGACAACCTGGAGGCCTACGAGCTGGGTGTGGCCTCCGCCAAGATCTACGATTTCATTTGGGACACCTACTGCGACTGGTATATCGAACTGACCAAGACCCGGCTCAACGGCGACGACCCCGCCGCCAAGCTGGCCGCCGAGAACGTGCTGTGCTATGTCCTGCTCCGCGTTTTGGAGCTGCTGCACCCGTTCATGCCCTTCATCACCGAGGAGATCTGGCAGGCGCTGCCCCACGAGGGTCAGTACCTCATCTCCGCCCGCTGGCCGGAGTATCAGGACGCCCTGTCCTTCCCGGAGGCCGAAAGCGCCATGGAGGCCGTCAAGGATGCCATCTCCGCCATCCGCGCCCGCCGCGCCGAGATGAACGTTCCGCCCAGCCGCAAGGCCCAGGTCATCCTGGTCACGGACAAGCCCGACAACTACACCGTGGGCGCGCACTTCATCACCCGCATGGCCTACGCCAGTGAGCTGACGGTGCTCACCGCCGCCCCCGCCGACCTCACCGGCATGGTCACGGTGGCCACCCACGATGCCACCGTCTATATGCCCATGTCCGAGCTGGTGGACATCGCCAAGGAGCTGGAGCGCATCGCCGCCGAGCGCAAGAAGGCGGAGGAGAACCTTCAGCGCATTGAGGCCAAGCTGGCCAACGAGTCCTTCACCTCCCGTGCCCCGGAGAACGTGGTCAACGCGGAGCAGGAAAAGGCGGAGAAGGCCCGCGCCCTCATCGCCAAGCTGGACGAATCCGCCGCCGCCATGAAGCTGTGACCCCATATTGACTCGAATATCGCCCCTTCTTGAAAGAGACTGGAAAATTCCGGTCTCTTTCTTTTATTTTTCCGACTGAGTTCGACAGGATTTTCGCTTTTGATGATGTATAATCAACCACGGTTGGTAACCACAAATGACCGGCCCGTGCGCCGGAAACCATCTGCAAAGGAGTACCTGCCATGGATGTAACGGCAAAATGCGAAGGTAAGGAGCTGGAATTTCAGCTTCAGGGCGAATTGGATCACCACGGTGCCAAGGGCCTGCTCACCTGCTTGGAGCGGGAGATCGAGCGCACACTCCCCATGGTGCTGGTGCTGGACTTCTCCGGCGTGACCTTCATGGACAGCTCCGGCATCGCCGTGGCGCTGCGCGGCTGGCAGCGTATGCGCGAGCTGGGCGGCACCGTCCTGCTGCGCCACGTATCGCCCCAGCCCCGCAAGGTATTTGAGGCGTCCGGCGTGAACCGCATGATGACCATCGAATAGGGGAGGAGAGTACATAATGACACGCGCCGAAAACTATGTGACCCTGGAATTTCTCAGCCGCAGCAGCAACGAGGGCTTCGCCCGCGTGGCCGCCGCCGGCTTCGCCGCCCAGCTCGACCCCACGCTGGATGAGCTGGGGGACATCAAGACCGCCGTCAGCGAGGCGGTCACCAACGCCATCGTCCACGCCTACCCCAACGAACTGGGCCGCATCGTCCTGAAGATGAAGCTCCTGCCAGGCAGCGTTTTAGAGCTGTCCGTCCGGGACTGGGGGCGGGGCATCGACAACGTGGAGCAGGCCCGCAAGCCGCTGTTCACCACCGGCGGCAGCGAGCGCAGCGGCATGGGCTTCACCATCATGGAGAGCTTCATGGACAAGCTCACCGTCCGCTCCGTCCCCGGCAAGGGCACCACGGTGCAGATGCGTAAGCGGATCGCCCCTCGCATGAGCACGGGCCGATGAGCGACCGCCTGGCGCTGCTGGAACGCGCCCAACAGGGGGACGACGATGCCTGTCAGCAAATGCTCACCGAAAACGCGGGCCTCATCTGGTCCATCGTCCGCCGCTACAACGGCTGCGGCGTGGAGACCGATGACCTGTACCAGCTTGGCTGCATAGGCTTCGTCAAGGCTGTAAAGGGTTTTGACTTAACATACGGCACGCAGTTCTCCACCTACGCCGTCCCCAAGATCGCCGGCGAGATACGCCGCTTCCTCCGGGACGATGGCCCGATCAAGGTGGGCCGCACCCTGCGGGAAAAGGGCCAGACCCTCTGGGCCGCCCGTGAGCGCCTTCGCACCCGCCTTGGCTGTGAGCCAAAGCTGTCCGAGCTCTCCGCCGAGACCGGCTTCACCGCCGAGGAGATCGCGTCCATCGACCTGGCGCTCATCGCGCCGGAATCCCTCCAGCAGGAGACCGCCGAGGGCCTCACGCTGGAGTCCACCCTGGGCACGGAAGAACCCGAGACCGCCCTGGTGGAGCACCTGGCGCTCCGCGACGCCATCGATACCCTGCCGGAGCGCGAACGTCAAACCATACTGCTTCGCTTCTTCAAATGCCTGACCCAGGAGCAGACCGCCCGCATTTTGGGCGTTTCCCAGGTCCAGGTCTCGCGCCTGGAGCGCCGCAGCCTCCAAAAGCTGCGGGAATACCTAGCTGACTAAACCCGTTGGGGGACGGGTTTGTCAATATATCCCAAGCATGGCAAAAACAGGGGAAAAGGGGGAAACAAAGGGGGAGGAAAGGCCCGCCGCATCCGCGGCGGGCCTTTCCCGTTCTCCGCCCGCAGCGCCGCAGTATTATGTACCACTCTCCGCCCGCGGCGCCGCCGTATTATGTACCACTCTCCGGCAGCGGTGTACCGCCGTCGTATCGCTCCCTCTCGTACTCCAGCGGCAGGAACTCCGTCATCGTCCCCCGATACCGCTTGGGCAAAAACGTGTTCTGACACCGGGGATTTTCCCGCTCCCGAATGGCCACCGTCTCAAAAAACCGTTTCCACAGCGCCCGGAACTGCAATTCCTCCCCTCCCGGCAGCGTGGGCTGAAAGCCCTCCACCGCCGCGATCCGCGACTTTCCGTCCGCGTAGAACAGCAGCTCCCGGTGTGTGCGGTCGTAGATAAAAAACCGCTCATTCCCGTATCGCCCGCAGAAATATCCCCGCAGCAGCGGCAGCACCCGGTTCTTCGGCTCGATCTCCGCTCCCAGCACACCACCGTAGTCCGAAAACCGCACAAATCCCCGCAGCTTCTCTAATTCTCCGTTCATGTGCCGGATCGCCCGGTACACCGGGTAGCACGTCGGGTCGGACAGATCCCGCAAAAACCCCGGGCCTTCCGCGATCAGCTTCCGTATCAATGCCAAAAGGTGCAGCTCCTTGTCCTCCATGCACGTCAAAAAACCCCGCCGCACCAGCGCCAGCGCCTTTTTCGACCGCCCGGAGATGCCCAGTTGCACCCTCCGGCTTCGCTCATTCTGCGTGATGACCGTCCGCACCTCGTACAGCGACAGGGGATCGTCCTCGCAGCAGAACGATGCCGGTGTCTCCTTGTACGCATAGCACTCGTACACGCAGCAGAAGAACCCCTCTAAGCTGCCGTCGTACTGATAGATCACCTCGCCCATTTGCTCACCCCACCCGGTCAAAAAGCGAAAGCTGCGCCGCGTCATGCTCCGGCAGCAGCCCTCGTTCCATACGTTCCAGCTGCATCGGCAGCGTAGCGGGGGAGAAGCGCAGTCCCTCCCGCAGCTTCCCGCCGCAGGTCAGAAAATACTGCGCCCGCTTCAGCACCACGCCAAGCCTCTGCAAGTCCTCAAACCGCAGCGTCCCGCACCGCCGGGCCGACACGATCCGCCGCGCACTCACCGGGCCGATCCCCGGCACACGCAGCAGCGTCTCCAGATCCGCCCGCATGACCTCCACCGGGAATTGCTCCGGGTGTCCCAGCGCCCAGTTGCACTTCGGGTCGAAATGCGGGTCGAAATTCGGATGTGCCTCATCCAATAACTCCGAGGCCTGAAACCCGTAAAACCGCAGCAGCCAGTCCGCCTGATACAGCCGGTGCTCCCGCAGCAGCGGCGGCTTCGTGTCCAACGACGGCAGCAAGCTGTTCTCCACCACCGGCACATACGCCGAATAGAACACCCGCTTCAGCCGGTATTTCTGATACAGCCGCTCCGTCAGATGTAAAATATGCCGGTCTGAATCCTCCGTTGCCCCCACGATGAGCTGCGTGCTCTGTCCCGCCGGGGCAAACACCGGCGCGTGCTTATATTTGGCCAGCTCCGCCTTGCTCTGGGCCGCGCCGTCCCGTATCAGCCCCATAGGCCGCAAAATGGCCTCCTTCGTCTTGTCCGGCGCTAACGTCCGCAGCCCCGCCTGACTGGGCAGCTCGATGTTCACACTGAGCCGGTCCGCCAGCAGCCCCAGCTCCCGCACCAGCTCCGGCGCAGCGCCGGGGATGGCCTTGGCGTGGATGTACCCGTTGAACCGATACGTCTCCCGCAGGATACGCAGTGCCCGGATCATTTGTTCCATGGTGTAGTCCGGGTCGCGCAGCACCCCGCTGGACAAAAACAGCCCCTCGATATAGTTCCGCCGGTAAAATCCTATGGTCAGCTCTGCCAGCTCCTGGGGCGTAAACGCCGCCCGCCGCGTGTCGTTGCTGCGCCGGTTCACGCAGTATTTGCAGTCGTACACGCAGGCGTTGCTCATCAGCACCTTCAGCAGCGTGACGCATCGCCCATCTGCGGAAAAGCTGTGGCAGCACCCGGCAATAGAGGAGGACGTGTTGCCGATCATCCCCGGCCTCACGCCGCGCTTCACCCCACTGGACGTACAAGCTGCGTCATATTTGGCCGCGTCCGACAGGATGGTCAGCTTATCCAGCAGCTCCATGCTCCGTTACGCCATGCGGCGGCGACGGGGCGCGGGCCTGTCGATGCAGTCGATGAGCCGCATCACATTGGCTGCGATAGAGCCGGCACCGATCAGGATCATCACAAAACCAAACGTCGTCATATTCGTGTCCTCCTTGACGTGAAACTTATGTTCTACACGTATTATAAATCGAACACTCGTTCTTGTCAAGTAAAATCGAACAAAATTTCTACATTTTCTCGAAACCCGGTTGACCGCCGGGCGTTTCTGTATTAAAATAAGGTAAAAACTCGAACAGGGAAGAGAGAGGAAGCCCCATGACGGAACTTGAAAAACGCTTTATCGCGGCGCGGCGTGAAGCCATCGCCGTGGACTATCAGAAGCTGAACCCCCGCCAGCGGGAGGGCGTGCTGGCCACGGAAGGCCCGCTGCTGCTCCTGGCCGGCGCGGGCTCAGGCAAGACCACCGTGCTGATCCACCGTGTCGCCAACCTGCTGCGCTATGGCCGCGGCAGCGACACCGACGAGATCCCCGTCCCCGCCACCGAGGACGAGGTGACGTTCCTGGAGCAGTACGTCCAGCACCCGGACGAGGCCCAGCGCCCGCTGGTGTCCTACCTCTGCGCCGTCGAGCCTGCCCGCCCCTGGGAGGTGCTGGCCATCACCTTCACCAACAAGGCCGCCAACGAGCTGAAGGACCGCCTGGGCGTCATGCTGGGGGAGGAGACCGCCGCCGACGTGTGGGCCTCCACGTTCCACTCCGCCTGCGTCCGCATCCTGCGCCGCGACATCGACCGGCTGGGCTTCGACCGCAGCTTCACCATCTACGACACCGACGACAGCAAGCGGGTGATCCGGGACATTTTGAAGGAGCTGGGCCTGGAGGAAAAGACCTTCCCGCCCCGTGAGGTGCAGTCCGTCATCTCCCGCGCCAAGAACGACTGCCAAACGCCGGAGGAGTTCCTGGCCCAGTGGCGTCAGATCAACGACTTCCGCAAAATCAACATAGGTAAAGTGTATTCGCTTTACAACAAAAAACTCCGGGAGGCCAACGCCTTGGACTTCGATGACCTGCTGTGGCACACCGTCCGCCTGCTGGAGACCGTGCCGGAGGTGCGGGACTACTACCGCCGCAAATTCCGCTACATCCTCATCGACGAGTACCAGGACGCCAACGCCCTGCAATACCGACTGGCCACGCTGCTCACCGGCCCGGGGAAGAACATCTGCGTGGTAGGCGATGACGATCAGAGCATCTACCGCTTCCGCGGCGCGGACATCACCAACATCCTCAGCTTTGAAAAACAGTTCCCCGGTGCGCGGGTCATCCGCCTGGAGCAGAACTACCGCTCCACCCAAAATATTCTGGACGCGGCCAACGCCGTCATCCGCCACAATCAGGGCCGCAAAGGCAAGACGCTGTGGACCAACAACGGGGCAGGGGAGCTGGTCACGGTCAAGACCACCTTCCACGAGGGGGACGAGGCCAACTTCGTCCTGGGTCAGATCATGACCCACTACCGCCGGGGCGGCAGCTGGGGCGACTGCGCCGTGCTCTACCGTACCAACGCCCAGTCCAACGCCCTGGAATACGCCTGCAAGCGCAGCGGCGTACCTTATAAAATATACGGCGGCCTGAAGTTTTTCGACCGGGCCGAGGTCAAGGATATGCTTGCCTACCTGTCCGTCATCAACAACCCCACCGACGACCTGCGCCTGCGCCGCATCATCAACGTTCCCGCCCGCAAGATCGGTCAGACCACGGTGGACAAGGCCCAGCTCATCGCCACGGAGCAGAACCTGACGCTGTACGACGTGTTCCGCCAAGCCGACCGCTTTCCTGCCCTGAAATCCGCATCTGTAAGGCTGATGTCCTTTACAGACATGATCGAGGAGCTGCGCCGCACCCTGCCGCAGACCGACCTGCTGGAGTTCTACGACCAGGTCTGTGACCGCAGCGGCTACACCGCCGCCCTCCGGGAGAAGGACGATCTGGAGAGCCGTGGCCGCCTGGAGAATGTGGAGGAGCTGAAATCCAGCATCCTGGCCTATTTGGAGAACGTGGAGGGCGAGCCCAGCCTCTCCGGCTTTCTGGACGAGATCGCCCTCTACACCGACCTGGACAGCCGGGTGGATGGCGACAACTGCGTCACCATGATGACCATGCACGCCGCCAAGGGCCTGGAGTTCCCCCAGGTCTTTGTGGTGGGCATGGAGGAGGGCCTTTTCCCGGGAAATCGCGCCATGGGCGACCCGGATGAGATGGAGGAGGAGCGCCGCCTGTGCTACGTGGCCATGACCCGCGCCAAGGAGAAGCTGACGCTGACCAACGCCCGCCAGCGCACCCTGTATGGCCGCACCACGCCCTGTATGCCCTCCCGCTTCCTCAACGAGATCCCGGAGGAGAACATGGAGTGGCTCTCCAAGCCCCAGCCCCGCGCCGACAGCTGGAACGAGGACGATGACGGCTATAACGGCGGCGGCTACGGCGCGTATGCCCGCCGCGCCACCCCTGTCACCTCCTACGCAGCCCCGGCGGGGAAGAAGCCGGAGACGCTGCGTACCGCGTCCGCCAAGGCCGCGCCCCGACCCGCCGCGCCCCGTATGGAGCTTCAGCCCGGCGAGATGGTGGAGCACGACGCCTTTGGCCGGGGCATGGTGCTGTCCGTCCGTCCCATGGGCGGCGATGCCATGGTGGAGATCGCCTTTGACAACGTGGGTACAAAGCGCCTCATGCTAAAAATGGCCGCCCAGCACCTGCAAAAGTGTAAATAGTATTTACTTTACAGGCAATAAAGGAGAACATATATGGACTTTGTCTTCGACTATGGCTTTGGCTATTCCGCTTTTCAGATCATCTTCTACCTGATTTTTGCTGCCGTCATCGGCTGCTTTATCTTCACAGCGGTGCGGGGCATCCGCACCTGGCACAAAAACAACAACTCCCCGCGCCTGACGGTCCATGCCACGGTGGTCTCCAAGCGTCAGAACACCAGCGTCCACCACCATCACAATGACAACACCGCCATGCACACCTCCACGTCCACCTCTTACTATGCGACCTTCCAGTTCGACAGCGGCGACCGCCTGGAGCTGCACGTCTCCGGCCCGGACTACGGCCTCCTGGCCGAGGGCGACACCGGCGACCTGACCTTCCAGGGCACGCGCTACCTGGGCTTCGACCGCCGCGCCGCCGGCCCTGCGCCGGAGGACGAACTGTCCACGGACACGCCCCATCGTCCCACCGAAAAGAAGAGCTGGGACCCGGAGCTATAAAAAGAAACGCAGCAGCGCCCCGCCATACGGCGGGGCGCTGCCCTTTCCCACGCAAAAAGCCCCGCGACTTTGTCGCAGGGCTTTTAACTGTGTAGTTCAGACGCGATCAGATAGCGCGAGTGACCTTGCCGGAACGCAGGCATCTGGTACAAACGTACACATGGCGAGGCGTGCCGTTGACCACAGCCTTGACGCGCTTGACATTGGGCTTCCAGGGACGATTGGAACGCCGGTGAGAATGGGACACCTTGATACCAAAGGTCACGCCCTTGTCGCAAAATTCGCACTTTGCCATCCGTTGCACCTCCTTGCTGTCGTAACATAACCTCTTGCATCGCAAGCAGTTGATATAATAACAGATACGCGCCAAAATTGCAAGTGTTATTTGACAAAAAAACGAAAATTTTTTACCCAGGGAAGGTGTTGCGAAAAAAGCCCATACAAGATATAATTAAAAGGAGTATATTCGCCCGTTCCGGGCAGAAGGAGCGCCCATGGAAAAAGTGAAACGCAACCCGGCCAGCCTGAAGAAAATGGTGGAGACCTTCGGCATGGAGATCCTGCACCGAGGCCGCGATTTCGACACCGCCGTCGTCACCATCTCCGACGTGAACCGCCCCGCCCTCCAGCTGGTGGGCTTTTACGACTACTTCGATGACAAGCGCCTGCAAATACTGGGCCGGGGCGAGATGCGCTACCTGGACCGCATGACGGAATCGGAGCGCACCCGCGTGTTCAACCAGCTCCTCAGCTACCCGTTCCCGGCCATGATCGTGGCCCGCGGCATGGACATCCCCGCCGAGCTGCAAGCCATGGCGGAGAAGCACGGCCGCACGCTGCTGCGTTCTCCTGACTCCACCGTGGATGTCACCAGCAACCTCATCGACTATCTCAACCACGCCATGGCGCCCCAGATCGCCCGCCACGGCGTCCTCATGAATATCTACGGCCAGGGCGTCCTCATCCTGGGCGACTCCGGCATCGGCAAGAGCGAGACGGCCATCGAGCTGCTCAAGCGCGGCCACCGCCTGGTGGCCGATGACGCGGTGGAGATCCGCCGCATCTCCAACACCCTCTACGGCACTGCCCCCGAGATCATCCGCCACTACATCGAGATCCGCGGCGTGGGCGTCATCGACGTGCAGCAGCTTTTCGGCATGGGCGCGGTGCAGTTCGAGACGGACATCGACCTGATCATCCAGCTGGAGCAGTGGGTGGATGGCAAGTTCTACGACCGCCTGGGCCTGGGCGAGGAGAAATACACCATGATGGACGTGTCCCTGCCGGTGGTCACCATCCCCGTCCGTCCGGGCCGAAACCTGGCCGGCATCGTGGAGATCGCCACCATGAAGAACCGCCAGATGAAGTACGGCTACAACGCCGCCCGTGACTTCGTCACCCAGTTCGACAATAAGGTGGACGCCATGCTCCGTGAAAAAGGGGAGAGCCTCTCATGAAATACGTGGGCGTAGACATCGGCGGCACGAACCTGAAGGCCGGCCTGGTGGACGAGAGCGGCGTGCTGCTGGCCACGCAGAAGATGAAGGTAGCCTCCATCGCCGACGATGAGGGCCTGGCCTGGACGGTGGCCTCCCTGGTGCAGGAGCTGGCCCGTACGGTGAACATCCCCGTCAGCGACGTGGCCTCCGTAGGCGTAGGCGTCCCCGGCACGGTGGAAATACGCTCCGGCTCGATCAATTACACCTGCAACCTGCCCCTACGCAACGTGCCCCTCCGCAAGCTGTTCCACCGCTACCTCAGCATCCCTCTTTACATCGAAAACGATGCCAACTGCGCCGCCCTGGCCGAATACCTGGTGGGCGCGGGGCGCGACAGCAAGCGCTTCGTCACCGTCACCCTGGGCACGGGCGTGGGCGCGGGCATCGTCCATAACGGCAAGATCTACCACGGCGCTAACGGCATGGCCGGCGAGGTGGGTCATATGGTCATCCAGCGCAATGGCCTGCCCTGTCCCTGTGGCCGCCGCGGCTGCTGGGAGCAGTACGCCAGCGCCACCGCCCTCAAGCGCCTCACCGCCGAAGCCCTGGCCGCCCACCCCGACAGCATCCTGGCCCAGGTGGTGGCGGAGAACGAGGGCCGCGTGTCCGGCCAGTCCGCCTTCATCGCCGCCCGCCGTGGCGACCCGGTGGGGCAGCAGGTCTGTGACGAGTACGTGGATTATCTGGCCTGCGGCGTTGTCAACGTGGTGAATATTTTCCAGCCCGACACGCTGGCCATCGGCGGCGGTGTCAGCAACGAGGCGGAGGAGCAGCTCCTGCTGCCTGTCCGGCAGCGTGTGGCCCGCGAGAGCATCCCCTGTGGCCGCAACCGCCGCACCCGCATCGTCAAGGCGGAGCTGGGCAACCGTGCCGGGCTTATCGGCGCGGCCCTTTTGGGCAAGAATAAGCGTATCTGAAACGCATGGGAGGTACTATGACCTGGTACGACGAACTGGATAAATGGACGGCGGACTACCTGCCGGATATGCCCTATGAGCACGATGTGCCCCTGTCCCGCTATACTTCATTCCACATCGGCGGCCCGGCCCGCCGCATGGCCTTTCCCCAAAACGGCGAGCAGCTCATCCTGCTGCTTGCCCAGGCCCGCGAACTGTCCGCCCGGCCCTTTGTGCTGGGCAACGGCACGAACCTGCTGTGCCCTGACGGCGGCGTGGACCGCCTCGTGATCCACACCCGCGATCTGAACCGTGTGGAGAGGGTAGAGGCCGACCCCAACTGCCTCCGCGCCGAGTCCGGCGCGTCCCTGTCCCGTGTGGCCGCCGCGGCCTGCAAGCTGGGCCTTACCGGCCTGGAGTTCGCCCACGGCATCCCCGGCAGCGTGGGCGGCGGCGTGTGCATGAACGCCGGCGCTTACGGCGGTGAGCTGTCCCAGGTGGTGTCCTCCGCCACGGTGCTGTTCCCGGAGGAGGGCGTCAGAACGCTGACAGGGGAGGAGCTGCGCTTTTCCTACCGCCACAGCCTGCTCACCGACCGTCCCGACGGGGTGGTGCTGTCCGCCGTGTTCCGCCTTCAGCCCGGCGACCCGGCGGTCATTAAAGAAAAAATGGATGAGCTGATGGCAAGGCGAAAGACTTCACAGCCCTTGGAATACCCCAGCGCCGGCAGCACGTTCAAGCGCCCGGAGGGGCATTATGCCGCCGCCCTCATCGACCAATGCGGCCTGAAGGGGCTGACGGTGGGTGGCGCACAGGTGTCGGAGAAGCACGCCGGCTTCGTCATCAACACCGGCCACGCCACCTGCGATGACGTGACCGACCTCATGGCAGAAATACAGACCCGTGTCTTCAACGCCGCCTCCGTCCACCTCACCCCCGAGGTCAAAATCGTCGAACCCTAAGATCATCTGTCATTCCGAGCCAGTGCTCACACGGGCGTGGGAATCCGTCCCCGCCGCGCCCGCAGGCACGGCCACAACAAAAGAACTCAAAAAGGAGAACCCCCATGGAAATTCTCATCATCTCCGGCCTGTCCGGCAGCGGCAAAAGCCGCGCCGCCACATACTTGGAGGACGTCGGCTACTACACCGTGGACAACCTGCCCGCGGAGATGATGCTCCGCTTCGCCGATTTCTGCGCCGCCGCCGGTGGCCGCTACGACAAGCTGGCCTTCGTCTACGATGTCCGCGTCGGCGAGCCCCCGGAAAATCTCACCGCTGCTGTGTCCCAGCTCCGCGTCCGGGGCAACCGCTGCCGCCTGCTGTTTTTGGAGGCCAACACCCCCACCATCATCCGCCGCTATAAGGAGACCCGCCGCAGTCACCCCCTCTGCGCCGACGGCTGCTCCATCGAGACAGCCGTCTCCCGTGAGCGGGAGCTGCTCCGCCCCGTCCGCGATGTGGCCGACGTGGTGCTGGACACCTCCGCCTTCTCCACCGCCAAGCTCCGCAGCACCCTGCTGTCCATCTTCGCTGCGTCAGGCGGCGCACTCCACGTGAACGTCCTCTCCTTCGGCTTCAAAAACGGTCTGCCGCCGGAGGCCGACCTGGTGCTGGATGTCCGCTTCCTGCCCAACCCCTACTACGTCCCGGAGCTGAAGTCCCTCAACGGGCTGGACGCGCCGGTGCGGGACTATGTGTTTCATTCTGAACAGACTGATGAATTTTTCCGCCGTCTCACCCCGCTGCTGGATTTCCTCCTGCCCCAGTACCGGCAGGAGGGACGGACGGAGCTGGTCATCGCCGTGGGCTGCACCGGCGGTCGCCATCGCTCGGTAGCCGTTGCCCATTATTTGGCAGAATATGTCACGCGATTGGGCTGCGATGTCACCGAGAGCCACCGCGACATGACCCGCTGACTCTGTTTCAAGCTCCTTCAAAATTTTTCCACGTTTTCGTGTATTTTTCCCGCGTCTTTTTTCAAGGTGTTCCATGTTTTTATAAAGTAATTTCAAGTTGATGCACTCTAAATTTTGATAACAACAGGTGATTATATGCGTTCTTTCGCCGCAAAAGTAAAAAATGAGCTGTGCCGCGTGCCTATCTCCCGCTCCTGCTGCGCCCGTGCGGAGGCTTACGGTGTGCTGCTGTATTGCAACACATTTACCCCGTCAGAAGTGCGGATAATCACCGAAAACGAGGATTTTGCATCACGTTTGCCCCGACTTTTTCAAAAGGCGTTCGCTGTGAAATTTGACCGCCTCCCGGAGGAGAGCATCGGAAAGGGCAAGCTGATTTTTGGCATTACCGACCGTGAAAAGCTGGCCCATATCATCAACATTTTAGGCTATGATCCTAACCAAATCACGGCAATTCATGTAAATTTCGGTATTTTAGAGGAGGATTGCTGCCGCACGGCTTTCCTCCGCGGCGCGTTCCTGGCCGGCGGCAGCGTCACCGACCCGGAAAAGCGCTACCATTTGGAAATTGCTACCAATCACAACCAGGCCTCCCGCGAGGTCTCCGCTCTGATGGAGGAGATGTTTTTCCTCCCAAGAATGGTACGCAGAGGCGGCGATTTCCTGCTATATTTCAAACAATCGGAGCATATTGAGGACTTTTTGACCAAAATTGGCGCACCAGTTTCTGCCATGGATATTATGACCGCCAAGGTGGATAAGGAGATCCGAAACGGCGCAAACCGTGCCATGAACTGCGACATGGCCAACGTGAACAAAACGCTGGACGCCGCCCAGGAGCAGGTGGCCGCCATCGAGGCCCTGCGCCGCAGCGCCCGGTGGGACAAGCTGCCGGAGAAGCTGCGGCAGACCGCCGCGCTGCGGCTGGAGTTTCCTGAATTATCGTTAATTCAGTTGGCGGAGAGGTGTGATCCGCCGGTGACGAAGTCCTGTATCAACCACCGCATGAGAAAGCTGATGGAGGAGGCAAAAGCATTATGAACACAAAGGAAACACGCTGTACGGCGGCTATCCAATATCGGAAAAACGGCGCGAACTGCGCCCAGTCGCTGCTGGCGGCTTTTAGCGATATTATGAACATAACGGAAGCGCAGGCGTTGGCCATGGGCGCTGGTCTGGGCGGCGGCGTTCGCAGCGGCAACATCTGCGGCGCGGTGAACGCCCCGGTGATGATCCTGGGCTGCGCCTTCCCGGAGGCCGCCCGCGACAAGGCCCGCGCCGCCTATTTGGCAAAGGAATTTCAGCGCCGCTTTACGGAGCGCTTTCAATACCTGAACTGCCGGGAGCTGTTGTCCCACAAGGATTTGCGGCCCACGGAGCTGGCCCTGTCCCTGGCCGGCGGCGACCACTGCGGACTGCTGATCGTCAGCGCCGCCGAGATATTGTGCGATATGATGGAAACCGAGAGAAAGAGAGCGTAACGCCATGTCCTTTGTTCACCTCCACGTCCATACGGAATACAGCTTGCTGGACGGCGCGTGCCGCATCCGCGACCTGCCCGCGCTGGTAAAATCCATGGGGCAGAACGCCTGCGCCATCACGGATCACGGCGTCATGTACGGCGCGGTGGACTTTTACCGCGCCTGCCAGAAGGAGGGCATCCATCCCATTATCGGCTGCGAGGTATACGTGGCGCGGCGTACAAGATTTGACAAACAGCACGAGTTCGACGCCGAGTCCCGCCACCTGGTGCTGCTGTGCAAAAACGAGACGGGCTACCGCAATTTATCCTATATGGTCAGCCAGGCCTACATCGAGGGCTTTTACATCAAGCCCCGCATCGACCTGAACCTGCTGCGGGAGCATTCCGAGGGGTTGATTGCCCTGTCCGCCTGCCTGGCCGGCGAGATCCCCAAGCGGCTGCTGAACGGCGACTACGCCGGGGCAAAGGAGTACGCCCTGACCATGCGGGACATCTTCGGCGAGGAGGACTTTTACTTAGAATTGCAGGATCACGGTATCGCCGAGCAGACCGAGGTGAACCGTGGTATCCTGCGGCTGCACAACGAGACAGGCATTCCGCTGGTGTGTACTAACGACGCCCACTACCTGCGGAAGGAGGACGCGGAGAGCCACGACGTGCTGCTGTGCATCCAAACCGGCAAGACGGTGGACGACGAGAACCGCATGCGGTATGAACCAAGAAATTTCTATCTCCGCTCCACGGAGGAGATGGAGAAGCTGTTCTCCGCCTATCCCGATGCGGTGGCCAATACCCAACGTATCGCCGACCGCTGCCAGCTGGAGTTTACCTTCGGCAAGTACCATCTGCCGGAGTTCAAGCTGCCGGAGGGATACGATTCGCCCACCTATCTGCGGGAGCTGTGTGAGCAGGGCTTTGCGCGGCGGTACGGCGACCGAAAGCCGGAGTACCGCAAGCAGCTGAATTATGAGCTGGACATGATCGAGAAGATGGGCTTTACGGACTATTTTCTCATCGTGTCCGACTTCGTGCGCTATGCCAAGAGCGTGGATATTCCCGTTGGGCCGGGGCGCGGCAGCGCCGCCGGGTCGATGGTGTCCTACTGCCTGGACATCACCGACATCGACCCCATGAAATACGACCTGTACTTTGAGCGCTTTCTAAACCCGGAGCGCGTGTCCATGCCCGATATTGATATGGATTTCGGCGACACCCGCCGGGGCGAGGTGGTGGATTACGTCCGGCGGAAGTACGGCGACGACCACGTGGCGCAGATCGTGACGTTCGGCACGATGGCGGCCCGGGCCGCCATACGGGATGTGGGCCGGGCGCTGAATATGACCTACGCCGAGGTGGATCAGGTGGCCAAGCAGGTGCCCGCAGGGCCGGGGGCGCTGCACATCACCTTGCAGGATGCGCTGAAGCTGAGTAAACCGCTGGCGGATTCCTACCGGGACGACCCACGGGTGAAAAAGCTCATCGACACCGCCATGGCGCTGGAGGGGATGCCCCGCCACGCCTCCACCCACGCGGCGGGTGTGGTCATCACCAAGCTGCCGGTGTACGAGTATGTGCCGCTGGCCCGAAATGACGATGCGGTGGTGTGCCAATACGTAATGACCACGCTGGAGGAGCTGGGCCTGCTGAAAATGGACTTTTTGGGGCTGCGAAACCTGACGGTGCTGGACGACGCGGTGAAGCTGGTGCGGCGGTACAAGCCGGACTTTACCCTGGCGGATATTCCTGACGATGACCCGGAGACGTATGACATGATCTCACGGGGGCAGACGGCGGGCGTGTTCCAGATCGAGTCCACCGGCATGACCGGCGTGTGCGTGGGGCTGAAACCCCAAAGCATTGAGGACATCACCGCCGTCATAGCCCTGTACCGCCCCGGCCCGATGGAATCCATCCCCCGGTTCATCGCCTGCAAGCATGACCCGAAGCTGGTGACGTACAAGCACCCCAAGCTGATCCCCATTCTGTCCGTGACCTACGGCTGCATCGTGTATCAGGAGCAGGTCATCCGCATTTTTCAGGAGCTGGGCGGCTTTTCTTTGGGTCAGGCGGACATGGTGCGCCGGGCCATCAGCAAGAAAAAGGCCAAGGAGATCGAGAAGGAGCGGCAGGCCTTTGTTTACGGCGACAAGGAGAGAGGCATCGCCGGGTGCATCGCCAACGGCATTGATGAGGCCACGGCCCAGGGCATCTATGACGAGATCTACGACTTCGCCAACTACGCTTTCAACAAGGCCCACGCCGTCAGCTACGCGGTGGTGGCCTATCAGACGGCGTATTTCAAGTGCCACTACACCAAGGAGTACATGGCGGCGCTGCTGACCAGCGTGCTGGACAACTCCGAAAAGGTGGCGGGGTATATCAACGAGTGCCGCGACTGCGGCATCGCGCTGCTGCCGCCGGACGTGAACCGCTCCAGCGACGGCTTCACCGTGGAGCAGGAGGGGATACGGTTCGGGCTGGTGGCCATCAAGAACATCGGGCGCGGGTTTATTCAGGCCATGGTGCGGGAACGGGAGAAGGGCGGCGCGTTTACGTCGTTCCAGGACTTCTGTGAGCGGATGTACGACTGCGGCGATATGAACAAGCGGGCGGTGGAGAACCTGATCCGCAGCGGCGCGTTCGACGGCATGGGGGCGCGGCGCTCCCAGCTGGTGGCGGTGTACGAGAAGGTGCTGGACGCTATCGGCACGGTGCGGCGGCGGAACGTGGAGGGGCAGCTGGACTTCTTCGGCATGGCCGCGTCGTCGTCGGAGGCCCCCGCTCAGGTGCATCTGCCGGACGTGCCGGAGTATACCGCCGTGGAGCGGATGCAGATGGAACGGGAGACCACGGGATTGTATCTGTCCGGCCATCCCATGTCGGACTACCGGGCAACAGCCAAACGGCTGGGCGCGGTGTCCATCGGGGAGATCACCCAGGATTTCGCCGGGGAGGAGGGCGCAAGCCGCTTTGCCGACGGACAGATGGTGACGGTGGCGGGCATCGTGGCCTCCAGCAAGACACGCACCACCAAGAACAACACGCTGATGGCCTATGTGACGCTGGAGGACGAGACGGCCTCTATGGAGCTGCTATGCTTCCAAAAGGTCATCGACCGATGCGGGAGCTATATGCTGCCCAACCTGGCGGTGCTGGTGAAGGGACGCATCTCCGTGCGGGATGAAAAGCCGCCGCAGATCCTCTGCGATGAACTATACCCGCTGGAGGATGCCGGAAAGGCCGGCGGTATGCAGGGAGCGGCAAAGCCGGAGGGAGAGGACGCGGTGCTGTATCTCCGCGTACCCGGCGTGGACAGCCCGGAGTTCCGGCATTTGCAGCTGGTGTCCATCATGTTCGAGGGCGAGACACCCCTGAAGATTCGCATGGCCGACACGGGAAAGCTGTGGGGCGGAAAGTGCTTGCCCCATCCGGCGTTTTTGCAGGAGTGCCGGGAATGGCTGGGCGAGGAAAACGTGGTGCTGAAGAAAAAGTAAACACGTCAAGGGTGCAGCGCTGTCGCGCCGCACCCTTTTTCGGTTCGGGCATAGACTGGAATGAAAGAGGCCATCTTTCACTACTTATTGGGAGGTCATACAATGCCTGAAAATACTATGCCGGGGCCGGTCTGCGATCTGAACAGCGTCCGGGAATCCGTGTGCATCCATACACGTAAGATATTTGACTCCTGCCGGGATAAGGACTGCGTGGAGGACCTGCGGTTCTACCCCACGGCGGCAGCACAGGAGGTGCTGAACAGCTCACAGATGATCAAGGGCGGTACGGCGGAGCTGCTGTACGTCTACACCGATGTTGAGCCGGTGTCGTTCAACCGGGGGTTCTATTCGGTGGATCTGCGGTTTTATTACCGGGTGACGTTACAGGTCTGCACCGGCACGCCGCGGTACACCGAGGTGGAGGGCCTGTGCGTGTTCGACAAGCGGTGTATCCTGTTCGGCAGCGAGGGCAACGCCAAGATCTTCTCCTCCGACACGGTGCTGGATGAGCTGGACGTACCGGGGCGGATGCGTACCAACCTGCCTGTGGCGGTGGTGGAGGCGGTAGACCCCATCGTACTCAGCACACGGGTGGCGGAGACGCCGCTGCCCTCCGCCGGGGAGAGAAGCTGCCTGGCGGAGATACCGTCCTTCGTGGCGCAGAGCTTCGCAAGCCAGCTGGTGTTCGACGATGGGGCGCTGACGCGGCGCATCTATGTGACGCTGGGGCAGTTCACGCTGGTACGGCTGGAGCGGGACACCCAGCTGCTGATCCCGGTGTACGACTACTGCGTGCCCCAGTGTGAGTGCAGCTGCGACAACCAGGAGGACCCCTGCGGGCTGTTCCGCAGCGTGGCGTTCCCCATCAACGAGTTCTTCCCGCCCAACTCGGTGGAGACGCCCTGTGACTACAACAGCACCAAGAACTACTGCGCCTGCCATTGAACGTTGGACAGAAAGCCGTGCGGCTCATGCCGCACGGCTTTTCCTTTACAAAAACGGGGAAATTTGGTATACTGTCAGACAGAACGATGATAAAGGGAGGCGGCAGCATGGAGGTCGGTTTTATCCGGGACAAGCTGGAGATCAAGTTCCTTATTTTGTATATCGCGGCACGGCTCAGTGAGCCGGCGGACGGCGCGGCCATGCAGGATCTGACCATGTGCGACGACGGCATCGACTATTTCGACTATGCCGAGTGCTTGAACGACCTGGTAAAGACGGAGCATCTGCGCCTGACGGAGGATGGGCGGTATCTCATCACGGAGAAAGGGAAGCGGAACAGCGCCATCTGCGAGAGCAGCTTGCCCTATTCGGTGCGGCAGCGGTCAGATCGGAACATCGCGGCCTATAACAAGGCGGCGCTGCGCCGGGCGCAGGTACAGAGCCATGTGACGGAGCGGGAGAACGGGACGTTCACCGTGACGCTGGCGCTGCGGGACGACGTGGACAGTCTGATGCATCTGGAGCTGATGATGGCGGATAAAGACAGCGCGGACAAGCTGGCGAAGCGGTTTCAAAAAGGGCCGGAGGCGGTGTACGCCAAGGTCATCCAGGCGCTGTGCGAGGAATAGAATATGGATGAAAAGACACCCTGCACCGATGCGGTGCGGGGTGTTTTTGCGTCCGGGGTTCTAATCCGGGACGAGCTGTCATAAGGTAGGCTGACAGGAAGGGAGGCGGCTGACCATGGAGATGAGCTACGCCATCGGACGGTACGAGCAGGCGGCGGAGCTGCTGCCGGCCCGGTGGCAGCAGGCGGCGCGGCGCGTGCCGGACTACCGTAAGGCCCGGGCGGAGGAGTTCCGGCTGCGGGCCGGGCGGCCCATGACGCTGGTGACGCCGGAAGGGGAGCTGTTCGTCAGCGATGAGCTGCCCCGGCAGAGCGTGACGCAGGCCGATCTGGAGCAGCTGTGCGACGTGGTGACAGGGTATTCCCGTTACGCGGCCACCGAGGCCATGGGAAAGGGCTATCTGGTGGGACGGGGCGGCTTCCGCGTAGGGCTGTGCGGTACAGTGGTGGTGCGCGAGGGCGTAGGCGTGAACCTGCGGGACATCTCATCGGCCACGGTGCGTATCAGTCGTCAGGTGTCGGGGCTGTGTGGGAGTGTCTCCGAGTTGCTGCCGGAGGGGGAGGCGTTTGAGAGTACGCTCATCGCCGCGCCGCCGGGGGCGGGCAAAACCACGCTGCTGCGGGAGATGGCGGCGGCGCTGTCCAACGGCAGCGAGACGCGGCCAGCGCTGCGGGTGGGCATCGTGGACGAGCGGGGCGAGCTGGCAGGGATGTACCGGGGCGTGCCGCAGCTGGACGTGGGCTTCCACACCGACGTGCTGGACGGCTGTCCCAAGGCGCTGGGCATCCCCATGCTGGTGCGCTCCGCCAATCCACAGGTCATCGTTGTGGATGAGATCACGGCGGAGGAGGACCTGCGAGCCATGACGGCGGCGGCCAACTGCGGTGTGGCACTGCTGGCCACCATCCACGCACTGGACGGCGAGGAGCTGCGGCGCAAGCCGCTGTTCCCCATGCTGGAGGCGGCGCAGGTGTTCCGGCATCTCGTCACCATCTCGGTGGAGGCGGGAGTACGGCGGTATCGGGTACAAAACCTGTGATGGCGCGTTTCGTAGGCGGCGGGCTGATCTTGCTGGCGGCGGTGTACGCGCTGTGGAGCGCCGGGCGGTGCAGACAGCAGCGGCGGGCGCTGCTGTGGTCCTTGGTCGAAGCGCTTGAGTACATGGAAACGGCCATTCGGTGGCAGAGGATGCCGCTGCCGCAGGTGTTTCAGACGCTGGCGCGGCGGGAAAACTGCGGGTCGTACTTCGAAAAAGTGGCCGCTATGCTGCAAAGCAATATAACTTTACAAGCTGCATGGGAAAAGACTTTTCGTGACTTGCCCTGTGGCGGCGGGGACATACTCTGCCGCATCGCGCTGGAGGGAGACGGAGAGCGGCTGGAGGGGGCGCTGCGGAGTGCCCGGGAGGAGCTGACGGCGCTGTGCCGGCGCAGGGAGGAGGCAGACCGGCAGCAGGGGCGCGTCCGGGCGGCGGCAGTGCTGTCGGCAGCCTGTCTGCTTATCATTTTACTGCTGTGAGGGACGGAAATGGATGTTGATCTGATCTTCAAAATTGCGGCCATAGGCATACTGGTGGCGGTGCTGAACCTGCTGCTGGTACGCAGCGGGCGGGAGGAGCAGGCCATGATGACCACGCTGGCGGGGCTGATCGTGGTGCTGATGATGCTGGTGCAGCAGATCAGCGACCTGTTCGACCTGGTGAAGACGCTGTTCTCCCTGTGACGTATGGAGCTGGTGCTGCGTTTGACGGTGCTGTGTCTCGTGGGGGCGCTGCTGGCGGTATTGCTGCGGCGCACCGGGCCGGACATGGCGCTGCTGCTGGCTTTGGCGGTGTGCGGCGCGGGGCTGGCGCTGCTCTTAGAGCCATTGAGTGCGCTGCGGGATTTTTGGGAGGAGGCCGCCGGATGGGGAGACCTGCCCATGCAGCTGTTTGCGCCGCTGGTCAAGACGGTGGGCATCGCGCTGGTGAGCCGGACAGGCTCAGATCTGTGCCGGGACGCCGGAGAGAGCGCCGTGGCGTCCGTGCTGGAGACGGCGGGGGCGGTGGCGGCGATATGGGTGTCGCTGCCGCTGTTTCAGGCGGCCTGGGAGCTGCTGCGTTCGCTTCTATGAGGAGGAAAACGGTGTGGCTGCTGGCGATGGTGCTGGCGGCGGTGTGTATAGAGACGGCGGCGGCAGACAGCATCATCCCGCCGGATGTGTCGGAGGCTGTGCCGCCGGAGGCGGCGCAGATGATGGAGGAGATTGGGGACGCGCCGGAGCAGTCGCTGTGGCAGGGACTGCGGAAGCTGTGGACGGCGGCGCGGGACTATGCGGCCCAGGCGCTGCACCAGCGGCTGTCCGGGGCGGTGGTGCTGCTGGGCGTGGTGCTGCTGTGCAGCGTGGCGGAGAGCTTTTTCGCGGCGGCGGAGCAGCCGTCCGTGCCGCGGTATGTGGCCATGGCGGGTGCGATGGCCATTACGCTGACGGCGGCGGGGGATTTCAAACAGCTGATGGGCTTAGGCGTGGAGACGCTGGAGGAGCTGGACGTGTTTGCCAAGGCGCTGCTGCCCACGCTTTCGGCGGCGGTGGCGGCCAGCGGCGGCATGGTATCGGCAGGAGCGAAGCAGGTGGCGACGGTGTTTTTCACGAACCTGCTGCTCAGTGTCATCCGAAAGGTGCTGCTGCCGCTGCTGTACGGCTGCATCGTGGCCGCGGCGGCGGACGCTATGATCCCGGGACACAGCCTGAAGAAGATCGGCACAGGCATACGGAAGGGCGTGACGTGGGCGCTGACGGTGGTGATGCTGCTGTTCACCGGGTTTCTGACGCTGACCGGGGCGGCCAGCAGCGCCGCCGACGCGCTGACCATGCAGATGACGCGCTCCGCCATCTCCGCCGCCGTGCCGGTGGTGGGGTCGATCATCTCTGACGCCACCGGGACAGTGCTGGCCGGGGCGGGGATGCTGAAAAGCGCCGTGGGCGTGTTCGGGATGCTGGCGGTGCTGGCTATCTGCCTGACGCCGTTTCTGACTATGGCGGTGCAGTATCTGCTGTATAAGCTGGCGGCGTTTTTGGCGGGAACGATGACGGAGGGGCCGCTGGAGGAACTGATCGACGCGCTGGGCTCGGCCTTCGGGCTGATGCTGGGCATGACGGGGAGCTGTGCGCTGCTGCTGCTCATCTCCATTACATCTTCGGTATCGGTGGTGGTGACATGATCTGGGATACGCTGCGGAGTTGGCTGACGGGCATTATCGCCGCGGGGATCGTGCTGTCGGTGCTGTACGCGCTGCTGCCCAAGGGGCGGTGGAGGCCCATCGCACGGGCGGCGGGCGGCGTAGCGCTGCTGCTGGTGATCCTGCGGCCTGTGGTGGATATGGACATGGGGGCGTTTGCACTGTCCTATGACGACTACGAGCGGGAGATACAGGCGCTGACGGAGGAGTACCGGCAAAGCGCCTCACGGGAGCTTACATCACTCATAGAAGAGAAAACGGCTGCATATATTGCCAGCAAGGGCGCGGAGCTGGGGCTGGACTGCACGGCACAAGTGGAAACGGAGCTGCGGGAGGGCGTGCCCTATCCCGCGGCGGCCACGCTGGACATTGACCGCGATCCGGCGCTGGCGGCCTGGATGGCGTCGGAGCTGGACATAGGGGAGGACCGGCAGCACTGGGCTGTGCCGGAGGCTGAGGTGGACGGATGAGACTGGAAAAGGTGCTGGAGACGCTGAAGAAATACCGATTGCCAGCGCTGGTGGTACTGGCGGGGATGGTGCTGATGCTGCTGCCCACCGGCACTAAGACCGACAAGGCGGAGGATACGGCGGAAGATGAGGGCTTTTCCCTGACGGAGACGGAGCAGCGGATGGCAGAGGTCATCGGCGCCATCGACGGCGTGGGACGGGTGAAGGTGATGCTGACGCTGCGGAGCGGTGAGACGCTGTCGCTGGCGGAGGACAGCAGCGCGTCACAGGGCAGCGGCGGCGATGTGCGGCGGGAGAGCCAGGTGCTGACCGTGAACCGGGGCAGCGGCAAGCAGGAGGTGGTGGTCACCCAGCGGATGTACCCTGTCTATCAGGGTGCGGTGGTGGTCTGCCAGGGGGCAGGCGACAGCCGGGTGCGGCTGACGGTCATCGACGCGGTGTCAGTGCTGACTGGGTTGAGCAGCGACAAAATTTCAGTGGTCAAGTGGAAAAACTAGATATGTGGGAGGACAAAACATCATGAAGCAGGTATGGAAGCGGCGGGCCGTGGTAGCGGCGGTGCTGGTGCTGGTGGGGACTTCGGTGTATCTGAACTGGCGCTATGCCGGGGATGTGGCGGACACGTCCAAGGTGCTGGGGCAGTCCACGCTGGTCAACGGTGAGACGGTGGGCGCGGACGTGGAAACGGCGGCGGAAAACGGGGACGACTACTTCTCCACGGCGCGGCTGAGCCGCAAGCAGGCGCGGGATACGGCCATCAGTATGCTGGAGGAGGCCAAGCAGGACGAGAACGCATCGGAGGACGTGCTGAATGAGGCATCGGAGACGCTGCAGGTGCTGGCGGGGTACACCGTGGCGGAGTCGCAGATCGAAAATCTGGTGGTGGCCAAGGGCTACACCGACTGCGTGGCCTTTATGGGTGCGGATTCCGTCAGCGTGGTGGTGTCGTCCCCGGAGGGGCTGGAGGCGGCTGACGTGGCCCGCATCAAGGACATCGTCATCGCGGAGACGGACTATACCGCCGGGCAGATCAAGATCATGGAGGCGGGCGGCGGAAAATAAGTGTTGTATTCCACGGCGGAAAATGGTATAATCTATGGCTGACGAAGTAATTCGCGTTACCAATGATGACTGCGAGGAGTGTAACGGCCATGGCTGATAATAAGGAATATTTGATCCACCAGGAGGATGCAGGCAGCATTCAGATCTCCGAGGACGTGCTGGCCTCCATCGCCGGCAACGCCGTTCAGGAGACGGAGGGCGTCAGCGCGCTGATGAGCGCCAACGTGTCCGACCTGATGGGGGGCAAAAAAATGACCGCCAAGGGCGTGAAGGTGGAGCTGGACGGCGAGAACATCGTGGTGAACCTGTTCATCGTGGTGCGCTACGGCAACGCTATCAGCGAGGTGGCAAAGAAGGCGCAGAAGGCTGTACACGCCGCGCTGGAGGGCATGACCGGCTTTAAGGTGGCGGCGGTGAACGTCCATGTGGGCGGCATCAGCTTTAACTGAGCTATACGGAAAGTGAGAGAAAAGGATAGGACGCTTATGACACGCAGCACCGCCCGCGAGATCGCCATGCATCTCGCCTATGAACTGAGCTTTACCGATATGCCGGTGGAGGAATTTTTGGATCAGCAGTTGAGCGCGGAGCGCTTCGCGGCGCTGGCCGGAGAGGACGCGCTGTACGAGGAACTGCCCAACGCCAAGCAGATGGCCTATATCCGCCGCCTGGTGTCCGGCGTGGCGGAGCACGCCGCCGAGCTGGACGGGGACATTGAGAAGTACGCCAAGGGCTGGCGCTTCGAGCGCATCTCCCTGGTGGCATCCGCCATCATGCGGGTGGCCATGTATGAGGTGCTCTATATGGCGGACATCCCGGAGGGCGTGGCCATCAACGAGGCAGTGCAGATCGCCAAGAAGTACGAATCGCCGGAGGTGGTGAAGTTCATCAACGGCATTCTGGGCAGCTTCGCACGGGGCGAGGGCAAAGCATCGAAAGAGTAAAAACAGGGAAGGCAGAGCGCAGGCTCTGCCTTTTCAGGTTGCGTTTGAAAGGAGGGAACGCCCATGGCGGACAGGTATATTTTTACCGTTACCGAGCTGAACCAGTTCATCAAGGATCTTTTGGACAATGTGCCGCCGCTGACGGATCTGCTGCTGCGGGGCGAGATCTCCAACTACAAAATGTACCCCTCCGGGCATCACTATTTTACGCTGAAGGACGGCCAGTGTGCCGTGAAGTGCGTGCTGTTCAAGGGCAGCGCCATGAAGCTGCGGTTTCGCCCGGAGAACGGGATGCAGGTCATCGCATCGGGGCGTATCAGCGTCTATCCCAGGGACGGCGCGTATCAGCTGTACTGCACGGGCCTGTCGCCGGACGGGGTAGGCGACCTGAGCGTGGCATACGAGCAGCTGAAGGAGAAGCTGCGGCTGGAAGGACTGTTTGACGAGGCACACAAGAAGCCGCTGCCGCCGTATCCCCAGCGCATCGCCATTGTGACATCCCCGGCAGGCGCGGCGATACATGACATGATACGCATTCTGCGCCGCCGGTATCCCATCGCCAAGGTGCTGCTGCTGCCGGTGCGGGTGCAGGGTACGGAAGCACCGGCGGAGATCGCCGGGGCGATACGCTACGCCAACCGGCATCAGCTGGCGGACGTGCTGATCACCGGGCGGGGCGGCGGTTCGCTGGAGGATCTGTGGGCCTTTAACGATGAGCGGGTGGCTCGGGCCATTTACGATTCAGAGATACCTGTCATCTCCGCCGTGGGTCACGAGCCGGACGTGGCCATCAGTGACTTTGTGGCGGATCGGCGGGCGTCCACGCCCTCCAACGCGGCGGAGATCGCCGTGCCGGATATGGCGGAGCTGCTGCGGTGGCTGGACGGCGCAGAGATGCGTATGGCCAGGGGTGTGACGCGGCAGCTGGGCGCGGCCCGGGAACGGCTGGATACCTTAGCGCAAAAGAGAGTGCTGACCGACCCTATGGCGCTGGTGGCGGACAAGGGGATGCAGCTGGATCACATGCAGCACCGGCTGGCCGCCGCCATGCGGGCGGTGACAGACCGGGAGAACGGACGGTTCGCGGCGCTGGCGGCATCGCTGGACGCGCTGAGTCCGCTGCGGGTGCTGGGCCGGGGCTATGCGCTGGCCCAAACAGAGGACGGAACGGTGCTGCGTTCGGCGGCGCAGACGGCGGCAGGAGAACGCATCCGCGTGCGGCTGGCCCAAGGGCAGCTGGTGTGCGATGTGGCTGAGACAAAGGAGGCATGACGCGATGGCAGCGAAAAAGACGTTTGAGGAGAATATGGCCCGATTGGAGGCGCTGGTGGCCCAGCTGGAGCGAGGCGACGCGCCGCTGAGTGAGAGCTTGGCGCTGTTTGAGGAAGGCGCGAAGCTGGTGAGCCAGTGCCGAAAGGAGCTGGACACGGCGGAGCAGAAGGTGGTCAAGCTGGCCAAGGGCGCGGACGGTGCGCCTGTGGAGAGCGATTTTACGGCGGAGGAATGACGGATGGACTACGAAGGAAGATATGAGACGTACCGCGTGGCGGTGGAGACACACCTGAACGGCCTGTTTGCCGGCAGCGCGCCCTACGGGCGGCTGTATGAGGCCATTCGGTACAGCCTGCTGGCGGGCGGTAAGCGTATCCGCCCGGTGCTGACGCTGGAGTTTGCCCGGCTGGGCGGTATTGACTGGCGCTTGGCGCTGCCCTATGCCTGTGCGCTGGAGTTGGTGCACAACTACTCTCTGATCCACGACGACCTGCCCTGCATGGACGATGACGACCTGCGGCGGGGCAAGCCCACCAACCACAAGGTCTACGGCGAGACGCTGGCCATTCTGGCCGGTGACGCTATGCAGCCGGAGGCGTTCCGGCTCATCGCCCAGGCGGAGGGACTGTCCGCAGAGAGCCGCATCGCGGCGGTGGAGGTGTTGGCCAAGGCCGCCGGAGCGGACGGCATGGTGGGCGGACAGGTGCTGGACACGGTGTATGACGTGGCGGACGCGGAGGGACTGACGTTCCTGAACCGGCTCAAGACCTGCGCCATGATCTCCGGCGCGGCGGAGCTGGGCTGTGTGGCCGCCGGAATGGACGAAGAAAAGCGGCGGAAGGCCCGCGAGTTCGGCGATAACCTCGGCCTGGCGTTCCAAATTCGGGACGACATTCTCGACGTGGAGGGCAGCGAGGACGTGTTCGGAAAGCCCATCGGCTCGGACAGGGAGGAGGGCAAGGTCACGTTTGTGGACGTGAAGGGCTTGGCCGCCTGCCAGCAGGCGGTGGAGGACTACACAGCCGCGGCCAAGGCGGCTATCGCGGACTGGGAGGGCAGCGAGTTCCTGCTGGAGCTGGCCGACCGCATGGTAAAGCGTGTAAAGTAAATACGCCTGTCAGCAAAGTTATACAGTCGAAAACGACGCCCGGAGGAGCCTCCGGGCGTCGTTTGTCTCGGTCATTCTCTTTTCAGGTCGCTGCCGTAGTCGCACAGGGGGCGCAGGGGACATTCACCGCAGTTGGGCTTGTGGGCCATGCACAGGGCGCGGCCATGGAGCACCATGCGGTGGCAGAAGTTGTTGGCCTCCTCCGGCGGCAGTACCTGGCGGAGCTGCCGCTCCACCTTCAGCGGGTCTTTGCTGCCGTCTGTCAGGCCCAGGCGGCCTGTGATGCGGATGCAGTGGGTATCGCAGACATAGCCGTCCTTGCCGTAGATGTCGCCCAGGATCAGGTTGGCGGTCTTGCGGCCTACGCCGGGCAGGGACAGGAGGTCGTCCATGTTGTCGGGCACTTTGCCGCCGAAGCGCTCCAGCAGCATTTGTGCGGAGGCCACGATGTCCCGGGCCTTGGCGCGCCAAAAGCCGCAAGACTGGACGTATGTACCCACCTCGTCCACGTCGGCGGCGGCAAAGGATTCCAGCGTGGGGTAGCGGGAAAACAGGGCGGGCGTGACCAGGTTCACGCGGGCGTCGGTGCACTGGGCCGCCAGCCGGACGGAGAACAGCAGCTCGTAATCCTTGCCGTAGTCCAGCGAACACAGAGCGTCCGGGTACAGCTTTTTCAGCGCGTCTATGATGGCGGAGACCTGCGCTTGCGATTTCATTCCACATCACCTCACGCCTATTGTATCAGATGTTGCAGAAAAAGGCAATCCGTGCTATAATATATAAATATGATACACGGGAGGTGTCGCCATGCGGCCACTGGCAGACGAAATACGGCCACAGACCTTGGATGAGGTGTGTGGGCAGCGCCATTTGCTGGGCGAGGGGGCGCTGCTGCGGCGGCTCATCGAGAACGGCACGGACACCAACCTGATCTTCTACGGGCCGTCCGGCACAGGCAAGACCACGGTGGCCAACATCATCGCCAAGCGGGCGGAGAAAACGCTGTACTACCTGAACGCCACGACGGCCTCCTTGCAGGACGTGAAAAACGTCATTGGCGATGTGGACACCATGCTCGCCCCCAACGGCGTGCTGCTGTATTTGGACGAGATCCAGTACTTCAACAAGAAGCAGCAGCAAAGTTTGCTGGAGTTTTTGGAGAACGGGAAGATCACGCTGATCGCGTCCACCACGGAGAATCCGTATTTTTATATCTACAACGCGCTGCTGTCTCGCTGCACCGTGTTCGAGTTCAAGCCGCTGACGGTGGAGGAGACCGTTCCCGCGGTGGAGCGGGCGCTGCGGATCGAGCAGGAGAGAAGCGCACTGCCGTTTTCGTGGGCGGAGGACGTGCCCAAGACCGTGGCGGCGGGCTGCGGCGGCGATGTGCGGAAGGCGGTCAACGCCGTGGAGCTGCTGTACCGCTCGGCAAAGCCGGCGGACGACGGATTATATGTGACAAGCGACGACGCTTTACAGCTAAGTCAGCACAGCGCTATGCGGTATGACCGGGAGGGTGATGACCACTATGACCTGTTGTCGGCGCTGCACAAGTCCATCCGTGGCTCTGACCCGGACGCGGCGGTGTACTATTTGGGACGGCTGCTGGTGGCGGGCGATCTGATCTCCCCCTGCCGCCGTCTGCTGTGCGCTGCGGCGGAGGATGTAGGGCTGGCCTACCCGCAGGCTATCATGATCACAAAGGCCTGCGTGGACGCGGCCTTACAGCTTGGCTTGCCGGAGGCGAAGCTGCCTCTGGCGGAGGCGGCGGTGCTGCTGGCCACCGCGCCGAAGTCCAACAGTGCCTGCATGGCCATCGACGCGGCTATGGGCGACATCCAGCGCGGCGCGGTGGGGGAGATACCCCGGCATTTGAAGAACGTCCACGCGGACAGCGCCGGAGCGGAAAAAGCGGCAGCATATAAATACCCGCACAATTACGCCAACCACTACGTAAAGCAGCGGTATCTGCCGGAGACGCTGGGCGAAAAGCGGTACTATGAGTACGGGCCGAACAAAACGGAGCAGGCGGCCAGGCGGTACTGGGACGACATCAAGGGAGGCGCGTAATGGAGCTGAACCTGAACGATATTCTGGAGCTGAAGAAGGAGCATCCCTGCGGCAGCAAGCGCTGGCAGGTGCTGCGGGTGGGCATGGACATCAAGCTGCGGTGCTTGGGCTGCGGGCACGAGGTCATGCAGCCCCGCCGCAAGGTGGAGAAGATGATACGGCGTATCGAGCCGAAGGAGGAGACGACATGAGACCGAAATGGACGAGATATATGGCCATGGGCATCGCGCTGCTGCTGGCCATCGTGATGGCTGTTTCGCTGATCCTGCCCTATATCGGGCTGTGAGGTGAGGCCGTGAAGCACTGCATTATAGCTAAGTATACGGCGGAGGCCTACGCACGGCGGGAAGCGCTGCTGCCCCGCATCCGGGAGATATTCTCCGCAGCGGGGGACATTCCCGGCGTGAGAGGTGCGGAGGTGTTTCCCAATTGCGTGGCGCGGGACAATCGGTACGACGTGATGATCGTGCTGGAGATGGACCGGGACGCGCTGGAGGAATACGACCGCTCCGCCATGCACCATCGGTGGAAGGATGAGTTTGGCCCGCTGCTGGAAAAGAAGGCTATCTTTGACTATGAGTAAAAATAAGCCCTCCGGCGTAAGCCGGAGGCTGCACAAAAAATAACGACATTATTTCAGGCTGTCGAAAAGCCAAAGGCTTTTTCGACAGCCTGAGAAGTCTCGGGCTCACGCCTGAGACTTATTTTTCCGCTTTTTGCGGAGCTGGTGTATACCGAGGACGGCGCAGAGGGTCAGCGCGGCGGCTATGCCGGAGATGACCCAAACGCGGACGGGGATGCTCTCGTCCCGCACCACGGCAAACTGGCCGCTGTCGGACATTTGGAAGCACAGGTAGCTGCCGGAGACCTGGTGGGCCACACGCTGCCAGCCACCGCCGCTGTTGACATAGACCGTCATGCGGCGGGGCGCGTCCTCCGGGAGCAGCCAGCGGACGGTGTGGGTGCGGGAGGTGTCTTCGGGGATGGTAAGGTGATAGCTGCCGACGCCTTCACCAGCAAGCTCCTCTGGAACGGACGCGCCGATGACGCGAAGCCGGTCGCCCTCGCAGAACTGCCCCTCGACCAGCAGCACGGCGCGGCTATCCTGGGAGGTGGCCCAGGACAACGTGGTGATGTAGGGCTCGTAGACGGCGGTGACAACGGTATCAAAGGTCAGGTGATCCAGGGTGGGGATGTCCCAGCGAACGTAACAGCCGTCCTTGGCGGGGGCTTGAGGATAGAAGCTCACATTGAAAGATGCGCCGTAGGGGAAGGTAAGCGTCCGCAGCGTTTTGCCGTCCGCCACGAAGGTCAGCGTCAGGGTGCGGAAGTCATCGGGGATGTCGGTGCGGGCCAGCAGCTGCCGGTAGGAGATAGGCTCGGCCTTGTCCTGATAGCTGACACGGTCTACGCCCGCCAGCGAGTCGGACACAAAGAGGTTTCCGCTATATGCCCCGGTGATCTCCCCGGCGATGCCGCCGGAAAGCTGGGTGGCGGCGGTGACCTTCGGCATGGCGATGCAGTCGGTGACGTTACAGCCCGATCCCACCACACCGCCGATGTATCGGCTGCCGGAGAGCGTGCATTTGGCGTAGCTGCGGCGGACGGAGGTGAGGGACAGCCCTGCCACGCCGCCGGCGTAGTCGCCGCTTTCAATGCTCACAGCGCCCCAGCCGCCGCAGCCGTAGACCGTGCCTAGATCCATTCGGCCCGCCACACCGCCGGCACAGCTCTTCTTGGCGGTGACAGCACCGTAATTCTGGCAGTCCAGCAGGATGGCGCGGGTCAGATAGGTGTATTTTACGGTGCGGTTTCCGGCGGGGAACAGATCGTCCTCCCGGTCGTAGTCGTACTCGATGGCCAGCGCACCGGCGATGCCGCCCACGTTGCGGTCGCCCTCCACCGCGCCGTGGTTGACGCAGTCCGCGGCCTTGCCGCGCTTGGCGCTGTAAAGCGTGTCCTCGGACACGTCCTGCACCACGGCGGAGCTGGTGTCCGTGACCTCATCGATCAGTGTGAGAAACAGATCCATGGTGGTGTTGAGCTGACCGCTGACGGCACGGAGGTCGGAGGACAGGGACGCGCTGGCGTTGGAAATGCCCTTCACCAGGGCATCCATCTCGCCGTTGATGCCGGTAAGGTAGCCATGGATGCTGTCGGCGCTTTCGTTGACCTTGTCCAGCCACGCCTTCAGGTCATCGTAGGTCATGTCGCTGTTCAGGTCGTCCACCAGGCCTTTGACGGTGCTCTCGGCGCTGTTGGCGTAATTGTTGATGTTGCCGACGCGAGTGGTCACGGTGTCGGAGGCATCCGTCAGGTCGTTGTTGGTGCGCTCGGTCAATTCGGCCAGCGTGGACAGCTCCGTGCGGAGCTGGGCCACACGGTCAGGGCCGGCCTGAATGGTGATGTCCGGGATCATTTGGCCCACAATGCCGCCCACGTCCTTGCGGCCCTGGACGAAGCCCCGGTTGACACAGTTTGTGACAAGGCCGTCCTGACGGCCCACGATGCCGCCCACGTTGTAGCCCACATGGGGATACCCCACGCTGCCCTCGTTGGTGCAGCTGTCGATGACGCCGGTGGAGTAGCCCGCGATGCCGCCCGCGTCCGTGTTGACGCCGGTTTCGGTGGTCTGCTGCTGTTTCAGCAGGTCGTAGACGCTGCTCTCCAGGTCGGCGGTGCTGAGTTCACTGTCGCTGACGGAGGTATTGACGGCGGCGGTGCTGGTGCAGCCGCGGATGCTGCCGTAATTCTGTCCAGCAATGCCGCCAACAGAGGTGGTGGCGTGTACCACACCATCAGCGGCGCTGTTCTCGATAAGTCCGCTGCTGCCGTTATAACCCGCCAGCAGGCCAACGGTGTCAGTGCCGGTGACTGTGCCGGTGAAGCGGCAGCCGGAGATACTGCCGTAGTTTTCCCCGGCGATACCGCCGACCCGGCTCTGTGTGCCGGTGGGCGTGACCTTGCCCTCCACCGTCAGATCCCGGACGACCGCGCCGCTGGCGATCTGGCTGAAGAAGCCGTAGATGCTGGCGCTGCCGGTGAGCGCGAGGCCGGTAATGCGGTGGTTTTGCCCGTCAAATGTGCCGAGGAAAATTGGGATGGACACCGCCGCGCCATCCAGGTCGATGTCGTTGAGCAGGCGGACGGAAAGTCCGGCGGAATAGGCATCGTAGGAGCATTTTTCGGCGAAGGCGATCAGCTCATCGGCGGTGGAGAGCTCGACTTCCTTTTCGGCGGCCAGGGCCGGAACGGAGAGCGTCAGGGAGAGCAGCAGCGCCAGCAGAAAAGAAGCGGCATGGCGGCACGTATTACGCTTGGTGTTCATGTTCGGCCTCCTCTCCTGTGTGGGCGGGTATCATTTTCTCCCGTTCGGCGTTGGTGATGTCGCCGGAGATCAGGTTCAGATCCACGTCACCGTCCACGGTGGCCCGCATAATGCCGTTGACAGTGCCGTGTATCTCGCCAGTGACCACGCCGTTGACCATCACCCGGCCACTGAGCTCGCGGCGGTGGATGACCTTGGGCACGGCGAAGGAGGTGGCGTCCACCGCCTTGCTGCCGATGAGCAGGATCTGCGGCAGGACGAACAGCACCAGCGCCATGGACAATATCGTGCCCCGGCCCAGGCTCTGACCGATGCCGGCGATGGTGGGCTCGGAGGTCATTTGACCGATGAGCGTACCGGCCACCGTCAGAATCGTGCCGGAGGTGAGGATGGTGGGGAAGGCGAAGTTCAGCGTGTCGATGATAGCCTGCCGGTGATCCATGCGGCCCTTCAGCTCCTGGAAACGGCTGGCGATAACGATGGCGTAGTCGATGTTGGCGCCCATCTGTATGGAGCTGACCACCAGGTAGCTCATGAAGAACAGGGGAGAGGCGGTCAGCGCCGGGATGGAGAAGTTGATCCAGATACTGCCCTGAATGACCAAAATCAGCAGCAGCGGCATACCGGCTGAGTTGAAGGTGAACAGCAGCACCACCAGCACGATGAGGATGGAGACGACGCTGACCACGGTGTTATCACGGGAGAAGGATTTCTCGAAGTCGTATTCGTTGGTGGAGTCACCGGCCACCAGCACCTTGCCGTCAGGGTAATAGGTCTGCGCGATGCCGCGGATGGTGTCGGTGAAGGCGTAGGTCGTATCGCCGCTGACCGGGAGGGTGAGGTACAGCAGCATACGGCTGTACTCCGTGCCCTGAAGCTGGGCCTTGGCGCTTTCGATCTGACCGCGGGCGTCCATGAGCGTAGCGGTCTGCTCATCGCTGAGGGAGACGATGCCCGCGTCCACCTGGTCGCAGACAAAGAGGAACATATCCATCAGCGGAACGCCGTAGGAGGAAAGGTTGCCCACCAGCTTGCCGTAGTCTCCCTGCTCCAGGGCGTAAGCGCCGTAGAGCATCTGCGCCGCCTCGTAGTCCAGGTCGGCCAGCTCGGCGAACTGGCGGGGCGTCAGCTTGTCGGCCAGCATATAGCCGTCCATGGCCTCCACGTTGGCAAGGCCCATGGTGTAGTCGATCTCGTTATAGTTCTCCAGCTCGCGGAGAAGCCGGGCCTCCTTTTCATAGTCACCGGTGGGCACAACGAGGGCCACCATGTTGCTGCTGGTAAAGGTGTCCTTGATCTTGTTTTCGGCGATTTGAGTGGCGTTGAGCTTGGGGGTGGTCAGGTTGCTGTAGCCGTAGGCGTAGGGGCATTTGCCGGAGAAGTAGATGCCGCCCGCCACAAGGGCCACAAAGATGACGGGGATGACGAAGCGGGTCTTGTAGTCAAACCTGCCGATAAAGGAGATTTTCGGGACGAAGCTCTTGTGCTCCGTCTTTTCAATGAGCGGGCCAAAGAGCACCAGCAGTCCGGGCATGACGATGAACACGGACAGCAGGGCGTAGAGAATGGCCTTGATAAGGCAGATGCCCATGTCCGGGCCGATCTTGAACTGCATGAACAGCATGGCGGCCAGGCCGCCGATGGTGGTCAGGGAGCTGGCGCAGATCTCCGGAATGGCCCGGCTGAGGGAGGCGATAGCCGCCTCCCGGACGGGGAGTGTCTGATGCTCCTCCCGGAAGTGGTTGCTGAGGATGACGGCGTAATCCAGGGAGAGTGCCAGCTGCAAAATGCTGGTGACGGAGTTGGACACGAAGGAGATCGTGCCCAGCAGGAAGTTGCTGCCCTGGTTCAGGATCATGGCGATGACAAAGGTCAGCAGCAGCACCGGCACTTCGCCGTAGGTCTGGCAGGTGAACAGCAGTACCACCACCACAATGACCGCCACGTAGACCATGATGATGCTCACCTCGGAGGCGATGGTCTCCTGGAGGGTGTTGCCCAGGTCGGTGGAGATATAGAGGTCATAGCCGGACAGGGTTTCCTTTACCGCATCCAGCGCCGTGAGGCATTCGTCATCCTCCTCGTCATAGTCGAACGTGACGCTATACAGCGCCGAGGCGGCGCTGTAATGGTCGGTGGTGTTGTCAAAGGACACGCTTTGAACGCCCTTTACCCCGGCCACCAGGTCGTAGAGACGTTGGGCCTCGCCGTAGGTGACGTTCTCCACCATGACCTCGGCAGTGCCGTAGGTGATGAATTGATCCTCCATTACGTCCAGGGCCTGCTTCGTCTCGGAGCTGTCAGGGAGAAAGGCCGTCAGTTGGTTCTCGACCTTGACCCAGTTCCGGGAAAACGCGGAGAAGATCAGGAGGATGATGGTCAGGAGAAAAAACAGATTGCGCTTATCCACGATAAACGTGGCCAGCTTTGTCATAAAATTTGGCTTCTGCGCCGCTGCGTCGGACATAGATCTGCTCCTTTGCTGTGAGATACAAATTCAAAGTCAGTATAACAGAATTGAGGGAAAGTGTCTATTGTCAATATAAATCTCGCTGTTCAAAAATCAAAGCGGCGCAGACGCGGCAGAGGGTGGGACAAATCTGCGGGAAGTGCCGTTTGCGACGGATTTTGCCGCCGCCGGGCGGTATACTGGGTACTGTGAGGTGAGGCGGATGACGGTGGTATACCTGGACAGGGTGTGGGCGTTGAATACGGCGGTGGACTATCTGCTGCTGTTGGGAACGGCCCGGCTGTCCGGCCTGCCGCTGCGGCGGGGATGGCTGCTGCTGTGGGCAGCCGCAGGCGGTGCGTATGCCGCGGCGGTGTTCCTGCCGGGGGCTGCGCTGCTGGGTCATCCGCTGTGCCGGTTGGCGGTAGGTTTGGCCATGGCGCTGGGCGCGTTTCGCGGTAGTTGGCGGCAGGCGGCGCTGTTCTTCCTGCTGGCCGGAGGGCTGGCAGGGGTGGTATTGGCGTTGGGACTGATGGCAGGATCGCCGCTGGGATTGGTACGGCGCGTATATTACGCCGACGTGAGCTGGCCGCTGCTGTTGGCGGCCAGCATAGGCGGGTATGCCGCGCTGCACCTGCTGTTTGGGCAGGGGGCAAGACACGGAGGGGGAGAGCTATTGCAGATCAAGATCGTTATGGCCGGACGGACACAAACGGTAACGGCGCTGCACGACACCGGCAACACGCTGCGTGACCCGGTAAGCGGGCGGGCGGCGCTGGTGCTGGAGCAGAAGGCGGCGGAGGCACTGTGGCCCGGTGAGATGGCGGCGGTGCTGGCGCTGTCGCTGACGCCGGAGGAAAAGATGGCGCGGCTGTACCGCCAGGGCTGCCCGGTGCGGTTCACACTGCTGCCCTTTCGGGCGGTGGGGACAAGGGGCGGATTGCTGCTGGCGGCAAAAAGCGACTACATAGAGGTGGATGGGAAACGGTATTGGCGGACGCCGGTGGCGCTGTCGGAGCAGCCGGTCAGCGACGGTGGCGGGTATCACGCCCTGTGGGGCGGGGAAGGAGGACGGGCGTATCATGCTGAGGGAGAGGCTCATTCATCTGCTGGCGTGGCTTCGCAGGAGATGCAGGCCGGATAAGGTCATGTATATCGGCGGCAGTGACACGCTGCCGCCGCCGCTGCCCCGGGACGAGGAGGCGGAGATGCTTCGGCGGCTGGACGAGGGGGAATTTGCCGTGCGGCAGATACTCATTGAACGAAACCTGCGGCTGGTGGTCTATATTGCACGGCGGTTCGAGAACACGGGGATCAATATCGAGGATCTCATCTCCATCGGGACGATCGGCCTGATCAAGGCCATCAACACGTTTCGGACGGATAAGAACATCAAGCTGGCCACCTATGCCTCCCGGTGCATTGAGAACGAGATACTCATGTATCTGCGAAAAAACAGCGCTCAGCGGACGGAGGTGAGCTTCGACGAGCCGCTGAATACGGACTGGGACGGGAAGGAGCTGCTGCTCAGTGATGTGCTGGGGACGGATGGAGACGTGGTGATGCGGCCCATCGAAGCGGATGTGGACCGGCAGCTGCTGCAAACGGCGGTATCGCGGCTCAGCCCCCGGGAGAGGGACATCATCACCATGCGGTTCGGCCTAGGCGGCGTGAAGGAGCTGACGCAGAAGGAGGTGGCCGACCGGCTGGGCATTTCACAGTCCTACATATCCCGGCTGGAAAAGCGGATCATAGCGCGGCTCAAGCGTGAGCTGCAAAAGATGGCATGAACAAACAACTGTGAAGGCGTATACCTTCACAGTTGTTTGTTCATATTTTATTGCAGAGACAGCGGGGCGGGACGGTTGACCACCATCATGTTGTAGTAGCGCAGCAGATGATAGTCGTCCTTGTCCAGCTTTACGGTGCTCAACAGGCGGTCGCCCTCCTCCAGCGGCTCTTTGGAGATAAGCGCCTTCAGCGCGATGGGAGCGAAGAACGGGGAAGACCCGATGCCGGAGACCAGGCCCACGGCGGGCATACGGTTCTGCATGGGGTTCAGCATACAGATATAGAGCTTCTCCGCTTCGTTGATCTGATTGGTCAGCACCATGTGGGTGATGGTGTCGTAGGCCTTCATCTCGCCGGTGAACAGGTGCTGGCAGCGGTCCGGGTCGGAGAAGGACACCACGCCCATATACAGCGTTACCTCGATGCCATCGTGGTCAGAGGCGTGGGAGAAGCGGAGGAGTGAGCGGGTCATCTGCCGCACGCGGCCATCGTAGTAGTACATATAGGCCAGGGACTGGTTGAAGTAGTTGTTCTTGGGCAGCGCCGGTTCAGAGCGGAACATAGGCGGCTGGTAGTCGATGAAGCACTTCAGCTCGATGTCCAGCGCCTGTGCGATCTCGTAGAGCGTTTCGATGTCGATGGTGATCGCGCCGTTTTCGTATTTGGAAAGCGTCGCTTTGCTCTTGTTGATCATGGTGGAGAACTGCTCGATGGTATAGCCGCGGCTTTTCCTGTATTTTTTGATGCGCTGGCCCACGAAGTAAGAAAAAGAGCTCACACGCGACACCTCCTTGCCGATGTAAACGGCTGAATTTTTCATGGATAGATGATACCAAACGTTTGGTAGGAAGTCAACATTAAATTTCCATATGGGAAACATTTTTGCGGATTGGCATATTTTGAATAAACCATTCGGTGAAATCAGACAGAAAAACCCCCTGCGCTGCAAAGCGCAGGGGGTTGCAGGCTGTCGAAAAAGCCTGTCATTGCGAGCCAGTCCGCAGACTGGCGTGGCAATCTGTTCCCAAATCGCACAATTTTTACGCTTTTCTGCGAATTTGCAACTAAAAGATTGCGGATTCCCACGTCGCTTCGCGCCGCGAAGCAAGTACCCTTGGGGTGCTCCTCGGAATGACAGGATAGGTTTATCGACAAGCTGAAACCCCCTGCGCTACAAAGCGCAGGGGGTTGGTGCAGGAACAGTGAGTTCAGCGAACGGACTCCATACCGGCGACAAGGGCCTTCTTGTTGCCCTCCAGGAAACGGGCTTTCTTCTCGCCCAGCTCGATACGGATGGCTTCCATCATGCTGTCGATGGAGGTGATGGGAGCTTTCTCCATCACAGCGCCCAGGATGGCCACGTTAGCGCCCTTGGGGTTGCCCACGGAGTCGGCTACGCCGTTGGCATCGCAGTACACCACGGTGATGTCATCACGGACGGCCTTGCGGTCGATGATGCTGCTGTTGACGACCAGCACACCGCCGGGCTTGACGTGCTCTTCGAACTTGTCCAGGGAAGGACGGTTCATGGCGACGATGACGTCGGCCTTGTCCACCAGGGGAGAGGCTACCGGCTCGTCAGAGACGATGACAGAGCAGTTAGCCGTACCGCCGCGCATCTCAGGGCCGTAAGAGGGCAGCCAGGAGACGTGCTTGCCGTCCAGCATGCAGGACATAGCCATGAACTTACCGATCAGGAGCATACCCTGACCGCCGAAACCGGCGAAAATAAAGGTTTTTTCCATATTACTCCGCCTCCTTGTCTTTGTATACGCCCAAAGGATAGTAGGGGATCATGTTCTTCTCCAGCCATTCCATGGCCTCCACCGGGGACAGACCCCAGTTGGTGGGGCAGGTGGACAGGACTTCGATCATGGTGAAGCCCTTGCCTTCCATCTGCAGACGGAACGCCTTGGCGATGGCCTTCTTGGCCTTGGCGATGTTGGCGGTGTTGTTCACGGCCACACGCTCAATGTAGTAGGAGCTGGGGACGGCGGACAGCATCTCGCACATCTTGATGGGCAGACCGCTCCACTCCTCGCTGCGGCCAGCGGGGCAGGTGGTGGCCTTCTGACCGATCAGGGTGGTGGGGGCCATCTGACCGCCGGTCATGCCGTAAATGGCGTTGTTGACGAAGATGGTGGTGATCTTCTCACCGCGGTGGGCGGCGTGGACGATCTCAGCCGTACCGATGGAGGCCAGGTCGCCGTCGCCCTGGTAGGTGAACACCAGGGTGTCCTTGCCGACGGAGCGCTTGATGCCGGTGGCAACAGCGGGAGCGCGGCCATGGGCGGCCTCGTACATATCACAGTTGAAGTAATCGTAGGCAAACACGGAGCAGCCAACAGGGGCTACGCCGATGACCTTGCCGTCCAGGTTCATCTCGTCGATGACCTCGGCCACCAGGCGGTGGATAATGCCGTGGTTGCAGCCGGGGCAATAGTGGAACTGCTTGTCAGTGAGCAGCTTGGTCTTTTCGAACAGTACAGCCATCTTATTTACCCTCCTTCATGCTCAGGATCTTGGCGACGATCTCGTCGGTGGAAGGCATCTGGCTGCCGCAGTGACCGAAGAAGTCCACGGGCTTGTCGCCGTTGATGGCGAGCTTGATGTCCTCCAGCATCTGGCCTTCGTTCAGCTCCACGTCCAGGACTGCCTTGACGTTGGGCTGGCAGCAGGCTTCACGCACGGCGTCATAGGGGAAGGGCCACACGGTGATGGGACGGACCAAACCCACGTTGATGCCCTGCTCCTTGAGCTGGGTGATGGCGCTCTTGGCGACACGGGCCACCGTGCCGAAGGCGGTGATGACGTAGTCGGCGTTCTCGCAGTTGTAGCTCTCCCACATCTGCTCGTTGGCGACGACTTCCTTATACATGGCCTGCAGCTCATCGTTGTGGATGGCCAGGCTCTCGGTGTCGATGTAGATGGAGTTGATGACGCCGCGCTTGGCGGGATCGTCACCGGGCTTCCAGCCGGTGCAGGCCCAGGGCTTCTTCTCAGGGTCGATCTTAAAATCCACCATCTCGGGAAGCTCCACGGGCTCCATCATCTGAGCGATGATGCCGTCGGCCAGGAACAGCACGGGGATGCGGTACTTCTCAGCCTTGTCATAGGCGATCATCATCAGGTCGATGGCCTCCTGCACGGAAGCGGGAGCGAAGGTCAGCAGGTGATAGTCACCGTTGCCGCCGCCCTTGACGCCCTGGAAATAGTCACCCTGGGAGGCCTGGATGTTGCCCAGGCCAGGGCCGCCGCGCATCACGTTGATGATGACAGCGGGGACCATAGCGCCGGCGCAGTAGGAGATACCTTCCTGCTTCAGGGACACACCGGGGCTGGAGGAGGAGGTGATAACGCGAGCGCCAGTACCGGCAGCGCCGTACACCATGTTGATCGCCGCCACTTCGCTCTCGGCCTGCAGGAAGCAGCCGCCGATCTCGGGCATACGGGCGGACATATATTCGGGGATCTCCGTCTGCGGAGTGATGGGGTAACCGAAGAAGAACCGGGCGCCGGCACGAATAGCGGCTTCCGCGATCGCTTCGCTGCCCTTCATAAGAGTCAAAGCCATATTCTTTCAGCCTCCTTAGTCTTTTTCAATACGGATGACCACGTCGGGACAGGTACGGGCGCAGGACGTGCAGCCGATACACGCCTCCATGTTCGTAACTTCCGCGGGATGGTAGCCCTTTGCGTTGATGTGGGTCTTGGACAGCTCGATGATGTGCTTGGGACAAGCTCTCACACACAGGCCGCAGCCCTTGCAAAGATTCTCGTCGATGGTAATTCTTACCACTCTCTTTACACCTCTTTTCTTTTTTCCGTTTCCGTGCTGTGTTTGTGCTTATTTCTACCCCCGGGAGAGGGAGGTATACGGGGTCAATACATATCCTTGTGGGGATTTTTGGTGTTCAGCCCGTGGGCGATGTAGGAATCCCAGTCGCGGTGCATATACACGTCAATGGCGATGGGCTTACCCACATACTTCATATCGGGCTTGCGGGACAGGAAGTCATCCAGGAACTCCTTCTTGCCGGTGGTGTAGGCTACCGGGATGCCGGTCAGGTCGGAGACCTCACGCAGCATCTCGTAGCCGTCCCACAGGTCGTCAGGCCCGGTCATGGTGGCCAGGTTCGTGTTGTTGATCATGCCGGTGATCTGAAGGCGGGCGTGGGTCTGCATCCCCTCCTGGAGACGGAGGATCTTCTCCACCGATCCGGCCAGGGGACGGCGGATGTTGACCACGTTCAGCACCTCCAAAGAGCCAGGCTCGAGATCTGCGAAATCCTGATGGTAGCGGCCCAGGGCTGTTGCGCCCACATCGTCGCCGCCCACATCGAAGATGACGGTGTCCCAATCCAGAACGAAAGCTGACGACACCTCGGCGGGGAGGGAGAGCGTTTCGATGCCGGAGCAGGCGAAGTTGGGGGAGACGAGACGTATCTCTTTCTGCTCCACCAGCTTACCCCGCTCGGTGAGGCGGAAGTAGGTGTTGACCATATCCAGGTCCAGCAGCTCCGTCCGATCACCCCGTGCGGCGGCCTGCATGGCGAAGTTCAGTGCCAGCTCGCTCTTACCGCTGCCATAGTTGCCGATCAGTACTTTGACGTCCTTCATAGGTAGGTAACTCCTTAATAAACGCGCTTACTTCAGGTTCTCGCGGATGGTGTCGCACAGGGCCTTGATACCCTGGACGATCTTCTCCTCGGGCATGCAGGAATAGTTCAGACGCAGGGTGTTCTCGTGGCCGCCGTTGGGGAAGAAAGAGCCGCCGGGAACGAACGCGACCTTCTTGGCCAGGCACTTCATCTGCAGCTCCTTGGCGTCCATGTAATCAGGCAGGACGACCCAGGCGAACAGACCGCCCTCGGGGCGGGTGAAGGTGCAGGGCTCAGGCAGCTCGGTGGCCAGCGTCTCCAGCATCACGGCGCGGCGCTTGCGATAGCACTCGCGGATGGTGTTGACGTGGGCATCCAGGTCGAACATATCGATCCACTTGGAGGTCTCCATCTGACCGATGGTGGAAGCCTGGAGGGACGCGGCCTGCTCCATAAAGTTGAACTTGGCCAAAATCTCATCCTCGGCGCAGACCCAGCCCAGACGGTAGCCGGGGGCCAGGATCTTGGAGAACGTGCCCAGGTAGACCACCAGGCCCTTGGTATCCAGGCTCTTCAGCGCGGGCATATACTCGCCCTCGAAGCGCAGCTCACCGTAGGGGTTATCCTCGATGACAGGGATCTCGTACTTGTTGATGATGTCCATGAACTTATGACGGCGATCCAGATCCCAGGTGCGGCCCGTGGGGTTCTGGAAATCGGGGATGACATAGATCATCTTCACGCGCTCGGTAGTGGCCAGGATCTTCTCCAGCTCATCCATGATCATGCCGCCGTCGTCGGTGGGAACTTCGATAAAGGTGGGCTCACAGGCCTTGAAGGCGTTGACAGCACCCAGGTAAGAGGGGCTTTCCAGCAGCACCACGTCGCCGGGGTTCAGGAACACGCGGGCGGAAAAGTCCAAACCCTGCTGAGAGCCGGAGGTGACCAGGATGTGATCCTTATCGGTCTTGATGTTGTTCTTGGCCAGCATACGCTCGGCGATCTGCTCACGCAGACGGGGATAGCCCTCGGTGGAAGAATACTGAAGGGCAACACGGCCATTTTCCTTCAGGACAGCCATGGAGGCCTCCATCATCTGCTCCACGGGGAACAGCTCCGGGGCGGGCATACCGCCGGCAAAGGAGATGATGTCAGGCTGTGCGGTCAGCTTCAGCAGCTCACGGATCTCAGAGCCCTTCAGCAGGTCCATTCTCTTTGCAAACTGTACCATAAATCGTTTTCCTCCTCATTGTTCTTTGACATCTGCTAGCGATGCCTGCAAACGTACACACTAATTAAAGCACACTTCCGCAATAAAGTAAATAAAGGTGTGCCGGTTCAGGCGCGGAGTTTTTCATTTTTGGCAATCCGAACAAAAAAGCGCCGTTTGTACCGTCATTTCCACAACGAAAAAGCCCCAAGAGTTGGTAAAGCCTGTGAAAGAAACCACAATCTATTGGGGTCGCTGGCGGTGAACAGGAAAATACCTTTACAGGAAGGATGACGTGTGGTACACTGAACGGAGATACCGACATCCGACAGACTCGCGAAAGGAGCGTCACAATGAAGAAGAAAGAGTTTTTGGCAGGCGCGGCTTTGCTGAGTATCAGCTCGGCGGTGTGCCTGAAGATCATGAAAAAAGTGGGAGAAAAGCTAAAAAAAGAGAAAAAGCGGAAATAGTGGGGGCTCAGGCTGTCGAAAAAGCCTGTCATTGCGAGCCAGTCCGCAGACTGGCTCGCAATCTGTTATTTACGCAGGGGGAGCTCGAGGGGGCAAAGCCCGCCTCGAATTGAATCAAATGTCGAGCAAAGCCTTGCCTTACAAGGCGTGCGTGGAGCGAAGCGACTATTTTTGTGCCGCAAGGCGGCACAAAAATAACGACATTATTTCAGGCTGTCGAAAAAAGCCGGAGGCTTTTTCGACAGCCTGAAAAGGACGGCGCAAGCCGTCCTTTTGCTGTATGTAATATGTAAAAGGGAAATTGCTTTACTTTTGGCGGTGCTGGCCGCATACTTGTGGGCAGGAGGTGATGTTATGAGCATTGGAAATCAAATTATAGTAATTCGTAGAGAGCAACAATTAACGCAGGAGCAATTCGGCAACCTGTTCCATGTGACGCGGCAGACAGTCTCAAACTGGGAGAACGGAAAGAGTTACCCTGACTTGCAGCTTCTCGTAGCCATCAGCGACCAATTTGGTGTCTCGCTCGATACGCTGCTGAAGGGGGACACAAAGATGGTGAAAGCCATCGATAGGGAAAGGGGACTGGGCGTGGTCAAGCGGGAAAAAGCCGTAAATCACTTCTTCGCAAGCGCAGGTACAGGATTGGTCGCATCCTGTGTAATATCTCCGGCATCCGCAACTCGAACGGTAATTCTTATCGTAGGTTTTTTGATGATTCTCATCGGCTGGTGGAGGCAATCACGTTGGGAAGAGAAAATACTTTCAGGCTTGGCGGAGAATGCAGACGAGAAAACCTGATTCCGATTTTGTTCAACCTTGACTTCGCCCGGCGCATTTGCTATGCTACCGTCAGTACCCATAGAAAGGGGGGAGCTTTGAAAGGATATATGTGATTGAACAAAATAAAAATTTTGTTCAATCGAGTAGAGGGCAAACGCGATTTTTCATGGAATACGGCGTTTACCGGCAAGCTCGACTACGGAACGCATCCTCGTGATATGGCGCATTCCGCGCCAGTGTTCAGTGTTCGCGCCGCGGCACTCCGCACATACATATATGACTTTCAAGCATTTACGCTATGGATTATCGTTTAGACTCGCCGAAGCTGCTGCTGGATTTCCTCAGCTACCACGAGACCATCAAAGCGCACTCCCAGCGGACGGTGGACGAATACTACCTGGATATGCGGAATTTCTTCCGCTACATGAAACAGATCCGCGATCCGGCGCTGGCGGACAAGCCCCTGGACGCCATCGACATCCGGGACATCGACCTGGCCTTTTTGCGTGCCATCACGCTGACGGACATCTACGGCTACATGACGTATCTCAGCCGAGAACGTGTGCAGCACCAACATAGTGAAAATTCTAACAAAGGTCTGAACGCGGCCTCCCGTGCGCGGAAGCTGGCCACGATCCGCTCCTTTTTCAACTATATCTGCAACAAACGTCACTTGCTGGAGGACAATCCCTGCAAGGACGTGGACACGCCCAAGCAGATGAAGGCCCTCCCCCGCTACCTGACGCTGAACGAGAGCCTTTCCCTGCTGGACGCGGTGGATGGGCCGAACCGGGAGCGGGATTACTGTATTCTGACGCTGTTCTTGAACTGCGGGCTGCGTATTTCCGAGCTGATTGGCCTGGACATCACCGATATTCAGGACGACGCGCTGCGGGTGCTGGGCAAAGGCAACAAGGTTCGCGTGGTATACCTGAACCAGGCGTGCAAGGACGCATTGTCGCGGTATTTGGCGGTGCGGCGGCCCATCACCGGCAAGGATCACAACGCGCTGTTCCTGTCTGGGCAGAACAAACGCATCAGCCGTTCTATGGTTCACGCCTTGGTGAAAAAGCACCTCTCCGCCGCCGGGCTGGACAGCGAAAAATATTCCAGCCACAAGCTGCGGCACACGGCGGCCACGCTGATGCTGCAAAACGGCGTGGACGTAAAGGCGGTGCAGGAGGTTTTGGGCCACGAGCACCTGAACACCACCGAGATTTACACCCATATCGATAACGAATCGCTTCGTGTAGCTGCAAAGGCAAACCCCTTGTCACACGTTGTTATGAAAGGGAAAATTGACGACAAGAACCCGGCAGAGTGACACACTCCCCCGGGTTCTTGCCCTCCCCTGCCCTATTCGTCAAAAAAGCCTAGAACGTGCAGCACCCGATACGCCTGATAGGGGTAGCTGCTCAGTGGCCGCCAGTCCGCGTCCACGCTGTGGGCCGCCAGCAGTATTTTATCCGGGTCACCGCTGGAGCTGGGCTGCACCACCACCGGCGAATGCTGGAATGTCTCACCGTCATCAAAGCGCAGCTGGATCACATCGCCCAGCATGGCGCGGGACAGATCCTGCGTCTCCAGGGCGGTCGGGCCGAGAGACCGCTGCTCCCGGGTCAGGAAGCCCCGCAGATACTCCACCCCTGTCCAGGACGGCGATTTGTCGTTGCTGTTGATGTAGTACCAGCCGTAGGTCGGCGTATAGTTCATCACGCCCGTGCCCGCATAGATGCACTGAGAGGCAAAGTTGGCGCAGTCGCCGCCGATCTCCTCATAATCGTAAAACTGCGGATTGCGTCCGTAGGCCCACTGGTGGGCATAGATCACCGCCCGGAGGCGGTCATACGGTCTGAAAACCATCGTACATCCCTCCGCCCCAGTATATGACGTAGATTGCTCCCGGAGTGATAGAACAGCCCATGCAGTAATAGTAATAGCAGAAAGCAGGGTATTTATAACAATGCCGCGGATTGTGCGTATTACGAGCAGGAAAAGTGAAAGAAACAAGCGCCCTTGAAAGTTTGCTTTCAGGGACGCTTATTTCTTAAAAGGCAACGGTATGTACCAAATGACATAACTATCGCCGTCACAGGGAAAACTATCTCCAAAGGAGTGATTTAATGATCCCCTGCACAGACACCTGCCGCTGGCAGCGCAGCGGCGAATGTACGCTGGATACCTGCGAAAACCCGCCCGGCTGCCCCACAAAAGGCCACCCGTGCCTCCACTATCAGCCCGCTATTTTCCCTGGGCCAGCAGCCGCAGTGCCCGGGAAATATTCTCCACCGGCAGCAGCTCCAATCCCGCGGGTACTCTCAGATCCTTTGCCCGATGGGCAGGGATCATACACTGTGTAAAGCCTAAACGCTTTACTTCTGAAAGCCGCTGCTCCATGTGGGCGATGCTGCGTATTTCCCCGGAAAGACCCACTTCGCCCACCGCCGCCATGCTGTTAGGCACGGGCTTGTCCAAATAACTGGACGCGATGGCCACCACCGCCGCCAGATCCGCCGCCGGCTCATCCAGCGTCAATCCGCCGATGATGTTCAGATAGGCATCGCACTGGCTCACCTTCAGGTTGCCTCGCTTCTCCAGCACCGCCAGCAGCATGGCCGCCCGATTGTAGTCAAAGCCGTTGCTGCTGCGCAGTGGCCGCGCACCGCTGCATGGCGCAAGCAGCGCCTGTACCTCCGCCAGCACGGGCCGCGCACCCTCCATCACGCAGGTGACGCACGTCCCGGAGGCATCAGCGGGCCGCCCGGACAGCAGCATCTCCGATGGGTTCTCCACCTCCCGCAGCCCTGTGTCCATCATCTCGAACACGCCGATCTCGTTGGTCGCGCCAAAGCGGTTCTTTGCCGCCCGCAGGATGCGGTATGTCATGTGCCGGTCGCCCTCAAAATACAGCACGCAGTCCACCATGTGCTCCAGCACCTTCGGCCCTGCGATGCTGCCCTCCTTGTTCACATGACCGATGACGAACACCGTCACGCCCTGTCCTTTTGCCACCTGCATCAGCGCCATGGTGCAGTCCTTCACCTGCCCCACGCCGCCGGCAGGCGAATCCAGCTCCTCGTTATAGAGCGTTTGGATGGAGTCCACGATCAGAATGTCCGGCTGCTCCTCCTGCACACATTCCAGCACGTCTCCCAAGCGCGTTTCTGAAAGCACGAACAGGTTGGCACTGTCCACGTGCAGACGCTGGGCGCGGAGCTTCAGCTGGCGGGTAGACTCCTCGCCGGATACATACAGCACCTTGGCGAATTGCCCTAGCTGCTGGCATATCTGCAGCAGCAGCGTGGATTTGCCAATGCCCGGCGCACCGCCTACCAGCACCAGCGATCCTTTTACCGCGCCGCCGCCCAAGACCCGATCCAGTTCCCCCATGCCGGTGGAGAATCGGAGCTCCTCGTCCGCCTGCATCTCTGTAATGTTAGATACCTTTACAGGTGACTTTGGGCGGGACATTTTCCCGTTCTTCACCGTTCGCTCCGGCGCTTGCTCCACCATGGAGTTCCACGCGCCGCACACCGTGCAACGCCCGGACCACTTAGGGCTCTCGCTGCCGCATTCCGTGCAGAAAAATACCGTTTTCGCCTTCATAGACTCCCCTCGTTCGTACAGTATTGCAGATAACCGGCGGCAATAGCCGCCGCGATCCTTATTTGATATTCCGGCTGCTGCAAAAGCTCCGTCTCCTCCCGGTTAGACAGAAAACCGCATTCCACCAGCGCCGCCGGACAGCTCGCGTGCTTCATCAGATAGATGCTGTCGCTGATGCGCTTGCTCTCCTTGCCCGACACGTTCACGCCGCTGTTCAGCGCCTGCTGGATGCAGTCTGCCATAGCCTGCCCGCCGTCCACACCGTTGCAAAAGGCCTGTGCGCCCCGCACGGAGGGATACCCTGGCAAGCAGTTTTGGTGTATGCTGATAAGGCGCGCTCCACTGTGGCTGTTCACCAGCGCCACGCGGTTCTTCGTGTCGCTGACCTTCTGCTGGCGCAGCGTCACATCCTCCGGGCCGCACAGGGCGTCTGTCCCCGTCCGGGTCAGCACCACCGGCTGACCGAAGAAGCAGAGCACCTTCGCGAGACGCTGGGTGATGGCCAAGTTGATGCCGCTTTCCGCCACGCCGCTATCCGACACAGCGCCGCCGTCCGCGCCGCCATGTCCCGCGTCCAGCACCACGACAGGCTGCGCCTGTGCTGCTGACAGCGCGGCAGCTGCCTGCCTTTGCGGCAGCCACAGCAGGCCGATGCCTACGGCCAGTACCGCCAGCGCCAATGCTGCCAAGCGCCGCTTTCGCAGGATCAGCAGTACCATACGCATCCCTCCCTTACCGGGAGCTTATGCGTCTTTCCATCATTGTAGCACACCGGCCCGCAAATGGAAACGCTTTTTTCGCACCACCCTTCCTCCTGACTCATACACTGTATTGAGCCGCTAAGTCGGCTGTATATAACGCAAGAAAAAGGAGGAATTTCTCTTGTATACCGAGAGAACCAACGATGCGGCCATGCCCACCCGCGAGGAGGTCGCCGCCGTCTGCCGTGAGGGCACAGGGCAGCTTCCCGCCTGCGGCGCGCTGGCCTTCCCCTATGTGGCTATGCAGGGCAGCGCACCCATGCGCTATGATGATCAGGAGGCGCTGCGCCAGGGCACGCTCTTTCCCGGCCTGGATCTGCCATTCCACAAGGAGCTGCGCTCCCGCTTCCCTCAGGTTGACGGCCCTCTGCTGGAGTTGATGGCACTGGATTTTGCCATTGACGAGCTGGGACTGTACCTGACCACCCATTCCGACGACAAAGAGGCCCTGGAGTTGTACTGGTCATACATCCGCCTGGGCCAGGAGGGCCAGCAGCGCTACCGCGAAAAGTGTGGCCCGCTGCTGCAAACGGACATCACGCCGGGCGGCTATAAATGGCTGTGCGACCCGTGGCCGTGGGACGTAAAGGGGGAGTGAGCCATGTTTGTATATGAGAAGAAGCTGCAATACCCGGTGAAGATCAAAAATCCCAATCCCAAGTTGGCCGCCGCGATCATTTCGCAATACGGCGGCCCGCACGGGGAGCTGGGCGCGTCCCTGCGCTATCTCAGCCAGCGCTATTCCATGCCCTACGCCGAGCTGAAGGGCCTGCTGACCGACATCGGCACAGAGGAGCTGGGTCACCTTGAGATGGTGGGCACGATCGTCCACCAGCTTACCCGAAACCTGTCGGAGGAGGACATCAAGACCGCCGGGTTCGACACCTATTTCGTGGATCACACCACCGGTGTCTATCCCACCGCCGCCTCCGGCTTCCCCTGGTCAGCCGGTTCGATCTCCGTCTCCGGCGACATGATCGCCGACCTGACAGAGGATCTGGCCGCCGAGCAGAAGGCCCGCCTGACCTATGACAACATCCTTCGTCTCAGCGATGACCCGGATGTAAACGACGCCATCAAGTTCCTGCGCGCCCGGGAGATCGTCCATTTCCAGCGCTTCGGCGAAGGCCTGCGGCTGGCGAAGGATCGCCTGAATGAGAAAAATGTCTACTTCATGAACCCTTCGTTTGACAAATAGTCTCAAGAAAACCGCCGACTGTCTCTTGGCAGTCGGCGGTTTCGTACATATATAGTTACTTTTTCTTCTTTTCGATGGGCTTGCCGTCCATACCCACAGGGCCTTTGCCGTTGATGGCGCGGTAGTGGTTCAGCTTATCCACGCGCTTTTGGCGCTTGAGCTGCTTTTCCTTCTCCTTGGCCTTCTGGGCGGCGGCCTTCTTATCTGCCTCTTTCTTCCGACGGTACTCAGCCTTCTGCGGGTCTTCGTCCGCGATGTCCTTATACTTCTCCGGGTGGCGCGCCCAGTCAATACGGTAAATGGTCAGAGACACGAACAAAATCGCGCCCACGATGATGATGCCATAGAAAAGGAAATCCCAAAATGACATGGATAAGGCCCTCCCAAAAAACGTTTTTATCAGTATACAGGAAAATGACACATAATGCAAGCCGTTTTGCAGACAGAGGTCTTTTTTTGCCGGATGTGCATGGTCTTGATTGACTTTGGGCCGGAAATGCGATACTCTATGGTGTTAGAAGAATGTGGAATGGAGGTCTCCCATGAACAAAGCAGAATTGTCCGGCGTGTGTCGTCAGATGCGCCGTGACATCATCAATATGACGGCCAACGCCGGAAGCGGCCACCCCGGCGGCTCTCTGTCAGCGGTGGAACTGATGGCCAGCGTGTTCTACAACCACATGCGTATCGACCCCAAGCAGCCCCGCATGGAAAACCGCGACCGCTTCGTGCTGAGCAAGGGTCATGCTGCCCCCTGCTACTACGCCGTTTTGGCGGAGCTGGGCTTCATCAGCCGCGACGAATTTAAGAATTTCCGGCAGCTCCACAGCATCCTGCAGGGCCACCCCGACTGCAAGAAAGTTCCCGGCGTGGACGCCTCCACCGGCTCGCTGGGCCAGGGCTGCTCCATCGCCGTGGGCATGGCGCTGGGCGCGAAGCTCCAGGGCAAGGACACGAAGGTGTTCACCCTGCTGGGCGACGGCGAGTGCCAGGAGGGGCAGATCTGGGAGGCCCTGATGTCCGCCGCGCATTACAAGCTGGACAACCTGACGGTTATCGTGGACAACAACGGCCTACAGATCGACGGCAGCAACGATGAGGTCATGTCCCTGGGCGATATGGCCGCCAAACTCCGGGCCTTCGGCTTCGACCTCCACGAGATCGACGGCCATGACCTGGACGCCATCGAGGCCGCGTTGAGCGCCCCTGTGACACCCGGCAAGCCCAAGGCTATCCTGGCTCACACGGTGAAGGGCAAGGGCGTGTCGTTTATGGAAAACCAAGTCGGCTGGCACGGCAAAGCCCCCAACGAGGAGCAGCGCCAGCAGGCATTGAAGGAATTGGAGGACTGAGCCATGAGTGAGAAAATTGCTACCCGTGAGGCATACGGCAAGGCCCTCGTAGAGCTGGTCGAACAGAATAACAAGGTGGTAGTGCTGGATGCCGACCTGGCCGGCGCTACCATGACCAAGTTTTTCAAGGCGGCCCACCCCGACCGCTTCTTCGACTGCGGCATCGCCGAGGCCAACATGATGAACATCGGCGCGGGTCTGTCCACCATGGGCCTGATCCCCTTCTGCTCCACCTTCGCCATGTTCGGCGCGGGCCGGGCCTATGAGCAGATACGCAACTCCATCGCCTACCCCAAGTTCAACGTGAAGATCTGCTGCTCCCACGCCGGCGTGTCCGTGGGCGAGGACGGCGGCAGCCACCAGTCCATCGAGGACATCGGTCTGATGCGTCTCATCCCCGGCATGACCGTCATCGTCCCCGCCGATGCCAACGAGGCCCGCAAGGCCACCTTCGCCCTGGCGGAGTTCCAAGGCCCTGCCTATATGCGTCTGGCTCGCCTGGCCACGCCCGTGTTTGAGGAGGACTACCCCTTCGAGATCGGCAAGGCCAACGTGCTGCGTGAGGGCAAGGACGCGGCGGTGTTCGCCTGCGGCCTCATGGTCAACGAGACGCTGGAGGCCGCCAAGCTGCTCTCCGCCGAGGGCATCGAGATCAGTGTCATCAACGTCCACACCATCAAGCCCATCGACGCGGAGTGCGTGACAAAGTACGCCGAGAAGTGCGGCAACGTCGTCACCGTGGAAGAGCACAGCGTCATCGGCGGCCTGGGCGATGCCGTGGCCGACGTGCTGATGGGCAAGGTCAGCTGCAAGTTCCGCAAGATCGGTGTCAACGATCAGTTCGGTCAGTCCGGCAAGGCGGCGGATGTGCTGCGGGAGTACGGCCTGACGGCGGATCAGATCGCGGCCAAAATCAAGGAAACGCTGTAAACCAAATCTGCTTTACAGCTTGAATAGAAGAACCGGCGAAGCATTAGCTCCGCCGGTTTTCTTATCTTTTTGCGGTCTTATATTACCACAAATTGGCCAAAAAATCAAGTCTTGTAAACATTTTGCTCCGGGTTGAGTATGACCGCACTGGTCAGCGCGTTCGCCCGGGCCGGTGTACGACAGCGGCATCCTGGGCCGTATGGCGCGATCCTACGACCTGCGGCTGGCATTATACCTGACACCGCAGGACATACAGACGCGGTTTTCGACCCGTACAACACCGAAGTGGAGGGCTGCCCCATGTACGCGCCCACCGATGTGGCCTATTGTGTGCTGACGAGGGCATAAGATGGAAAATGCAGGGCAAACGCCCTGCATTTTCTTATGTACTCACAGCGCTCTCACGCCGTCCATGATGATCCCGCCGGCCAGCTGGGCCATCTCCTCCGGCGTTTCCTTCATGCCGCCGGAGAGCCATTGCAGCGTCAGCGTCAGGTTGCCGGACACGATGAACCGACAGAAATATTCCAGCCGATCCCGGTCGCCGCCGTAAAACCGGGCCACGAAGTCCCGGAGGAAATAGCTGTACAGAATGTCGCAGATGCGCTCCGTATAGGCCCGGTCTCCGTTCGGGCCAAGCAGCACCTGACACAGGTCGGCGTTGTCCCGGGCAAAGCGGTACAGCTCCGTCAGATAGGGGAACGCGCTGACCTCCGTGGTGGCGTAGGCGTATTTCTTGCACACCAGGATCAGCCGCTCGGCCATCTCGTCCTCCAGCCGCTGCAAAAGGTCGCTGACATCCTTATAGTGGATGTAAAACGTACCGCGGTTGATGTCGGCCCGCTCCGCCAACTCACGAACGGATATGGATTTGGACGGTTTCTCCGACATCAGCATCATCAATGCATGACGGAGCTGCCTTTTTGTTTTTCGGACGCGCCGATCAATGTTCTGTTCTTCCACGGCACACAGCACCCCCTTCGATGTTTACTTGACCTTGTGTTTATTTTAACACAGAACGATCGGTCAGTGCAAGAGCTTTTTCCCTTACCCGCCGTCTAATTTGGCGGGGCGGCGCATAGATATGGGACAACAGCTAACAATCGGAGGAAGGCATTATGGAAAAAACCGCGTCCATTTATCAGGATATGGCCGCCCGCACCGGCGGCAGTGTGTATATCGGCGTCGTCGGCCCTGTCCGCACCGGCAAATCCACCTTCGTCAAGCGCTTTATGGAGACGCAGGTGCTTCCCCACATCGACAATGTATACCGCCGCGACCGCGCCCAGGATGAGTTGCCGCAGAGCGGCTCAGGCCGCACTATCATGACGGCTGAACCCAAATTTGTGCCGGAGGAGGCCGTGGAGATCCAGCTGGCGGAGGGAGTACGGTTTTCCGTCCGGCTGGTGGACTGCGTGGGGTATATGGTGGACTCCGCCGTGGGCCAGTTCGAGGACTTAGCACCCCGCATGGTGATGACCCCCTGGTTCGACCACGAGATCCCCATGACGGAGGCGGCAGAGCTCGGCACGCGAAAGGTCATCACCGACCACGCCACCGTGGGCGTGGTGGTCACCACCGACGGCACGGTGACAGACATTCCCCGGGAGGATTATTTGGATGCGGAGGAGCGGGTCATCCGGGAGCTGCAAGCCATCGGAAAGCCCTTTATCGTCCTGCTGAACTCCGCCCAGCCGGAAAGTCAGCGAGCCGCTGCCATCGCAGCCGAGACAGAGGAAAAATTCGGTGTGCGGTGTGTGCCGGTGAACTGCCTGACGCTGACCGAGGAGGATATATCCGGCCTGATTCGCGACCTTCTGTACCAATTCCCCTTGCAGGAGCTGGATTTCTTCCTCCCCGCCTGGGTAGACGCGCTGCCCGGCGACCACCCCATCAAGAGCGGTCTGTTCCAGGGTATAGCCGACGGGACAGCCGGCTTGGCCCGCATCTGCTGCTTGCAGCCGTGTCTGCAGGCGCTGGCGGAACAGGAAAACGTGGAAAGCGCAGAAACACGGGCGGTAGACCTTGGCAGCGGCATCGCGGAGGCGGAAATACGCCTGCCGCAGCACCTGTTCTATGACACGCTGTCCCAGCGCTCCGGGCTAACGGTGGAAGATGACGGCGACCTGATGCAGATGATCTCCGACCTGGCCGCCGCCAAGCGGGAATACGACAAATTCGCTCCGGCGCTGCAAGCCGCCCGCGACTCGGGTTACGGCATTTTGATGCCGGGGGTGGAGGAATTAAACTTAGAAGACCCTGAAATCGTGCGCCAGGGCGGGCGCTACGGTGTGCGGATGCGGGCCAGCGCGCCTTCTATCCATCTGATACGGGCGGATATTGAAACGACCGTCTCCCCTATCGTCGGAAATGAGAAGCAATCTGAGGATATGGTGAACTACCTCTTGCAGGAATTTGAGGGCGATACCGGCAAGCTGTGGCAGTCCAATATCTTCGGACGCAGCTTCCACGAGATCGTCAGCGAGGACCTGCAGGCCAAGCTGAAACGGATGCCCGCGGACGCGCAAAGCAAGCTGCGGCAAGCGCTGGAGCGCATCATCAACGAGGGCGGCGGCGGACTGATCTGCATTATTCTGTGATCCGTGTATCATACCTCCATAAGACAAAACGGACGGCTTTCGCCGTCCGTTTTGCCGGTTTTTAAGGGGTAAAACGGCATATTTCCAAGGTTTGAAACGTATGGAACGTTTGGCTCTGATATGCGATTTTTGGTATTTTTTCATGGAATAAACTTGAAAAAATCTAGAAAAAACTAGAAATATTTTCACTTTTTATAGTGACAATTTTAATAAAGCTGTTATAATGTACTTGGAACAAATACAGCCGTCCCGGACGGCACGAGAAGGAAAGGAACAGGACATGGGAATTAAGATCGGTATCAACGGCTTTGGCCGCATCGGACGTGTGGTGCTGCGTATTCTGGCGGACGACCCGGAGCGCTTCGACGTGTGCGGCATCAACCTGCGGAAGGCAGACATCGACTACATGGTATACCTGCTGAAGTATGACTCCGTTTTCCGTAACTTCCCCGGCATCGTAGAGCACGCCGGCGGCGACCTGGTGGTCAATGGCCACAAGATCAAGATCTACAGCGAGTCCGACGCCGCCATGATCAACTGGGCGGACTGCGGCGCGGAGTACATCATCGAGTCCACCGGCGCAAACAACACCACCGACAAGGCCAGCCGTCACTTCAAGGGCGGCGCGAAGAAGGTGCTTCTTACCGCGCCGGCCAAGGATGACGCCACGCCCACCTTTGTGTTCGGCGTCAACAGCGACGAGTACCGCAGCGATATGCAGGTGGTCTCCAACGCCAGCTGCACCACCAACTGTCTCGCGCCCCTGGCCTATGTTATCCACAAGGAGTTCGGCATCGAGCAGTCCCTCATGTCCACCATCCACGCCTCCACCGCCAAGCAGAAGGCCGTGGACTCCCGCGGCGGCAGCGACTGGCGCACGGGCCGTTCCATTCTGAACAACATCATCCCCACCTCCACCGGCGCGGCCAAGGCCGTGGGCCGCGTGATCCCCGAGCTAAAGGGTAAAATGACCGGCATGGCCTTCCGCGTGCCTACGGCGGACGTGTCCGTGGTGGATCTGACGGCCCGGCTCAGCACCACTGCCTCCTACGCGGACATCTGCTATGAGATCAAGCACGCCTCCGAGACGTACATGCAGGGCATTATCGGCTATACCCGCGACCAGGTGGTGTCCACCGACCTGATCGGCAACCCCTGCCCCTGCATCTTCGACGAGACCGCCGGTATCCAGCTGGATCAGGACTTCGTGAAGCTCATCGCCTGGTACGACAACGAGTGGGGTTACAGCAACATGGTGGTGCGGATGCTGGAGCACATGCACACCGTGGACATCGCGGACACCTTTATGACCCAGGAATAAGCGCAGCGCCCCTTCTCTCCCCCGGCCATGGCCGGGGGAGTTTTATTCCTGCCGCCCTTGCCAAGCCACGCGGTGCGTGGTATGATAGACGCAGTGAAAGACCCAATCTTGGAAGGAGGACGCACTGTATGCTGCTGGCCATCGACATAGGCAATTCCAATATCTCCGTGGGACTGTTTGACCGACAAAAGGAGCTGCGATTTTTGGCATCGCTGGACACCGACAGCCGCAAGACGGCGGATCAGATCAGCATCGACCTGCTGAACCTGTTCACGCTGTACGGCTGCGACATTAAGGACGTCAGCGGTGCGATCTTCTCCAGCGTCGTGCCGCAGCTGAACTTCATGATGGAAAAGGCGCTGACCCGTCTGCTGGGTAAGCCCCCCATGGTGGTGGGCGCGGGCATCAGGACAGGACTGAACATCCGCATGGAGTTCAACAGCCAGCAGCTGGGCGCGGATATCGTGGCCAGCGCCGTGGCCGCGCTGGAAAAGTACCCCGTTCCCATCATCATGATCGACATGGGCACGGCCACTATTATTTCCTACATCTCCGAGAGCCGCAGCTACGAGGGCGGCCTGATGTTCCCCGGTGTGCGTGTGTCGCTGGACGCGCTGTCCCGCCACACGGCGCAGCTGCCCAACATCTCCCTCCAGCACCCCAAGCAGCTTATCGGCAAGAACACTGAGGACTGTATGCGAAGCGGCATCGTCTATGGCACAGCCGGAATGCTGGACGGCGTCATCGACCGCATCCGAGAGATGCTCCACGGTGCGGAGCCGTCCATCGTGGCCACGGGGTCCAACGCCCCGGTCATCGCCCGGTATTGCCGCAACCATGTGGTCTATGACAAGTATCTGCTCATGGAGGGTCTGTGGACGATTTATCAGAAAAACTGCAAATAAGCGCAGCAACGGCTGGAAAGTAAAACTACTTTCCAGCCGTTGTTATGTAACGGTTGATCCTTATTTTGCAATGATCTTCTTCAGCTTGGCAAAGCGGGGCAGAGAGTCCTGCTTGGGCAGCTCCGGCTCACCCTGGATCAGCGGCAGGGCATATTCGATGAACTGGCGGTTCACGCCGTTGCCCGCCTCGTTGATCCACTCGCGGGGGATCTTCTTCTCCACGTTGGCCACCTCCATCAGAGGGATGAGCTTGGTACGGCAGGCGTATTTCCCGTTCTGCACGCCGCGCTCAAAGCCGATCATACGCCCGTTGATACCGTTGACGGCGTTCTCCACCGCCACCTTACCGGCCATGTAGGACTCCTCGATGTCCGTCTCGCTGGCCAAATGGGCGGCGCAGCGCTGGAGCAGGTTCAGCTCGATGCCGCGCACCTTCGCGCCGGTCTCCTCCTTCAGCACCTCCGCCAAAATGGTGGCCAGGCCGCCCAACTGGGCGTGGCCGAAGCCGTCGTTGGCGGCCACCTTGGCCTCGGACACGAAGTCGCCGTTCTCGTAGTGGATGCCCTCGGACACGGCCACGATGCAGTTGCCCGTCTCGTTGTAGATGCGCTTCACGTCCTCGATGAACCGGGGCATACTGAAATCCGTCTCCGGCAGGTAGATCAGATCCGGGCCAGCGCCATACTCACAGGCCAGTGCCGAGGCAGCCGTCAGCCAGCCGGCGTGGCGGCCCATGATCTCCACCACCACGATCATGCCCTTGTCGTACACGTGGGCGTCCTGATAGACCTCCATGATGGAGGTGGCGATGTACTTGGCGGCGGAGGCGTAGCCGGGGCAGTGATCTGTGCCGAACAGGTCGTTGTCGATGGTCTTGGGCACGCCCATGACGCGGCATTCGTAGTCCACGGACTGCATATACTGGTTGATCTTGTTGCAGGTGTCCATGGAGTCGTTGCCGCCGTTATAGAAGAAATAGCGCACGTTGTGCTTCTTAAAAACCTCCAGAATGCGCTTATAGTCCGTGTCGTCCAGCTCCGGGTCGGCGATCTTATAGCGGCAGGAGCCCAGCGCGGAGGAGGGCGTATACTTCAAGAGCCGCAGCTCCTCCGGGTCTTCCAGGCCCATGTCGAACAGCCGGTCGTTGAGCACGCCCATGATGCCGTGCTCCGCGCCCAGCACCTGGGTGATCGCGCCGGACTTCAGCGCCGTGTCGATAACGCCGTAGGCGCTGGCGTTGATGACGGACGTAGGGCCGCCGGACTGGCCGATGATACACGCGCCGCGCAACTCTTTCATAGTACAATACCTCCAAGAAAATGGAATTTTTCTGTTTACAACGGTTATTTTACCATGTAGAATACCGAATGTAAACACTTTGTACTTGCAAAAGCGGAAAAATATGATACAATAGGAACATTCCATACAACAGGTGCATGGGTACACACTAATTGAAAAGGAGACTTGAACATGGCACTGGTAACTTCCAAGGAAATGTTCGCTAAGGCATACGACGGCGGCTACGCCATCGGCGCTTTTAACGTCAACAACATGGAGATCGTGCAGGGCATCACCGAGGCCTGCCAGGAGGAGCACGCTCCCGTGATCCTGCAGGTCAGCAAGGGCGCACGTGCCTATGCCAACCACACCTACCTGGTGAAGCTGGTGGAGGCTGCCGTGGAGAATTGCCCCGATATTCCCATCGTGCTGCATCTGGATCACGGCCCTGATTTTGAGACCTGCAAGAGCTGCATCGACGGCGGCTTCACCTCCGTGATGATCGACGCCTCGTCCAAGCCCTTTGCCGAGAATATCGAGATCACCCGCAAGGTGGTGGAGTACGCCCACGACCACGGCGTGGTGGTGGAGGCCGAGCTGGGCACGCTGGCCGGCATCGAGGACGACGTGAAGGTGGCCGACCACGCCGCGTCCTACACCCGTCCCGAGGAGGTGGAGGAGTTCGTGTCCAAGACCGGCTGCGACTCCCTGGCTATCGCCATCGGCACGAGCCACGGCGCGTATAAGTTCAAGCCCGAGCAGTGCACCGTCAACGAAAAGGGCATCCTGGTGCCGCCCCCCCTGCGCTTTGACGTGCTGGAGGAGGTCAGCAAGCGGCTGCCCGGCTTCCCCATCGTGCTGCACGGGTCTTCCTCCGTGCCGCAGGAGTACGTGAAGATGATCAACGACCACGGCGGCAAGATGCCCAACGCCATCGGCGTGCCGGAGGAGCAGCTGCGCCAAGCTGCCCGCCTGTCCGTGTGCAAGATCAACATCGACTCCGACCTGCGCCTGGCCATGACCGGCACGATCCGCCAGTTTATGGACGAGCATCCCGACAAGTTCGATCCCCGCGAGTACCTGAAGCCCGCCCGCGCCAATATCAAGGAGCTGGTGCGGCATAAGCTCATCGACGTGCTGGGCTGCGCCGGCAAGGCGTAAGATAGCGAGAACGAAACATCACCCGGCGAATGGGCCTGGGGTCATAAGAAAGTAATATCGTATTTTCTCAGGAACGGCGTGGCTTCGGTCACGCCGTTTCCTTTTTCAGCAGTTCTTCCACGGGGATAAAGCCCACTTAATACGCTTTTTTGTTCTTTATGCGGCAGCCGCCGGACAAACGCCGTGTGTGTTTGGATGTGCGCCTCCTGCTCACAAAAACGCAAAAAGAGATTGAGGCTATTCCGATACCCGCGAACGGTCTTCGGGGTATACTTCCTAACCTCAATCTCAATTAAGTATTCTCTGATAGCGGCGCTGATTTTCATGTCATTTCCTCCTTTGGTATGTCGCAATCAAAGGGGAATGTATATCACAGCGCAATTGATGTATTTCGCAACTGAGAAAAAATCAGTTCAGAAAACGCGCCGTTTCAATGAAAATCAGATTCTTTTCCGCAGGAAAAGTTCCATCAATCCTGCTGCCAGTTATGCCAGACGTTCTGCACGTCCTCGTTGTCCTCCAGCATATCCAGGAGCTTGGTCATGCTGCGGACATCGTCCTCGCTGGTCATGGTGATGTAGTTCTGAGGAACCATCTCGATCTCCGCGCTGGCGAAGGTATAGCCCTTGCCCTCCAGCGCCTTGACCACGTCGTTGAAGCTGTCGGGATCGGTGGTGATCTCAAACACCGGGCCGTCGGCCTCCATGTCCTCCGCGCCGGCATCCAGCGCGTCCATCATGACGGTATCCTCGTCCAGCTCGCCTTCTTCGTTGTCGATGACGATGACGCCCTTGCGGTCGAAGGACCAGCTGACGCAGCCCTGCGCCCCCATGCCCTTGCCGAACTTGTCGAAGTAGTGACGGATCTCAGGGGCGGTGCGCTGACGGTTGTCGGTGAGCGCCTCCACGATGACGGCCACGCCGCAAGGGCCGTAGCCCTCGTAGGTGACGGCCTCGTAGTTGTCCGTGTTGCCAGAACCCAACGCCTTGTCAATGGTGCGCTTGATGTTGTCGTTGGGCATATTGGCGGCCTTGGCCTTGGCCACCACGGTGGCCAGGCGGGAGTTGTTGGCGGGGTCGCCGCTGCCGCCCTGCTTGACCGCCACGATGATCTCCTTGGCGATCTTGGTAAAGGTGGCGCTGCGCTTGGCGTCAGCCGCACCCTTGGTCTTTTGGATATTGTGCCATTTGGAATGTCCTGACATTGTTTACTTCTCCTTTATGCAGTATTGGATGACCTCGCTGCTGTGCGAGGCCGAAACGGAAACGGTGGCTGCGGGGAACGCTTTTTGGAGGTACGCGGCCAGCGGCCCGCAGATGACGTTCTCTGTGGGGAAATGGCCCGCGTCGATGAGGTTGATACCCTCGGTGTCCAAAAAGTCGTTGTACTTCAGATCGGAAGTTACAAACGTGTCGCAGCCTGCGGAAATGGCCTGTGGGATATAGCATCCGCAAGCGCCGCCGCCCACCGCCACACGGTGGACGTTTTTGCCGCAGGACACATAGCGCAGACCATGACATCCCAATGATTTTATCACAAACGGTAGGAACTCCACAAGGGGTATTTCACATTTTAATGTGCCGACACGGCCAATTTTTTCATCGGTGAGCATTTCCAGGCCATCCAGACCCAACGTGCGGGCCAGTACATCATTGACACCGCCCTCCGCCGCGTCTAAATTGGTGTGCATACAGATGGCGGCGATGTTATGCCGCACCAGCTCCGTCAGAACTCTCCCCTGCCGGTCATCGGTGCGAAGCGTCTGCACCTGATGCCAGGCGCAGTTCATTACCGGGTGGTGGGCTATGATGAGCTGGCATCCGGTGTCTGCCGCCTCCGCCACCACGGCGGGGGTGATGTCCAGCGCCACCAGGATGCGGGATACGGAGGCGTCCGGGTCGCCTACCAACAACCCCACGTTATCCCAGCTCTCCGCCAGCTCACGGGGCGCCCAGCCATACAGCGCCTGCTCAATGGCTCGTACTGTGGTCATAGCGATCCTCTCTCCTTTTCCAATTCCTCCGCCAACGCCTCCAGCGCGGCGGCACGGTGGACAGCGTCCTCCTGGCGGCTCTGCCGCAGGCCGGCGGCGGTTTTATGCAGCTTTTCCGCGTGCAGGGTCAAATAGTCGCCGTACAGAGGGTCATCTGATAGCTTTACGCCGCACAGAAGCTGTTTTTCCGTCAGGGATGGACAACTGCCGCCCCTGACGCACAGCACCGGGTAGAGATAGCCCTTGTCCCGAACCAGCCGCTCTGATGTAAAGGTGTATCCATTTACAGATAGCCAACGGCGCAGATCCGCGGCCTTTGTCATGGGCTGGAGCAGCAGCTCATGGCTGCCGTCTTTCGTCCAGGGGGCGTTTTCTAGAATATGGATGATGGTCTCGCCGCCCATACCGGCGATGGCGACCGTGTCCACCTCGTCGGGATGAATGGCGGCAAGGCCGTCACACAGACGCAGCTCCAGGCCGGTGACGTTGTACTCCCCCGCTGTGCGGCGGGCGTGCTCCAAGGGCTCAGCGCCGATGTCGGCGGCGATGGCGCTGGGGATGCGGCCCTGCTGGAGCAGGTATACCGGCAGATAGCCGTGATCCGTGCCAACATCCGCCAGGCGGCTGCCCGGCGGCACAAGCGCCGCCAGCAGCGCCAGGCGGGGCTGTAATTGCAGTTGCTTTTGCTCCATATACGCTCCTACACAAACGACCAGGCATACGTGTACGTATGCCTGGCATCGTTTTGTGAATTACTCGGCGATGGGCTTGTTGGCTTCTTCGTTCACCAGCTCAAGCAGCTTGTCCACGTCGATGCCGTGGACGGCGCAGGCTTCCTCCACCGTCTCGCCGCGGGAGGAGGGGCAGCCCAGGCAGTGCATACCGATGGACAGGAAAATGGGCGCGGTCTGGGGCGCAACGTCCAAAATATCACCGATGATGGTGTCTTTCGTAATCTCAATCATGTTGGGAAACCTCCAAATTTAATTTGTGGGTATAGTATATCCCAAAAACCATAAAGTTTCAACAGGATTTTTCCGAGAGGGGCGGTAAAAACCGCCCTCCGGCGGACACCGAAGGGCGGTCTTCTATCTACTTAACAGTGTGCAGTCAGCAGATCAGCCGTTCTCGCGCATCTTGGCGAAGCAGTCGCTGCAGTAAACAGGACGGTCGCTCTTGGGCTCGAAGGGCACCTTGGCCTCGCCGCCGCAGGCAGCGCAGACAGCGGTGAAATACTCCCGAGGACCGCGGGCAGCATTCTTGCGGGCATCGCGGCAGGCCTTGCAGCGCTGGGGCTCGTTCTGGAAGCCGCGCTCTGCGTAGAACTCCTGCTCACCGGCGGTGAAAACGAACTCTTTGCCGCACTCTTTGCACACTAAGGTCTTGTCTTCGTACATGATTTTACCCTCTCTTTGAGATAAATATATTGCGCTCAGCCGTTGCTGATGTCGCCGGATAGAAGCTGCCGCGCTATTTTGCGGCGCAAACGCTGCACGGCGTTGTCCACGGATTTTGTGGACTTGCCCACAGTCTCTGCGATCTCACGGCAGGTGAGACCGTCCAAATAATACCCTAAAATCTTTACCTCGAATTCGGACAGCAGCTTGCGCGTGTTTTCCAGCAGAGCGGCAGTTTTTTCGCGGTCGATGAGCAGACGCTCCGGATCGACTTGAGCAAAGGAGAGATTCGCGTCAAAGAAAGAGGGATTCAAAGGAACGGCTTGGTTCAGCGGTGAATGCTTCCCCGAGGCGGCGGAGCGCAGCACCGTATACAGGCGGTGGCGTATGCACGTCTCGGCAAAGGTGCAGAAAGAGGCATCGCGGTTGGGATCGTATTCTCGGATGGCCTTGATCAGGCCGAACATCCCCTCCTGGGACAGATCCTCACTGTCGCCCCCGGCCAGGAAATAGGGCCGGGCGCAGGAGCGCACCAAGCGGTGGTAGCGGCTGACCAAAAGCTCCTCGGCATCACGGCTTCCCTGCTTTACCAAGGCGCAGAGCGCCTCGTCGGTCAGGCCGTCTAGATCACCCCGGCCAGCCTTGTTCTCATTCACCATATAGCATTATACCTTTTTATAAAATAATTTGTCAAGTGACCTGCGAAAGTTTGTCAAAAACATCTCAAAATCGACGTTTCTTTTATGACATTTAGGCAAAGCGCGGCGGTAAAATGCCGTAAACCGCTTATAACTCTAGCTGCTCCTGGCCGGTAAACGCCATGTGCAGGTGCTCGTAGGCCTTCCGCGTGACGCAGCGGCCACGGGGCGTGCGGGTCAGGAAGCCCAGCTGCATCAGGTACGGCTCGTACACATCCTCCAGCGTAACGGACTCCTCGCCGATGGTGGCGGCCAGTGTGTCCAGCCCCACCGGGCCGCCGCCGTAGTTTTCGATGATGGCGCGGAGCATACGGCGGTCCACATTGTCCAGGCCCAGGGCATCCACCTCCAGCGCCAGCAGCGCCTTGTCGGCCACGTCCTTGGTGATGACGCCGTCGGCCATCACCTGGGCAAAGTCGCGGACACGGCGCAGCATACGGTTGGCGATGCGGGGCGTGCCGCGGGAGCGCCTGGCGATCTCCATAGCGCCGTCGGGCTCGATGGCAACGTCCAAAATACCGGCGCTGCGCGTGACGATCTCCCGCAGCTCCTCGGGGGTATACAGCTCCAGCCGGAGCGTGACGCCGAAGCGGTCGCGCAGCGGCGCGGACAGCGAACCGGCCCGGGTGGTCGCGCCGATGAGGGTAAATTTGGGCAGGTCCAGGCGGATAGAGTTGGCGGACGGGCCTTTGCCGATGATAATGTCGATGGCGTAGTCCTCCATGGCGGGGTACAGTATCTCCTCCACCGCCCGGTTCAGGCGGTGTATCTCATCCACGAACAGGATGTCGTTCTCGCTGAGGTTGGTCAGCAGGGCTGCCAGATCGCCTGGCTTTTCGATAGCCGGGCCGGAGGTGATGCGGATGTTGACGCCCATCTCCTGGGCGATGATGCCCGCCAGCGTGGTCTTGCCAAGGCCCGGAGGGCCGTGGAGCAGTACGTGATCCAGCGATTCTGTGCGGCGGCGCGCCGCCTCGATGAAGATGGACAGGTTCTGCTTGGCCTTTTCCTGGCCGATGTATTCCTTCAGCGTTTTGGGGCGCAGGGAAGTCTCCCCCGCGTCCTCGCTGAGGAGCGTTTTGGAAACGATAGGCTCTTCGTACAGCTCCGCGCCGAAATCAATGCTCATGTGCGCCCCTCCCCTACTTCATCATTTTCTTCAGCGCCTGGCGGATAACATCCTCCAGCGACAGCGCGTCCATGTCGATGTCCTTCAGCGCCGCGGCGATCTCGGCGCTGCCATAGCCCAGCACCGCCAGGGCCGCCGTGGCCTCACTTTTCTTGCTGTGGGGCAGGCCGGCGGCGGCCATGGAAACGCCGCCCTTGCCGGAGGGGATGGCCTCCTCGGCGGCCAGCTTGTCCTTTAATTCCAAAATCACCCGCTGGGCAATCTTCTTACCGATGCCGTTGGCGGCGGTCAGGGCCTTTTCATCGCCGGTTACTACCGCCAGCGCCAGCTGCTGGGGCGTGACGGCGGACAGAATGGCCAGCGCGGCACGAGGGCCAACGCCGGATACGGAGATCAGCAGCTTGAAGCTGCGAAGCTCGCTCTGATCGGCGAAGCCGAACAGCTCCATGGCATCCTCACGGACATTCAGATAGGTATACAGCTTGGCGGGTGCGCCCTTTTTCAGCTGGGACAGCGTATAGTTGGTGGTGGCGCAGGCGTAGCCCACGCCGCTGCAGTCGATGACCGCCAAACCCGGCTCAAGTTCGGCTACCGGGCCGTTCACATAGTAAAACATATCACACGGTCTCCTTCACATTGGGGTCTTTCCGCCGCAGCAGGCTGGTGGCGCTGCGGGCGTGGCAGATGGCGATGGCCAGCGCGTCCGCCGCGTCGTCCGGCTTGGGTACGGCCTTCAGCTTCAGCAGGCGCTTCGTCATGTCCATGACCTGACGCTTCTCGGCCAGGCCGTAGCCAACTACTGCCTGCTTCACCTGCATGGGGGTATACTCAAAGATGGGCACGCCCAATCGCTCCGCCGTACACAGCACCACACCGCGCCCGTGGGCCACGGCGATGCCGGTGGTGATGTTCTTGCTGAAGAACAACTCCTCGATGGCGATCTCATCGGGCCGGAGCTGCTGGATGAGTGCGCGCATATCGTCCTCGATCTGCACCAGGCGGGTGGCCAGCGGCAGGCCGGCCTCGGTAGTGACCGCGCCATATTGCAGCATCCGCATAGCGCCGCGGTCTGATTCGATCAGCCCGAAGCCGACGATGGCGATACCCGGGTCGATGCCCAAAATACGCATAGACGCGCCTCCCTCAAACAGTTGTTTGTATTATACCAAACCTGCCGGGAAATAGCAACAAAAACCGCCCGGGGTTGATGACCGGGCGGCGTTGTTATGCTCGCGGATGGGCCTTGTTGTAAACGTCCTTCAGCTGCTTCTTGACCACGTGGGTGTAGATCTGCGTGGAGCTGATGTCCGCGTGGCCCAGCATCTCCTGAATGGAGCGCAGGTCGGCGCCGTTTTCCAGCAGGTGCACCGCAAAGGAGTGCCGCAGCGTGTGCGGGGTGATGTCCTTGTCGATCTCCGCCTTCTCCTGGTAGTACTTGATGATCTTCCAAAAGCCCTGGCGGCTCATGCGCTCACCGCTCATGTTCACGAACAGCGCACGCTCCCCGTCATCGGCGACGATGCGGGGACGGATGTCCTTTACATAGTCCTCCAGCGCCTTGACGGCGGTGGCGTACAGCGGCACGATACGCTCCTTGCCCTTGCTGGTGCAGCGGATAAAGCCGGCGGACAGGTTCACATCCTCCACGTTCAGGCCGATCAGCTCGCTGACGCGGATGCCGGTGGCATACAGCAGCTCCAGCATGGCATGATCGCGGAAGCCCTTTTCGTCCACGCATTTTGGCTGCTCCAAAAACAGCTCCACCTCGCGGTTGGTCAGGATCTCCGGGTATTTGCGCTCCACCTTTACGGTGGCCACGGATTTGGCGGGATTGGCCTTTATCGTGCCGGCCTGGACCAGGTAGGCGTAGAACGACTTGATGGATGCGGTGGAACGGGTGACGGTGGCGGGGCTTTTCCCGCTTCGCGTCATGTGGAGCAGATACTCGTTGATGTTCTCCTTCTTTACCTTTCGCAGGTCGGTGACGCCGTGCTCCAGCAGCCAGGTGTGGAACTGGTTCAGGTCGCGTATGTAGGAGCTGAGTGTGTTGGCCGAGGCGTGCTTCTCCTGGGTCAGATAGTTCTGATATACCGCGATATAGTCCGCCATGAGCCTCACTCCTCTCCTTCTAAGCTATGCGCGGCAGCAGCAGCGCAAATAATTTCGGCACAAGGGCACATTCGGCCACCGTGCCGGTAAGCAGCACAAACACACAAAACAGCAGACGACGCCGGTCTCTTTTCTCCGGCTTCTGCTTTTCCGCACGACACCATGCCCCGGCAAAGCTGTCCGACGCTATGGCCAGCAGGCACGGCAGCACGAACAGGCAGCGGATACCCAACGCGGCCAGGGCCAGCGTCACCCCGCTGCGGCCCAGGGACGCGGCGAAGCAATAGACGCTGAAGGACAAAAAGAACCCCTGCGCCGTACACAGCAGCGGCAGCAGCATAACGCCCCAGGCCGTGAAGCCCAACAGAAACGCCGCCGCGGGATAGCGCAGGTATGCCCAAAGTACGCTGATGATGTCCGCCGGCTGCTGCACCGTCAGCGAAGCGTAGCTGCTGACATAGCTGCCCAGAGCCGACAGGTCGTCCGATTTTACGATGCGCCGCGCTAAAAAGCCGACCAAAATGCCGGCAGCAAAGAATAGACACAAAAGCCCTGTCTGCGTCTGGCGCGGCCCGGTCAGACGCGGTCGGCGATGTTGCAGCTTCATCGGCTCACCTCGTCACAGAATATGAGACGAGCTGGGAAAATAGAAGCGCCGAACGCATATATAAATATATGGCAAAATCACCAAAACCGCAAGTCTTATTTCAGAAAATCGAGTTTTTTGTAAATTATGTCAAAATGTTATGTAAACAGTATTATGTAAACCACGTATACCGAGGCGCTGCGGGCGTATCGGCATAATGACGAAACGGCGATATGTAGAAATCGTTGGCTGAAGCAGCACTAGATATGGAAAAATACGGCACGATGCGCCTTGAAGGAAAAGCGCACCGTGCCGTCAAGTGATTTTCGGGTGAAATATGCAATTTCGTTATTTTAACCATGCCGTGAGTTATGTCACCGACCGTTTTCCCCTTTTGTCTACCGTCCGCCGTCTATGTGCTGCCGCCTTTTTTCTACGCGGCCTCCCTCCTATCAGTCCGGCCAGCAGTCCGCCGCCCCACACGGCGGCGGTGAGATACAGGCCATTTTGGCCGAAAGCCACAGGCGCATCGCCGCCCAGCGCCGTCAGCCACATCGCGCCGTACACGCAGGCAGACACCGCCAGCGCACGGGGCAGCGTTCCGCCATCTCCGCGCCTGGCTGCGATACGCCCGCCGCAGAAGCAGGACAACGCCAGGCTGACACACACCGCCGCCGACATGGCGCTTTCGGGCAGGACGCCCCGCAGCAATAGCAGCGACGCTGTGCCCAGCAGCAACAGCAGTGATCCTGCCGCGGCGGCCATTCCCCACCACGTCCCCTTTCCCAGCAAATCCTTCCAAGACATAAAAAGACCTCCCCCGTTGACTGTATCACAGCCTATGCAGGAGAGGTCGTTTTTTATGCGGGATTACTCAGCGTCGGTCTTCTCGGTGCTCTCGGTCTCCTCGGAGGTCTTTTCCTCCACGGCGGGAGCTTCCTCGGCGGCCTTCTTGTCCTTCTTGGCGGGGCGCTGCTGGGCGGCGGCCTGCTCGTCCAGCGTACCGACCTGGCCGATGGCGGACTTCAGGAACTCCACGCGGACGCGGTCCTCGCTGGTCTCGATGACCACGGTGCGGTCGGTGATGGCCACGACACGGCCATACACGCCGCCGATGGTGGTCAGCCAATCGCCCTTCTTCAGGGAGTTACGCATCTCCTCGGCCTGCTTTTTCCGCTTGTTCTCAGGGCGGATCATCAGGAAGTAGAAGATGGCGATCATCAGGACGATCATCAAGACGGTAGAACCCATACCACCGGTGGTGGCGGTGCCGTTAGCAGTTGCGTAAGCGATTTGGATCATGGAACGTTACTCCTTTATAATCAAATTGATGTTATTATACATAGTTCTTTGCCTTTTGGCAAGAGGTTTCATATCTTCTCCGCCAGTTTTTTACTGTACACGGCCCGGAACTCGTCAAATGTGCCGCTGTCCAGGCTGTCGCGGATGCGCTGGGTCAGCTTGTTGTAAAAGTACAGATTGTGCATCACCGCCAAACGCATCCCCAGCATCTCCTCCGCCGTGAACAGATGGCGCAGGTAGGCGCGGCTGAAGCTCCGGCACACGGGGCAGTCGCACTCCGGGTCGATAGGGCCGCCGTCCAGCTTGTACTTGGCGTTCTTGATGTTCAGCGTCCCGCTCCAGGTGAACAGCTTTCCGTGGCGGGCGTTCCGGGCGGGCATGACACAGTCGAAAAAGTCCACGCCCCGGGCCACGGCCTCGATGATGTTGCTGGGCGTGCCCACACCCATGAGATACCGGGGCTTGTCTGCCGGCATATACGGCTCGACCGCGTCGATGATGTCATACATCACCTCGGTGGGCTCGCCCACCGCCAGCCCGCCGATGGCGTAGCCATCGCAGTCGATCTTGGCGATCTGCTGCATGTGCCATATCCGCAGATCCTGATAGGTCGCGCCCTGGTTGATGCCAAACAGCATCTGTCCGGGGTTTACCGTGTCCGGCAGGGCGTTGAGCCGGTCGTGCTCCCGCTTGCACCGTTCCAGCCAGCGCAGCGTCCGCTCACAGCTGGCCTTGGCGTAGTCGTAGGGCGCGGGGTTCTCCACACACTCGTCAAAGGCCATGGCGATGTCGCTGCCCAGGTTGGACTGGATACGCATGCTCTCCTCCGGGCCCATGAAGATGCGGTGGCCGTCTAGATGACTGGCGAAGGTGACGCCCTCCTCGCTGATCTTCCGCAGTCCCGCCAGGGAGAATACCTGGAAGCCGCCGGAATCCGTCAGGATCGGGCCGTCCCAGCGCATAAACTTATGCAGACCGCCCATGGCCCGCACCACATCGTCTCCTGGGCGCAGGTGCAGGTGGTAGGTGTTGGACAGCTCTATCTGCGTACCCAGCTCGTTTTTCAGGTCAAGGGCGCTGACACCGCCCTTGATGGCGGCCTGTGTGCCCACGTTCATGAAAACGGGAGTCTGTACCTCGCCGCCGTGGGCGCAGGTGAACACACCGCGCCGGGCGCGGCCCTGCTTTTTAATGACTTTGAACATTTGCTTCCTCCCGTCAATGGATAAACATGGCGTCACCGAAGGAGAAGAAGCGGTAGCGCTCCTTTACAGCCTCCTTGTAGGCGGACAGGACGTGCTCCCGGCCCGCCAGGGCGGACACCAGCATGATGAGCGTGGACTCCGGCAGGTGGAAATTGGTGATGAGGGCATCCATCACCTTGAACCGATAGCCGGGGTAAATGAAGATATTCGTCCAGCCGCCGGTGGCGGTCATCGTGCCGTCCTCCCCGGCCCAGCTTTCGATGGTGCGGCAGCTGGTCGTGCCCACGCAGATGACCCGCCCGCCGTTTTTCCTCGTCTCGTTGATGAGGTCCGCCGTTTCCTGAGGGATGACGCAGTATTCGCTGTGCATATCGTGGTCGGTGATCTCCTCCTCCTTCACGGGGCGGAATGTGCCGAGGCCCACGTGAAGTGTAACGTATCCGACCTTTACACCCATTGACTGCACCCGCTCCAGCAGCTCCGGCGTGAAGTGCAGCCCCGCTGTGGGTGCTGCCGCAGAGCCGTTTACCTTGGAGTACACCGTCTGATACCGTTCGCTGTCCCGCAGTTCCTCCTTGATGTACGGCGGCAGGGGCATTTTGCCCAGCCGCTCCAGCACCTCCAGGAAGATGCCCTGGTATTCGAACCGCACCAGCCGGTTGCCGTCGGGCAGCTCGTCCACGATCTCCGCGGTCAGCTCCCCGTCGCCGAAGGATACCCGTGCGCCCTTCCGCAGCTTTTTGCCGGGGCGCACCAGGCATTCCCACACGTTATCGCCTTTGTCGATGAGCAGCAGTATCTCGCAAGCACCGCCGCCGGGGACGCGGTGGCCCAGCAAGCGGGCGGGCAGCACACGGGAGTTGTTCAGGATCAGGCAGTCGCCGGGGCGCAGGTACTCCGGCAGGTCGTAAAAATGACGGTGCTCCGTCTCCCCTGTCACCTTGTCCAGCACCAGCAGCCGAGAACCGTCCCGCCGCTCCAGCGGTGTTTGGGCGATGAGCTCCGGCGGCAGCTCGAAATAGAAATCATGGGTCTTCATAGTTATCACTCATTTACTCAGAATTTGCACACTGCGACACATTATAGTATATTTGCCGCCGATATGCAACGTTTTTCCCGGGAAAAACCGCCGGAACGAGAAAAGCCGCGGCTCTGCCGCGGCCTTTCCCAAAGATGGAGATTATATATGATGGTAACATCATACACAGAAGTAAGGGGCGCTTACACCAAAACAGCCCGGCGGAATGCCTTCTTGCCTTTCTTGATGATCACGCCGTCGCCGGTGAACTGCTCACAGCCGAAGGTGGTCTCGATGGCATCCACTTTGGTATCGTTGACGGTGACGCCGCCCTGCTGCACCAGCCGGCGGGCCTCGCCCTTGGAGGCGGCCAGGCCGCACTTCACCAGCAGCGTCAGTACGTCGATCGCGCCGCCGCCAAAGTCGTCGTTGGTCAGCTCGGTGGTGGGCATGTGCTCCGTGTCGCCCTCGCCGGAGAACAGAGCGCGGGACGCAGCCTTGGCCTTCTCAGCCTCCTCCTGGCCGTGAACCAGCTTCGTCAGCTCGTAGGCCAGGATCTCCTTGGCATCGTTGAGCTGAGAACCCTCCCAGGCGGACATCTTGTCGATCTCCTCCAGGGGCAGGAACGTGAGCATACGGATGCACTTCAGCACGTCGGCATCGTCGATGTTGCGCCAGTACTGGAAGAACTCAAAGGGGCTGGTCTTGTTGGGATCAAGCCACACCGCGCCCTTAGCGGTCTTGCCCATCTTGTTGCCCTCGGAGTTCAGCAGCAGGGTGATGGTCATGGCGTGGGCGTCCTTGCCCAGCTTGCGGCGGATCAGCTCCGTGCCGCCCAGCATATTGCTCCACTGGTCGTTGCCGCCGAACTGCATATTGCAGCCGTAATGCTGGAACATGTAGTAGAAGTCGTAGCTCTGCATGATCATGTAGTTGAACTCCAGGAAGCTCAGGCCCTTCTCCATGCGCTGCTTGTAGCACTCGGCGCGGAGCATGTTGTTCACGGAGAAGCAGCCGCCCACCTCGCGCAGCAACTCGATGTAGTTCAGAGGCTTCAGCCACTCGGAGTTATACAGCATCAGTGCCTTGCCGTCGGAGAAGTCGATGAACTTCTCCATCTGACGCTTGAAGCACTCCGCATTGTGCTTGATGGTCTCCTCGGTGAGCATCTGACGCATATCGGTGCGCCCGGAGGGGTCGCCGATCAGGGTCGTGCCGTCGCCGATGAGGGCGATGGGCTTGTTGCCCGCCATCTGCAAACGCTTCATCAGGCACAGAGCCATAAAGTGACCCACGTGCAGGGAGTCCGCCGTGCAGTCAAAGCCGATGTAAAACGTGGCCTTGCCGTTGTTGACCATCTCGCGGATTTCTTCCTCGTTGGTGACCTGTGCGATCAGACCGCGGGCCACCAGTTCCTCGTAAATACCCATAGCTTTTGTTTCCTTTCTTATATTCTCAGTTGTATTGGACAGGGAAAAAATAAACGCCCCCTGTCCTTGGACAGAGGGCGATATTGATCATCGCGGTACCACCTCTTGTTCGCCGCACCCTCGCGGATACGGCCTCATCGGGTGCAGACACACCCTATCGCTGTAACGGGCGAACCCGACACATCCCTACTGGCCCGCACGGACGTTCGAGAGGCTGCTCCGGGATGTATTCGCACGGTTCGCCCTCTCCCCCTTACACCACCCGGAGGCTCTCTTGGCAGGCGCGGAAGCGTGCTACTTCTTCCCTTCATCGCTGTTGCGGTATCAAGTTGAGGCTATTGTAGCAGATTTTTTTCGTTTGTCAACCACTTTTTTCATATTGCGAAAAAAGATTTACAATCCTGCACGGAACGCTTCCGCCTGGGTCAGCAGCTCCTCCGCGCCGTCCAGCATGGTCTGGGACACATGGCTGCCGCCGGTGAGACGCGCCAGCTCCTGCCGCCGCTGCTCCCGATCCAGCCGCCGCACCTCCGTATAGGTGCGCCCGTCCCGCTCTCCCTTTTCCACGGAGAAATGAGTGTCGGCCATGGCGGCCAGTTGGGGCAGATGGGTAACACACAGCACCTGCTTGCGGCGGCTGATGCGGGCCATCTTCTCCGCCACCTTTTGGGCGGCGCGTCCGCTGACGCCGGTGTCCACCTCGTCAAACACCAGGGTGGACACTTTATCCTGTTCACTGAGCACGTTCTTCATGGCCAGCATGATGCGGGCCAGCTCACCGCCGGAGGCGATCTTGTGGATGGGACGCAGCTCCTCGCCTACGTTGGCGGACATGAGAAAGCGCACCGTGTCCATGCCGTCGGACTCCAGCGGCTTTTCCGTGAAGTCCACCGCAAAGCGGATCTTGCCCATATCCAGCTGGCGCAGTTCCTCTAAAATCTGTGCGCTGAGGCGCTCTGCCGCCGTTTTCCGCGCTTCGGACAGAGCCTGCGCCGCCTGACGGGCATCACGCTCCGCCGCCGTCAGCTCACCGGCCAAGCGGGCCAGCGTATCACCGGCGTATTCGATCTGCTCCAGCTCGGCTTCGCAGCGGGCCTGGTAGTCCAGCATATCCTCCACCGTGGCGCCGTATTTCTTTTTCAGGCGGTAGAGCTGATCCAGCCGGCCCTCCACCCGGTCCAGCTCGCCGGGCGAGACGTCCAGCTCGCTGCGCTTGTCCTCCACGCCGGCGGCGATGTCGTATGCCTCGCTATACAGCTCACCCAGCCGCTCATAGAGCTTGCCGAAGCCATCGTCCAAATGCCGCACGCCGCCCAGCGCGTCATGGGCCTGCCGCAAGGCGCTCAGCGCACCGCCGCCGTTGTCGTCGCCGTTGAGGGCATAGTCCGCCTCCGCCGCCGCGGACAGGAACTTTTCCGCGTTTCGCAGAAGCCCTCGGCGGTTGTTCAGTTCCTCCTCCTCGCCGGGACGCAGCTTGGCGCGGCGCAGCTCCTCCAGTTGATAGCGCAGGGTGTCCACCCGGCGCTCTTTTTCCGCTTCGTCCATCTCAAGGGTCTGTATCTGCCGCTTGATTTCTGTAAAGCGTTTATACTTTTCAGTATATGCGTTTATAAGGTCTTCCGTCTTCCCGCAGCTGTCCAGGTATACCAAATGCTGCTCCTCGTCCAAAAGTGCCTGCCCATCGTGCTGGCCGTGGATATTCAGCAGCCGTCCGCCCAGTGCTTTCAACTGACTCACCGTGACAGGCCGCCCGTTGACACGGCAGACGTTCTTTCCGTCGCTGTGTATCTCCCGCTGGAGCAGCAGTGTGCCGTCCACTTCCGGCGCGATGCCCAACTCCTCTGTCAAGGTACTGTCTACGCCGGAAAACGTTGCTCCCACGAAGGCTTTGTCCGCGCCGGTGCGGATCAACTCACGGCTGGTGCGCTGGCCCAGCACGGCACTGAGGGCGTCGATGACGATGGATTTGCCCGCGCCCGTCTCGCCGGTCAGTGCGTTGAAGCCGCGCTCAAAGGAGATGTCCGCCTCCTGGATGATGGCGATATTCTCGATATGCAGCAATTCCAGCATACAAAGTCCTCCTCAGTGCAGCATCTGCCGCACCTGCTCACAAAAGTCCGCCGCGTGACCGCTGTCGTGGAACACCAGCAGCACCGTGTCATCGCCGGCCAGCGTGCCGACAATGTCCGTGTCCTGCATATTGTCCAGCGCGAAGGCCGCCGCGTTGGCCATGCCGTTCATGGTTTTCAGTACCGCCAGGTTTTGGGCGTTTTCCGCCGTCAGCACGCACTCGCGGAAGATGGTACGCAGCTTGTCCTCGAAGTTCAGCTTCGTTTTCTGCTCCGACGCGGCGTAGCGGTAATTGCCCTGCCCGTCCGGCACTTTCAGGAGGTGGAGCTGCTTGATGTCGCGGGAGACGGTGGCCTGGGTGCAGGCAAAGCCGCGCTGGGCCAGCAGATGCATCAGCTGCTCCTGGGTCTCCACCGTCTCCTCTTCGATGACCTGTAAGATCATGGACTGGCGATCATTTTTCATGCTTCAGTACCTCCATACCCATCTTGGAATCCAAAATCTCGCAGAAGCTCTTCTTGCTCAACCGTACCAGCTTTGTCACGAACCGGGACTGCCGCACCCGCACCTTGTCCCCGTTTTTCAGGGAGAACGCCTTGCCGCCGTCCACGGAGAGGTAGACGAATTTCCGATTGGCGTCCGCCGCCTCGATAGTGATGGTGTGATCCGGCGACAGCACATAGCTGCTGGCCCGCGTGGAGTGGGGGCAGATGGGCGTGAGCAGCAGGTTGCGGGCCGTGGGCTCAACGATAGGCCCGCCCGCTGCCAGGGAGTACCCGGTAGAGCCGGTGGGCGTGGAGACGATCGCGCCATCGCCGGTGATCTTCGTCAGCCGGCCCTCCTCTGTGGCCACGTCCAGCCGCACCACACGGGCCACGCTGCCCTTGGAGATCACGCCGTCGTTCAGGGCAATGTTGTTATAGACCGGCTTGCCGTCCCGCAGCACCGTCACGTCCAGCATCATACGGGATTCCACATTGAAATCCCAGTTTTTCAGGTCGTTCAGACGCTCCAGCTCGTTCTGCTCCAGCTCGGACATAAAGCCCAGGCTTCCCAGATTGATACCCAGCACCGGCACACTGTGGAGCGCCACGGTCCGGGCCAGGTGCAGGATCGTGCCGTCGCCGCCGAAGGCGATGAGCAGGTCGGCCCGCTTGATCTCCTGCTGGAGCTGGCGGATGGGAACGCCCAGCTGGTCGTCGTACCCCTCCCGGCTGAAGGGGAGGCACACCACCGTCTCAAAGCCGATGCCCTCCAAAATCTCCTTGGAGCGCTTGGCCACCTTCAATTCACTGTCCCGATATGGGTTGGGGCATAAGATCACTCGTTTCATGCTTCCCCGTGTCCCTCCTTCAGATCGCTGTGTGAAGCGTCTACCAACGCTTGCAGGTCGGGGATGCAGTCCGCTCCCCCGCATTTCTTCAAATAGCCTAAATACTCGATATTTCCCTCCGGCCCGCGGATGGGAGAATAAGTGATGCCAAGAACTGTAAAGTTGTTTTCCTTTGCATGAGTCAGAAAGTTTTCCAGCACCTCAAGATGTACCTTCGGGTCGCGGACGACCCCCTTCTTCCCTACCTTTTCCCGACCGGCCTCGAATTGGGGCTTGATGAGGCAGGCCACCTCGCCGCCATCACGCAGCAGCGCGTACAGCGCCGGGAAAATGAGCTTCAACGAGATGAAGCTCACATCGATGGACGCGAAATCCAGTGCCTCCGGGATCACCTCGCGGGTCAGATACCGGGCGTTGGTGCGCTCCAGGCATACCACCCGCGGGTCGCTACGCAGCTTCCAATCCAGCTGACCGTAGCCCACATCCACGGCGTAGACCTTGGCCGCGCCGTTTTGCAGCATACAGTCCGTAAACCCGCCGGTGGACGCGCCGATGTCGGCGCAGATCTTGCCCTCCAGCGTGATGGGGAATGTGGCCATGGCCTTTTCCAGCTTCAGCCCGCCCCGGCTCACGTACCGCAGGGCGTGTCCCCGTACCTCCACGTTGGCGTCCTCCGCCACCGGCGTGCCGGGCTTATCCGAGCGCTGGCCCTCCACGAACACCAGTCCGGCCATGATGGTAGCCTGGGCCTTTTGGCGGCTCTCGCAGAGCCCGCGTTCCGTCAACAGCACGTCCAGCCGTGTTTTTTTGCTCATGCCAGCACCTCCCTGACCGCCTGGGCGATGCCCTGGGCATCCAGCCCCAGCGATTGCCATAGCTGCGACACCGTCCCCTGGGGCGGCAGCGCGTCTCCTACGTTCCGCAGCAGCAGCCTGGTCGGTATGCCGCGCTCCGCCAGCACCGCTGCCAGCCGCTCTCCGACACATCCGGCGCGAAGCTGATCCTCGACTGCAACGATATGCGATGCCCCGTCCAGCGCCGCGCAGACCGCTTCACCGTCCAGCGGCGCGACCTGGTTCAGCTTTACCACGCGGAGAGAAATACCCTCGTTTTTCAGCAGCTCCGCCGCCTCCAGCGCCTGACCTGTCAGGATGCCGTATGTCACCACGGCTGCCGCGCCGCCGCCGAATACCGTCACGCTCTCGCCGCCGCAGTCGCCGTGATAGCCGCACTCCCCGCTACGAGGATACCGCACGGCCACCGGGCCTTTTTCCTCCAGCACCGCACGATGCAGCATACGCCGCAGCTCCGCGAAGCTGGCAGGGGTCAGCACCGTCATGCCCGGGATCTGAGACAGATAGTCGATGCACCCATGGTGCGTTTCGCCGTCCGCGCCCACCAGGCCGCAGCGATCCACGCCCAGCACCACGTGCAGGTGCTCCAAAGCCACATCCTGTACCAGCATATCGAAGCCCCGCTGCAAAAAGCTGTCATACACGGCAAACACCGGGGTCAGCCCCTGCTTGGCCATGCCGCCGGCCATGGCCACCGCGTGACCCTCGGCGATGCCCACGTCGAAGAACCGCCGCGGGAACATACACGCGAACCCGGTAAGACCCGTGCCCTCGCCCATGGCGGCGGTGATGGCGCACACCTGTTCATCCTCACGGGCCAGCGCCGTCAGCGTCTGCCCGAACACGGAGGAAAACGTCTCCCCCGCCGCTTTTTTCTCTTTTCCCGTTGCCGTGTCAAACGGCCCGATGCCGTGAAAACGCTCCGGCTCACGCTGGGCGGGCTCGTAGCCGCTGCCCTTTATGGTATGGACGTGTACCAGCACGGGGCGCTTTTCCTCCTTGGCCGCCTGTAAGACGGCGGTAAGCCGTGCCACATCATGGCCGTCCACCGGGCCCATGTAGGCAAAGCCCATGTCCTCGAACATGGTGCTCACCGGCGGCAGCAGCGATTTCTTCAGTGCCGTCTTTACCTCGTGGCTCAGACCGTACAGCGCGCTGCCGCCCGGCAGCCGCGACAGCGCCGCCCGGTATTTCTTCTTAAACTCGTAGTACTCCTCCGTGGTACGCATCCGGGCCAGGTTGCGGGATAACCCGCCCACGTTGGCGTCAATGGACATTCCGTTGTCGTTCAGCACCACGATGAGACGTTCGCCGCTGTCTCCGGCATCGTTCAGCCCCTCAAAGCTGAGGCCGCCGCCCAGCGCGCCGTCGCCGATGAGGGCCAGCACGTGGTAGTCCTGACCCAGCAGCGTCCGCGCCCGTGCCATGCCCAGCGCCACGGACACGGAGTCTGAGGCGTGGCCTGCCATAAAGGCATCGTGCGGGCTTTCATAGGGCTTAGGAAAGCCCGACAGGCCGCCGAACTGCCGCAGCGTTCCGAACAGCTCCCGCCGCCCGGTCAGCGCCTTGTGGACATAGCACTGGTGGCCCACGTCGAACACCAGCCGGTCGCTGGACGTGTCGAACACCCGGTGGATGGCCACCGTCAGCTCCACCGTGCCCAAATTGGAAGCCAAGTGCCCGCCGGTGCGGGACACCTGCTCCACCAGGAACTGGCGCAGCTCATCGCACAGCTGCTCCGTATCTGCCGCCGACAGGCGTTTTACGTCTGCCGGACTTTGCAAGGTCTCTAAGATCAACTCTATTTCCCATCCTTTACCCTACCGGCGGCGAAATTACACCGGCGGCAGGTTACTTCATCGGTTGAATATTGTAGCACACTGCCCGCCGGTTTACAACCATTTATGCAGAATATTCTGCATATTCACCCGTTGTCACCATTTGTTGCCAAACTGTAACGACTTTCGCGTCGGAGTATGGTATCATCTCAAATAAACAAATAAAGGAGGAAATGTGCATTATGGCCAAGCGAGAGAAAAGAAAGCTGGCTGTCGGCTGCATCGTCGCCGCGGCGGTGGCTGCGGCCCTGCTGCTGTTTTTCTTCCTGCCCCGCCGGGCAGACAGGCTCATGAAGCTCCCCGAAGCTGACGACTGGGGTGTGGAGCTGTCCACGGAAAAGCTGTCCGAGCTTCAGGCGCTTTTTGATATGCCCAGCTGGTATGCCCAGGCGGTGGCCGCCCCATTCAGCGACCGCAGTCCCGACCTGGCCCGTATGTTCTACGACGGCCTGTCCTATGATGAAAGCGGCGCACCTGTTTACGGCGGCTACGTCACACCTGAGGACGGCGAAGAGTGGGACTGGGTCAAGGCCAATGTTTCCGGCGCGGCGGAGCTGGACGTATCCCGCCTGCCCAGAGCGGGGATGTATCAGGTGCTGCAAGAGGTGATCTACGGCCCACAACCCGTACCTGACGGCCTCGCACCCGAAGGTTGGACGTATTGGGACGAGACAGACTGCTGGTACTTTGCCCATGGTGACACAGGCATAAACGCCGTAACGCTGCTCTCCGGGCGGATGGACGGCGGAGGGCTCGGCTGTCTTCGTTTCGAGGACGCTCTAGGCAATATCTGCACCATCCACGTCGGTTTGGGCCAAACGGAACAGGATGCGGGGCATTTGTACCTCCGTTCCTGTGAGACAGAATGATGCGCTGAAAGGAGCTGTTCCCTGTGAAAGGAAACCGAAAGCGGCTGCTGTGGCTGGTCTCGGCTATACTGGTTTTAGCGGCTCTGCTGTTCTATTTTATACCCCGCCGGGTAGACAGCGCGATGCATCTTCCCGCTGCATCCGAGGATGTGCAGTCCGTCAACCTTGTCAAATATATCAGTGTTTTTGCCCCGGAGCCTACCCTCCGCAACTGGCAATACACGCTGGACAGGCAGACCGACACGGCGCTGATGGAGGAAGCGCTTCACTGGCTCTATTCCGCCCATCTTCGCTGCCCGCTGCCATCGGACGGCAGCCTGAACAACAGCGTCGCCGCGACCTATACGCTGTTCGTCTTTGCTGACGGCTGCGACACCGAGCCCATTCTCCTTTCCGGCGATGGCTATGCCGTAGTGGGTAATATGCGCTACCGGGTGAGCCAAAAGGACATGGCCGGTTTGGTGCTGCTGTTTGACCACCTAAGCCTTTCGGAGGAATAATATCATCCGCTGCAAAGTGCCTGCCCGCCAACGCGGACAGGCACTTTTTCTGCGCCTACGTCATAGAATATGGCTGTAACGAACCCCATAAGGAGGTCACATATATGAACGAACAGGATATTATGAACAAGCTGAAAAGTGATCCCCGGGCCCTGAAGTCCGTCATGCAGTCCCAGGACGGGCAGACGCTGCTGCGGATGCTGTCCGGCGGCGACAGCGCCGCGCTGGGCAGGGCGGCGCAGCAGGCCGCTTCAGGGGATATGTCCGCGCTGTCCGCCATGCTCTCACAGGTGCTGTCCAGTCCACAGGGAACGGAGCTGGTACAGCGGCTGGAAAACAGGCTTCAGCAATAATACGACCACAAGGGAGGCGGCAGTGTGGATGACATCAACGAAAAACTGAATACGCTGCTGTCCGACCCCGACAGCATGGCCCGCATCATGCAGCTGGCCCAGCAGCTCTCCGGCGGCAGCGGCGGCCAGCAAACCGCCGCGCCGTCGCCTCCGCCGCCAGCCGCGCCTCCGGCTGTGCCCAACATCGACCCGCAGCTCATCGCCCGGTTTCTGCCCCTTATACAGGAGTTTTCCCGGGACAACAGTCAGACCACCCAGCTGCTGTATGCTCTCCGTCCCTTTTTGAAGGACGGCAAGCAGGAAAAGGTGGAGCGGGCCGCCAAGCTGGCCCGCCTGATCTGCATCGGCAAGCGTTTCCTCACGGAAGGCGGTGGTTTGCTTGTATAACCGCTATGTCAGGGGCGATGACGGCAATTACGCCCGCGTGCCGTTTGACGATGCACCGCCTCCCCCGCCGCCGCGTCCGAACGGCAGCCCTCCGCCACCTCCTCCGCCGCCCCAGGGTGCGCCGGAGCGCGGTTTTTTCAACGACCTGCTGGGCAAGCTGCATTTAAGCGACCTGGACGCGGGCGACCTGCTGCTCTTGTTCCTCCTGTTTTACCTCTCCAAGCAAAAGGCAGACGAGGAGCTGCTCATCGCCATCGGTCTGCTGCTCATCTTGTAGCTGGAAATCATTACATTTGCAAAAAGGTTACAAAATGGTTACAATCAACACATCCTTGCAAGGGACACTACACATAGGAGGTCACAGTATGTTCTGCAATTTCGACTGCGCTTCCCTGCTGAAGCTGCTGTGCGGTTTCTTCGGCAAGTGCTGACGTATATACGCACATAAAATATCCCCTGACCACAGCGGTCAGGGGATATTTGCGTGTAAACAGGATTTACTTTACAGCTTCCTCCACGGCTACGGCCACGGCCACGGTCGCGCCGACCATGGGGTTGTTGCCCATGCCCAGGAAGCCCATCATCTCTACATGAGCAGGGACGGAGGACGAGCCTGCGAACTGGGCATCGCTGTGCATACGGCCCATGGTGTCGGTCATGCCGTAGCTGGCAGGGCCGGCGGCCATGTTGTCGGGGTGCAGCGTGCGGCCCGTGCCGCCGCCGGAGGCCACGGAGAAGTACTTCTTGCCCTGCTCGATGCACTCCTTCTTGTACGTGCCCGCCACGGGATGCTGGAAGCGGGTGGGGTTGGTGGAGTTGCCGGTGATGGACACGTCCACGCCCTCGTGGTGCATGATGGCCACGCCCTCGCGGACGTCATCCGCGCCGTAACAGCGGACATCGGCGCGCTCCGTCTCGGAGTAGCGGATCTCGCGGACGATGTTCAGCTTGCCGGTGTAGTAGTCGAACTGGGTCTGCACATAGGTGAAGCCGTTGATGCGGCTGATGATCTGTGCCGCGTCCTTGCCAAGACCGTTCAGGATCACGCGCAGAGGCTCTTTGCGGGCCTTGTTGGCGTTCTTCACGATGCCGATAGCGCCCTCGGCGGCGGCGAAGGACTCGTGGCCGGCCAGGAAGGCGAAGCACTTGGACTCATCGCTCAGCAGCATCGCGCCCAGATTGCCGTGGCCCAGACCCACCTTGCGATCCTCGGCCACAGAGCCGTCGATGCAGAAGGACTGCAGGCCCACGCCGATCTTCTTGGCAGCCTCGGCGGCGGTCTTCACGCCGGACTTGATGGCGATAGCCGCGCCCACGGTGTACGCCCAGCAGGCGTTTTCAAAGCAGATGGGCTGGATGCTCTTCACGATCTCGTAGGGATCGAAACCCTTGGCCTGGCAGATCTCGCGGCACTCCTCCACGGACTTGATGCCGTACTGAGCGAGGACGCCGTTGATCTTGTCGATTCTTCTCTCGTAACTTTCAAACAGAGCCATTTTGTCGTCCTCCCTCTCTTATTCGTGACGCGGGTCGATATACTTCGCCGCGTTATCCCACTGGCCGTAGTGGCCGGTGGCGTTCTTCAGCGCCTCGTTGGCGTCCACGCCCTTCTTCACGGCGTCCATCATCTTGCCCAGGCTGATGAACTCGTAGCCGATGATCTCATCGTTCGCGTTCAGCGCCAAACGGCTGCAATAGCCCTCGGCCATCTCCAAATAGCGCGGGCCCTTCTCGCGTGTGCCGAACATAGTGCCCACCTGAGAGCGCAGACCCTTGCCCAGGTCCTCCAGGGAAGCGCCCACAGCCAAGCCGTCCTCGGAGAAGGCGGACTGGGTGCGGCCATAGACGATCTGCAAAAACAGCTCACGCATGGCGGTGTTGATGGCGTCGCACACCAGGTCGGTGTTCAGCGCCTCCAGAATAGTCTTGCCGATGAGGATCTCGGAGGCCATGGCGGCGGAGTGGGTCATGCCGGAGCAGCCGATGGTCTCCACCAGGGCCTCCTCGATGACGCCGTTCTTCACGTTCAGCGTCAGCTTGCACGCACCCTGCTGGGGCGCGCACCAACCGATACCGTGGGTAAAGCCGGAGATGTCGGAGATCTCCTTGGCCTGCACCCACTTGCCCTCCTCGGGAATGGGCGCCGGGCCGTGATAAGCGCCCTTGGCAACGGGACACATATGCTGAACCTCAGTCGTATAGATCATAGTGACGATCTTCCTTTCTGCGTTATAGTAGCGCCTTGCGGCGGACAAACCAGTGGTATTATAGCAAATGTTCCCGCAAATTGCAAGAAACATTCCAAACATTTGGACACGATCCGCCCATCAACTGTTCTATTTGTAGAAATCCAGCACTTTGTTTGAAATGCATTGACATTTCCTCGGAAATAATTATAATATATGAGTATTTTTAGAGAACATATACGGAGGTCGTCCCTTATGACTGATACCGCATACTTCGACGCCATGGAGGCGCGTATTCCCAAAGGCACGGTGCGTACCCGCTTTGCCCCATCCCCCACCGGGTATATGCACATCGGCAATCTGCGTACCGCCCTGTATACCTGGCTCATCGCCCGCAGCCACGGCGGCACGTTCATCCTCCGCATCGAGGATACAGATCAGGGCCGGTTGGTGGAGGGCGCGACGGACGTGATCTACCGCACCATGGCGGAATGTCACCTGACCCATGACGAAGGCCCGGACGTGGGCGGCCCTGTCGCACCCTATATCCAGTCCCAGCGCCGTGACACCTACGGTAAATATGCGGAGCTTCTCGTGGAAAAGGGCGACGCGTACTACTGCTTCTGCGAGAAGTGCGCCTCCGAGGAGGACAGCGGCGAGTTTGCCCGCGCCGATGATCCCTGCCGCGACCTGCCGCTGGAGGAGGCTCTCCGCCGCGTGGCCGCCGGTGAGCCTTACGTTATCCGCCAGCGCATCCCCAAGGAAGGCACGACCACGTTCCATGACGCGGTGTTCGGCGACATCACCGTGGAGAACAGTACGCTGGACGACCAGGTGCTGCTGAAGCGGGACGGCCTGCCCACCTACAACTTCGCCAATGTTATCGACGATCACCTGATGGGCATTACCCACGTGGTCCGCGGCAGTGAATACCTGTCCTCCGCACCGAAGTACGACCTGCTGTACCACGCCTTCGGCTGGGAAGTCCCCACATACGTCCACTGCTCCCCCGTCATGCGGGACGCGCAGAACAAGATGTCCAAGCGCCACGGCGACCCCTCCTATGAGGATCTGAAGGCCGAGGGCTATCTCACCGATGCCATATTGAACTATGTGGCGCTGCTGGGATGGTCGCCCAAGGGCGACCTGGCGGAGCAGGAGATATTCTCTCTCGACGAGCTTGTAAAGGCATTTGACCTGACAGGTATCTCCAAGTCCCCCGCCATCTTCGACAAGGCCAAGCTGGATCATTTCAACGCCGTGTATCTCCGCGCCATGTCCCCGGAGGATTTCGCCAAGGTGGCCGGGCCGTATATCCGCCAGACCGTCAAGGGCGGCTTCGACGTGGCCGCCATCGCCGCGCTGCTCCAGGCACGCTGCGAAAAACTGACGGAGATCCCGGAAAAGGTGGACTTTTTTGACACTTGTCCCGACTATGATATAGAGTTCTTCACCAACAAAAAATCCAAGACGAACCCGGAGGTCTGCAAGACCATGCTGGAGGCCGCTATCCCCATGCTGGAGGCACTGCCCGACTGGACGGACGAGAGCATCCACGACGGTCTGGTGGCGCTGGCAGAGAAGCTGGGTGTGAAGAACGCCACGCTGATGTGGCCGGTGCGTATCGCCGCCTCCGGCAAGCTGGTGACACCCGGCGGTGCCGTGGAGATCTGCCGCATCCTGGGCCGCGACGAGACGCTGAAGCGCCTCCGTGCCGGGCTGGAGAAGCTGGGATGAAGCGCTTTTTTCAGCCGCTCCGTGACTTCTGCCGCGGGGAGTACAGACGTTTCGTATTTATGGCCGCCGCGGCGTTTTTGGCCATCGCACTGTTGGCCTACCTCACGGGCCGCTTCGCGCCAACGCTGTGCGACACGGTGATCGGCTACTTCATGGACATGATCGACAGCAGCGCCGTTATGGACGACGCGGGCAACTTCAGCGCCGTGGGGCTATTCTTCAACAACCTGCGGGCCATGGTCATGACCGTTCTGTACGGCTTTATCCCGTTTCTGTTCCTGCCCGCCCTGTCCTTGGGCATCAACGCCGTCATTTTGGGCGTGATGGCGGCCTACTATTCCAACGAGGGCATCTCCCTGTTGGCCTTTTTCGCCGGGATACTGCCCCACGGGGTGTTTGAGCTGCCGGCGCTGATCCTAAGCCTGGCCGCAGGACTGTTTCTCTGCCAAAGCATCAACGCCTATATCCGTCACAACGAAAAGGGTGTTATGAAGCCGCTGCTGCTGAACCTTCTGCGTTTGGTGGCGCTGGTGGTGCTGCCCCTGCTGATCGTGGCCGTCGTGATGGAGGCCTATGTGACCCCTGTTGTGATGCAGCTATTCTTGTAAGTATCGGCTTTTTCCGCTCTGCTATAATTTCACTTTGAAAGGAATGATCTCTGTGTGTGAAAAGAAAATCGATGTTCCCGCCCTGTTCGGCAAAATGGTGTTCGGCGAGCAGCAGATGCAGCAGCGTCTGTCCGCCGAGACGTATCAGGCGTGGCAGCAGGCGCTGGCCCAGGGGACGACACTGGATCGTTCCGTAGCCGGTGAGATCGCCAACGCCATGAAGGACTGGGCACTGGAAAAGGGCGCGACCCACTTCACCCACTGGTTCCAGCCCATGACCGGCTTTACCGCCGAAAAGCACGACAGCTTCATCACCCGCGACGGCAAGGACGGCGTGGTCATGGAGCTGAGCGCCAAGGAGCTGAATAAGGGCGAGGCGGACGCCTCCTCCTTCCCCTCCGGCGGCCTCCGCGCCACTTTCGAGGCCCGTGGCTACACCGCCTGGGATCCCACGTCCTACGCTTTTGTCAAGGATGAGACGCTGTATATCCCCACGGTGTTCTGCTCGTACAGCGGACAGACGCTGGATAAGAAAACGCCGCTGCTGCGCTCCATGCGTGAGCTGGACAGAGCCTGCATCCGTATCCTGCGGTTGTTCGGCAACACCGAGGCCCAGCACGTCGCGCCCCAGGTCGGCCCGGAGCAGGAGTACTTCCTCATCGACCAGAAGATGTACGAACGGCGTGAGGACCTGAAGCTGTGCGGCAGAACGCTGTTCGGCGCAAAGCCCCCCAAGGGGCAGGAGCTGGACGACCATTACTATGGCGCGATCAAGCCCCGCGTGGCCGCGTTTATGCGGGAGCTGGACGAGGAGCTGTGGAAGCTGGGCGTGCTGGCCAAGACGGAGCACAACGAGGTCGCCCCGGCCCAGCACGAGATCGCGCCTATCTACTCTGATGCCAACACCGCCTGCGACAAGAACCAGCTGACTATGGAGCTGCTGAAGAAGGTGGCCTCCCGCCATGGGCTGGTGTGCCTGCTCCACGAAAAGCCCTTTGCCGGCATCAACGGCAGCGGCAAGCACGACAACTGGTCCTTGGCCACCGACACCGGCGAGAACCTGCTCAAGCCCGGCAGTACCCCCAGTCAGAACGCCCAGTTCCTGCTGTTCCTGGCCGCGTTCATCAAGGGCGTGGATGAATATCAGGAGATGCTGCGCTGCTGCGTTTCCTATCCCGGCAACGACCACCGCCTGGGCGGCAACGAAGCGCCTCCCGCCATCATCTCCGTGTTCCTGGGCGACGAGCTGCAAGCGATTTTGGATGCGATCATCCAGGGCACGGAATATGTGGACATCACCAAGAAAAAGCTGACCATCGGCGTGGACACCCTGCCGGAGATACCCCAGGACACCACCGACCGCAACCGCACCTCTCCCCTGGCCTTCACCGGCAACAAGTTCGAGTTCCGTATGCTGGGCTCGTCCCAGTCCATCGCCAGCCCCAACGTGGTGCTGAACACCATCATGGCCGAGGAGCTGGGCCAGTTCGCCGACATTTTGGAAAAGGCGGATGACTTCCAGTCCGCCCTGCAAACGCTGCTCCACGACACCTTCACCGCCCACCAGCGCATCATCTTCAACGGCAACGGCTACGATGACGCCTGGGTGCGGGAGGCGGAGCGCCGGGGTCTTGCCAATCTGCGGGACACCGTGGACTGCATGCCCGCCTACATCGACCGCAAAAACATCGACCTGTTCACGAAGCACGCCATCCTCACAGAGGCGGAGATGCGCGCCCGGTATGAGATCCACCTGGAGAACTACTGCAAGGTGACGGCCATCGAGGCCAGCACCCTGCTGGATATGGCCCAGCGCGGTATCATTCCCGCCGTCAGCCGGTACACCGACCAGCTGGCCGTGACGCTCTACCACAAGACGGCGGATGGGGCGCTGCGTCTGTCCGGCAAAATGGAGCAGACCACGCTGCGGCGGCTATCCGACCTGAACGATGAGCTGTTCGACGTCTGTGAAGCGCTGCAAGCGGCGCTGCGGTCCGCCCCTGCCGCCGATGGCGGCATCGAGGCCGCCCGCTGGTATCGCGCCGAGATCGCGGCCCGGACGCGGCAGGCCGGTGAGCTGATTAGCCGGCTGGAGACGCTGATGCCCGCCGATGTGTGGCCCTTCCCCACCTACGCCGACATCCTGTTCAGCGTGTGACCCTTGAAATCAAAACCTCCGGCTAAGCCGGAGGTTTGACCAGGCCCTATAAGGGCCTATTACTGGCAAGCCCCTCAAGGGGCACTGAAGTTTTCTTCGTCTGCATTCTCTGTCCTACCGCCCGTAAACGGGCTATCACCATCACCGGAAACCTTTTGCTTGTCGGTGGGTTTATTACTTGTCACGAATTAGTCTCCTTGTTTTTGTAAGTTTTGGTCGGCAAGCCTCATCCTTACTCTAACTCGGAGACTTTTTCTTGTCTACTTCTCCCATCGCCATAGGCTATTTTTTACCCCCGGCAGAGCCGGGGGTTGCCTTTTGTGGCCAGAAAGGGGCTCAGGCTGTCGAAATAGCCTCCGGCTTTTTCGACAGCCTGAAAGGACGGCTTGCGCCGTCCTTTTGTCATTTATCAGGTCTCCCCTCTCCCCTTTTTTCGGGGTTTGGGCAGCGGTGTGGCGGCCTCCGCCAAGGGCAGGACGCGCTCCGTCAGGTTGTGATCCTCCACATCCAGGATATAGTGTTCCTTTGCGCCCTCATAAGGGCAGCCGCAGGGTGCGCTTGCCAGCATTCTCGATAAAGCAGGCAGCTTCTTAACAAAAACTGTGTTATCGCACAGTGTGAGTATCGGTTTGTCGTTCAGATAGATCATATATTCCCCGAACATTTTCCGGCTGCGGATGTCCCACAGCGGCGGAAGCTGCTCCAGGACGAAGGCGAGATATTTCGGTGAAGTGGCCATATTACGCCTTCAGGCAGCGCAAGACCGCCATGAGGATGGAGTAATACTTGCTGTCCGGCGTGTCGGCGCGGCTGGTGATGACCACCGGGCAGGACGCGCCGCAGATGGTGCTGGCCATGGTCTTGCCGGCGATGTAGGTGCAGGCCTTATACAGCACGTTGCCGATCTCGATATACGGCACGAGCAGAATGTCCGCCTGGCCTGCCACGGGGTCGTGGATGGCCTTGTGCTTCACGGACTCCATGGAGATAGCACCGTCCAGCGCCAGCGGGCCGGAGATGACGCAGCCGGGAACACCGCGCTCTGCGATCTCCTTGGCGGACACGGTGGAGGGCATCTTCTCGGTGACGTTCTCCACGGCAGACAGAACGGCTACCTTCGGGCACTCAATGCCCAGGGCGTTGGCCACCGGCAGCGCGTTCTCCACGATGCCAATCTGGGTATCCACGTCGGGGGCGATATTGATGGCGGCGTCGGTGATCATGACGAACCGGCCCTCGTACTCGAAAATGCCGCACTGGCTCACCAGGCGCTTGCCGCTGGCGGGGATCAGGCCGGTCTCGCGGTTCAGGATAGCACGGGCAAAGTTGGAGGTCTGCAAAATACCCTTCATGGGGATGTCGGCCTTCCCTTCCCGCACCAGCTGCACCGTCAGCTTGGCGGCATCCAGCTCCTCGCCGTCGAAGTCTACGATCTCGTAGTCCTTCTCGCTCTCGCCCATCTCGTGGAGCATGGCGATGATCTCATCCTTCTTGCCCACCAGCGTGCCTTCCACCACGCCCTTGCGGCGGGCGTTGACCACGGCACTTAATGCCGGCTCGTCATGGGCGTTAGCCAGGGCGATGCGCTTCTTCATGCCGCAGCCCAGCACATACTCTTCCAGTTCCTTAAAAGACGTAAACATATTCCTTTCCTCCGTACACCGCGCCGCAGCGCTTGGTTTGACGCGCTCATTATACCCCCTGTCCCCGGAAAAAACAACCACTTTTCCCAAGAATACACCCCTGAAATCCAAACCTTCTACGCTCTAAATCGGGCGCGAACCCGCTTGCGTTCCTCCGCCCGCTGGTTTTCGATGTAGCTCAGCGCCCACTGTGACGGTGCGTGCATCATCCTTTCTGTTTACGGGTTGCTTCTCCGCTTCGAAATCATACCCCCGTTTGACGACACGGTCAACGCAAGAAAGGTCAAAACTGACAAGGATCTTCTTATTTACGGCTGCAAGAAGCCCCTCTGCGGTACGCAGAGGGGCTTCTCATCTGTTAAGTTTTTCCGCTTTACACAGCGCTATTTCTCTCTGCTCTCTTTGCACGCAGGAAGTGGATGACCATGAATACCAAAAATGCGATGCTGATGTATCCGAAGATGGGATACACCACACTGATGACCTCGCCGAAGCCCAACAGACTTCCTGCCCACACCAGCAGACAGGACACCGCCAGCAGCACCTTGCGCCGGCGCTGCACACGGGCCGATTTCTGCTCCAAATACGCCATCATGCCCACCAGGCTGGCCAAGGCGTTGCAGAACATGGCCACCAACAGCATCACACCGTAGACCGTTCCCAGCGCGCCGTTTAAGCGGCTGGCCAGCGCCACCATGGGCAGCTCCGCCTGCACCGCCTCGGGATAGGTGGCCAGGCTGGTCAGCACGCTGCCGGCCACCACCAGCAGCATCACGCCGGCCAGGATAATACCGCCGTAAACATGCTTTTTCTCCCGCACGTACTGACCCACCGGCGACATGATGCCGATGCCGCCCAAAATGTTATAGGCCACAAACGTCATCGCCGCAACGGCCCAGTTGGGCATGAGCGGGTTCGTGTTGGTCACTTCCAGGTGGAAAATGCCCTCCGTCCCGAAGGTGGCGTAGGCGCTTACAGCGAACACCAGCGTGGCCGCCACCAGCACCGGGATCAGCGCGGAAAACGCATTGACCATGCCGTTCACGCCCAGCAGGGCCACCAAAAACACGACCGCCATGAACACGGCGCTGCCCAACCAGGCGGGCACGGCAAACAGCTGCATCAGCAGCGCGCCCACACCCGCCGCCATCAGCAGCACCACAAAGAACAGAAACGCAGCGCCGATACCGCCGGAGGATGCCCGCAGCCATTTGATGTCCCAGGGCACCATCAGCTTGTCCATGTCGGCACACTGGGTCATCTGCGTCAGGCGGATAAACAGGATGCCGATGATGGTGAATAATGTGACCGCCAGCGCAAAGCCCACATAGCCCCAGTTGCCGAAGCTGCCGAAAAACTGCCACAGCTCCTGGCCGGACAGATAGCCCGCGCCCAAAAAACAGCCGACGTATGTAAACGCCAGCTTCATCGTCTTGATCTGCTTCATATCATACCTCGTGTCGAAAACTCGTACTGCTCAGTGTATCCTACTTCCCCGCCGCCGTCAACCCCGACTTTCCATGACACAGCGTCCGGGTGGCATGAAAAAAAGTTTCATTGAACGCTTCGGTTTAGCGTTGACGCTGTTGTGGAAATGTTGTATAATATGACTGTAAAAAGTTGCTGTTTTTGTGCATTTGGCACTTTAAATAGCAAAAGATTTCAGATTTCAGGAGGACCTTGCCATGATCAACACCATCGACGGCATCATCGCCGCCGCCCAGGGCGGTACGCCCGGCGTGATCGCCGTAGCCGCCGCTCACGATCAGCCCGTCATCGAGGCCGTTGCGGCGGCCCGCCGCGAGGGCATCGCCACCCCCATTCTGGTGGGCCACGTGTCCGAGATCGAGGCCATGCTCACCGATTTGGGCGAGAAGCCCGCCGACTATGAGATCATCGCCGGCGACACCGATCAGGACTGCGCCGCCAAGGCCGTGGCGCTGTGCGCCGAGGGCAAGGCGAACTTCCTGATGAAGGGCATTCTGGGCACAGCTGATCTGATGCGCGCCGTATTTAATAAGGAGCACGGCCTGCGTACCGAGCATCTGACCACCCACTGCATGCTGTACGAGATCCCCGCCCTGGGCCGTATGCTGGTGCTGACCGACGGCGGCGTGAACACCTTCCCCGACCTGGACAAGAAGGCCGAGATCCTGGAGAATGCCGCCATGGTGCTGCAGGCTTTGGGCTATGAACACATCAACGCCTCCTGCGTCTGCGGCGCAGAGCAGGTCAACCCCAAGGTGCAGTCCACCGTGGACGCCGACGCCCTGAGCAAGATGACCGACCGCTGGGCCAAGTACAACATGGACGTGTGCGGCCCGGTGGCCCTGGACCTGGCCGTCAGCGAGGAAGCCTGCCACCACAAGCACTACACCGCCCCCGGCGCGGGCAAGGCGGACATCCTCCTCGTGCCCAACTACGAGGTGGGCAACGGCATCGGCAAGGCCGCCAACCTGTTCGGCAACGCCAAGAACGCCGGCATCATCCTGGGCGCAAAAGTGCCCATCGTGCTGGTCAGCCGCGCCGACAGCGCCTATTCCAAGCTGGCGTCCATCGCCCTGGGCAGCGTTTTGGCCAGCCGCATGAAGCTGGCGTAAAGGCGGATTGCACAAGAATTTGTTTCTCCACACTACATATTTTACAAAATTGCGCGGGTTGATTGACAAATGCTTGACAATTTCGCCCCGTATCACTATGATGAGAGAGGTTCTTATACCGCCCGCCGGTATGAACATAGTACAGTAACGTAAAAGAGGAGATTATGTTATGGTAAATCAGGAATACTACAACCTGGGCACTGCGCCCTCCGTCATCCGCCAGCTGTTCGCCTACGGTCTGGAGCAGGCCGCCAAGGTGGGCGCGGATAAGGTCTACGACTATTCCCTGGGCAATCCCAGCATCCCCGCACCCAAGAAGGTCAACGAGTCCATCAAGAAGATCGTGGACGAGATGGATTCCATCAAGCTGCACGGCTATTCCATGGCCGCCGGCTTCGACACCGCCCGCGCCGCCGTGGCCAAGGATCTGGCCGCCCGCTTCGGTCTGGACGTTAAGGCTGACGAGCTGTTCTTCACCTGCGGCGCTGCCCCCGCGCTGATCTCCATCATCAAGGCGCTGATCGTGGACGCTGACAGCGAGATCATGGCCGTTGCCCCCTTCTTCCCTGAGTACCGTCCCTTCGTCAACGCCAACGGCGGCAAGCTGGTGGTCGTTCCCGCGGACACCAAGGCGTTCCAGATCCATCTGGACGAGGTGGAGAAGCGCATCACCAAGAACACCCAGGGCATTATCATCAACTCCCCCAACAACCCCTCCGGCGTTGTGTATACCGAGGAGACCCTGAAGGGCCTGGCCGCTCTGCTGGAGCGCAAGAGCGCCGAGTACGGCCACCCCATCTACATCATCGCCGACGAGCCCTACCGTGAGCTGGTGTACGGCGGCGTGAAGGTCCCCTTCATCCCCTGCCTGTATAAGAACACCATCGTGTGCTACTCCTATTCCAAGTCCCTGTCTCTGCCCGGCGAGCGTATCGGCTACGTCTACGTCCCCGGCTTCGCCGATGACGCCCACGCTGTCTACGCCGCTATTGCCGGCGCTGCCCGCATCATGGGCCACGTCTGCCCGCCGACCCTGATGCAGAAGGTCATCGAGTACTGCGCCGAGGAGCGCCCCGACCTGGTGGCTTACGACGAGAACCGCAACCTGCTGTATAACAGCCTGCGCGAGATGGGCTACGAGTGTGCCAAGCCCGACGGCGCGTTCTATCTGTTCGTGAAAGCCCCCAACGGCGACGCCAACGTGTTCTCCGAGAAGGCCAAGCTGGAGCACAACCTGCTGGTCGTGCCCGCCGATGGCTTCGGCTGCCCCGGCTACTTCCGTCTGAGCTACTGCGTGGCCAACGACATGATCCGCCGCAGCCTGCCCGCCTTCAAGGCCATGATGGAGAGCTGCAAGTAAGCGAACCGCGGACAAATTGTATAAAAATGTCCCCCGGCTGCGCCGGGGGACATTTTTATACAAAATAATCGGCGCTGCCGCCGCATATTTTTACACATTTTTAACTTGAAATCCGCCGCTTACGCGCCTATAATGGCAACATATTTTTATTTAAGAGAGGTGTTTCACGCATGAGCAAGTTGACGATCCCCGCCGGGTACAAGACGCCACTGTCCACCTATGAGATGCAGCGCGCCATTGAGTTCATCAAGAGCAATTTTCAGGTGAATTTGGGGCAGGCGCTGAATCTGCGCCGTGTCTCCGCTCCCCTGTTCGTAGAGGAAAATTCCGGCCTGAACGACAACCTGAACGGCGTGGAGCGCCCTGTTTCCTTTGATATTCCCGATGTGGGCGCAAACGGGCAGGTGGTACACTCCCTGGCCAAGTGGAAGCGTTTGGCGCTGAAGCGCTACGACTTCAAGCCCGGCAAGGGCCTGTTCACCGACATGAACGCCATCCGCCGCGACGAGGAGGTGGACAACCTCCACTCCGTCTACGTGGATCAGTGGGACTGGGAGAAGGTCATCGAGCGCCGCGACCGCAACGTGGCCTATCTGGAGCAGACCGTCCGCGCCATCGTCGGCGCAGTGGTGGAGACCAACGATGCGCTGCAGGTGGCGTTCCCCAGCCTGCACACCAAGCTGGATCGGGAGGTCTACTTCGTCACCACCCAGGAGCTGGAGGATCGCTGGCCCGACTACACGCCCAAGCAGCGCGAGGATGCCATTTGCAAGGAGCATCACACGGTGTTTCTCATGCAGATCGGTGATGACCTGAAGCGCAGCGGCAAGCCCCACGATGGCCGTGCCCCTGACTACGATGACTGGTCCTTGAACGGCGACATCCTTATGTATAATGAGGTGTTAGACCGCTCCTTTGAGATCTCCTCCATGGGTATCCGCGTGGATGAGGCCGCCATGGACTATCAGCTGAACAAGCGCGGCTGCAACGACCGCCGCGAGCTGCCCTTCCACAGGATGCTGCTCAGCGGCCAGCTGCCCCTGACCATCGGCGGCGGTATCGGTCAAAGCCGCCTGTGTATGCTGATGATCGGCACGTGCCACATCGGTGAGGTGCAGGCCAGCCTGTGGGACAAGGAGACAATGGATGCCTGTGAAAAGGCCGGCATCATGATCCTGTAACGGCAAAAAAGAACCGCCCGAGGGCGGTTCTTTTCCCTTATACTGTCGGAAACACTTATGCCTGCGCGTCCGGCTGCTTCAGTTCCTCCTCCAAGCGCTGCAATTCGGAGATCATGCTGTCGAAGGCGGTGTAGTCCGCGTTTTCCACTGCCTGCTCCGCCTGACGCAGCTGCTCCAGCAGGGATACGTTCATGCTCAGATAGGTGCTGCGCCGCTGGCTGCACCACGCACGCTGCTGGGCGATGCACTGGGCCAACCGCTCCATGGCCTTGGCCCGGAACTCCTCCGTGCGGCGATGGGCGCTGATCTCAATGTCCGCCACGTGCTCCTTCAGGGACTGGTACTCCGCCGCAGGGCCGCGCAGGGCTTCCGCCTCCTGCCGCAGGGCCTCCGCCGAGGCCTGGGCCTGGGCCAGCTGCTCCCGCAGGCGGGCGTTCTCCTCCCGCAGACAGGCATCCTCCTCGGTCAGGCCGCGCAGCGCCTCGTTCTCCGCCGCCGCCTCATCCCGCTGGGCACGCAGGGCGTTAAGCTCCGCCTCCAGCGTCTCCAGCTGCTCCTGGTTCTCCGCGGCGGTCTTTTCGATAAACTTCACCACGTCCTCCCGGTCAAAGCCGCCGAACAGGCAAGTCTTAAAGCTGGCATCCATAGCAAGTACCCTCTCTCTCTTATTCTTGCGTACAGCATACCACAAATGCCGGCAAATGACAAGGGAGTGAGGCGAAAAAGGCGCATCATGCGTCAAATTACCAAATTATCAAATTAAAGCAAAAAAGTTTCCCGGAGCGATTTACAAAGCACGTAATTTGTTGTATAATGCAGTTTGTTGTGTGCGAATATTCTACGTGAAAAGGACTGAGAGATCATGAATTGGGAAATTATCACATTTTTAGGCTACTTTGTCATCTTATTAGGCGTGGCGCTGATCTTCTATTTCAACGGCTCTAACAAAAATTCCGAGGACTTCTTCCTGGGTGGCCGCTCCATGGGCCCGTGGGTCACGGCGCTGTCCGCACAAGCCTCTGATATGTCAGCGTGGCTGCTGATGGGTCTGCCCGGCTCGATTTTGGCCTTCGGCTTCGGTCAGATGTGGATCGGCATCGGCCTGGCGCTGGGCACTGCCGCCAACTGGATCTTGTGCGCCCGGCGGCTGCGTACCTTCTCCAAGGCGGCCAACGACTCCATCACCGTGCCCCAGTACCTGACCAACCGCTTCGCGGTGGACTCCCGTTCGCTGCAGCTGGTGTGCGCGCTGATCTTCCTGTTCGCCTACACCATCTATGTGGCCTCCGCCTTGGTGGCCGGCACGTCCGTGTTCACCACCCTGTTCCCGGATGTCTCCCCCAAGATCGCCATGTTCGTGTTCCTGCTCATCATCGTGGCGTACACCTTCTTCGGCGGCTTTACCGCCGTGTGCTGGACGGACTTCTTCCAGGGTATGCTGATGATGCTGGCCCTGATGCTCGTGCCCATCGTGGTCTACTTCGGCCATCGCTCCCTGCTGGATGCCTCCGCGCTGACGACTGTCTATGAGTACACCGATGCCGCCACCGGCGCGGTGACGCAGTGCGCGTTCGGCGTTGGCCTGTTCGACGCCAGCTGGCAGGACATCCTCAGCGGCCTGGGCTGGGGCTTGGGCTATTTCGGTATGCCCCACATTTTGGTGCGCTTCATGTCCATCGAGAAGCCCTCCATGATCAAGAAATCCTCCATCGTGGCCATCATTTGGGTCGTCATCTCCCTGCTCTCCGCCGTGCTCATCGCCTATTTCGGCAGAATGATCATGGGCGCGGAGCTGCTGGAGACCGGCAGCCAGAAGCTGGTGTTCATTGCCATGTCCCGCCGCTTCTTCCCCGCCGCTGTCTGCGGATTGCTGCTGGCGGCCATCATCGCGGCATCTATCTCCACCGCCGACTCCCAGCTGCTGGTGGCGTCCAGTTCCTTCACCGCTGACCTGTATAAGCCCTTCTTCCGCAAGAACGCCTCGGAGAAGGAGACGCTGATGGTGGGCCGCATTTTGGTGCTGGTGCTGTCCCTGATCGCCTACGCCATCGCCAACTCCAAGGGCAGCGGCGCGCAGGCCATCATGGACATGGTGGAAAACGCCTGGGGCGCTTTCGGCGCGTCTTTCGGCCCGACCATCCTTCTGTCCCTGTTTTGGCGGCGGTTCAACTACAAGGGCGCTGTGGCCGGCGTTGTGTCCGGCTTTGTGGTGGACCTGGGCTGGCTGCTGACCGGCCTCACCGCCTCCACCGGCGTTTTTGAGATCGTGCCCGGCTTTATCGCCAGCTTTATCATCGCCGTCCTGGTGGCGAAGCTCACGGAAGCTCCCAACGCCCAGGCGGTGGAGATCTTCGACAAGGCCGCCAGCGCCGACGCGGACTAAAAACCACACGAGACGGAGGCGCGGGCAAAGCCCGCGCCTCCGTTCCTTGGGGAAAAAGAAAAGTTGGAGAAAAGTGAAAATTTCCCTTGCATTTTGTTCCCTGCTGTGCTATTATTAGTAAGCTGTCTGAGTGACATGCGCCGTTAGCTCAGCTGGATAGAGCGTCTGGCTACGGACCAGAAGGCCGGGGGTTCGAATCCCTCACGGCGTGCCAAAAAGACCCGAAACCGTAAGGTTTCGGGTCTTTTTGTTTGCATAAGTTGTTGTTTTCTCCCGCTGCTTTTTTCTGACCCAAACGCTGACCCCAACGGGAGCGGATAGCGGAAACCATCAGACAGCACGGGATAGGATATTGCCCATCGTTTGCGCCGCCTTGAGCTGTGCGTCGGTGGTGACATGGGCGTAGGTGTCCAGCGTGAAGCCTGCGGAGTAATGACCGAGCATCGAGGACACGGTTTTTACGTCCACGCCGTTTTGCAGCGCCATGGTGGCGAAGGTGTGACGCAGGTCATGAAAGCGTATCCGTGGCAATCCCGCCCGTTTCAGCACTCTTTGCAGCATATGCAGGACGCTGTCCGGGGACATAGGGCCTCCGGTGGGCGATGGAAATACCCATTCGCTGCTTCCCACCTTGTTTTTCTGTGCCTTTAGAATGTCTATTGCGTCTGCCGACAACGGCAGTGTGCGGTAGGCGTTTTTCGTTTTCAGCGGGGCTTCGACCACCTTGCCGTTCTGCCGCGAGATGGCCCGTTGGATTTTCAGCACACCACGGTCGAGGTCGATGTCCGTCCATTTCAGCCCCAGCAGTTCGCCCCGCCGAAGTCCGGTGGCAAGGTCGAGGTAGTAGAGCTCGTACACGCCGCTGTCCCTGGCCTCCCGGAAGAAGGCGCTGAGTTGGTCGGCGGTCAGGGTTTTCATCTCCTTGTGCTCCACCTTTGGCAGGGCGCAGCCCTGTGTCGGATTGCGGGTTACCAACTTCTGCTCCATAGCGAGGTTGTATGCCGACCCGATTATCTGGTGGATGTTGCGCACGGTTTTCGGTGCTAACCCTTTCGGTTTCTTTTTCGCTTCGATGCGGTCTACCCGGCCACCGTCCAACAGGTGCTTGTAGAACCGCTGCAAGTCCAGAGAGGTTAGGTCTGCCAGCGGGATGCTGCCAATTTGCGGCTTGATGTGGTTTTTCAGAAAGCCTTGGCTGGTCTTGAACGTGGACGGTCTGAGTTTTACTTTCGCGTAGTTCTCCATCCAAACCTCCAGCCAACTCCCCACGGTGTAGTTCTTGGCCCGCCCATAGTCGATGCCGACGTTTTCCTCGATGGCTTTTTTTAGTTTCTCCTTGACCTCGGCCTGCGTCTTGCCGAGGACGTTTTTAATGATGGCCTTGCCAGTTTCTGGATCGTGACCGACAGTGTACCGCCCCTCCCATCGTCCATCCTTGCGCTTTCGGATATTGCCTTCTCCGTTTGCTCGTCGTTTTGGCATAAAATCGACCTCCTTTGTAACGGTACACAATACCGTAAAAGGCAGAGAAAAGCTATGGGGAAGCCACACTATTATCAGAAAGTTATCAATTCTCAACCGCCGCTTATCTTTGTTTATGGCGTAGCAAGATTTGAGCTGCTACGGAGACTTCCGCCGACTACAACGGTATAAAGCGTACCGATTTTCTATCAAAGCGCCGCCGCAAACCGTTGTGACACGGGGCTTTGCGGCGACTTTTCTCAAATTTAGCGTCAAACCGTTCTGGGAACCTCGAAAAAAGCGTCAATTTCCAAAACCCGCAAACCCTTGCGGCAGCTCGCACTGCGGGCTGCTGTGAATAGGCATTGGCGCGAAAAGCGCCAATGCCTTTCTCCTGCTTTCTTTTTCATCCTCGAAAAAGCTGTGAAAAGCATAGGAAATGCAGTCATACCAACGTTTCCAATGCATCGGTCATACGGTTTTCAACACCTCCGGCACAAACGGCCACGTTCGCTTTCACGAGTGAAAGTGGGTACACACATTCGGCTTTCGGAGAAGGATCGCACACAGCGGCTCACACGCCGAAACACGGGCGTTTCGGATGGGGCGCTATCATTACCCTCGACACGAACTGCACGTTCACGAACTTCCCCGGGCCGGGTGTCAGAACGGCAAACTTTGCCGCTTTTGGGTCTTAGCCGGGGGTGCTCCCGAAGAACGCAGAGAGCCTTCGGAACAGCGATGCGCTCATGCGCGTCGCTGTTCCGAGGCGTCGCGGCCCCGCTGGGCTGCGTGATCTGTTTGCAACTTGGTGATGTTGCTGTTTTTTTCACTCTGTGCGCAGTACTTTCTGAACGTGCGAGGTGGGGGTGGTATCACTACCCCCGGCGTGCTTTGCGTGCTGCCGAAACGCCGGACGTCCGCTTGTCAAAGCGGCTCATTTGCCGCTTTCTGAGGTTGCCGAGCAGCACTCCCTGCGCGGTCACTTTTTCTGCTAATACGCAGATATCCCTGTCGGCAATTTCAGTAGCAAACACTTTTGCGTTATGGTACGATAAGTCCCAAATTCGGACCTTTCGGAGATGAGGGTGAGCCAGAATGACAGAAAAGGAAAAAATGCTGAAGCAAATGCTTCATGACGCGAATGATCTAAAGAGCTATCAGATGATCGGGCTCGGGCAAAGGATCTTTGTTATGACTACAACCAACTTTGCCCATCTGATGAAGAAGGAAAGCAAAAACTGATGAAAAAGTTGCTGGTCGAAGTCAAAGGAGCATTGTGATGAGATTTGTCAAGGGTAAATTACACCAGTAATTTTTTGAAATCATTTGTTTTAGAAATTCAAGGGATATATTTTATTCCCCACTGCATAATGGCATAAAATACCGGCAACAACTCTTGCCCTTTCAGTGTTAGGGAGTATTCTACTCGCAACGGCATCTCATTGTACTGGATTCGTTGTATCAAATCATCGGCTTCCAACTCTTTGAGGGCATTTGTCAGCGCCGTATTTGTAATTGGCTTTAGCATCTTTTTCAGTTCCCCAAACCGCATGGGACACTTGATGCATAGTTCATAGAGAATTTGGAGTTTCCATTTGCCCTGCAGCATTTGAACCACCGGCGTGACCGGGCAGTTTCCCTCGCCAGTTAGAATGACACTGCCAACCTTTTCTTTGAATTCTTCATAAGTCATGATTGGATCTTTCCTCGTCTTTTGCAGTATACTTTTTGATATCAGGTACAAATAATTTGCGTACTTGAACAAAAATTGCTGTCAAGTATAATAAATATATCACTGGTTGGCCATGCAGTCAACGACTGAAATTTCTCAGAAAGGTCTGAATGACATGAAAGAACTGAACATTATGGAGGCTACTATTCTGACCTCCCCCAATCCGCTGACACTGATCTGCTCTAAAAAGGAGGACGGTTCTACGAACCTGGCTCCCATTTGCTTTGTGTCTTACCTCTCCTTCAATCCGCCTATGGTGGGCTTCGCCACTGGAAAACAGTCCCACACCGGTAAGCAGGCACGGGAGACCGGCAAAGTCATCGTCACTGTTCCCGGTGAGAGTCTGGCTGGCGCGGTAATGGCCTGCGGCAGTTCTACCGGTGCACAGGTCAACAAGGTGGTCGCCAATAACATCGAGATGATGGCTGTGGAGGGCAGTGACATCCAGATTCCGGTGGATACTCGTCTGGCAATGGTGGCCACCCTGCAGCAGTCGGTGGAGGTGGGCGACCATATCCTGCACATCTGTCAGGTGGACAAGTTTCTGGGCGATGAGGACAAGAAGGGCCTGTATGCCTGGAACGGCTTCGGGAAAGTTGCGCCTGCGGTAGAAGGCTAAATCTTAAAACGGCAAGGAGGCGTCAGCGGTGGCTGTTTGTATTAAAGACTGTATTCAGAACATGAATCTGGTGATCGGCTGTATGATCGGCTGCAGCTACTGCTACGCCAGAAACAATGTCCGTCGGTTCCACATGATTGATGATTTTGAAAAGCCGGAGTTCTTCCCCGATAAGCTGCGGCTGATGGAGAAGATGCGTCCTCAAAACTTCCTGCTCACCGGCATGAGTGATTTTGCCCACTGGAATCCAGAATGGCGGAATCAGATATTTTCTAAAATGGCTGAAAACTCACAGCATCAGTATCTGTTCTTGACGAAGAGGCCGGAGGACATCGTCTTTTCCACCCCATTAGACAACGCTTGGTTCGGCGTGACTGTGACCTCCAGCAAGGAAAAGGACCGCATCCAGACTTTACGGGAGCACATCAGCGGCGGGCATTACTATGTGACCTTTGAGCCCATGTTTGACGACATCGGCGCAGTAGATCTTACCGGCATCGAATGGATCGTCATCGGTACTGAGACCGGACGCAGAAAGGGTAAAACCGTATCCAAATCGGAGTGGGTACGGAATTTGACCGATCAGGCTCACGCACTGGGCATCCCGGTGTTCATGAAGGAAGATCTGCTTCCCGTCATCGGCGAGGAAAGCATGGTACAAGAGCTGCCCCCGGCTTTCTGCCGGGTATTGGAGGTGCAAAAAACATGGCGGAAGTGAACAACAACGGCATCCTGATCCGGGATGTGGAGACAAAAAATATCATGACAAAATCCACCCTGCCGGTGGGCGGCTATTCCGTCAATCCTTATGTGGGCTGTACCCATGGCTGCAAGTATTGCTACGCTTCGTTCATGAAGCGGTTCACCGGCCATACTGAGCCTTGGGGTACTTTTCTGGATGTGAAGCATTGGCCTGCCATCAAAAATCCCCGGAAATACGCCGGACAGCGTGTGGTCATCGGCTCGGTGACGGATGGGTACCTGCCTCAGGAGGAACAGTTCGAAAATACCCGCAAGCTGCTGGAGCAACTGAAAGACAGCGGCGCGGAGATTTTGATCTGCACTAAGTCTGACCTGGTAGTACGGGATATCGACCTTCTGAAAGAGATGGGAAAGGTCACTGTTTCCTGGTCGATCAATACGCTGGACGAGGATTTCAAAAACGATATGGACGATGCCGTCAGCATCAAGCGGCGACTGGATGCCATGAAACAGGTTTATGACGCAGGTATCCGCACCGTGTGCTTTATCGCTCCGGTTTTTCCCGGTATCACGGATTTCGAGGCCATCTTCCGCCGGGTGAAGGACCAGTGCGACCTGGTGTGGCAGGAAAATTTGAATCTGCGGGGCGGTTTCAAAAAAGACATCTTAGACTATATCCAGGAGAAATATCCCCACCTGTTCCCCCTGTACGACACCATCTACAACAAGGGAGACAGAGGCTACTTCCGTGGTCTGGAGGATCAAGCGGAACGGCTGGCGAAAGAATATAGATGTCCCTTTGTGGATAACGAACTGCCCTACGGCCGGGCAGAGCCGGGACATCCGGTCATTGTGGATTATTTTTACCACGAGGAAGTACGCGGCTCTGAGAACACCGGGAAGCGAACTCAAAAAGTATGATCTTAGGGTGCTCTGAAACGAAGTATGGACAATCGACACCCACACTCTAAGTTACGTGTGTAAACGTGATAAAAATTATATTGGACAAACGCTTGACAACTTTTGTTTTGTAATTTCAAAATTTTCTCTGACCCATTTTTGACCCAGAATAGAATTGGAGCGGGCAGGTCTGGACGGAAACAATGGAAAATCCGCCGAGCGAGTGGTGGCAAAAAGCACAAATTGGAGCCGAAACAGCTCCGATTTGCACTTGAGACAACCTACGGACCAGAAGGCCGGGGGTTCGAATCCCTCACGGCGTGCCAAAAATCCTCGAAATCGTAAGATTTCGAGGATTTTTGCTATTTCTGCGCGACACCGGTGCGTGTCGATGCCGCACCCGCCTGTCAACGCCGGGCATCTGTGCGGTGCGCCTTCTCCAGCTCCAGGAGCGCCTGCTTCATCTCCAGTCCGCCGCCGTACCCGACAAGACTTCCCCCCGCGCCAATAACGCGGTGGCATGGAATGGCAATAAAGATGGGGTTCGCGTGATTGGCCATTCCAACCGCCCGGAATGCTTTCGGGTATCCGATGGCCTCCGCGATGTCCTTATAGCTGCGCGTCTCTCCGTAGGGAATGTCCCGCAGGGCCGCCCACACCTTTTCCTGAAACGGTGTTCCACACAGCCGGTACGGGAAATCAAATTCCCTGCGCGTCCCGGCAAAATACTCGTCCAACTGCCGAAACACCCGCTCCGTCAGCTCATTCGGTTCACCGGCTAGCGCGTCCGCGTCAGCTCTTTTCAGCGCTGTGACCGCACCGTCCTCCCAGTCAAGCCGGATGTCGCCCACCGGCGCATGATAGATGGCAGTTCCTCTCATGATGTCTGATGCTCCTTTCGGTATTCTGCCTGTGCCCTAGTATACCTTACAGCCGGTGTCTTTGCAAATATGGAAATTCAATTTTCATTGCCCGCCAAAGAGTGTGTGCCTTCGGCGCATAAAAGAAGCCCCCGGTCTGCCGCAGAAGACCGGGGGCTGTTCCCTATCTTGTCACTGGATGGAGATGCTGCTGCTCTTAGGTAGCTGCTTCTTCACCGCCTTGGGCACGGTGATGGTCAGGATGCCGTCCTCAAACTTGGCGCTGACATCCGCCGGCTCAACGTCGTCACCCACATAGAAGCTACGGCTGCACGCGCCGGCGTAGCGCTCCTGACGGATGTACTTGCCCTTCTTGTCGGAGGCGTCCTTGTCCAGACCCTTCACTGCCTGAATGGTCAGGCAGCCGTCCTTCAGCTCCAGCGTCACCTCGTCCTTCTTGAAGCCCGGCAGATCCACATCCAGCTCATAGGCATCCTCCGTCTCGCGGACATCGGTACGCATCAGGTTCTTGGCGTGCTTGCCGTACAGCGGGTCACGGCCACGGGGCATCATGCCAAAGGGATCACCAAAGAAATCATCGAACAAATTCTCACCAAAAATGCTGGGCAACATATGTCATACCTCCATTCGTATCGCGGCAGCTTCTCCGAAGCGCCGCCCACTATATTACCCTCATTGTATTACTTCATATCCCTCTCGGAGGGGCTCTCGCTTCCCTCTCTCAAGGTTCGGCCTTATTATAGCGCCGATTTTAGCACTGTCAAGCCAAGAGTGCTAATGTTCACAAAAGAAGCAACGTTTGTTCACAAAATATGCGAAAAGTCCCCGCTGCGCGGCGCAGCGGGGACTTTTATGCTATTGCTTCGGCGCTTCCCGGTATACTTCCTCTGCCAGTACGTCCTGCACCTCCGTCAGGCACTCCAGCAGCAGCGGATCGAACGCGCCGCACGCGCCGCAGCGGATCATCTCCATGGCGCGCTGGGCGGGATAGGCGGACTTGTAGGCCCGGTCACTGAGCAGCGCGTCATAGGCATCCGCCAGCGACGCCACCTGTACGCCGATGGGTATCTCGCTGCCCGTCAGGCCGTCCGGGTAGCCGCCGCCGTCGATGCGCTCATGATGCCAGCGGCATATCTCCGCCGCCATCTTCAGGAGCGGCTCTTTCTCATACAGCTCCATCCCCTTCAGAAGTGATTCGCCGATGACGGTATGGGTACGCATGATGGCCATTTCCTCCGCATCCAGCGGGCCGGGCTTGTTCAAAATGGCATCGCTGATGCCCAGCTTTCCGATGTCGTGCAGCGTGGCAGCCATGCCGATCATCTCAATATCCTGCGGCGTCAGGCCGTAGCGGCTGGTCCTCATGGTCAGGTGCTCCAGCAGCAGCGTGGTCATGCGGCGCATGTGGAGCATGTGGGCCGCGCTCTCCTTGTTGTGATAGCCCACCACGCCGCTGAGGATGCCGACCATCACCCGGTTGTCCTTTTCCTTCTCCTGGGACTGGCGGGAGATGACGGAGATCAGCCTGCGCTGCTTGGCGTAGAGCTTGATGGTGTTCACCACCCGGTGATGCACCATCTTCGTATCAAAGGGGCGGCTGATGTAATCGGACACGCCCAACTCGTAGGCTAACCGCGTGTCGCTGCCAGACCCCTCCGAGGCGATCATCACCACGGGGATGTCCTCGATATAGTGCGCCTTGTTCATCTCCTCCAGCACGGAGAAGCCGTCCTGCTCCGGCACGATAATGTCCAGCAGCACCAAAGAGATGCCCGTTCCGTACTGGCGCAGCTTTTCCATGCACTCCTTGCCGTTGGAAGCCTCCAAAACACTAAAGTCGTCGCCCAGCATCTCCGCCAAAATGGCGCGGTTCATGGCGGAATCGCCCACCACCAGTACCTGCCCCATGTGCGGTGCAGCGGCCTCCGTGGCCTGCCGCTCCTCTGGCATCATGCGGTCGGTGACTACGGCGTTTTTCCGCGTCTTGGCCCGGTACATCAGCCGATCCGCCCGCTGCACCGCCTCGGCCATAGTCTCCTGCCGCGCCGTCACGCCGCCGATACTCACCGACACCTGAAGTCCCTCGCAGCCAGGAATATGTATCGCCTTGGCGCGGCTGCGGATCAGCTCCAGCGTGGCCGCAAAGTAGTCCGCCGGTACAGACGGCATCAGCAGCAAAAACTCATCGCCGCCGTAGCGGATCACCATGCCCGCACGGCCCATCGCGTTGGTGATCACCTCCGTCAGCCGGGAGAGCGCCATGTCGCCCACGCCGTGACCGTATATGTCGTTGCACAGCTTGAAATCGTCCAGGTCGATGACGGCGATGCCGCCGCTGGCCTGCGTGTTCTTCATGTGCAGCTCGTAGTAATTGCGGTTGTACGCGCCGATGAGCGCGTCGTGATACCGTTCGTCATACATATCCTTGCCGGTGATCAGCAGCAGCGGCCCGCCGCCGCGCTCCATGTGGATGGCATACCACCGCTGTTCCCATTCGCTGCCGCGGAAACGGAGCTGGAAATCGTAGCTGTCCTGCCCCTGCTCAAACTGCTCCCGTATATACGATTCCGTCACCCGTGCGCCGTGCATATCCGTGGCATAAGCGCCGCGGAAGCGCAGGCGCACCTCCTCCACCGGCAGCCATCTCCCCTCGTCTTCCGGCGCACTGGCGTCGTGGTGGATGAAGAACCGCTGCTCCTCCCTGTTATATTCCGCGATCAGGTCACAGTAATTTGCCAGTGCCCTGAACGCCCAGTTTCCCCTTTGCATGGATCGAGCCTCCAACTACCGCCTCCGCGGTATGCAGTTTTGCCGCCATACGGCGGCGTTTCTATGTTCTACCCTATATTATAGGCGCGGCAGCTATGCATTTCAACGTCCATTTCCCGCACTTTCCGTGCGAAAAATGCCCGCACAGCGCAGCTGTGCGGGCATTTTTCTAATATTTTGCAGGTTATAAGCACACGCTTACTTCATGAAGGTGCCGTCGGTCATCTGCTTGATGTAGTCCAGATACTTGGCCTGCACCTCGGAGGGGACCAGATCGCTGAGCGCACCGGCGGACAGCGTGCCGTTCTCCAGCGTGCCGTACACGGTGTTGCCGCCGAAAGTACCGGCCTCAACAGCCTCCATGGAGGCCACGATCATGGCGGAGTTGTCAGTGACCTGAGAGCAGATGATGCACTCGTTCTGACCCAGGATGTCGGCGGGCTGGCCGATGTCGTAGATCTTCACAGCGCCGGCCTTGGCGTTGGCCTCGTCGATGGCCTCACGAGCGCCGGAGTCAACGGCGGAAGCGTCGCCGAAGAACACGTCAGCACCCTGGTTGATCAGCTCGGTGGCGAACTCCTTGCCCTTGGGGGCATCGCTGAAGGAGTTGGCATAGGGGACGTTCAGCAACTCAACGGTCTTGCTCTCCTGAGCGCCAACGTACTCGGCAGCTTCCTTGAAGCCGGCGATCTTGCCCTTGGTGGTATCCAGCTCCATGCCGCCGATGAAGCCCAGCTTGCCGGTCTCCGTCATCAGGCCGGCCAGCGCACCGGCGATCCAGCCGATCTGCTGGGCGTTAGGCAGCAGAGAGGACACGTTGCCGTTGACGGCCTTGTCGGGGGTGGTCTCAGCGCCGTTCAGCAGCGCGAAGGCGATGTCAGGATACTCCTCGGCAGCCTGCAGCACGGCATCGGTATACTGGTTGCCGGGGGCATAGATCATGTCATAGCCCAGGGCGCAGTAAGCGGCGATGGAGTCATAGTACTGATCCTGAGAGATGGAGTCGGTCACGTCGGTGGTCCAGCCCTTGGTCTCGGCAGCCTTGACCATGGCGTTGTAGCAGGCAGCGCCCCAGCCGCCATCGTTGATGCTGGAGTCGCAGATCATGGCGACCTTGTAGGTCTTGGCATCATCGCCGGTATTGGCGTCGTCGCCGGTGTTGGCGTTGTTGTCCTTGCCGCAGGCAACCAGGGACAGAGCCATGGTCAGCGCCAGCAGCAGCGCAAGAAACTTCTTCATTTGTTTTCCTCCTTAATTTTGTGTCTCGCTTTTTGCTTCTATAATACCGCCCGGAGGCGTTATTACCTTTATGTCACCGCTGTTCGCGGCGATAGGGCGCACCGTTGGCCTTCGGCCCGGCCTGCTTCGTACCGATCAGGCTCAGCACCACCACGGTGGCCACATAGGGGATCATCTGGAAGAACTGGTACGGGATGCCGATGCCGGACACCTGCAAACGGATCTGCAAAGCGTCGCAGAAGCCGAAGAACAGGCAGGCCAGCAGGATACCGCCGGCGCTCCAGCGTCCGAAGATCACGGCGGCCAGAGCGATGAAGCCGCGTCCGGCCACAATGCCGTCGGTGTAGGTGCTGGAGTAGCAGGTGGTCAGGTACGCGCCGCCCATACCGGCCAGCGCACCGCAGATCATGCAGGCCACGTACTTCACGCCGATGACGTTGATGCCCAGCGTAGCCGCCGCCTGGGGATGCTCGCCCACAGACTTATAGCTCAGGCCCGCCCGCGTCCGATTGAAGAACACGGAGGTGAACACCACGAACAGCAGCGTCAGATAGACCATGGGGCTTTGGTCGAACAGCAGCGGCCCGATCACAGGGATGTCCTTCAGGCCGGGGATGGCGATGCTGGACATGGTGGAGATCTGCTTCAGATCAGAGCCCGTACCGAACACGATGCGGTAGATAAACGACGCCAATGCCGGCGCGAAGATATTGATGGCCATGCCGTACACGGTGTGGTCCGCGCAGAGCGTCACCGTGGAGAAGGCGTAGATCATATTCACCGCCAAGCCGGCCAGTGCGCCGCACAGCAGGCCCAGCCAGTTCGAGCCGGTGAAGAAGCACACCAAAAAGCCCACCAACGCGCCGATGGAGGCAAGACCCTCCAGGCCGATATTCACCATACCGGCCCGCTGTCCGTACAGCTCCGCCAGGGAGATGAGCAGCAGAGGGATAGCCAAGCGGACTGTCGCCAAAAGCAAGCTGGAGATCCAATCCATTACTTGTCACCCGCCTTTCTCTTGGAAAACACACGATCCTTCCACGCTTGGAACTCAGGCAGCTTCGTCAACGCCATACCGGCCACGGAGAACACGATGACCAACGCCTGGATGATGTCCGAAACGCTGGTGGGTACGCCGGTGGCCGCCTGCATGGTGGTCGAACCCACACGCAGCACAGCGAAGAACAGGGCCACCACCATCGTTGCGATGGGGTGCAGCTGACCGATAAGGGCCATGGCCACGCCGTCGAAGCCGTAGCCCGCGCCGAAGCCGTTGATGAGCCGGAACTGTGTGCCCAGCAGCTCCGCGCCGCCGCCCAATCCGGCGATAGCGCCGGAGACGATGAAGCTGGCCAGCATACACCGCTTCACCTGGATGCCGTTGAAGCGGCTGGCCGTCATGTTGTAGCCCACGGCCCGCAGCTTGAAGCCGCTGCTGGTCCAAAACAGCACGTAGTACAGCAGCAGGCCCACCACCACGGCGATGACAAAGCCCCACGTAAAGCGCATACCCGGTATGACGCGGGGCAGCTTCACCAGGTCGTCCACCGCCGGAGTCTGGGGCACGCTGGCGTCCCGTATCCAGTTGGTATACAGCACGCCCATGAACAGTGTGGCCACGTAGTTCAGCATGATGGAGATGATCATCTCATTCTGCCCGCGGGTGATCTTCAGCACGCCGGGGATCATGCCCCAAATGCCGCCGGCCAGCGTACCGGCCAGCAGCGCCAGCACGATACCCACGAAGCCGGTAGTCCCGGTGAAATACGCCGTCAGGAACGCGGCGATAGAGCCCATGAGGAACTGGCCCTCGCCGCCCAGGTTGAACACGCCGCACTTATACGCAAAGCACGCGCACAGCGAGGTGAACATCAGCGGCGTGGCCTTGGTCAGCGTTGTGCCGATGTTGCCCTTCGAGCCGAACGCGCCCTGGAACAGATACTTCACCGCTGCGAAGGGGTCAGCGCCCAGCGCCACCATGATGATACCGCCGATGATGAACGCCAGCAGGATGGACAGCAGCGGGACAACGAAGCTGCCCAGGGATCTTTTCAGTTTTTCCATATCACAGCTCCTCCCCTTTTACTTGCCCGTCATCGCCAGGCTGATCTCTTCAATGGGTGGGTTCTTGCCGGAATACTCGCCCATGATCTGTCCCTCGAAGCATACCAAAATGCGGTCGGACATCTCCAGTATCTCGTCGAAGTCCGCGCTGATAAGCAGGATGCCCACGCCCCGTTCCCGGGCCGCCACCATCTGATCGTGGACGAAGCTGGCCGCGCCGATGTCCAATCCACGGGTGGGATGAGCCGCCACCAGCAACGCCGGGTCGGACTCCAGCTCACGGGCCAGGATGACCTTCTGCTGGTTGCCGCCGGACAGGCTGCGTACCGTCTGCGCCACGGAGGTGCAGCGGATGTCGTATTTGTCCACCATCTCCTCGGCGTATTTGTTGATGGTCTTCTTGTCCAGCAGCAATCCCTTGCCCTTGCTGAACCTAGGGCTGTCCGTGACCTTCAGCACCAGGTTCTCCGCGATGGACATATCGCCCACCAGTCCCTGGGCATTCCTGTCCTCTGGGACATGGGACACGCCGCATTCAATGAAACCGTTGGGGTCGAACACGGCCACCGTCTGCTCCTTCAGCCGCACGTGGCCCGCCTGGGGCGCGATCACGCCGGTCATCAGCTGGGCCAGCTGGGTCTGTCCGTTGCCGTCCACCCCGGCGATGCCTACGATCTCACCGCTGTGCACCTGTAAGGACATCCCACAGACGCCGCTGTGCTTGTGCTCCTTGTTATAGTCCACGCTCTCCAGCTCGGCCACGATCTCCGCGCCGGAGGCGTCCTTCTTCTCGTACTGGGACTCACTCAGCTCCTTGCCGATCATCATGTTGGCCAGCTTCTGCCCATCGGTATCGGCACAGTTCACCGTGCCCACCACCTCGCCCAGCCGCAGGATGGTGATGCGGTCGGAGATGTGCAGCACCTCGCGCATCTTGTGGCTGATGAAGATGATGCTCTTGCCCTCGCCGACCAGCTTACGCATGATGGCGAACAGGCCCTCCACCTCGATGTCGGTCAGGGCGGCGGACGGCTCGTCCAGGATCAGCAGCTCCGCGCCGTGATACAGCGCCTTCAATATCTCGGTACGCTGCTGCTCACCCACGGAGATCTCCGTGATGAGCTTGTCCAGCTGCACATCCAGTCCGTATTTTGCGGACAGCTCCTCGATCTCCCTGCGCCGCGCCGCCCGGTCGATGAACACGCCCTTGGCGTGCTTGTCGCCCAGGATGATGTTGTCGAATACGGTCATGGCCTCCACCAGCATAAAGTGCTGGTGGACCATGCCGATACCCAGCTTCACCGCCTGGCTGGGCGACTCGATGCGTACCTCCCGGCCCTCCAGGAAGATCTTCCCCTCCGTGGGCTGGTACAGTCCAATGAGGATGTTCATCAGCGTGGATTTGCCCGCGCCGTTTTCGCCCAGCAGCGTCAGCACCTCACCGCGGTTCACCGTCAGACTGATGTCCTTGTTGGCGTAAAAACTGCCAAAGCGCTTACTGATGTGTTCCATTCGCAGCAGTTCGCTCAAGCTCCTTCACTTCCCTTCTCCCAGTTTCCGCAAAAGCATCGTTTCAACGGAGTTGAAACGCAGACAGGGCGCGCCCTGTCTTTGAAAACAAATCACGGTAAGTGTACCATACTTATCGGATTTTGAAAAGCGATTTTTCAGAAAGTGCAAACGTTTCCGCAAAATTTGACAGATCAGCGTCAATGTGTTATGATTTCTCAACGCACGGGAAGGAGTGATACCATGCAGAAATTCATCCCTTATGAAAAGCTCTCCAAAAAGGAGAAGCGCAAACGGGACGCGCTGCGCCGGAACACCTGGGGTGCGCTGAACCCCGTCACTCGCAAAAGTCCCGATCCCCGGGTCTATGACCGCCGAAAGGCACGGAAATGGATGGACGATCCATATTCCGTGCCTTTTGCCGCATAACGCCCTCATCATACCGCACTACATTATCGCTAACACAGCATTCACAATATCTGTAAAGCATTTTCTGTTTACAGACTTCCACTTTATATTTTGAGAATAGGAGGTCTAAAATGCGCTTTCCTGACAGCATGTCATTCCAATATTTCTTCTTTGACACATATTTGGGCTACTTCTTGCAGCTTCTTCCCCTCGCGCTCCTCGCCGGCATCCTTTACATCCTGATCAAACGGAGGCGGCATCCCCATCTCCCTCTTGGCCGCACGCTGCTGTCCGCCCTCTTTGTCTGTTACCTCACCGGCCTGCTGTGCCTGACGCTGTTTCATGACATACTGGGAAATGTTTACTACTGGCTTTTCTACCACATGTCCAGCGGCAGCAGCGTACACTGGTTCACATTTGAATACTACCTGAAGCTGGAATTTTGGAGCAGCCTCAGCTCCGAGCGCCTGGGCAACCTCCTGCTCTTTCTCCTATTCGGTGTTCTCTATCCTCTGTTCGATCAGAAAGCCACATGGAAGCGCACCCTCCTAACCGGCGCGGGCATTTCCGTCGCTATCGAACTGCTGCAGCCCATATTCGGTCGCATCTTCGGCATCAATGATATTGCCTTGAACATGATCGGTGTCCTCGTTTCCACCACCATATTCTTCACCCTCCGCCGCATTACGGGCTCCAGGGCGTGAGGACGGAAAAGCACCGTTGCAGGACAAGCCTCACACGGTGTCATTCCGAGCCAGTCCGCAGCCTGGCGTGGGATGTTCTTCGTGCGCTCTGCGCGTGGTTTTTTATTTGACTCTGCCATAAAACGCTCCTGTGTAAAACGTCATATTTGTACCGTGAGTATTTTACAGGAATCAAGCACGAATTGCGAGTCGAAGCTGCCGGCTTGCAAAAATACAGCCAACGCCTTATAATAGGAAATAAGCTGGCAAAGGAGGTACTCCATGTCACAAGTCACCAAGCGGGCGCTGGAGGCGTCATTGAAAAAGCTGCTGCTGGAAAAACCGCTGCACAAGATCACCGTCAGCGACATCACCGACGACTGCGGCATCAACCGTATGACGTTTTATTATCATTTCAAGGATATTTACGATCTGGTGGAGTGGAGCTGTCAGGAGGACGCCAGCCGTGCGCTGGCGGGGAAGAAGACCTACGAGACGTGGCAGCAGGGCCTTTTGCAGATTTTCGAGGCCGTGCAGGAGAATAAGCCCTTCATTTTGAACGTCTACCGTTCCATCAGCCGGGAGCAGGTGGAGAATTATCTCTATCAGGTCACCTATCAGCTGCTGGAGGATGTGGTGGAGGAGCAGGCTGCGGATATGTCCGTGCGGCCGGAGGACAAGGCATTTATCGCCACGCTATATAAGTACATGTTTGTGGGATTGATGCTGGACTGGGTGAAGAACGACATGAAGGGCGATCCGCAATTGATGGTGGATCGGTTGGCGCAGGTGATCCACGGCAGCGTCCGCGTCGCGCTGGAACGACTGCGTACGGATAAGCCTTTATCAAATGAGACCAAATGATAAAAAACTGAACACATCCCACCCCGGTGATAAAAAACTTATCACCGGGATTTTTCTGTTTATTGAAGATTTTCCGCGCCGGATGTATGCTTCCCCCATCAAGAAGAAAACTAACGCAAAGGTTTTTAGGAGGTAACAGTATGTATTATTCCAGTGGTAATTATGAAGCGTTTGCCCGTCCCAAGAAGCCGGAGGGCGTGGATCAGAAATCCGCCTATATCGTGGGCAGCGGTCTGGCAGCCCTGACCGCCGCCTGCTATCTGGTCCGCGACGGCCAGATGAAGGGCGAGCACGTCCACATTCTGGAGAAGGGCAATCTCCCCGGCGGCGCCTGCGACGGCTACAAGTTCGAGAATCTGGGCTACGTCATGCGCGGTGGCCGGGAGATGGACAACCATTTCGAGGTCATGTGGGATCTGTTCCGCTCCATCCCCTCCATCGAGACGGAGGGCGTCAGCGTATTGGACGAGTACTACTGGCTCAACAAGGAGGATCCCAACTACTCCCTCTGCCGCGCCACCGTCAACCGTGGTCAGGACGCCCACACCGACGGCAAATTCGACATCTCCGACAAGGGCGCTATGGAGATCATGAAGCTGTTCTTCACCCCCAACGAGGACCTGCAGGACAAGAAGATCACCGATTTCTTCGATGACGAGGTGCTTTCCTCCAACTTCTGGCTGTACTGGCGCACCATGTTCGCCTTTGAGAACTGGCACAGCGCGCTGGAGATGAAGCTCTATATCCAGCGGTATATCCACCACATCGGCGGCCTGCCCGACTTCACCGCCCTGCGCTTCACCAAGCACAACCAGTATGAGTCCATGATCCTGCCCATGGTGAAGTATCTGGAGAGCCACAATGTCCAGTTCCACTACGGCGTGCAGGTCACCAACGTGGAGTTCGACTGCTCCGACTCGAAGCACAAGCTGGCCAAGCGCATCGACATCATCGAGAACGGCGAGGCCGGCGGCATTGACCTGACGGAGAACGATCTGGTGTTCATCACCAACGGCGGCTGCGTGGAGAACTCCTCCATGGGCAGCCAGAACAAGCCCGCCGCCTACAACACCGAGCTGAAAGAGGGCGGCGGCTGGGATATGTGGCGCAAGATCGCCGCCCAGGATCCCTCCTTCGGCCATCCCGACAAGTTCTGCCATGACCCGGAGCAGACCAACTGGATGAGCGCCACCGTGGAGACGCTGGATCAGAAGATCATCCCCTATATCAAGAACATCTGCAAGCGCGATCCCTTTACCGGCCATGTGGTCACCGGCGGCATCGTCACCGTGAAGGACTCCAGCTGGCTCATGAGCTGGACGATCAACCGCCAGCCACAGTTCCGGGATCAGCCCAAGGATCACTGTTTGGTGTGGGTCTACTCTCTGTTCACCGACAAGCCCGGCGACTTCGTGAAGAAGCCCATGCGGGAATGCACTGGCAAGGAGATCTGCATGGAGTGGCTGTACCACATCGGTGTGCCGGAGGATCAGATCGCCGATCTGGCGGAAAACAGCGCCAACACCGTGCCCGTCATGATGCCGTATATCGACGCTTTCTTCATGCCCCGCGCCTACGGCGACCGCCCCAACGTGGTGCCGGAGGGCAGTGTGAACTTCGCCTTCCTTGGGCAGTTCGCCGAAACGCCCCGTGATACCATCTTCACCACCGAGTATTCCATGCGCACCGGCATGGAGGCCGTGTACACCCTGCTGAACGTAGACCGCGGCGTGCCGGAGGTCTGGGGCAGCGTGTATGATGTCCGCGACCTCCTCAACGCCACCGTGAAGCTCCGCGACGGCAAGAAGGCCACCGACATGGAGATGGGCCTTGTGGAGAAGCTGGCCGTGAAGAAGGTGCTGGACAAGCTGGAAGGCACCGACATTGAAAAGCTGCTGAAGGAATATCATGTGATCTGACCCACCGGCAGCAAGTCCTGTCGCAATAAAGCAGCCGCCCGGAGTGCTCCGGGCGGCTGCTTTTCATATAAGGTTTTGGGACAGCTTTACAGGCAGGTACAAAGAGTATAAATGCACTGATTACTGTTATTTGGCTTGCCACAGTCCACTCTTTTTCATCGTGCGCTGTGCTTAGCCAAAAAAGCACAGCGGAGATAACAGTGAGGATCGCAGTATAGCCTTATGTGCAAATCGAAGTTTTGCTCAACCCTGTTGAGATTATGCGGAGAGGGGGACTTATCATGAACGATATTCTAAAGCGGTTTTGTTGGTTGGACGACAAAATGACCGCCGGTATCGTCCGGCGGTCATTTTATCGTCTTGGCGTTATCTCGGCCTTCTGCGATCGTGCTCGGCGTAGTAGGCGCGCTTGCTCCCGAGCATCTTCTCGTCCGCCTCGCGGACCAGCTCTCTTAGCCCGTTTGCCGCCTCGCAGACGGCGATGCCGTAGGAGATGCTGTGGCCCTGCGCGGCAAGGCTTTCAGAAACCGCCCGCATCCGCGCCTCGTATTCCGCCTCTGCCGCCGGCGCGGGAAACACGACGAACTCGTCGCCGCCGACGCGGTAGAGATCGTCCCTCGGAAACTGCTCCCGCAGACGCTCTGCGACCGTGCGCAGCAGCTGGTCGCCCGCCTCGTGACCGCGCTCGTTGTTGATCTCGTGCAGGCCGTTCGCGTCGATATAAATGCAGGCAGCCGGAGCGATGACGCGCTGGTCGCTCTTGCGCAGACACTTCTCATAGGCGATACGGTTCATCAGGCCCGTGCCCTGGTCCGTAATGCTCATACGGTAAACGCCGCGTCGCGCCGAGATCAGGTACCAGCTGATGTAGCCAAGATAGCTCAGCAAAATCGCGCCGACGATGACCGACATCAGGTAGAGGATCTTCACCACGCCGCGTGTTCCCGCCAGCGCGTCCTGCTCGCTGACGCCGAGAACAACGCTCCAGTTGTTGATGCCGACCGGCTCGTAGTGCAGGTAGATCGTCAGCCCCGTGGAGCGGGATACGGTGCACATATCGCCGCCGATGCCGTTGGGGATTTTTTCCATCGCCTCCTCGTAGGTGTAGCCCTTGAGCATTTTGCGGCCACGCAGATCCGAGAGGTTGCCGAGCGAGTCATGCCAGGTATCCAGCAGGATGTCGCCGGTATTTCCATCCACGATGAGAACGAAGGCGTTGCCGCCGTAAAGGTCGGTCTTGTAGCTGCGCGAGAGCTCCTGCAACGACACCATGCCATAGAGGATGGCGATGGTCTCGCCGTCGCGCTTCACCGGCACGACGTTGCGCACCACCAGCTTTTCCGGCGCAAAGTAGCTCGTGACGCGGTCGGAGATGTACGCGCCCCGCGCCGCCTCCGTTTCAAAATCGAATGTGTCGGAAACGTCGTAGCGGGCGCCGTCGGTCAGCAGCAGCGTGCCGTCGGGTCGCAGCAGCGCGACGGTGGAGACAAAGGTCTTATCAAGGCTGAAGGTGTTCATGATGCGCAGCACAGAATCCAGATCGTCTTCGTCCTGCCCCGCGATCAGCTCCGCCATGGCGGAGAGAATGATCTGGTCCGTGCGTACGGCATTGTTGATGTCCTTGGCAAGATCCTTTGTTGCGGTCGTCAGCTCATCGAAGGAGCGCTGTGTGACCTCCTCACCTGCGCGCCTTGCGCAGACGAAGACCGTACCCGCCAATACGATCGCGCTGAACAGCGTGATCGCCAGCAGGACACGCGAACGCATTTTGTTTTCCATTTCTTTCTCCTTACTGCTCTGTCAGTTCGCGCAGATAGCGCTCCGTCTCCCGCTTCGGCAGGACACGCGAGAAATAAAAGCCCTGAATGAAGTCGCAGCCCGCCGCAAGCGCAATATCCAACTGTTCCTTTGTTTCCACACCCTCAGACAGCGCTCGGATACCCATGCTGTGAGCAAGCTGAACCAAACCGGCAAGCAATGCCCTTCCACGCTCCTCCTCCGCATCGAGGAGGATGCTGCGGTCGATTTTTACATAGTCGAACCGATAGGTACACAGATCCGAAAGCGAGGAGTAACCGGCACCCATATCGTCCAACGCGATATGAAAGCCCAGCGCGATCAGACCGTTGAGCGTTTCCGCTGCCGCGCTCCGATCAAGCACAAGGCAATCCTCCGTGATCTCGATAATAAGGCAGTCATGTGAAAAGTCATACTGCTCCGCGATCTCACGCACACGCGGCAAGGTCCGCTCGTCCGAGAGCGACTGGCGCGTAAAATTGCAGGACAGGCGGAGCTTCTCCCGCCCCTCGCGTCTCCATGACTGGAGCTGTGCACAGGCGCAGCGGAGCATGTAGAGATCATGTTCTGTGATCGTACCGGCGCGGATCATCAGGTCGATGTACTTGGACGGCGGCAGCAGTCCATCCTCGGGGCTTTGCCAGCGGGATACGGTCTCCGCACCGATGATCGTGCCGCCGCGATCCACCACAAATTGGAAGTACGGCTCAAACTCGCCCTTGGCGACAGCCTCCGCCGTGCGGCGGCGCAGCCGGTCGAGCTGCTCGCTTTCACCGACCATACGCTTATTGCCGAACGCGCAGAGCATACCGTGACCGAACGCATAGGCGCAGCCCTGCCGCGCACTATAGAGCGCGGCCTCACCGCTGTAGTCCGGGTTTTCCTCCAGTGAGCAGATGCCCGCACGGAAAGACCCGTTGTATTCCGCACGAAAACCCTCAAGGTATGCGTTCAGCTCCCGCACCAGCGCTTCCGTATGCTGCTGTGCCGCCTCGCGGCTGCTGCGTTGGCACACCAGGGCGAACATTCCGCGCCCCACACAGGCAAGGTAATCTTCGCGGGCGCAGCCGCGCCGGAGAAACTCCGCCGCGTGGCAGAACAGCTCCTCGCGCTCCGCCTCGCCGCAGCGATGCTCCAGCGAGGTCATATCGCAGCCGACGCAGACAACATAGGTAAGACTCCGCAGCGGAGCGGGGAGCAGCGTTTCCACGCAATGCAGATAAAAGCGGTCATTTCCGATGCCGTAGCGCGGATCGATGAGGGCGTTGGTCTTTTGCTCGGCACGCTTTTTTCGCGCAAAGACTATCAGCGCGACCGCCGCGGCAAGCATCGCCGCGATCAATGCGGCGAGCGTAATGAGCCACCTGGTACGGTAGGCTTCCGCGCCGCTGCTATTCGTATAGTCTGCCAGGACGCCGATGCTCTCCGCGCCGGAGAGGTCCTCCAGCGCTTGTGCAAGCGCGCCGGCCAGTTCCGGCGTGAGTGCGTTGGTAAAGCCAACATATATCGTGCGCTCTGCGCCGTCATGCTCTATCGTGCAGAGCAGCACTTGACGGCGCATCGCGCCGCTGTTGACCGCGCCGGAGGGATAGGCGGAAATAATGTCCGCCTGCCGGTTTGCGGCCTGCTGCGCCTGCGTTGTGTTCTTGCTGTACGGAAGATAGACAAGATCGTACCCTGTCTGCTCACTCAGGCGCTCGTACAGCTCCGGCAGCAATCCGACATAGCATTCCCTGCCGCGGTCATAGGACTCGATGGGATAGAGATCGGCGTTTCCCGAGATCAGAAGCGTCTCCCTCGCGCTTGCATCCTGCATACAGCACAGCAGCGCTCCGATCGTCAGCACGGCGCAGAGCGTGATTTCCAAGAGCTTTTTTCGGCGCACAGGCGACACCCCCTTTATTTCAAATCGATCTTGCGGCGCTCGATGCGCCCCCAGCTGAGTTTTTTCTTCCTATAGCCGATAAAGGCCGTGCAGCGCACCCATGCGAGAATAAAGCGCAGGAACACCAGCTCAAAGAGACACAGACAGACGGCCTTGAGGCCGTCGCCGAACGAGAGCGTGAGGTCCGCCGTGTAGATGCGTGAGAAAAAGGCAGTAAGCGTCAGGACCGAGCCGAACACGGCGTAGATCAGGAAAAAGAGCAGCATAAACGGGACGTTGATCAAATCGAACCACCACGCGAGCACCATTGTAAAAACGCCGAATATCTCAATAAACGGCGAAAGCAGCTCGTAAATGAGGAAATAGAGATAGGATACAAAGCTCACCGCGCCGAACCTGTGATTGGAAAACATGACGCGATGCTTGTACATACTCTGGAACAGGCCCAGATGCCAGCGCTTGCGCTGCTTGCACAGATCGCGCAGCCGCTCGGGCGCCTGCGTCCAGCAGATCGCGTCGGATGCGTAGCGAATGGCATAGTCGATGTTGTTGACCGTGCAGTATTCGTGCAGCTTGACCACAAGCTCCATATCCTCGCCCACCGTTCCGCTGTCATAGCCACCTGCCGCGATGACGGTATCCTTTTTGAACAGCCCGAAGGCGCCGGAAATGATGAGTGAGCCGTTGAAGCGGTCAAAGAGGATGCGGGAGGCAAGAAACGAACGGTCATATTCCAGCACCTGCATGAAGGCGAGAATATTGCGCGGCAGCCGGTAATGCTTCACCCGTCCGTTTTCCAGCTCAACATCGTTGGAGATGCGGACGATGCCGCCAACCGCCACCACATTGCCGTTTTCCAATATCGGCTGGGCGATGCGGCGCAGAGAGTCGTACTGCAGAACGGAGTCCGCGTCCATGCAGATAAAGTACGGGAAATTTGCGGCGTTGATGCCCATGTTCAGCGCGTCTGCCTTGCCGCCGTTCTTTTTTCGGATGAGCGTCACCGGTACCTTCTGTGCGCGTGTCTCATAGACGTATTCCTCGCGCTGACAGTTGATCTGCCGGCGAATGGGCCGGTGAACAAGGTGCATATCAAATGTCTCGGCCAACACCTCCGAGGTGCGGTCCTTCGATCCGTCGTCCACCACAATGATCTCATAGGCGCGGTATTCCAGCGTCAGCAGCGAGCGCACGGTGTCTGCCACAGTGACCTCCTCATTGTAGGCGGGAACGATGATACTGATGGGCAGGTAGTAATCCGAGGGCAGACTGCTTTTGAGCATTTCCTGCCGGCGGTGCTTGTACAGCTCAAGTGAGCCGACGACGACCGACAGAAACAGAAAGGTCGAGTAGCCGATCAGATAAGCGATAAAGAAATAGCCCACCCACTCAAGAAACAGCTTTATACCGTCGTACATACTGCGTCCTCCTTTTGCTCCTCCAGCTCCCGCACATCAAAGCGATAGCGCAGGATCTCGGAGGCGTAGCGGTCGTGCCCCTCGATCACGTCGATCAGATCGCGGTAGCCGAAGCCGAGCTGCTCCAGACTTTTTGACGCGTTGAAGCGGATATACCAGTTGGGATGATAGAGGTTCCTCTTCAGCACCGCCGCAGTCTCCGCCCCGGGATAGCTCGCCAGTACAAAGGACGCAATGGCTGCATACTCCCAGCGTGCGTTTTCCGAGGGCGTCGCATAGCGCAGCAGATCGGCGTAGGCGGGCGGATAGGGATAGCGGCCAAGATAGCGCAGACAGGCAAAGCGCACCTCATCGTCCTGCGCGGGATCGTTGAGGAGCGCGTGTATTTTCTCGCAGTATGCGCCGGAGGAAAAGCGGAAATAGTTGAGCAGCGTCACCTGCATCCACGGCTGAAACGCATCAAACGCCTCCCAAAGCGCGTCGGCAAGCTCCCATGTGTCGCCCGTGTAGTTCAGCAAGCCGTCGGAGAGGAGCTTGCTGTGATAATAGAGGCTGCTTGCGTCGATGATCCGCAGCGCACGCACAATGATCTGCGCGTCGCCCGCCGTGTAGAGCGCCTGCATCGCGTTCTCGCGGCAGTAGATGCTCGGCTCGTTCAGCAGTTTGAGCAGCACCTCCTTGAGCGGCGCGTCATCCGCGCCGCCGAGCAGCTGGTATTTCTTGATGATGTAGGGGAAGTACGCCGCCTCGATCTCATCGCGGCGGCAGTAATCCTCTGCCAGCGTGATCGTCACACCGTTAAGCGCCGTCAGATAGGAGCGGGTCAGCTCTGGCTGCCTCACGCACAGGCGCTCCAGCGCGGCGTCAAAGGCCGCCAATCCGTTCACGCGGCGCAGTCTGCGCTCCATGAAGCGCAGATGCTTCTCGCTGACCGCTCCGGTCTCCGCGAGACGGTCAAGCTCCCGCGAGACCGTCAGCTCAAGGCGGATGCCGTCGCGGAAGGACCGATGCTCCCTGCGCCGCGAAAGGAGCGCCGTTGCAATGTTAAAGAGGATCATGCCGGCGCACATACCGAGGTAGATGTAGATCAGAATTTCAACAGGCACCGGCGCTCTCCCCTTTCTCTTTCTTACCGCCAGAGTCTCCGCATCGCATCATACGAAGCCTTCAGCCGTTCGTGATAAGCTACCCTGTTCCCCCAGCCCTCGAGCGCGGCGGGACAGAGCGCCGTGCGCCCCTCGTCCTCACCGTCTGTCAGGCCCAGGTACATCGTATCGATCGTAATGTATTCCACACCGTAGTTGTCGTCGTAATAATCGTCGTGGATGGTCATGCGCGAGGGGTCTGAAAAGTTCAGAAGCTGCCAGGGAAGCTTCAGCTCCACATAGTCGCCCGCGAAGATGAAGTCTGCCAATGAGTTGAAATCGGGCGACGACGGGTTCGCGTTTCCATAGAGCAGCCTGCCCGTCTCGTAGGTCTCAGAGCTTGCCTGCCAGTTGCCCGTGAGCAGCGGCGTGGCCGTCTGGAGCATCAATTCGATGGGCTTGAACAGCGGCGTGTCTGCGTCCGGCGGGTCAAGGTATGCATCCTCATCGTGCGTTTCATGGTAGAACATGGCCCGCAGCACCTCATAGCGCTCCTGCACCACGAGGCGGCTGTTCTCTCTGCCGTCGATGGCAAGGACGAAATCAACCGCGTGGTCAAAGCGCAGGCCATAGTTTTTGCAGTAGGTGCTGCCGGTCTTCGGCGTGGTGTCGATGGGGATAAACATCCGCTTTTCCCCGTTTGCAAAGCCCTTCTGATAGGCCAGAAGGTAGATATAGCGCTCATCGTACTTCATGGAAAGCGCTCGCTCGCCCGTGTCGAAGAGCTTATCCTCCTCCGTCCACTCCGAGAGGTCGCCGTCCACATAGCAGACGCTTTCCTCCTCGCCGGGGTCGAAGGAAAGCAGACCGAAATACTGCTCGTTGGTCTGATAGTCGCTCCAGTACGGCGTGCGCTGGAGATTCACCGCGTGCATGGTGTTCCAGGTGCGCTTGAACCACTCGTCCTGCCAGGTAAAGACGCAGCCGCCCGCGCAGTTTGCCGCGGTGATGTCGCGCCAGCAGTCCACGAGCGCCTGCCCCTGCTCCTGCTCGGACATGTGGCCCTGATTGCGGCCAGTGTTCTGATCCCTCTGTGCCATGCCGCGTCCCGTAGACACGCCGAACTCGGAGATGACGACGGGCATCGTGTGATGCCGCCGCAGGGCGCGCAGATAGGCAAGGTAGGTGTTCGCCGCGCCGGTCTCATCGTAAAAGTCCTCCTGCCGGAGCAACTCGCTGATGGGCGTACCCGCGCCGGTCTCCACACGAGAGATGACGGCCTTGCCGTCCCAAATGGGCGTGCGGTCCATCACCGCGGGGTTGAGGATATAGTTGAGATAGTCGGGATAGTAGGGATACACATGGTAGGAGGCAAACTGACCGGCGAGGAAGGCATCCTCAGTGCGGATGTGCTCCACGTCCACCTGCGCGCACTTCATAAAGAAAGTCGTGATATCCTCCGGGTAGAGGAAGGGGTCGGTGGTCGGCCAGTTGGAAAACGCCACAAGGCGCTGGGTCTTGTAGCGGCGGCTTTCATAGGAGACGATCCGATCGCCCACCTGCGCGAGCATGGATTCAAAGGCGGAGGCGTCCTCCGTCGCGGAGAGGTACGTTCCCTGATAGGGCGGCAGATCGGGGTATTTGTGGTTGGTGTAGGTGACGGTCACATCCTCCCACTCCACGCCGAGGATGTAGGCGATGACCCAGCGGGAAACATCCTTATTGTAAAAGCCCGATCCCGTGCCCCGCCCGAGCGAGATCTTCTTGTTGCCGTGCAGAACGTCGACCAGCGTGCGCCCGTCCTCGATAAACGCATCAAGAAAGTCCTTGTCATAGGCGTCGCGGTGGGAGTTCTGCACATAGTCGTTGACCCATACGCCGTGGATCAGCCAGAGCGGCTCCTCGCCGTTCTCCTCGCGCAGCGTGTTGTACTCGTAGAAGGCGTTGTAGAAGTCGTCGTGGAGCGTAATGTAGACGCGCACGGTGTTCGCGCCCATCTCCTGCATCTGGGCAAACCAGCGCAGATAGGTCTCCTTGTCGATAGCGTAGTCCGTCGCCCACTCGCCCGGGATGCCCACGCCGAGGTTTACGCCCTTAACGATAAACGGCTCGGGATCGCTGCCGCGATCCATGTAAATGCTTTGCGTATCCGTGGTCATAAAGGCCGTCACCGGCTCGTCCGGCTTCAGGTCGATGTACCATCCCAGCCGGTAGCGCGCCGTGTCATAAGCAAGATAGAGCAGGATCAGAGCGGAAAGCGCGATGATAAATTTTTTCACGGCTCCGCCCTCGCTTTCTCAGTGGTTGAATTTCTTATTTCTGGATTCGTGGCTGTATTGGCGCAGAATGTCGATGTGCTCATCCATCCACGCGCCGCGCTCCGTGCAGAAGCGCTTCATCTGCGCGACGGCAGCCGCGTGTGAGTGCGGGTTGCGCCACGCGGGGGAGAGCATATCCTTTTCGAGCGTGTAGCCCCAGACGGAGAAATTGCGCTCGACGGCATCGCCGAGCCACGTGGTAACGTCGTCCATGTAGGCGCAGAGATACTCGTCGCTGAGGATGCCCTGACGCAGCTCGCGGTAGCGGTCGATGACGGCGTTTATAAAGTCCTCGTCCTTGCTGAGCATATAGTACCAGACATTGTAATGCAGCTCAAAATGCTGCGGCTCTGTGACCGGGTGACTGTAGTTGTCACAGGCGGAGTTGAAGTCCCAAATGCACATTTTGTATTTGCCGCGCACATCCCTGTAGATATAGGTGGAAAGCCAGCCCGCATCATAGTTGCAGGTAAACTCGTTGAGGATAAAGTAGTCTACGAAAGAGCTCATGTCCGCCTGCTCCCACCATGCATAGGGCTCGGTATCATAGTCATAGGAGTAGAGTGACTTTTCAAAGTCGGAGAAATCCTGTGCGATCCACGCCGTGCGCTCCGGCGTAAGCCATTTTGTTCCCGGATAGACGATGTCCATATCCTGCAGATTTCGCAGGGCGTATTGGGAGAAGATCTCGATGTTTTTGACCTCGTTGCCGCTGCCGCGGTCAAGGCGCAGAGCATAGCTCGTCTGCACCGTGTCCTTCGACGGCTCCGTGAGCTTCAAGCGGGCATCCGCGCCGGAGCTGACAGTCTCCGTCATAACATAAAGCCCCTGATACACTCCGTTGAGCAGTACCTCGCAGAAGCGCACATTCGGCGCGTAGTCCATGATCTCGCCCGCAAGATTGTACCACATATAATTGCGGATGAGCGTCTTATCGAGGTACGGCCCATGCAGCGCCCACTCGTCGAAGGCATCCATCCCCAGCATGGCGACATCGCGTAAGGCCGCACCGTCGTCCGTCAGCGTCTTGACAAGATAGCTGTGCTTATCAAAATAGCGCGAGGAGTTGCCTCGCACTCGAATGTCAATGACGCTCTGAAGCGTCGGCGTGTCGGCGGGGTGATTGTTGCCCTCGGCATGATCCACCACCGAGACGGACGCACGCAGCAGCGTACTGCCGTCCGCCGTAGTGGTGAAGGTGTCGTTGCTTCGGCTCCCGTCGCCGTCGCGGATGGGAACGCCGGGGATCTCCGTGCCGCCTGTGTCGATGAGCACGAGCGGCAGATGCGTGCAGAGCGTCTCGCCGTCATGCTCGGCACAGGGCGTGTAGGCGGGGCGCTCAAGATGCTGATGATAGCGTGGATGCTCATCGGTCAGCACGGCTGACAGGTTTGTTGCGGATAGGAGGAGCAGCAGCGCACAGGCCGCAAGAGCCATTCGCTTGTATTTCATGTTCGTCTCCGCTCCCCTCTTTTCGGTTTCTCAGTTCGACACCTCGTCGTTCTGCATGACAAGATTGACATAGTCGATGCTTCCCAGCGAATAGATGCTGCCGGGAATGTCCGGCGTTGTCTGCTCTGCGCGGCGCAGGAGCTTTTGCGTGATCTCGTAGATCAACTCGACCGTATCCTCCGTCGTGTTTTCCACACGCAGCGTCGCTTTGGCGCGAAAGAGCTTGTAGACCTGCGCCTTGATCGGCTCCTGCTTGCTGCGGTGGGCGCGGATGATGAGCAGCATCCGGTTATCGCTCTTGATGCAGCCGAGCAGCAGGATCACCGCGAAGGTCATGGCGCTGCCGATGCAGGCCACGGCATAATCGCCCACGCCGCAGCAGATGCCGACAATGATGGACCAAAAAATATAAACCGTATCACGCGAGTCCTTGATGGCGGTGCGGAAGCGGACGATGGACAGCGCGCCCACCATACCGAGAGACAGCGCGATGTTGTTGCCGATGACGGTCATGACCGTCCCCGTCAGCACCGCGAGAATGACGAGTGAGGCGTTGAACTTGCGGCTGTAGATCGTCCCGCGGTGGGAGATGGCGTAGGACAGGAAGATAAAAAAGCCCAGTACGGCGGCAAGGAGGATATTGAGCAGAATATCCTCCCACGACATATCGCGGGGTGTGGTAAAAAGGTTCAGGATCTGTTGTCTCATGGTGTTTTCCTCCTATAGCCTCGTCTGACATCCGTTTTGGCGGGCAAGCACATATTTGCTGACAGAAAGCTCACTGCGATCCACGCCGTTGATCAGCTCGCGAAGATAATCGAGCAGAAAGCCGTTGTACTTGACCTCAAGCACCACGCAGTACGGATCGAGCACGGGGTTCATGTTCAGCCGCGGCGAAAAGAGGTCGAAACAGCTCTCGACGGAAACAATGCGGCTGTCAAAGGTAATACGTATTTCGTTCTCCTTGGCGATAAATGCCTTGCGGTCGTATTCTACGATCGTTTTGGGGCGATAGCACTGGCTGTGCATCAGCGCGTAGCACTCCGCGGCAAAAGACTCCGGATACCGCAGCAGCGGCGCGTAGTCGCCGTGCGTGAGCGCTTGGGCATCCTCCCGTGTCACGCGCAGAGAGCGCTTGAGCTGACTTGTGCCCTGCTTCTGCTTCATCTCCAGCATGGCGAAGTCTGCCGCCGGATCATAGCAGCGCAGGCGCAGCTTGCGCCGCAGATCTACGCCCGCAGCCTTTTCGCGGAAGTCCCTGTCGTCGAGCGTATCGAAGTAAAGCGAGCGGACAGGGTAGCCGCTTATGCCGTTGTGCGGGTCCTCGTGCATGACCTGCGCGAGCCGATGGCAGACTTGCAGCGCCTCCGGCAGCGAGATCAGATATTTCTTTTCCTCGCGGAACACGCGGTTCACCGATGCTCCCTCCTTTCACAGAGAAAGAAACTGACCGCAGTCCTGCTAAGGCAATACCGCAGCTTTCACTGCGCGGTGTTGCCTTAAGAGTGCGGTCGGTCGATCATAGGGGCTCTCCCGCTCAGACATATGGCCCTGCAGCATAGCCTTTCGACGATTTTCCATCTTATTTTCCATCTTAAACGATTATACAGGACTGCGCCGCATAAGTAAAGTCCTTTCTGGCATTTCCGGGATTTCTAGCATTTCCGGCATTTGGTATTCGCTAAACTGATATGCCTGGGCGATGCACAACACCGCCCCTCTTACCGCTTTTGAGTTTGAGCAGAGGACATAACATGGCAGACGGTATAAAGGCGGGTAATGCAAAACAGCACCACCAAATGGTGATGCTGTTTTGTGTGCTGTTCCAAGGAGAGAATAGGGAACAACATGATTATCCGTCAAGTTTTGCTTCGAGAGGCTACAGGTGCTGGCTTGGATGCAGAAAACTCTTTCGGTGACAGACGCTGCGAAATGCAGGCAGCGCCGCCGGAGATCATCACAATGGATGCCATGACCACGGCGATCCCCAGATAGTGAACAAGACTCAGCTCCTCACCCAGCACCAGCGCGCCGATCATCGCCGCGCCTGTACATCTGTTGGTACAGGCGCGCATAGCAGGGTGGCGGGGAACGGAGGGGGAAACCCGGATGGGCGCTGATTTCAGCGCGAAAGAGTTTTTCAGGTGAGCAGCTGGAATCCCATTACTACCACGCCAAGCACCACGAGAACGATGCCTGTTGCGCGGTTCAGAGTCTTAGGCTGTGCCTTATTGGCAAAAACGGAGGCGATACGTGCCCACACCAGCGTAAAGATCACGCACAAGGCCCATGTCAGAGCATCGGGCATACCGCCGATGGCGAAATGGGACACTGCGCCGGTCAGCGCGGTAAAGGTCATGATGAATACACTTGTGCCCACAGCGGTCTTCAGCTCGTAGCCCATAACGCTGGTCAGGACCAGCAGTATCATCATACCGCCGCCCGCGCCGATAAAGCCGCAGATAAATCCGATCAGAATACCGCAGACAACGGATTGGATTGTTCGCTTCTTCGCGGACACCTGCGCCATGCCCTCCTTTGTGGTCATGACGGGGCGGACGATGAATTTAATGCCCAGCAGGAACGTCATGAACACGGAAAAGCCGCCCATGGTCGTCGAGGGAACGAGCTTCGCCACATAGCTTCCGACCACGGTGGAGATCAGCACGCTGCCCATCATAATGAGCCCGTTTTTGATGTCAAGATTTTTGTTTTTGTGGTAGGTGTAGGCCGACACCGCGCTGGCCAGCACGTCCGAGGACAGTGCAATGCCCACCGCCATGTAGGGGTCGATACCCAAAAAAGTGATGAGCATGGGGCTGATGACCGCGGCGGCGCTCATGCCGGCAAAGCCTGTGCCCAGTCCTGCGCCCATACCGGCAAAGAATGTTACCAAAACCGTAATTAGAACATCCATTACTTGTCAGCCTCCAGAATTTTATCTACATTCTTTTCGATTGTGCCCAGCGCCTCTGAAAAGGCTTTTCGCTGGTCGGTGTCCATGCCTGCAAACAGCTGTTCAAAAAAGCCGTTCTGGAGCTGCTGTCCCCGAGCAATAATGGGCTGTGCTTTTTGGGTGCACAGCAGCTCCGTCTTTCGGCGGTCGTCCTGTATCGGCTGGCGCTTGAGATACCCCTCACGCACCAGACGCTCCACATTTAAGGAGACAAGGTTCGCCTTGATATGCCGTATCTCAACGATCTCACTGGCTGTTTTATACGCCGGATTGTTCCCGAGAAACATCAGAATATCGAAAGCGCTCTGCGATAGTCCCAGTTCCTTGCATAGGGGCTTGCACACGGTGGTGTAAGCCTGTAAGAACTTTTTGAAAATAGTGAGTTTGAAATTCATACGCAAATACTTCCTATTTGAAATGTTCAATTTTGAAGCATTATAGGCGGAGAACAGCTATTTGTCAAGAGGCTCGAGAAATTTTGCAGAGGCCAGCGGGAGCAGGTGAGCGCCCCGCCAGGCAACATCGATGCCGATTTGGCAGAATAGCGGCATTCAGAGATTTGAACCGAAAAAAGCCTGCCTTTCGGCAGGCTTTCGGTATTGGCACTAAAAAGCGGCGGGCAGGGGATACGCGGTCGTCCGTCATGCTTTTCTGCCCTGCATCTCTATCAGGATGCCCTCAAGGGCGCTGATTTCGATGGGCTTGGAGAGGTGGGCGGGTCATGCCCGCGTCAGGGAGATGGAGAATTTCTACAAAGAAAATCTGTGACCGTCTCAGGTTCGCTTTTCGTGTGTAAATCCGTGTGTAAAAACGCAGGAAAGCCCCGTTTCAGAGCGCACCAAAAAAGCAGCAAACGAACCGATAAGTTTTATGTCAAAAACGCGCAAACCTCTTGAAACAGCAAGAAATCCCGCAGTCTCAACGACTGCGGGATTTCCTTTCATTTGGCAGCGGGAGAAGGATTCGAACCCTCACATACGGAGTCAGAGTCCGCTGTGCTACCTTTACACAATCCCGCTATGTTCTGACGAACAAAAACTATTATACAGGTTTTCCTGCGTTTGTCAACAGCTTTTTCGCAGAACCGCCGATTTTATTTTCCCAACCACTGCCGCAGGCGCTGCCACAGCTCCACGGCGCGGAAACGGAGGACATAGCCATCCTCCTCCGTGATGAGCTTCACGTCGTCGCCGCTGAGTCCCGCGTCGATGGCCACCTGCTCCATGTCGGTGCAGGCGGCGGTACACAGCGGCGGGTAGACCACGCACCACCAGTTGCGGCCCGCACCCTTGCCGATGACCACCCGCAGCGCCGGGTAGCGCCCCGCAGGGAGGGCGAAGCCGTCGTACTCCTTCAAGGGGAACTCCGCCTCCCCCAGCTCGGCCCGGACGGGGTACGCGCCGCCGCAGGCGGCGGAGGCCGCCCGCTCCAGGTCGGGCAGGGACGTATCTAGCCGCGCCCAGGCATCAGCCATATCCTCGGACTGGGTCAGCAGCTCCGTGGCGCGGGTCAGCACCGCGTCCCGCACCCGGAGCTTCAGCGCCTGATCCGCGTCGCTGTCGGAGTTGGCGATGACGTGCAGCCGGATCATCTTGCGGCTGAGCGTCTCCTGCCGGTGCAGGGACACCGCGCCCCAAAGGAGGGTGACGGACAGGCCCAAAAGAATGGCCAGCTCCAGCTTTTTCCATGTGTATGTACGCATAAAAGCACCGTCCTTGTAGAAGTTGGCTACATTGTGGACGGTGCTTTTGCTTTTTATACAGGTCGGGCCAAAAAAGTCTCCGGCCAAACATCACGCAGAGCCTTGGCGGCATCGCGGGCGGTATTTTCATGGTCGAACAGGCCGAACACGGCGCTGCCGCTGCCGCTGAGAAGCGCGGCCAGCGCGCCGCGATCGGTAAGCGCGGCCTCGATGCGCCCCACGGCGCTGTCCGGGGGAACGACACTCTCAAAGCTGTTGAACAGCCCTGCCGCCAGGGTGGACAGCCCCTCTTGCAGCGGCGGGAGGGCCGGCGTATGGGCCGGGGGCAGCTCGTCCAAACGGCGGTACATGGCCGCTGTGGAGAAGCTCTCCGGCGGCTTGACGATGACGAACCACCCCTCCGTCAGGGGCGGCAGGGGCGACAGCACCTCCCCCCTGCCGGTGGCCAGCTGCGTGCCGCCGCGGATGAAGAAGGGCACATCGCTGCCCAGCGCGGCGGCCATGGCCTCCAGCGCAGTATCGGACAATGCCGGGGCGTACAGCCTCCGCAGCGCCAGCAGCACGGACGCGGCATCGCTGCTGCCGCCGCCCAGCCCCGCCTGGGACGGGATGCTCTTTTCCAGCGCCAGGGCCGCGCCGCCGGTGATGCCTGTCTCCCGGAAGAACAGCGTCGCGGCGCGGTGTGCCAGGTTTTCCTCGCCTGCGGGCAGAGCCGGGTCGCTGCACGTCAACGAAATGCCGCTGGCCGTTCGCTCCGCCGTCAGCGTATCGTGCAGACTGACCCGCTGCATGACGGAGACGACCTCATGGTAGCCGTCCGGGCGCTTCTCCCCTACCGCCAGCGTCAGATTTACCTTGGCATAAGCCTTTTCCACACAGCTCATGGTGGTGTCCTCACAAAAAAGAATAAGGTCGCGGCAAAGCCGCGACCTTATTGTAGCACAGTTCCTGCAAAAACGCCAGTGGTTTACTTGACGATCTTGCGGGCCTCGATGTAATAGCGCTTGTCCTGGGCATGACCCATGGAGAAGGTCTTGCGGGGCAGCACGCCGTCAGCCATGACGGTCTTGAACAGCTGCTCCTTGCCCATGGCGGGCAGCAGGAAGCCCATGTTGCCGGGCTTGCCGCCCAGCTCGCGGGTGACTTCGTCGCCGTGGATGTAGTCCACCTCGCCGCCGTTGTCCTTCAGATACTGGTCGATGACGCCCTGAAGCGTACCCACGGCCAGCTGTACCTTGGGATCGGGGACGGTGATGAAGTGGCTCTCGCCGTTCCAGACGAACTCGATGGTGTGCCCCTCGCCCTTGCCCTCATAGGCGTTGGGATAGGCGGCGCGGAAGGCGTCCATGAACTTCTGATGATCCACGCCGAACAGCACGCGGTGGATGGGCTCGAACTGCAGCGCGTCATCGTGGTTGTTCACCACCTCCACCAGGGCGTAGCGGGCGGGCAGTGCCAGGTACTCCTCGGGGGTCTTGCCCTTCTTCTGCTCCTTATAGCAGGCCTTGGCGGTGGCCAGGGAGTGGTTGCCGTCGCCCACGGCGAACAGCAGCGGCGCCACGCCGGACACGCCGTACTTCTTCTGCATGGCCTCGTCGGTGGTCAGGCCCTCCAGGGCGTTGGCCACGGCGTCGATCTGCTTGTCGGACAGCTTGAAGCCGCGGATGTGGCCGCCGTTCTGCATCAGGTCGAAATCATAGACCTTCTCCATGCCGGAGGCCGCGGCGGTCAGCGGCTCGATGACGGTCTTATCGGGGTCGTCGATGAGCAGCATGACGTGGGGCAGCTCGATGGGGGCGTTGCGGCGCACCTTGGCCCGGGGCGGGATGCGGTCCAGCACCGTGCCCTCGGTGGCGCGGATCAGCGCGCCAGAGCCGGGGGTAAAGTCATAGGCGTCCAAATCCACCATGCCGATGAGGCCGTGGCGGATCTTGCCGTCGGACTGCTGACGCTCGATGTAGATCAGGCTGTCGTGCAGCGTCTCAAACACGCCGTCAGCCAGGTACTTACCCATGGCGGTGTTGATGTCGCCGATCAGCTCGTCCACGTTGGGGGCTTTCAGGTTGGCTTCCGGCAGGATCAGACGCAGCGTGGAGGGCGCGTCGCCCACCTTCTCCTCCACCGCCTGCCAGTACTCCGGCTCAGAGGTGAACTGGTCGCAGGCCACCACGGCCCACTTGGTCATGTCCTGGCCCTTGGGCAGCAGGATGTCGGCGGGATAGAACCCCAGCTTTTCAAACTTCTTGTTCATGGTCTCCTCCTTATGTTTTCTGTCCGTCAGGGTATATACAAATTCAACTACGGTCATCATACCAAAAACCGCCGCCGTTTGCAATCCGTTTTCCAAAATTATTCAGGCAATCAGAAAAATTTTTGTACATATCTCCGCCGCGGCGGCACAAGCTATGGTGGAAAGCAGTTTTCCGCAAGGAGGTTATGAACGTATGAAGATCCTTGACCGTGTCGCCCTGGTACTGGGCATCATCGGTGCGCTGAACTGGGGCATCGTGGGCCTGTTCCGCTTTGACTGCGTGGCCTTTCTGTTCGGCGGACAGACCGGGACGATCAGCCGCGTGATCTACGCGCTGGTGGGTCTGGCCGGGCTGTGGTGCATCACCATGCTGTTCCGCGAAGATCCCGCCGAGGCATAACGGCGCTATGTGTTATACGAGGAAAGCCGCCCTGCAGGGCGGCTTTCCTCAGCTTGTCGATAAACCCTCTCTATGGGGTCAGCGGTTCTTTTACGCAGGGGGAGCTCGAGGGGGCAAAGCCCGCCTCGAATCAGATCAAATGTCGCGCAAAGCCTTGCCTTGCAAGGCGTGCGTGGAGCGAAGCGACTATTTTCGTGCCGCAAGGCGGCACAAAAATAACGACATTATTTCAGGCTGTCGAAAAAAGCCGGAGGCTTTTTCGACAGCCTGAGGAAAGCCGCCCTGCCGGGCGGCTTTCCTTTTGTTCGCTTGCTCACTTCACCGCCAGCCGTTTCATCAGCTCGGCGCTGGGGTCGGCCAGGACGGTGTTGTACGTGGTATAGACCACCATGCCGGGCTTCGCCCCGGCGGGCTTCTTCACATACTTCACCGGCGTATAATCCACCGGCACTTTCGTGCTGTCCTGCGCCTGGGAGAAATATGCCGCCAGGGACGCGGCCTCCAACAGGCTCTGTTCGTCCGGCGCAGCGCCGCCGGTGCAGAGAATGACGTGGCTGCCGTGGATCTTTTGGGTGTGCAGCCAAATGTCCCACTTTTCCGCGTCCTTGGCGGTGAGCCGGTCGTTCTGCCGGTTGTTGCGGCCCACCAAAATACGCAGTCCTGCGGAGGAACGGAACTCCCGGGGCTTGCTGGGCCGCTGGAACGCGGCCTTTTTTCCGCCGCCGCCCCGACGGAGGTAGCCGCCGTCCGCCAGCTCGGAGCGGATGTCGTTGAAGTCCTGTTCACTCTCCGCCAGCGCCAGCTCCTGCTGGACACTCTCCAGATACACCAGCTCGGCGCGTCCCTTTTCCAGCTGATCTGTCAGGTATCGCTCCGCCGTTTTGGCCTTGGTGTACTTCTTGAAGTACCGGGCGGCGTTCTCCTGGGGGGACAGCCGCACATCCAGCGGGATGTCCACCTCGGCACAGTCGGGGTCATAATAGTTCTGCGCCGTCAGGCGGCCCATGCCCCGCTCCATACGGTAGAGGTTGGCGGTGATCAGCTCGCCGTACACGCGCCACTTGTCCCGGTCGCGGCAGTCCAGCAGCTCCTTCTCCTGGGCCGCCAGCTTGCGGCGGATGCGGGAGGCGGCTGTGGCGGCGGTCTTTAACAAGTCCTGCCCCTTCTGCTTGGCCCGCTCCGCCTGCTCCCGCTTCTCGTAAAAGTCGTCCAGCAGGCGGGAAAAGCTGTCGTAGGTCTCTATCTCCACAGCCGCGCCGTATTGGCGGATAGGCTCGTAGGTGTAGTCCGCCGGGATGCCTTTTCGTTTCAGCATCACAGGGATAAAGGTTTTTTCCTTTACAGATTCGCGCCACGCGAAAAAGCTGTCCCACAGGCCGGCGGCCTGCGAAACAGGCGTATCCACACTGCCGCCGGCGCGAAACACGATCTCCCGGGCGGTCAGCGGCGACAGGGCATTGAAGGTGTTCACCAGCCATGTGTCCGCAGGGGTGTCCCCGGCGGACAGCGCCATGCGCTCAAACTTGTCCTGCTCCACCGCCAAAGGCGACAGCTTATCCGGCGGCGTGGGCAGGCGGTAGAACAGTCCCGGCAGCACCTGACGGTCCGGGTTCATCTCGAAGTCGATGCGGCGCAGACAGTCGATGACGCGGCCCTCCTGATCCGCCAGCACCAGGTTGGCCCGGCGGCTCACCGTCTCCAAAATCAGGCGGAAGGTACTGCGCTCACCCAGCTCGTCCGCCGCCGAGACCGTCAGCGTCACCACACGCTCCAGCGACTCTTGCTCCAGCGATTGAACGATGCCGCCGCCCAAGTGCTTACGCAGCAGCATACAGAACATGGGCGGCTGGGCCGGGTTGTCCCGCAGCGTCTCCGTCAGGTGCAGCCGGGGCTGCCCGCCGCCGGCGCACAGCAGCAGACGCCTCCCGCCGCGAAGCGACAGCACGATTTGGTCGCGGGCGGGCTGCTGTATCTTCTCGATGCGGCTTCCCACTACTTGGGGCGTCAGCTCCGCCACAACGCCTTGTAAACAGATTGCATCCAGCGGCATATCAATCTTCCTCCATCATCACGCTGAACAGCTCCTCGATGCGGGCCTTGTCGCCCCGGAGGTACAGCCAGCCCAGCAGACATTCCAGCGCCGTGGCGGCGTGGTATTCCGCGTGGCTGGCGCTGCGGGGGATGGTGTGTACGTTGGCGTTGCGGCCACGCTTGTAGACCGCCGTCTCCTCCTCCGTCAGCAAGGGCAACACTTTGGCGGCGCGGCGGGCCTGCTCCGGGGCGCAGACCAGCGCCACCGTGGCCCGGTGCAGCTCCTTGCCGGTGGCCTTGCCGTGGACGCACAGCCAGGTACGCACCAACAGCTCATACACGGCGTCTCCCATGTGGGCCAGGCCGATGGCGCTGATGGCGCGCAGGTCGTCAGGCGACAGCTTCGGCGCAAAATAGTCCATAAGATCCACTCCTTATCATCTGCACCAGTATGCCACTTTTAAGGTCATTTGGCAAGGAAAAGTATCGACAAACGCGGTAAAGCTGTGTTATACTATCAGCATAGTCATAACTCTGTTTTATCCAAAAATGTTGCAAAAACAGGAGGTTTTATATGCCGCACACGGAAAAACGCTTCAAAAAAGGCGAGATCATCTGCCGGCCTAAGGAGATGGTCATGAGTATGTATAACATCCTTTATGGCAGCGTGGGGGTCTATTTTGACTACGGCACGCCGGAGGAAGTGCCGGTGGTCACGCTCCACGAGGGGGACTTCTTCAACGTCATCAGCTTCCTGGAATCGCGGCAGCGGAACACCACCGCCGTGGCGCTGGAGCCCACCATTGTCAGCGAGATCACGTATGACAATTTTAGTGCCTATTTTCGGGAAAAACCGGCTAAAATCATGAGTTTATTGCAGCATATGAGTGCAAGAATGCGGCAGCTGCAAAAGGCGTATGTGGAGACGTGCCACGCGCTGGATGCCTACGGCGACAAGGAAAAGCTGCACGCAGAGCACGGCGAGTGGATGGACAGCCACGACCGCACGTACAACCTGCTGCGGGCCATGTTCCCGTCTCTGTACGCCCACGAGGAGGAGCACAGCAACCCTGTGAAGCAGGAAAAAAAGTAGGCAAAAATGGAAGCTCCATCTTGAAAAAATTTTGAATGACCTTGTATATAGGTGGGGAAAAACCTGCGTTACTATTGAAAAATAGTGGAAAGGTTTTGTAAGATCAAGACCTCCGGCTGAGCCGGAGGTCTTGATGGTTTCTTCTTGTCTTCGGCGGGGCAGTTTCTTCTTTTTTTGCCTCCGGCGGGTTACTTTTGCCAATAGAGGGAGGCTTTGGGGGATTTCGCGCCTGCGGGCGCGGGGTACGGATCCCCACGCCAGTGTGAGCACTGGCTCGGAATGACAACATAAGCAGCCGCCACATACAATCCCTCCGTCACGGCCAAAGGCCGTGACATACGGAGGGTCTATCGAGGGAGTTCTATGAAACCGGAAGACGCGCCCGGAGTGGGCGCGTCTTCCGCTATTTCGCTCTATTTTTTCTGCTGCCATTCCTTCACGTCCTTCAGCTCGTCATACAGGCGGACGTAGCTGCGGTGGCGGCTGGCGGGGATGAGGCCGTCCTTCACGGCCTGGAGCACGCGGCAGCCCTTCTCCTTGGTGTGGGTGCAGCCGGTGAAGCGGCAGTCGCCCACGTAGGGCGCAAATTCGGGGAACGTGTCCGGCAGGTGCTGCTTCAGCGCCAGGTCCATCTCCGCCGTGTCGAAGGAGGAGAAGCCGGGGGTGTCGATGATATAGGTGTCCTCGCCCAGGGAAAACAGCTCCACGTGGCGGGTGGTATGGCGGCCACGGCCCAGCGCCTTGCTCACCTCCCCCACCGGCAGGGCGAGAGAGGGCAGCAGCGCGTTGAGCACGCTGGACTTGCCCACGCCGGAGTTGCCGGTGACGGCACTGAGCTTGCCGCGAATGGCCTCGCGGAGCGCGTCCAGCCCCTGCCCGGTGACGGCGCTGACGCGGAGGACGGGGATGGCGGAGCGGCTGTAAATGTCGTACAGCTCGTCGGCGCTGTCCAGATCGCACTTATTCAGGCACAGCAGCACCTGGCAGCCCTTCAGGGCGGCGATGGAGGCGATGCGGTCGATGAGGTACGGCTCGGTGACGGGGATGGCTGCCGAGGCCAGGATCACCAGCTGGTCGATGTTGGCGGCGGCGGGGCGGGCAAACTGATTGCGGCGCGCCTCCACCGCCTCCACAAAGCCCTCGCCGTTTCCCAGCTCACGCACCTGCACCCAGTCCCCCACCAGGGGACTGAGGCCCTCGCGGCGGAATTTGCCGCGGGCGCGGCACTGGAGCGTCTCGCCGCCGGTGTTCACGTAGTAGAAGCCGCTGAGGGCTTTTTCAATGCGACCCCGGCTCAAAAGTGTATCTCCTGGGCGGGGGAAACCACGGTGGTGTCGTCCTCCACGCTGGTGAAGTAGGCGCAGACGGTGGAGTCCGATCCGGCCACGCCGGAGAAGGTGTAGCTGATCGTGCCCATGGAGGCACTGAGATACTGGCTGTCCACCACAGCGCCGTCCTGCTCAAACTCCACCTTGATCATGCCCTCCATGTCGGTGGGCATGATGAACTCCACCACCTTGGTGTGCACGGCGGAGATCTCGTTCTCGCTGCCGCTGACGGTGAAGGTGATCCGCGTGCCGCCGGGAACATCGGTCTGCGGCGCGATGTCCTGCTGCACCACCGTGCCGGGTGCTTCGGGGTTGAACGGGTCGTAGAGCACCTCACCCACGGTCAGGCCCAGATCCTGGGCATCGTGGATGGCGTTGGCGATGGCCATGCCGGTAAAGGTGGGGACGGTGACGGTCTCCGGGCCGGTGCTGATGTGCAGCACCACGGTCTGACCCTTGGTCAGTGCCTCGTCGGACGCCGGCTCGGTGGACACCACCACATCGGTGGGATACTTGTCGGAGTTCTCATACACCGGCTTGAACACAAGGCCCAGGCCCATGTCGCCCAGCAGCAGCTTGGCCTGGCGGTACTCCATGCCCACCACGTCCTTCATATACTCCTTCTCCGGCTCTTCCGCCACGTAGACCTGGATGACCAGATTGCTCTTGCGGGTCTTGCCGGCGGTGGGGTCCTGCTCCACGATCTGTCCCGGCTCGTACTGGTCGGACACCCGCGTGCCCACCACCTCGATGTAGAAGATGTCCTTTACCTCGTCCATGAGCTGGGCCTCTTCCACCGTTTTGCCCCGCACGTCGGGGACGGGATAGCTCTTGTTGCTGCTGGCAGGGCCGAAGTCGCCCAGGATCAGCTTGAACAGCAGCACCACCAGCACCAGCGCCGCGGCGAAGATGCCCGCGATGATGGCCAAAGACTTCTTGTCGCGCCGGGGCGGCTCGTCACGGTAGTCGTCGCGCCGCACCTCGGCGGTGCGCTTTTTCACGGCGGAGGCCACCTGGGCCGTGGGCAGGGGCATGGTGGGCTCGCTGTCGGCGGAGGGGGTGGCCAGCTCGCGGCGGATATAGTCCATATCCACGGAGGGATCTTTGCGGAATTTCTCCAGGTCGGCCAGCATGGCGTCCGCGGTGGGGTAACGCTTGTTGGGGTCGCTGTTCATGGCCTTCATGCAGATCAGCTCCAGCGGCTCGGGGATGCTGGGATCGATGTCGCGGGGGGCCAGGGGCACGGAGCTGAGGTGCTGGATGGCCACGGAGACGGCGCTGTCGCCCTCGAAGGGCAGGCGGCCCGTGAGCATCTCGTAGAGCACCACGCCGGCGGAATAGATGTCGGAGCGGGCATCGATGCGGTCGCCCCGGGCCTGCTCGGGGGAGATATAGTGGACAGAGCCCAGTGCCTCCTGGGTCAGGGTCTGACCGGCGTTGGCAAGGCAGGCGATGCCGAAATCGGCCACCTTGACGCTGCCGTCACGCAGAACCATGATGTTCTGCGGCTTGATGTCGCGGTGGATGATGCCGCGGCTGTGGGCGTGGCTGAGGCCGCGCATGATCTGGGTGATGAAGTGCAGGGACTCGCGCCAGTCCATGCGTCCGCGGCGCTCCATATACTGCTTGAGGGTGATGCCGTCGATGAGCTCCATGACGATATACTCGGTGTCCGAGTTGGTGGACACATCGTAGACGGAGACAATGTTGGCGTGGCTGAGCTGGGCCACGGCCTGGGACTCGTCATGGAAGCGGCGGCGGAAATCGGCATTCTCCGCCAGGTCGCTCTTGAGTATTTTAATGGCGACCAGACGGTTCAGCCGGTGACAGCGAGCCTTGTAGACGTTGGCCATACCGCCTGAGCCGATGAGCTCCAGGATCTCATAGCGGTCGTCCAGCATTTTTCCGATGTACTGATCCACGGTCGTCAACTCCTTTCTTGGTCGTTCAGCAGCAGCACGGCGGTCACATTGTCCGGCGCGCCACGCTGGAGGGATATTTGCAGCAGATGCTCCAGGCAGCCGTCCACGTCGCCGTCATGCAGCACCTCGAACAGCATTTCCTGGTCGGACACGGTGTTCACCAGTCCGTCGGTGCAGAGGAGGATGTACTCCTCTGTGCGCCACGGCAGGGCAAAGGTGTCCGCCTTGGCGCTGATGTCCGGGCCAAGCGCCCGGGTGATGAGATTGCGGCTGGGATGACGGCGGGCCTCCTGGGGCGTGATGTCGCCCTTGGCCACCATGTTCTCCACCACCGAGTGATCGCGGGAGATCTGGCTGATGCCCTCGGAGGTGATGTGGTAGGCGCGGCTGTCTCCGATGTTGGCGATGAGCGCCAGGTCGGGACGGGTCAGGGCGCAGACCAGCGTCGTGCCCATGTGGCGGTAGTCGGCGTTGCGCTCCGCCTCCTGACGGATGGCATCGTTGGCGGCGGCGATGGATGCCAGCATCACGTGGCGGAGCTGGTCGGCGGTCATGTCGCCGCGCAGGTTGTCCTGTATCTCCTTTTGAAAGCGGGACACGGCAATGGCGCTGGCCACCCGTCCGCCGTGGGTGCCGCCCATACCGTCGCACACCACGGCGACGGTGCAGCCGCCGGATTCAAAGGCGGCGTAGGCATCCTGGTTCTCGCTGCGGACGAGGCCCGTGTTGGTGATACCCCATAGCTTCACGCTGGTTCACTTCCTTTTGTAGTATGTCAAGCGGGTGGGCTTTACAGCTGGCCCGTTTCCTGCATTTGTTTCCTTCGGAGCTGGCCGCAGGAGGCATCGATGTCGCCGCCGAGGCTTCTGCGGACGGTGGCCGTCACACCCAGGCTCTCCAGCTTCTGCTGGAAGGCCGCGATGCGGCGGCTGGGCTTGTAGGGGCTCTCCACCACGTCGTTCAGGGGGATCAGGTTGACGTGGCCGGGCATGCCACGGAGCTTTTGGGCGATGCGTTCCGCCTGCCAGTCGTGGTCGTTGACACCGTCGATCATGGCGTATTCGAAGCTGATGCGGCGGCCTGTTTTTTGGAAGTAGCGGTGGCAGGCGGCGAACAGCTCCTCCACGTCGTAGGCGCGGTTCACGGGCATGATGCGGCTGCGGGTCTCGCTGTCCGGCGCGTGGAGGGAGACGGAGAGGGTGAGCTGGAGCTGCTTCTCCGCCAGGGCGTCGATGCCGGGCACGACACCGCAGGTGGACAGGCTGATGTGGCGCATACCGATGTGCAGGCCGTTGGGGCTGTTGACCAGCTCCAGGAAGCGCAGCACGTTGGCCATGTTGTCCAGCGGCTCGCCGATGCCCATAAGGACGATGTTGGAGATGGGCACGCCGCTGTCCAGCTGGGTGAACAGCACCTGGTCCAGCAGCTCCGAGGGACGCAGGTCGCGGACCTTGCCGGCGATGGTGCTGGCGCAGAAGGCGCAGCCCATGCGGCAGCCTACCTGGGACGAGATGCAGACGGTGTTGCCGTGGTGGTAGCGCATGAGGACGCTCTCGATGCAGTTGCCGTCGGACAGCTCCCAGAGGTATTTGATGGTGCCGTCCAGGCGGGAGACCTGCTTCCGGGCCACGGTGGGGGCGGTGATGAAGCACTGCTCTGCCAGCTGGGCGCGGAGGGGCTTGGAGAGGTCGGTCATGTCGTCGAAGGACGTGACGCCACGGTGCAGCCAGGTGAATATCTGTTTGGCGCGGAAGGCGGGCTGACCCAGGGCTTTACAATAGGCGGTCAGCTCCGCTTCCGTCATGGATTTGATGTCGGTCATAGTGTTGCCTCGCTGCGGCGCATACGGCAGATGAAGAAGCCGTCCGTGCCGGTACGGTGGGGATAGAGGGTGACAGCGCCGTCACAGCCGCCGATGCCCGGCAGCGTGAAGGGCGTTTTTTCAAATTCGGGGTGGGAGGCCAGGAACGCGGCGATCTGATCCTCGTTCTCCTCCGGCAGGATGGTGCAGGTGGCATACACCAGCACGCCGCCGGGGCGGACGTAGCGGCAGACGTTGTCCAGAATGGCCTTTTGAATGGGCGGGAGCTGGGATAGCTCCGAGGAGTTTTTGTAGCGGATGTCCGGCTTTTTGCGGATGATGCCAAGGCCGGAGCAGGGCACGTCCGCCACCACCAGGTCGGCCTGACCCAGCCAGGCGGCGTGGGGCTCTCTGCCGTCGGCCAGGGCGGTGCGGATGGAACGAAGTCCCAGCCGCTGCGCGCCGCTTTCGATGAGCTTAATCTTGTGAGGGTGGACATCGCAGGAGAGAATGTCGCCGCCGTCGGCCATGTCCATGGCCAGGGCGAAGGATTTGCCGCCGGGGGCGGCGCAGACGTCCAGCACGCGGGCGTGCTGATCCGGGGCGGCGGCCATGGACACCAGCCGCGCCGCCGCGTCCTGCACGGTGCAGCGACCCTCGGTAAAGGCGGGCAGCTTCTCCAAATCGCCTGTGCCGGTGACGGTGAAGCAGCCCTCCAGCCACGGGTGGGGCGTGACCTCCGCGCCCGCCGCCTCCAGTTCCTGACGGAGGGCGGCAGGGGTGGTCTTCAGGGGGTTGGTCTGGATGACGGTGGGCACGGGCTGGTTGTGCAGCGCCAGGAGCTGCTCCGTCTCCCCCCGGCCCAGCAGCTTTATAAGCCGCTCCACCAGCCAGCGGGGGTGGCTGTATTGCAGGGACAGCAGCGCCGCGTCATCCTTGCCCCGCAAGGGCGGTAAAGCATTTTTACTTGCCACGCATTTCCGCAGCACGGCGTTGACCATGCCGGCGGCGCGAGGTCTGCCCCAGCGCTTGATCTGCTCCACGGCCTCGTTTACCGCGGCGCGCTCCGGGATCTTGTCCATGAACAGGATCTGATAGACACCCAGGCGCAGGACATAGGCCACCACAGGCTCTAAGTGATTGGCACGCTGGGTACACCAGTGGTCGATATAGTAGTCCAGCAGGGCGCGGTTCTGCACCACGCCGTAGACCAAACGGCTGCACAGCGCCGCATCGCGGCTGTCCAGTCCGGCTCGCTGCACGGTGCGCTTCAGGCTGCCGTCCGACCAGCCGCCCCGGCTGGTTTGCAGCAGCGTCTCCAGCGCCGCGTCACGGGCGTTCTGCACGGCGGTCATGCGTCCACCTGCACGGGGTGGCCGCAAAGGTAGTTGGCGGCGGTCATACGCTTGCCGCCCTCGGCCTGCACTTCAAGGATACGCAGCACTTTGCCATCGCCGCAGGCCACATCGATGCCGCTCTTCCCTGCCGCGGTGATCCTGCCCGGCGCGGCGGCGGTGTCGCCGCCCACGGCGGTACGGTAGACCTTCACCGGCTTGCCGTCCAGCGTCATAACGGCGCAGGGCCAGGGGATCAGACCCCGCACCTGATCGTGAAGCTGCTGGGCGGGCTTATGGAAGTCCAGCGGTGACAGGCTGCGGTCCAGCATGGGCGCGTAGGTGAAGGCGGCGTGATCCTGGGGCGTGCGGGTGGCCGTGCCGTCCTTCAAACGGCGCACCGCCTCGCTGAGGGCCTCCGCGCCCAGCTCCGCCAGGCGGGCGGTCAGCGCCAGCGCGTCCTCCTCCGGGTCGATGGCCGTCTCGCGGCAGAGGATGACGTCCCCCGCATCCAGCTCCTTGGCCATATACATGATGGTCACGCCGGTGGAGGTGTCGCCGTTGAGGATGGCCCAGTTGATGGGCGCGGCACCCCGGTACTTGGGCAGCACCGAGGAGTGGACGTTGACAGAACCGTAGGGCGGCGTGTTCAGAATGTCCTCCGGCAGGATCTTGCCGTAGGCCGCCACCACGATGAGCTCCGGGGCAAGGGACTGCACGATGGACAGCGCCTCGCCGTCCCGCATTTTCAGCGGCTGGTACACCGGGATATTCTGTGTTAAGGCATACTCCTTGACAGGGGAGAATGCCATTTTATGGCCGCGGTTCTTGGGCTTGTCCGGCTGGGTGAACACGCCGCAGACATCGTGCCCGTCCTCCACCAGCCGCCGCAGCGACGCTACGGCGAAATCCGGCGTTCCCATAAACAAAATACGCATCAGGTATCCTCTTCTTCCGTTTTTTCGATCTCGTACTCGTCGGCGTGGTCGTCCAGCCACTTTTGCAGCTCCTCGCCCTCCAGCAGACGGTCGGTGTGCTCCACGAACAGGTGGCCGTCCAAATGCTCGATCTCGTGGCAGAAGCAGCGGGCGGTCAGCCCCTCGTCCTCCGCCTCGAACCAGTTGCCGTCACGGTCCTGGGCGCGGACGCGGACGATGTAGGGCCGCGTCACCTCGCCGTATTTCCCGGGGACGCTGAGGCAGCCCTCCAGGCCGGTCTGCTCCCCCTCGGTGTAGATGATCTCTGGGTTAATGAGCTCGATGAGCTGATCGTCCTCGTCCAGCACCACGCACACACGGCGCAGCACGCCCACCTGGGGCGCGGCCAGGCCCACGCCGCCGGAGTCCTCCAGCGTGTCCGCCATGTCGTCCAGCAGCGTGTGGAGGCGGCTGTTGAAGTCGGTCACGGGGCGGCAGACCTTGGTCAGGCAGTCCTCGCCCTGCAAAGCTATCTTTCGTAATGCCATATCGCTTACCTCTATTCTTACATTAAAATGGTATCAATCCATCAGGTCGCAGTCCACGCGGATGTGCAGCCGCCGGTTCTCCGGCCTTTGGGCAAAGGCACGCATGAAGGACGACAGCAGGCCGCGCACCTGGGCGTTGTTCTCGCCCAGCAGCAGCAAACGGTAGCGGTAGCTGCCGTTGATACGCACCACCGGGGCGGGCGCTGGGCCGATGACCTCCAGCCCCATATCCGCATAGGGCGGTTTTTTCACCGCGGCGCTCAGGCCATCCCGCAGCAGTCCCACGGCGCGGCGGACATCGTTCTCCTCCCCGCCGCTGACCGTGACGATGAACTGGTCGGCAAAGGGCGGGTCGCGGCGCAGGCGGCGCAGCTGTACCTCGCTGCGGTAAAACCGCTCATAGTCCTGGGCCGCGGCGGCACGGATCACATCGTTCTCCGGCGTGTAGGTCTGGATGACGGCGCGGCCCGTCTTCGCGCCCCGCCCGGCGCGGCCCACCACCTGGGTCAGCAGGTTGAAGGTGCGCTCGGCGGCGCGGTAGTGGTCCACATACAGCGACAGGTCGGCGCTGAGCACACCCACCAGTGTCACGTTCTCGAAGTCCAGCCCCTTGGCCACCATCTGTGTGCCCAGCAGAATGGGGACGCGACGCTCCTCGAACTGGCGGAGAAGGGCCTCGTGGCCTGCGGACACGGTGTCCGCGTCCATACGCAGCACCTCCGTGCCGGGGAACAGGTCGCGCAGCTCCTCCTCCACCCGCTGTGTGCCGAAGCCGATGTGCTTCAGCGCGCCGCCGCAGTCGGGGCAGCGCTCCGGGGCGGGCTGGGAGAAGCCGCAGTAGTGGCACATGAGCCGGTGGTTGGCGCTGTGGTACGTCAGGTACACGCTGCAGCGGGGACATTCCGGCACGTGTCCGCACTGGGGACACAGCAGCTGGCGGCTGCTGCCCCGGCGGTTCAGGAACAGGATACTCTGCTCCCCCGCCGCCATGTTCTTTTGCAGCTCGTCATACAGCGGCTGGCTGATGATGGTACTGCGGCCCTGCCGCAGCTCCTGGCGCAGGTCCGCCACGATGACATGGGGCAGCGCCTGTTGGTTGAAGCGGCGGCGCAGCTCCAGAAGGCCGTAGTCGCCCTGCTCCGCGTGCCAGGCCGTTTCCACCGTAGGGGTGGCGGAGCCCAGCAGCAGCCGTGCGCCCTCCTGGGCGCAGCGGTACTTGGCCACGTCACGGGCGTGGTAGCAGGGGGCGTTCTCGGACTCGTAGGAGCTCTCCTGCTCCTCGTCCAGAACGATGAGGCCCAGGTCCACCAGCGGCGCAAACACCGCCGACCGCGTGCCCAGCACGATGCGGGCCTCGCCCCGGCGGATGCGCTTGTACTGGTCGTACCGCTCCGTCATACGCAGGCCGCTGTGTAAAAGCGCCACCTGCGCGCCGAAGTAGGCGGTGAAGCGGGCCATCATCTGAGGGGTCAGGGCGATCTCGGGGACGAGGATCATCACGGACTTGCCACGCGCCAGCAGCAGCTGGGCCAGGCGGATATACACCATGGTCTTGCCGCTGCCGGTGACGCCGCGAAGCAGCGTGACACCGGCCTCGCCCCGGTCGATCTGACGCAGCAGCGTGTCGCAGACCCGCTGCTGCTCGTCGTTGAGTGTAATGTCAGTCGCCTTTACAGCGTACTGTTTTTCGGAGATGCGGTATTCCTCCTGCTCGCACAGGGACACCGCGCCCAGCCTGCACAGGTCGTCCACCGTTCTTTTCGCCGCGCCGGTGAAATACCGCAGGTCGTGGAGGGCCGTCTCGCCGTTTTGGGCCAGGAACGACACCACGTCCTTACGCTTGGCGGAGCGGCCCGCCAGGGTCAGCGCCTGTTCGGCGGGGACAGAGAGGGAGACGAACGTCACCACCCGGTCGCGAACCTTCTGCTGCTGCTCCATGGTGTGGGTCAGAAAGCCGGCCTTCTCCATGCGGCGCAGCAGCGGCGGCAGATCGTCGCCCAGGGCCTGACAGAGCTTGTCCTCGGTCAGCGGGCCGTCCTGCAATAGTTGGGCCACCGCCTGTTCACGCTCCGGGGCATCCGGCAGCGGCGGCTGGCGCAGAGACCAGATCTCGCGGTAGCGATACCACACGGCGGCGGGCAGGATGGTGTGCAGCGCATCGTAGAACGTGCAGAAGTAGCGGCGGCTCATCCACAGCGCCAGGCGCAGCTCCTTCTCCGTGACCACCGGCTCGTCGTCCAGCAGGGAGCGGACGGCCTTCAGCGGCTTATCCGGCGCTGATTGGCTCAGGGAGAGGATCATGCCCTCGCTGAGGCGGTTGCCGCGTCCGAAGGGGACCAGCACGCGGCAGCCGACCCGGCCCGGCAGCTCGTCGGGCAGCAGGTAGTCATACGCCTTGTCGATGGCATAGGTCGCCGCCTGCACGGCCAGCTTGGCCACCGTGGGCATCTCAGACCTCGTCTTCCTCGATGACCGGGTCGCTGTGGTACTTGCCCTCGGCCACCTCGTCGATGGCCATGGTGACGGGCTTCTCGTCCAGGTGCGTGCCGGTGGCCTCGGCCTCGGCGGCGATCTGGCGGGCACGGCGGGCCACCACGTTCACCATCATATAGCGGTTGGGGATATACTGGGTCAGCTTGTTCATAGCGGGATAGAGCATAGACATAGTGTTCACATTTCCTTTCTGTTGATGATCATATTCATACGCTCGGCGGGCTTGCAGTGCTCGGCGCACAGTATGGCGCGCAGCTCCTCCACGGCCTGCTCCACCGTGTCGTTGATGACAAAGTAATCGTAGTCGCCGGCCATCTCCAGCTCCACCTGGGCGCGGATCAGGCGCTTCTGCACCTTCTCGGGCGTGTCCGTTCCGCGGGCGGTGAGGCGGCGCTCCAGCTCGGGCCAGCTGGGCGGGGCGATGAAGATACGCACCGTCTCCGGGCGCTTGGCGCACACCTGCACCGCGCCCTGACGCTCGATGTCCAAAATCACGTCCTTGCCCCGGGCCATGGCATCGTCCACGTACATCTTGGGCGTGCCGTAGAAGTTGCCCACGTACTCGGCGTACTCCAAAAACGCATCGGCGGCGATCATGTCGCGGAACTCGTCCGGCTGGATGAAATGGTAGTCCACGCCGTCCCGTTCCCCCTCGCGGGGTGGGCGGGTGGTGGCGGAGACGGAGAAATACAGGTCGTCACGGCCCTGGAACAGGGCGTGGAGCACGGTGCTCTTGCCTACGCCGGACGGGCCGGATACGATAAAGGTCTTTCCTTTTCTCTGCACGCTCATACGTCCTCCTCCGTCATATCCTTCACCGTCAGGCCAAGCCGGGGCGCTAAACGCTCCGCCGCCAGGGCCGACAAGACCACGTGGTCACTGTCCATCACCAGCACAGAGGCCGTCTTGCGGCCAAAGGTGGCATCGATGAGCATACCGCGGTCGCGGGCCTCCTGCACCAGCCGCTTCACCGGCGCGGAGTCCGGGCTGACCAGCGCGATGAGACGGTCGGCGGAGACGAGATTGCCGAAGCCGATGTTCACAAACTGCATTCCGGCCACCTCATTCCATGTTCTGAACCTGTTCGCGGATCTTCTCCACCTCGGCCTTCATGTTCACCACGTCCTGGGCGATGGTCAGGTCGCTGCACTTAGACCCGATGGTGTTGCACTCGCGGTTGACCTCCTGAATGAGGAAGTCCAGCTTGCGGCCCACCGGCTCATCGCTGGCCAGCATGGCCCGGAGCTGGGCGATGTGGCTGCGAAGGCGCACCGTCTCCTCGTCCACGGCGATCTTGTCGGCGAAGATGGCGGCTTCGGTGAGGATGCGGCTCTCGTCGATGGTGGTGGATTGCAGCACCTCCTGCATCTTGGCCTCCAGCCGCTGACGGTAGGCCGCCACGGTCTGGGGGGAGCGCTCCTCCACCTTGCCCACCACCGTTTCGATGGTGGTGACGCGGCCCGCCACGTCCGCCGCCAGCTTCTCACCCTCCACGGCGCGCATATCATTATACGCTGCCAGCGCATCGTCCAGCACGGTGCAGATGTCGGCGGCAATGGCCTCCACATCCTCCTCCGCCTTGGTGACGGCCAGCACGTCCGGGAACTTGGCCAACACCTCCGGCGTGACTTCGCCGGGCAGGGAGAACATGGTTTTCAGCCGGGTCAGCGCCTCGTAATACCCACGGGCCAGGGGTTCGTTCACCGCCACCACCGCCTCGTCGGCGGCGCTGGCATCGATGGTGACGAACACGTCCACCTTGCCCCGGGAAATGGCCTGCTGCACGCGGGCCTTCATGCGGTCCTCGGCAAAGATATAGGCGCGGGGCATCTTTACCGTGCAGTCCAAATAGCGGTTGTTGACGGAGCGTACCTCCACCGTGATGTCGCGTCCGTTACGCATCTCACGGGCACGCCCGTAGCCGGTCATACTCTTGACCACTGGATCATCTCCTTTATTGTAATGGAAAGGGACGTGCGTCCCTGTATTGTCTCGTTCAGCAGAAGCACACCGGCACGCCCAGCGCGTTGCAGCACAGCGTTGCGCCGCACAGGCGCAGGCAGTCCGCGTTGCCGCAGGAGGTGGTGGTCATGGTGCTGTATCCATTGGGACGGTAGCCGCCCCGGCCCTCCGCCACGTCCAGCGCCCGCTGGTACTCCGCGTTGTCCGGGTCCATCTGCACCGCCGTTTGGTAGTACTGCCGCGCCTCGTCCAGCCAGCCACGGCGACAGCACACCGCGCCCTTGAGGAAGTTCCACTCCGCATCGTGGTCGGACTGGGCGTTCAGCAGTTCCTCCGCCAGGTTCAAATCGCCCTGGCTGATGGCCATACGCACCCGCTGATAGCGGGAGGCGTAGCCGCCCTGATAGCCGTAGCTTTGACCGTAGCTTTGACCGTAGCTTTGGCCGTAGCTTTGCCCACCGGCGCTATAACCGCCGCTGCGGGCGGCCTTGCGCTGGGACTGCACCGTCTCGTAGGCCTCGTTGATCTCCTTCATCCGCTCCTGAGCCAGGTCGGCCAGGGGGTTGTCGTGATAATTGTCCGGGTGGTACTTCCGCGCCAGGTCGCGGTAAGCCTTTTTTACCTCTTCGTCCGTAGCGGTGCTGGGCACGCCCAGCACCTGATAGGGATCACGCATGATCGGTGTCCGCCTTTCGTATAGGTTCTTCTCTCTACCATCGATTGACAAGGGCAAGCACGGTTTTGACGGGCAGAAATGCGCCCATACTGCGTCAAGCCCCTTGGCAATACGGCAAGTATTACCTGCGGGTCTTTTCTTGTCTGGACACATTTCTGCTCCGACAAAACTGCTCACACCTGCCAGCGATGTATTTTCGAGTGATTTTTGGCTTTTGAGACGCAGGCTTGCTGGCGCAAGCCAAGACGAAAAGGGCAAAAAGCGCCGGAAAGACACGCTGTCAGGCGTGCTTGCCCTTGTCAATCGATGGTAACCCTTTTATGAAACGTACCCGCCAGCACAGACGCGCCCACGGCGTACAGTCCCTCATACACCACTGACCGTATCACCGGCGTATACACGCCGCAGTCCGTCAGCTCAAAGGCCGCCGCCATGGCCCGCACCGAGCCGTCCAGCGTGGCGGCCAGGGTCTGTTCGTCCGCCGGGGACAGCTTGCCGTCCACCGGGGTGAACCGCAGGGCCAGGGGGTTATAGCTGCCGCTTTTCAGGTCGTCAGCCAGGTCGTCCGCCGCGTCTATGAGGTACACCCAGCGGCCCAAATGGTACAGCAGCTGCTCTGTCACCCGGCGGCGGGGTTCGTCCGTCTCACCGGCGGCAGCGCCGGCCAGCAGGGACGCAAAGGCATCCGCCGGGGCATCCAAGGACGGGCAGCGCTCTTTTTCCAGCGCAGTCAGCCGGGTCAGGTGGGCCGCCGTCTGCCGGTCGAAGTCCGCCCGGCAGCGCTTGGCCTTGCGGTAGGCCGGGGTCAGCAGCCACAGGGCCAGCCGGTATTTCAGTCCCCGGAAAAAGCCGTGGTCGGCCACGCCGTCCCGCAGCTGCCACCAGGTCAGGATCACGCTCATGTCTGCCGCCGTGTCGAAGGCCGGGTCAGACCCGGCGCAGCGCCGGCGGCGGAAGGGATGCACCGCGCAGCGGCGCAGGCACGTCTCCCCTGTTCCGTGGGACAGCACCATGGCTAAAAACGCCAGGTCGTAGTTCAGGATCATCCGTCCGGCCAGTCCGTACCGCCGCCCCAGAGCGTGGCACAGACCGCAGTATGCGCCGCGGAATACCTCCCGCTCCTCCTCCGTCAGCTTTCCATCGGAGGGCCGCACATAGCCGAACACGGGTCAGAATACCCGGAGGATGGTGTAGGTCAAACTCTCCTCCCGCTTGGCCTTGCGGTCGTAGACCACGCTGGCCAGGAAGGACAGGGCCGCCGCGCCGATGGCGATGGCGTAGCGCCAGCCCTCCGTCAGGCCCTCCGACAGGAAGTAGCCCAGCAGGAAGCAGACCACCGGCAGCACGTATACCAAAGCGACCACGCCCAGCAGCTTTTTGGTGCTGCTCTCCACCACTACCTTCTGCCCTACCGCCGCGCCGGGATCATTCTTGGCGCGGGCGCGGATGGCCGCGCCGGTCATGCCGCAGCCGGCGCACTCCTCGCAGTCGTGGCCGCAGGCCGTCTTGCGGGGCACGGAGATCTCCGCGTAGCCGCCGGGGAGAAGTTTTTCCACTGTTGCGATCTGTGTCATGCTTTCACCTCATGCCGCGCTTTCCGCCGAGGCGTCCGGCTCGGGCTGGAGCGGCGCGTTCGTCACCGATACCTCCAGCTCATACGTGCCGCGAACGGTCACATCGCTGAAGTCCGTTATTGTTACCGTCACCGGCACGGTGACAGGGCCGGGCCCTGTGACGGCGCTCATGTCGGCGTAGACCTTGATATTCTCCGGCTTTACCTCGGCGATCTCGTCCGCCACGCCCCACAGCCGCACCGTCAGGCCGCCGGTCATGGGCACGGCGTACAGCCCGGCGGGCAGGTTCTCGTAGGTGATGTCCGTGGCCGTCAGCGTCGTCTCGTCGATGCCGTCCAGGGTGATCTCCACACGGGCCACCTCGTTGCCATTCACCAGCCACGTGCCGTCCGGCGGCGTGACCACATAGCTGTTCTGCTGGGTCAGCTCCAGATCCTCCACGTACAGGGTGGCCAGGACGATCTGATCGATGCCCGCCAGCACGTCGGCCTCGCCGTTAAGGCGCACGGTCTCCGGCCTGATGTCGCAGACGATGCTGTTCATGGCTGTGCCGGGGATGCCGGAGAACTCCACCGCCAGCTTGACCTCCTTGGTGGTCAGCACGGGCACTTTTGCCTGGATGAGGCTGGCGTTGGTACGGATGTTGTCATTCTCGACCAAATTGCCGTCGAAGTCGTAGAGCTGCACGTCCACCGTCTGCACCACGGAGCGGGTCGCGCCGGAGATGTCCACCGTCAGCTTGGCGTGGCTGACGTTCAGCAGGTCGTCACGCTGGGCGCGGAGCGTCAGCACCTCAGGGTCAAGCACCACGTCGCCGGTGAAGTAGCCCTCGGCCACCTGGCCCACCACCTCGCACTCCACCGGGACTTCCTTGGTATACAGCTCGCCCACGGTGACGGTGATCTGACTGAGGCTGGCCTTCTCCACGCTGACATCGGTACGCACCACGCCGTCCGGGTAGCTAGGCGTCCAGCTCAGCTGATGTACGCCCACGGAATCGATGCCGGAGGTGCTGGCGATGACCCGCACGTTGTCGCTGTTCATCTTCACCAGCTCACGCTTCGGGCCGCGGATGGTCAGGTCGATGGTGGTGTCGTAGCCGGACAGCAGCATCAGGTTCTTGTCCGCCAGCGTGGTGTTCTCGCCGGAGAACTCCACCGGGATGTCGCGGATGGTCTTGGTACGAAGCGGCGCTTTGTCCAAATCCACATATACCCACATGGCGATGGCCACCAGGATGGAGATAACGATACGCAGGGCCTTGCTGCGGTTGAAGGGAGGCCGCTGCTCGCCGCCGGTTTGCTTTTCAGAGATCTGCGTCATCATCGGTTTCCTCCTTTCGGTGCAGGCCCAGCAGCTCCACCAGGGAGCGGCGGGGCTTGTCCTCGCTGTCCTCCTCCGGCGGCATCAGCTCGTTCCGCAGGAGCTTGGACAGCGTTTCCGGCATCAGGTGGCGCTTGAGCATACCGCCGATGGCCACGGAGATCGAGCCGGTCTCCTCCGACACGATGACCACCACCGCGTCGGAGTTCTCGCTCATGCCGATGCCCGCCCGGTGGCGCATACCCAGGTCGCGGCTCAGGTTCACGTTCTTGCTCAGCGGCAGCATACAGCCCGCGCCCAGTATCCGCCCGTGGCGGATGATGACCGCGCCGTCGTGCATGGGCGCTTTTACGAAGAAGATGTTTTTCAGCAGCTCGGAGGACACGGCGGCATCCAGCATCGTGCCGCTGCGAACCATGTCGTCCAGGCGGATGTCACGCTCGAACACGATGAGAACGCCGGTCTTGCTCTGGGACATCTCGCTGCACGCGATGACCGTCTGGTCGATGGCCGTCTCCAGCGCCGTCTGCTGCTGCACCGGGCCGAAGGCCTTGAATATCTTGATGTTGCGGCTGCCCATCTTCTCCAGTATCTGCCGTATCTCAGGCTGGAACAGGACGATGATGGCGATGATGCCCACCTGCACCAGGTTGCCCATGATGTAGGTCACGGCGTTCAGCTGCAGCATATCGGCGATGCCCAGCGCCAGCAGGAACATGACCACGCCCTTGAGGATATTCTCCGCACGGGTGCTTTTCACCAGCCGCAGCAGACTGTATACCAAAAAGGCGATGATCGCGATGTCCAAAATGTCCGAGAAGCGTATCAGGACTAAGTAATTCCCAATATTCTCCAAAAAAGCAAGCACCTTATCCATGCCTTCACCCTTCCTGATGCAAGGAAATCTTCGCATAAAAATAGATACTACTATTATATAAAAAATATTGGGAAATTGCAACAAAAAATTATACTCACGATTTTGCAGTTTGCCCAACGATGCCGGACACCTCACGGGTCAGCCTATCCACCTCCTGACGGCGGTTGAACACCGACGGGCTGAAGCGCACCGTGCCCGTCTCCAGCGTGCCCGCCGTGCGGTGAGCCAGCGGCGCGCAGTGCAGCCCCGCCCGCAGGGCAATGCCCCGGGAGGCCAGCGCCTCCCCCAGCTCCTCGCAGTCCCAGCCCGATACACGGAAGCTGACCACGCCGGTCTGCTCCGGGCCGGAGAACACCTCCACGCCGGGAATGTCCGCCAGCCGTTGGGCGGCGTAGCGCCCCAGCTCGCCCTCGTAGTCCGCTATGCGCGCCACGCCCTGACGCTGCACGAACCGCAGCCCCTCCAGCAGTCCGGCGATGCCGGGCATATTGTGCGTGCCCGCCTCCAGCCGGTCCGGCAGCTCGGCGGGCATTTCCTGCAGCAGGGACTGCGAACCCGTGCCGCCCCGCAGCAGCGGCGCAGGCTCACAGCCGCACAGCAGCAGTCCTGTGCCCTGCGGGCCGTACAGCCCCTTGTGCCCCGGCATAGCGATGAACGACGCGCCCAGCGCCTTCATATCCACCGGCAGCATCCCGGCGGACTGGGAGGCGTCCAGCACGAAGGGCACGCCCTTTTCCCGGCACAGCGCCGCGATGTCCGACACCGGCAGGACGTAGCCGAACACGTTGGACACATGGGTGCAGATCACCGCGTCCGCCGGCTGCGCCAGCGCCTGGCGGAACTGCGCCAGCATGGCCGCCGGGTCGAACAGCGGCCCGTCCGCCACCGCAATCTCCACGTTGGGGATGGCGTGGAGCGGGCGGGTGACAGCGTTGTGCTCGTAGCCGGAGATGACCACCCGGCTGCCCGGCTTCACCAGCGTGCGGATGGCGATGTTCAGCCCGTGGGTGGCGCAGGACGTGAACACCACATGGGCCGGGTCGTCCACATGGAACAGCTCCGCCGCCGCCATCCTGCACCGCAGGTCCGTCTCCTCCGCCCGGCGGGTGGCGGGATAGCTGCCCCGACCCGGCGAGGACAGCGTATGCACCGCCTGGTACATGGCACGCCGCACCGCTTCCGGCTTTTGGAGCGTGGTCGCTCCCGCGTCAAAATAGATCATAGCTCCACCTCACTGTATCCCTCATCCCGGCGCTGAAACGCCTGCGCCGGGGCAAATCCCAACTCCCGCAGCAGCCTCCACGCTGCCGCCGCTTTCTCCCTGCCACGCAGACGCAGCACATAGCCGCAGCCCCGACCCGTCAGACCCATGGGCGCACGGGCCACCACCGCGTGAAGCCCCTTTCGCTCCAGTGCCTGCGCCATTCGCTGTGCGTGGGTCACGGAGCGTGCGGTGATCAGATACTCCTCCATATCGCACCTCCTTTGTACGCACCCCATCCTATGCCAGGGAGAGGGCGAAGGTGAGGGAGACGGATTCCCACGCCAGTCCGCGGACTGGCTCGGAATGACAGGACAAGGACAAAACGGACGCTCGGCAGACGGTGCGTGGGGGCGGGGCGATGTGGGCATCGCCCCCTACGAAAAGGCAAGGGTGCGTCCGTACATCGGGCGGGCGGGGTCGTCCTCCCCTCACCCCGTGTCTAAGAAAGCACTTTTCTTTTCTCGTTCGGCGTGGTATACTACACACACTGGGAGGTGGTTTCGTGAGTGACTTCAACAAATCTGCCTATTGGTTTGACGGCGCGGAATATGACTTGCAGACCGCCCATGCCATGCTGGAAACACGGCGTATGCTCTATGTGGGGTTCATGTGCCACCAGGTCATCGAGAAAGCGCTGAAGGGCTGCTTTGTCACCCGCAAGCCGGACGAGGAGTTGCCCTACATCCACAAGCTGATGCGGCTGGCCAACCTGTGCGGGCTGTCCGCTGAAATGAGCGAGAGACAGCTGGATCTGCTGGACACGCTTAGTCCCCTGAACATCGAAGCGCGTTATCCTCTGCAAAAGGAGCGCCTGCTGGCATCCCTGACTGTCCCGCGCTGCGAACAGATGATCAAAGAAACGGAGGAGCTGTATCAATGGATCAGGAAAAAGTGCTGAATATCGCCAAAGACTACGCCGATTCCGTGCGGAAGGTCGTGGATACCGCGGATGTGTTTCTCTACGGCTCTTATGCGCGGGGAACGGCTACCAAGGACAGCGACATCGACATCGCCGTTGTTGTGCGGCAGCTGCCGGAGGATTATCTGCATACTGTGGCAACGCTTTGGAAGCTGACACGCGGCGTAAGCGACGACATTGAGCCGGTGCTGCTGGCCGCGGACAATGACGCCAGCGGCTTTCTCGCCACCGTGCGTAAGACCGGCATCGCGGTCTGAAATACCAAGCAAAAAAGGACGCCGGTGGCGTCCTTTTTTATATCTCTATTCTTGGGCCGGGGCGGTATTCCTCCACCAGGCGGGTGAGCTGTATACTCCCGGCGGACAGCTCCGTCAGCCGCTCTGCCAGCGCGTTCGTGTTCTCCCCCGGCAGCGACACGTCCAGCCGTATATCCGCGCCGTACTCCGTGTTGTCGATGATGCCGCCCAGCGCCGCGATCTCACCCTTGACTCGCTCGAACAGGCCATAGGAGCACGGGACGGACACGGCGGCCCACAGGCCCATCTCCGACACGCCGGCAGCGCACAGCGCGTCCCGCGCACTCTTGGAGTAGGCGCGGGTCAGGCCGCCCGCGCCCAGCAGCACGCCGCCAAAATACCGCGTGACCACGCAGACTACGTCCGTCACGTTCTCCCGCTGGAACACGTTGAGCATAGGCTGCCCCGCCGTGCCCTGGGGCTCTCCGTCATCGCTGTAACGTACCACACTGTCGCCGATGAGGTAGCACCAGCAGTTGTGGCGGGCATCGTAGTATTTCCTCTTCATCTGCCCGATGAACTCACGGGCCTGCTCCTCCGTTTTCACCGGCAGCAGGTGGCCGATGAAGCGGGAGCGCTTCTCGGTAAACTCCGTCTCTGATGGCTGAAACGGTACGCGAAAGCCGCTCATTCCCAGTCCTCCTTCGGCTCGGTCCAGCCCTCGATGAACTGGTGGAGCTGGCCGATGATGCGGGGCGTACACACCGCCACCACGTCCACCGTCGCGCCGTATTCCACGCTCTCCACCCTGGCCTCCCGGTACAGGGCGTCCAGCGCCCCGGCCTTGTCATAGGGCAGGTGCAGCGTCACGCGCTTCGTGCCCTTGTCCAGCTTTTTGTCGATGGCCGCCAGCAGGTCGGCCACGCCCTCCCCTGTCCGGGCGGACAGGGTCACCGCGTTCTCCTCCTTCCGCTGGAAGCCGAAGGCCACGTCGCACTTGTTGTAGACGCGGATGCAGGGGATGCTGTCCGCGCCCAGCTCACGGATCAGGTCGTCCACGATGCGGGCCTGCTCCTCCCATTCCGGGTTGCTCACGTCGATGACGTGGAGCAGCAGATCGGCGTATTCCAGCTCCTCCAGCGTGGCCTTGAAGGCCTCTACCAACTGGTGGGGCAGCTTGCGGATGAAGCCCACCGTGTCGGAGATGACCACGTCCAGCGTGTCGCTGACGGTGAGCAGGCGGGTGGTGGTGTCCAGTGTGTCGAACAGCCGGTCGTTGGCGGGGATGCCTGCGCCGGTGATGGCGTTGAGCAGCGTGGACTTGCCCGCGTTGGTATAGCCCACGATGGCCACCACGGGGATCTCGTTCTTCTGCCGCCGCTGGCGCTGGGTGGCCCGCACGCGGCGCACCTCCTCCAGCTCCTCCTTCAGCTTGTCGATCTTCCGGCGGATGTGGCGGCGGTCCGTCTCCAGCTGGGTCTCGCCAGGGCCTTTTGTGCCGATGGGCGAGCCGCCGGTGCCGCCCTGGCGCTCCAGGTGCGACCACATACCGATGAGGCGGGGCAGCAGGTACTGGTACTGGGCCAGCTCCACCTGCAAGCAACCCTCCTTCGTCCGGGCGCGCTGGGCGAAGATGTCCAGGATCAGGCCGCTGCGGTCCAGCACCTGCACGCCGCACAGCTCCGTCAGGACACGGATCTGGGACGGGGACAGGTCGTTGTCGAAGATGACCATGGTGGCCTGGCTGTTCTCCACCATGCGCTTGACCTCCTCCACCTTGCCCTCGCCGATGAAGCTGTGGGGGTCGGGCTTTTCGCGGCTTTGCAGGATCATGCCCACGCTCTCCGCGCCGGCGGTCTCCACCAGCGCGGCCAGCTCGGTCAGGCTCTCCTCATCGGCGCTGTCGCGGCCCAGCACCGGGGACTTCAGGCCCACCAGCACCGCATAGTCCCGCACGCCCTCTTTGTTCTGTTCGATGGTCTTTCGTTCCATATATTGCCCTCGTTGGTCGGATTTTTGTTAAGTATACCACGGCTCATGCAGAATGTAAAACAAAACCCATGCCAAACGGCATGGGTTTTGTGATGTGATGTGTCTTTTACTTGTCCAGACCGAAACGCTTGTTGAACTTGGCAACACGTCCGCCGGTATCCACCAGCTTCTGCTTGCCGGTGAAGAAGGGGTGACACTTAGAGCAGACTTCCACGCGAATATCCTTCTTCGTAGAACCTGTCTCAATCACATTACCGCAGGCGCATTTGATAGTAGTCTGCTGATAATTGGGATGGATTCCTTCCTTCATTGCTCTTGTTCACCCCTTTCTGGTTCACTCGTCGCCGCGGCTGCGCCGCAAACGCAACTGTGATAATAGCACACTCCAACGCCAAATGCAAGCACTTTTCGGCAATTTTACAAAGAAATTTCCGTCCCGGCTGCGAAGAAATACAATATCCGCTCCGTTACCGGCTTTTCCAGTATTTTTTCCAGCGCCGCGGCGTAGGCCGCCAGCTGGGGACGGTACGTCTCCGCCCGCTGGGTCAGCGCCTCGCCGGTCACGCGGTCGGTCTTGAAATCCACCACCGTCAGGCCGCGCTCCGTCTCGAACACACAGTCCGCCACGCCCTGGAGCAGCAGCTCCTCCCCGGCGGCGGCCGGGTCGTAAATACCGCCATCCACCAGCAGAGCGAAGCGGTACTCCCGCCACGCCTGCCGCGCACGGCGGATGCGCTCCGCCAGCGGCGAGGACAAAAACCGTACCAGCGCCGGGATGTCCAGCGATGCGGCCTGCTCCGCCGTCAGCAGACGGCGCTGCGTCAGCGCCGCCACCTGCGATCGGACATCGTCGCCGCTCGACGCGCTGAGGTCGAGGTACTGCATCACCAGGTGCATGGCCGTGCCCCGCTCCGCGGCGCTGAGACCCTGGGCTTTCTGCATGAACCGGGGCTTTTCCGGCGTCAGCTCGTGCCAGTGGGGCGGTGCGCCCTCCGCGATCTCCTGATCCAGCTCCCGGCCCTTCAGCTGGGTGGCCGTCACCTTGGAGGGCGTTACCGTGGCCGCCGGGTGGCCGTAGCGGAACGACAGCGCCGCCGCGTCCGGCAGCACGTCCTCGCCGCGGGCCGTCTCCGCCGGTTCGTCCGCCGGCTGCGCGTCCTGCTCACCGCCCACGTGGTGCAGCTGCACCGTCAGGCCCTCCGGCCCTTCGTCCAGCTCCTGCGGCCACAGCTCGGCGAACTGATGCAGCTCCCCCGCCGCCGTGGTGTGCAGCAGCGGCAGCAAAAGCCAGTCGCCGGGACATTTCGCGCCGGATACCGCCTCCGGCTGCACCGGCACGCCGCTGAGGGCGATCAGCTCCCGCAGGTGCTTCTCCCCGTGTTTCATGGCGTCCACTAAAATGAGCTTCTCCTTGGCGCGGGTCAGCGCCACATAGAGGATACGCATCTCCTCGGCCTTGCTCTCCCGCTCCAGCGTCAGAGCCAGCGCTGTTTTGGAGAGGGTGTCGTAGCGGATGTGCCGCGCCGTGTCCACCCGCTCCGCCCCCGCGCCCAGCTGGGGATGCACCAGCACCGGCTGGTTCATGTCCTGACGGCTGAACGTGCGGTTCAGATCCGCCAGCACCACCACCGGGAACTCCAGGCCCTTGGAACGGTGTACACTCATGATACGCACGCCGGAGGCGGAGGACGCGGCACTGAGCTGCGGCGCGTCGCCCTTTTCCAGCAGACTGCGGAGGTAGAGGATGAAGTCGAACAGGCCCGTTTTGCCGCTCTGCACCGTCCGGCGGGCGTAGTCGTACAGCGCGTGAAGCCGGGCCAGGCGCAGCTCGCCGTCCTCCATCGCACCGAACACCGCCGATGCGTGGCAGCGGTCGTAGATATACCACAGGAGCTGATCCGCCGCCATCTCACGGGAGGCCGCCCGCAGCTCCGCCAGCAGCGACAGGAACGCCGCACTGTCCGGCGCGTCATCCCGGCAAAGCGCCTCGTAGTAATCCCCATCGGGCTGGAGGGCACGTATCTGCGCCAGCCGGTCGGGGGTCATGCCCACCAGCGGCGAACGCAGCACCGCGATCAGCGGCACGTCCTGCCGGGGGTTGTCCACCACCTCCAGCAGCGACAGCAGCACCGCCACCTCCATGGCGGCAAAGAAGTCCTCGCTCTCGCCGCCGTCACAGGGGATGCCCTCCCGCTCCAGCGCCGCGCAGAACGCGGACAGCCGTGAGCTGGGCGAACGCATGAGGATGACGATGTCCTCCGGCGTGACGGGCCGCGTCTGCCCGTCCTCGCCCTGTACGGGGAAGCCCTCGTCCAGCAGGGCTCGGATGCGCCGGGCTGCGAACCGGGCCTCCGCCTGAACGCGGTCGAACCGCTCCTCCTCCGTATCCTCCACGCTGACCAGGTGGAGCTCCACGTCCCGCCGGGCCGGCGGGTAGTATTCCGCGCCGAAATAGAGCTTCTCCTGGTCGGTGTAGTCCATCTCGCCCATCTCCGTGGACATGATCGCCCCGAACACGAAGTTGGTCACGTCCAGCACCTCCCGCCGGGAGCGGAAGTTGCGGCTCAGGACCATGCGCCGGGGCTGACCCTCCGAGGCCGTGTTCGCATCGGCGAAGGTGCGGTATTTCTCCAGGAATATCCCCGGCTCGGCCAGCCGGAAGCGATAGATGCTCTGCTTCACATCGCCCACGGCGAACAGCCGCTGCCCATCGTCGGACGCGGCACGGAAGATGCAGTTCTGCACCTCATTGGTGTCCTGATACTCGTCCACCATCACCTCCCGGTAGCGGTGGGACACCTGCTCCCCCAGCTCCGTGGGCGAGCCGTCCTCGTGAGCCAGCAGCGTCAGGGCGTAGTGCTCCTGATCGGAGAAGTCCAGCGCGTTGCGCCGCACCTTCTCGGCCTGATACCGCTGGCCGAAGGACGCCGTCAGCCTAAGCAGGCCCCGCATGGCCGGGGCGATGGCCCGCAGGTCGTCCAGGTGCTCCGATTCCGGCGTTTCGTAGGGCGCGGCCAGCTTTTTCAGCTCCGCCTTGCACTTCTCCATCACCGTCCGGGCGGCCTTTTTCGCCTGCTCGTTCTCCTCGCCCCTTACGACGCCCACACGGCGAAACGACGGCTGCACCGCCGCCATGGCCGCCCAGCCGCTTTGAGACGCCTCACGGTAGCGCCGAAGCTGGCCGGCCACCTCTATAAAGCGGTCGCCGTAGGCCTCCAGCACCGGCGGGCAGTCCGCCATGGCGGACACCGCCCGCTCCAGCTGGGACGCCCAAAATTCGGCGCGGCGCACCGTGTCCGCCATCACCGTCTGTCCGTATACGCTGTCCGCCAAATGGGCCGGGATGTCCGTCCAGCCCTCCGCCGCACGGGCCAGCCACTTCTCCGGGTAGGGGTGGCTTTGCAGCTTTCCGTGCAGCTCCGGGATCAGCCGGGCCAGCGCCCGGTCGTCCCGTCCCGCGCCCAGCGTGTCCGCCAACTGCGCGCACTCCTCATCTCCGCTCTCAATGGCACGGTAAAACTCCTCCAGCGCCGCTTCCAGCGCACGCTCCCGCAGCAGCGCCGCCTCGCTCTCGTCCAGCACCCGGAAGTCCGGCGTAAGACACCGCCCGTCCACCGGCGGCAGGAGATGCACGTGCTGCCGCAGCAGCTGGGCGCAGAAGCCGTCCACCGTCTTGATGTCCGCCTGATACACCCGGAACATCTGCGCCCGCAGATGACGGTCGCCGGGGCTCTGCGCCACACGGGACGCCAGCTCGGCGGCCAGCTTGCCCCGCAGCTCCGCCGCGGCGGCCCGGGTGTAGGTGATGATGAGGAAATCGTCCACGTGGCAGTGCTCCTCCGTCAGGTAGGAGAACACCCGCTCCACCAGCACCTTGGTCTTGCCCGACCCGGCGGCGGCGGATACCAGCAGACTGCCGCCACGGTTCTCCACCGCAGCGCGCTGCTGCTCCGTCAATCTGATCTCAGCCATGGGACACCTCCCTGTCCACCGCCGCCCAAAATTCCTCCGGCGTGGTCTTTTGCAGATACTGTGCCTTGTCCCGCCGCTCATCGAACCAGCAGGCCGAGGCGAAGGCGCAGTGGTCGCAGGCGCTCTCCTGCGGCCCACGGACGCAGGGGTCGGCGTCGATGTTTCCCGCGCCCAGCTCCTCGGCCACCCGGTGCAGCAGCTTGTCCACATAGCGGCCCAGCTTGCCAAGCTGCACCGCGCTGGCCAGCGACCCGGTGAGCGTGCCGTCCTTCGCCACGCCCAAGGGCAGGAAGCAGGGCGACTCCAGCGCCTCGTGCTCCATGGCCGTCAGCACGTCCGGCTCGGCCAGTATCATACCGCTGCGCCGCAGCTCACGCCGCAGGGACGCTTGCAGCTTCTCCGGCGGGACGGCCCGATCCGCCCGCAGTATCACATCGCGGGCGGGCAGATACAGCACGCCCGCCGGTTCGACGGGGCTGTTGAAATACGCCGCGCCGCTTCTTTGCAGCGCAAACAGGTACAGCAGCATCTGAATGCCCAGGCCGCAGCGCACGTCCGCCAGGTCGAAGGACTTTTTCCCCGTCTTGTAGTCCACCACCCGCAGGTACAGCCGCCCGTCCTTCAGCCAGCCGTCCACCCGGTCCACCTTTCCCGTTACGGACAGGGTGGTGTCCCCTGCGGTGACGGTGATGGCGGGCAGCTGGCCGTCCCTGCCGCCGAAGCCCAGCTCGAAGGCCATGGGCCGGAAATCCGAGTGGCGCATCTCCTCCACCGCGTTCTCCACGATGGTGCAGGCCGTCTCCCGCAGCCGGGAGAACAGGTAGCGGAAGCGGGCGCTCTTGTCGCCATAGCCGTCGATGACGGCGGCAATGTATTGGTCGGTGAACCTGTTCACCAGCGCACGCAGACGCTCCGGCTGCGCCTGACCGATGCCCTCGCCGCCGTCCAGCTCACGCAGGACGTTTTCCAGCAGGTAGTGGAGGAACGTGCCGATCTCCGGCGCTTCAAATTTGGCGGTTTTCCGCTCCCTGGCCCGCAGGCCGTATTCCATGAAATAGCCGAAATGGCAGGTCTTGACCCGGTCCAGCCGGGAGGCCGACATGGCCACCGTGCCGCCGTACAGGCTGCGTACCGCCTCCGGTGACAGCCGTCCCCGGCCCATGGCACGGGCTGCGGCCATACGGTTCAGCACCGCGCCCTGCCCGTTTTCCCGGAAATAGCGCCACAGCGCGCCCTCCGGGCAGCGGCCCGCCAGCGTCAGCGCCGGGGCGGACAGCTCGCGGCGGTATGCGCCGTCCTCCCGCTCCATCCGCACCGCCGGGAACAGCTGGCGTATCCGCGCCACCACGAAGGACGGCAGCAATCGCGCTCCCGTCTCGTCCCCGGCGGGCCACGTCACCGTCAGGCTCTCCGTGGGCTGGGCCAGCGCGGCGTAGATGTTTTGCAGCTCACTGCTCAGGTCGTCAAAATCCGCGTCCGCCAGGGCGATGCCCTGCTGCTGCAGAAGCTCCCGCTCCGCCCCGTCCAGCAGGCCGGTGTTGGCGGACACCGTGGGCAGCACGCTGTCGTTTGCGCCCAGCAGGAACAGGTGGCGCACCGGGTGGCGGTCGTTCCGGGTCAGGGGGCTGACCTTCACCTGATCCAGCGTGGCCGGGATGGTGGCCACGGCGTACTGACTCAGCGTCAGCCGCAGCAGCCGCGCAAACTCCTCGCCGTCCACCTCCGTGTCGCCCAGCCGCTCCACGAACTGATCCAGCACCTGGCAGAAGATGTGCCACAGCTGGGCGTACTCCTCCGCCGCCTGCATATCGCCGCTCTCCCGCAGCGCCTCCGTCCGGCGCTTCAGAATATCCGGCGTGCCCGCCAGCTCCGCAAATGTGTAAAGCACCTCCGCCTTACCCCTCGCGGTTTTATTATCTTTCAGTCCCTCACTCAGCTGCCAAAACAGCGTCCGCACCTTGCGCCGCACCCGGTTGACCTCCGACAGCTGCACCTGCCGCCGGGGCGTCATCTCCAGGCCGTAGCCGTCCGGGCAGGCCGTCCAGTCCACGTCACGCAGCCACATATTGCCCCGGATCTCCCAGCGGACGGCGTAGTTCTCCAGCAGGTCGCACTCCTGCTCCGTCACGCTGGTCATGCCGGTTTTCAGGCAGCGGAACACGTCCTCGTATTCAAAGCCGCCCGTCACCGCGTCCACGGCGGACAGCAGCAGCGTCAGCACGGGCTTGTCCAGAATATCGCTGCGGCGGCTGATATAGGCCGGGATGCCGTCCCGGCGGAACACCGCCTCCAGCAGCGGGCCGTACACGTCCATGTTCCGGGCGGCCACGCCCATATCACGCCAGCGCACGCCCTGCCGGGCCAAACGGCGCAGCTGGGACGACACGTACTCCACCTCGGAAAACGCCGTGTCGGCCTGGTACAGCCGGATGGGCACGTCGCCGCCCTGCCATTCCTTCGTATCGCCGAAGCAGTGGCGTTCCAAATGGCCCAGCGGGGTACTGACGCAGGTGACAAGGTGTTCTACTTCACACTTTGCGCCGCTCTCCGTCGCCATCCGCTCCAGCCGGTAACGCTGGCCGATGGCGTTTTGGAACAGCTGCACCTCGTGCATATCCCCCAGCAGCGTCACCGTCAGGCTGTGGGCCTGGCGCAGCACCGTGGCCAAAATGTCCTCCTCCACCCGGTTGAAGTAGGAGAACCCGTCCACGTACACGTCCTTGCCCGCCAGGTAGTCGTCCTCCGGCAGCGCGTCGCACAGCTTCTGCACCCGGGAGCGCACGTCGAACCCGTCGCCATGGAGGCGGGCATCGTAGGCGGCGAACACCAGCGCCGCCGAGCGCAGCTTATCCCCCGCCGCGCCGGGGATGCCCTCCACCTGCCGCAGCAGCGTCTCCGGCTGCACCCGGTAGGCGTACAGCTCGTCCGCCAGCGCCACCAGCTGCCGCAGAAACGCAGGCCGCTGGGAGGGCCGCGCAAACACCGTCAGCCGTCCGCTGACCTCCTGTAACGCCCGGCGCATGGTCAGCAGCTTGCCGCCGGCATCCAGCGTCACGTCCGCCAGCCCGCCGGTGCGGCCCAGCACACGGGTGGCCAGGCTGCGGAAGCTGAGCACCTCCGCGTCACGGCTGGCCGTCGGCCCGCAGGCGCGGCACAGATCCAGCTCCGCCTCGTGGGAGGCGTGCTCCGGCACGAGCAGCACCTGTCCCCGCTGGCTTCGCCGCGCCGTGATCTCCTCCAGCACCCGGCGGCTCTTTCCCGCGCAGGCCCGGCCCATCAGAATATGCAGCTCCACGGGCGTATCCCCCTCTCTCGTTCTTGAATGCATTATACAACATTTCCCGCCGCTTGCAAAGGCTATTCCGCTCTCCCCGGACGCAAAAAAGGACACGCGAAGCGTGTCCTTTTCCCGTTATTTCCTCTGCGCCAGCCAAAGGCGCAGCGCGTCCCGGTTCTCCTCCGTCACCGTGACCACCCGGACGTTGGGGTGAGACGCCACCTGACGCAGAAACGCGCTCTCCGCCTGCTGCAAAACGCCGACGACGGGAACATCTCCCTCCAACGCCCGCAGCACCGCCTGGCGGAACGCGGCAGCCTGTTCTTCGTGCGGGCCAAGTTCGTCCATCACCAGCACCTCACAGCCCGCCGTATCGGCCAAAGCCCCGCAGCCCAGCTTATCGAACTGCTGCATATCCGCGCCGCCGCAACAGAACAAAAGGTTCTCCGCCGACGGCACGTCCACCGTTCCGGCCCGCAGCAGGTGGACGGAGGGCCGCTCCAGCACGCCCTCCACCCGCCGGGTGAAGAACCCGCCGGCGCGCTTGCCCTCGATGGCCGTCCGTACCAGCGTGGACTTCCCCACGCCCTTACGCCCGGTGAAGAACAGGTGCTCAGTGCATGGGGCAGCCATGGTGCACCTCTCCCTTGGCCTCACGGGCCGTGGCCCGTACCATGATCATCTCGCCGGTGATGGACACGGCGATCTCCTCCGGCGTCACAGCCTTGATGGCCGTGCCGATGGGCGTGTGCACCGAGGCGATGGCCGCCTCGCCGATGCCGGCCTCCCGCAGCCGCCGGTTCACGAAGGCCGTTTTCTTCCGCGATCCGATAACGCCCACATAGGCGGTCTCGCGGCGCAGCACCTGTACCTCCGCCTGAAAATCGTGCTCGTGGCCGTTGGTCATGATGACCACGTAGTCCTCCGGCTGGATAGTGACATAGTCCTCGATGCGCTCAAAGTCGCCGCAGATCACCTCGTCCGCCTGGGGAAAGCTCTCCTTCGTGGCCAGCTCAGGCCGGTCGTCAAACACCACAGGGCGGAAGCCTACCGTGTGCAGCAGCGGCACGAGGGCCTTAGCGATATGCCCCGCACCGAAGATCAGCGCCCGCTCCCCCACCGGCAGTACCATGGAAAACCGGGCCTGGCCGTCGCTCTCGTCCGTGTCCGTGACGGCGGCGGGACTGCCGTCCAGCGGCAGCGTCAGATACCCCGGCACGCGGCCCTTCAACCGGCGCAGCACCTCCGCGGCCACCGCGCCCCAGGCCGCGTCACCGGCAGGAACGCGGCAGAAATACACCGTCACATCGCCGCCGCAGACCATGCCCACCTCGCCATCCTTTTGCAGGCGGAAAAAGTGGGTATAGCCGTTTTTGCCATCCCGCAGCATCTCCCGGGCGATCTCGATGGAGCGCCCCTCCACCGCGCCGCCGCCGATCGTCCCGGCCAGCAGCCCATCGCCGTCCACCAGCATCTGACTGCCCCTGCCGCGAGGGGCAGAGCCGTCATCCCAAATGATGGTGGCCAGCACCGTGTCCCTGCCCTTTTCCCGGGCGTAGACCAGCTGTTGAAATATGGTGTGCATCGTCAGGCGCTCCTTTCATCTCATCGTGTCACGCGGCCTTGATGACAGAGTGGGCCGTCAGCGCCGCGAACTGCGCCTCCGTCAGCTCACAGTGGTAGAACAGCTCAAAATACGCGCTGGCCGCCTCGTACAGGTCATAGTCCGCCGCATCGGGGTACAGCACGGCGGCCATCCACTGCATACCCAGCAGCCGCTGGACGCTGGGCGGGAAGCCCATCCAGTTGTACGGGCCGAAGGGCACTTCGTAATAATTCCCCTCTTTGATGGCGGTGATGGTCTGCCAGTCCTCGTTGTCCGCCACGGTGTCATAGATGCTGTCCGGGGCGAACAGGATCACATCGGGATTCCAGTTCAGGATCTGCTCCATGTCCACCTCGTTGCCCGTGCCCTTGCTGGACGGCTCGTCCACCACGGCCAGGTTGTTGGCCAGCATGTCAATGACCTCGGCGTGGTAAGAGCCCTGGGCGATGACGTTCAAGCCCTCGTCCCCTGTGATGTAAAGTATATTCGCTTTATCCACGCTGTCCGCGATGGCCTTCACCCTATCATACATGGCGCGGCAATAGTCCGCCAGCCCCTGTGCCTCGTTGGGCATGGCCAGCAGGTCGCCCAGCATGGCATACGTCTCATCCATCGTGGCCAAATAGGCATCGATGTGGACGAAGGGGATGCCGGTCTGCTCCTGTAAGGCATCCATGTCCTCCGCGAGGCTGCCCTTGGGCTCGCCTACATCGATGACCACGTCCGGCGCAGCTGCCAGCAGCGTCTCCAGGTTCAGCTCACCCTTGCCGCCATACAGCTGGCCCAGCAGCGGCAGACTCAGGTATTTCTCGTCAAAATACGTCTGCGCCGTCTCGTCCCAAGCGTTGGCCACGCCCACCATCTTGTCCGGGGCGATGGCGAACACCACCATCTGGGCCAGCGGGCCGGATACGGCCACCTTCTGCACGTCCGCGGGCACAGTGACCTCGCGCCCGCAGGAGTCGGTGAACACACGGGTGGTATCCGCCTGCACGTCATCCTGCTTGCCGTCCTGCTTCTGCCCGCAGGCGAACAGGCTCAGGCTCATGGCCAGCGCCAAAATTAGCGCCAGCAGTCTTTTCACGTTGTTTTTCATGGTTTTCTCCTTATCATCTTCCCGGCTCACGCCGCGGAATACACGGTTTACTCTCCATCCCCCATCTGAAAGGTGATCAGGCCGAACTCCCGGCGGCTGGGCAGCTGCCAGGGAAATTCCGGGTCGCCTGTCTCCACCAACCGGGAGCGCCAGTCCTCGTTTCCGCCGTACAGCTCAAAGAACCGGCGGGCGTCCTCCAGGCTGCGGAAGGGCTGGTCGAAGTCAAACACCTCCGTTCTTGCTGTAAAGCAAATTCCCTTTTCAGCTAAGATACGGCAGGCTGTTTCATAGCCGTGCCGTCCCGGCTCGCGGTGCTTGCCGGAAAAACGGTGGCTTTCATCGTTCCGCACCACCGCCAGCACCGTGCCCCTGCAGCACCGCGCCGCCGTGGCCAGTATCTCCTCCATGCTGCCGAAGAAGCAGAACACCATGGCGTCAAACGGCTCGTCAGGCCGGTAGGCCAGCACGTCGCCCCGCACCGCCGTCACGTTGGCGATGTGCCGGGTCTCGATCTCCCGCTTCAGCACCGCCAGCGCCTGACCGTCCCGCTCCACCGCCGTCACCGCGCCCACATACGGCGCGAGGGCCAGGGACAGATACCCCAGCCCGCAGCCCGCGTCACAGATGCGGTTCGTCCGCCGGAGATAGGGTGACAGCTCCGCCGCCAGCCTTTGGTGGAAGTCCGTCCGGCGGCAGGCATCGTCCATATAGGCGATGCGCTCCTGCGTCCACTCAAACATGGCCGCCTCCCTTCGGCACGACCACCGGACCGTGCTCCGTGTCCAGCAGCGCCGCGTCCACGCCGTACAGCCGCTCCAGCAGCGACTCCGTCAGCACCTCGCGGGTGTCGCCGAAGGCGGCCACCTGGCCGTCCCGCAGGGCCAGCACCCGCTGAGAGAACCGCAGCGCGTGCTGGGGGTCGTGGGTGGACAGGATCACCGTATAGCCCCGCGCCGCCAGCTCGGCCACCCGCTGCAGGACCCGCAGCTGGTTGCCGTAGTCCAGCGAGGACGTGGGCTCGTCCATCAGCAGTATATCCGACTGCTGGCACAGCGCCCGTGCGATGAGCACCAGCTGCTGCTCGCCGCCGGACAGTGTGGCGAAATTTCGCGCAGCCAGCCGGGCCACGCCCATCTGCTCCAGCGCCTCCATGGCCCGCTTTTCCTGCTCCGTCGTGGGGGAACGGAACGGCGACAGCTCACGGGTCAGACCCATCAGCGCCGTGTCCAGCACCGAGTAGCCGAACGTGGGCCGGTGTATCTGCGGGATATAGGCGATGCGAGCCGCCAGCTCCCGCCGGGACAGCCCTCGCACCTCCCGGCCATCCAGCTCGATCGCGCCGGAGTAGCCGTCGACGCCGCCCAAAAGGCAGCGAAACAGCGTGCTCTTTCCCGCGCCGTTGGGCCCGAGCACAGACAGGAACTCGCCTTTGTCCGCCGTGAAGGACACGCCCTTCAGCACCGGCATATCCTTGGTATAGCTGTACGACAGGTCGTTCACCGTCAGCTTCATGCCCGTTCGCCCCCCTTCACCATCAGGTAGATAAAGAAGGGCGCGCCCACGAAGGCGGTCAGGATGCCGATGGGGATCTCCACCGCCGTGAGACACCGCGCCAGGTTATCCACCAGCAGCAGAAACGCCGCGCCGAACAGCATGGACATGGGCAGCAGCCAGCGGCAGTCGTTGCCCACGATGCGGCGGCTGAGATGGGGAATGACCAGCCCCACCCAGCCGATCATGCCGGACACGGACACCGCCGACGCCGTCAGCACCGTGGCAGACAGGATCACCGTCAGCCGCAGCCGGTCGGTATGCACGCCCATGGCCCGTGCCTCGTCGGCGGACAACGTCAGCAGGTTCATCCGCCAGCGCAGAAGCAGCAGCGGCAGCAGCCCCACCGCCATGCACGCGGCGGCAAAGGTCACGGTCTTCATCCGCGTCCCCGACAGACTGCCCATGAGCCAGTAGGTGATCTGCGGCAGCTGGTTGCCGGGGTCGGCCACCAGCTTGATGTAGGACGTTCCGGCTGTGAACAGCGACCCCACCATGATGCCCGCCAGCAGCAGGTTCATCACCCGGTTTCCCCTGGTACGCCGCCCCACAAGATACACCAGCGTCACGGACAGCAGACTGGCACAGAAGGCGTACACCGTGACCGTCACGCTGCCCTGCCCCGTCAGAATGGCCAGCGCCGCGCCGAAGCACGCGCCAGAGGACGCGCCTAAAATGTCCGGCGCGGCCATGGGATTCTGAAACACCGTCTGATACGACGCTCCCGCCGCCGACAGCGCGCACCCCACCAAGCAGGCCAGCAGGATACGGGGCAGACGCACGTTCCACACGGCGATGGCCATGTTGTCCGTCCACGTCTGCTCCACCGGGAACAGCCGGGACAGCAGAATACGCACCACCTCCGACAGCGGCACATCGTACCGCCCCCACACGAAAGAGAGCAAAAGCAGCGCCAGCAGCGCTGCCGCCATACCCAGTACCCGCCCTGTGGGCCGGTTTTTTTGCAGTTTCACAGGCACACGCCCCCTTTCCCAAAATTCCGTTCTATATTTTACAGGATAACGCCTCAAAATGCAAGCCCTACCGCTTCATATTATCGAGCAAATCTGTCGGAATATAAAATCATTCTATGTTACGGACTTCCCTCTTGCATTTCGCGGTGCAAAGCGTTACAATAGCGGAAAATTTCAACAAGGAGGAAACGCCATGTACTATCAGGTGTCCAAAGAATTTTTCGAAAAGCTGCCCAATGCCTGCTTCGGCGCGGTAGCCGTCCGCGGGCTGGACAACACCCACGACATCCCGGAGCTGGAGCAGATGCTGGCCGAGAATGTCGCCGCCTGCGAGAGCTATTTCACCGGCAAAAAACCCAAGGAAACGGAGGACATCCTGCCCTACCGTCAGGCGTTTACCGCCCTTGGCATCAACCCCAACAAGTTCCTCTGCTCCATCGAGGCCCTGCTGACCCGCATCGCCAAGGGCAAGGGCTTCCCCCACATCAACGCCGCCGTGGATCTGGGCAACGCCGTGTCCATCAAGCACCGCCTGCCCATGGGCGCTCACGACCTGGACACCATCGACGAAGGTCTTGACGTGCGGCTGGCCCGCGAGGGCGACACATTCATCCCCTTCGGCAGCACCGAGGAGGAGACCCCCGACGTGGGCGAGGCCGTCTACGCCTCCGGCAGCGAGATCCGTACCCGGCGCTGGACGTGGCGTCAATCGGAGCGCGGCAAGATCACCGAGGCGACCAAGGCCATCCTCTTCCCCATCGACGGCTTCTCCGACGTGAACGCCGCCGAGGTACAGGCCGCCGCCGATGAGCTGGTGGCCCTGCTGCACAAATACTTCGGCGACAGCATCGAGATCGAGACCGGCACAGTCACCAAGGATCATCCCCGCTTCGACTTCTTCCTGTAAGCGCAAAAAAAGAACGCCCGCCGGGCGTTCTTTTTTTGTGCGTCAATCTTCCTTTTTCGTCAGCATCCGCACCGCGTAGCGCAAAAACATCTTCACCGCCGGCGAGGTGTCCGTCCGGGAATGCAGCGCCACGCCCAGCGTGATGCTGGCCGGCGGGTCGATGGGGATCATAGCGATGTCACACACCCGCTTTTTTGTGATGAGCCGGTTCATCACGCTCATGCCCAACCCCTGCTCCACCATGGACATGGCGGAAAAGCTCTCCAGCGTGGTGTAGCAGATGTTCGGCTCGATGTGTCCGCGGACAAACAGTGCCTCCACGTCATCGTCACAGCCCAGCGCCGGCATGATGAACCGATCCTTGGCGCAGTTCTCCAGCGGATAGGACTCCGCCTCCGCCAGCGGGTGATCCCTGGGCAGCAGCGCCAGCATGGGGTCCTCCGCCAGCGGTATCCAGTCGTAGGGCATATTCTCCTGATAGCTCAGAAATCCGATGTCCGCCACCCGCTCGTCCAGCCACTGGGACACCTCCTGCCAGATGCCCTCCATCAGCTTGATCTTCACGTTGGGGTAATCCCGCTGGAACTCCCGTATCACCGACGGCAGCCAGTGGGTGGCGATGCTGGAGTAAGCGGCGATGCTGACGCTGCCGATGAGCAGTCCGTTCATCTCCGCCGACAGCTCGAAAATGCGGTCCTCCTGCCGCAGGAACTCCCGCACCACCGGCAGCAGCAGCTCCCCGTTGGCCGTCAGGGCCACGCCCTTCGTGTTGCGGCTGAACAGCGAGAATCCGATCTCCTTTTCCAGCGCCGACACCAGCTGGTTCACGCCGGAGGGCGTGTACCGCAGCGCCTCCGCCGCACGGGAAAAGCTCCCCGTCTCCGCCGCCGCCAAAAACGCCCTGCACCGTGCCGTTTCCATAGTCTTGTCCTCCCCGTTTTGTTATCAGCTTTACTAACATCCATTATAACAAAGTACAGCTTTACTTTTCCTGTTATTTATTCTACTATACAGACAACAAGAGCACAAGACCCCAAAACAAAGAAAAAACGAACATATCACATACAACTTTTTAAGGAGGACATTATCATGAAGAACATCTCTATTCAAATCGCTGTCGCCATCGTTTCCCTGGTGCTGGTCGTTGCTTCCGCTTTCCTGATGACCGCCGCCGACGCTGAGATCCGCGTCCTGGCCAACTACCTGACCCTGGGCTGGGCCATCGTGTTTACCGTCTCCGCCACCCGTGCGCTGCTGCTGGAGCGTACCGACGAGCTGCTCCACAACCGCAAGGCTCACGCCGCCGCCTGAACGAGACAGCACAAAAAAGAACCGCCATCGGGCGGTTCTTTTTTGTGCTCAGACTGTCGAAAAAGCCTGTCATTCCGAGGGCGCAGCGCGCCCGTGGGAATCCGTCTCCCCGCGCCCGCAGGCGCGGAACTCCCTTTGTCTCCCTCTGCGAGGGAGGTGTCAAAACCGAATGTTTTGACGGAGGGAGAGACGGGCAGATGTGGGCATCCGCCCCTACGCACGGTTTCCCGGCGATTTTTTCGTAGGGGGCGATGCCCACGCAGCGAAGCAAGCACCCTTGGGGTGCATCGCCCCGCCCGCTGCACGAACGCATTCCCGTTACTCCCCCGTAGGGGCGGACGACTCTGTCCGCCCCTACATCCGTCTATCGGCGGCAAAACGCTTTTCAAAACACAGCGGAGGGTAAGGCGCATCGCCTTACCCTCCGCTGCTTTTTTGTCTCAATTCGTCTTATTGTCAGCGGTATTGGCAGCATCGTTCTGCTCCACGATGCGATCCGGCGTCACACCGGCCTTCTCCGCCTCCTCCTTCGTCATCACCACCGGCTCGGCGGTGTCCTCCACCAGCTTGGCCATGATCCAATAGCGGTGGTTGTTGTCGCCGTTCTTACAGGTCGCCAAGATGATGACCTTATCCCCGGCCACCGGCAGGTTGTCCTTGTCCACGTTCACGCAGCCCTCGGCGCTGTAAAATGCGTTCAGCTCGTTGCTGCTCTTATACTTGGGATCGTCCGCCGCCTTGGCCAGCGCCTGGAAGAAATCGTTGAACACCTTCTCATCGCTGAAATCGTGATAATACAGCACGTGGCTGGTGTCATAGGGCACACCGGCGAAAATGCGGTACGTCAGCTGCCGTCCCGGCTGATAGATGTAAATGACCGCCTCATCGTCGAACTTCAGCGTCTCGGCATAGCTCTGCAAACCGCCGAACATGGTGCGGTTGGCCATGTTGTGGCCGTAGATCACCGTCACCGGGTCGCTGAAATCGGTCTTGTTATAGGCTTTCTCGGTATACAGCGTGCCGGACTTGGCGTCCTTGCCGTCCAGGTCGCGGTACAGGTAATACCCGTCATCGCTGGCGTGCTGGGCGATAAAATACCCCATCTCGTCGCTGATGGCACAGCGGGTCGCGCCGGGGATGCGGATGCAGGCGTACACGTCCGGCCACTTCTTCTGCGCTGCCGCGAAATCCACCGGCACCTCCACCGGCTCGGGCTTCACGATGACCTCATCATCCTTCGGATCGACCGGCGTAGGGTCGTCGTCCGTCGTCTTGCCGCACCCCACCAGTACGGCGGATGCCAGCGTCAGGATGGCCAAAAGCAGCGCCAGGCGGCGCGGAAGCTGCGCTTTGATCTTCATGATTGCTCCTTTCCAACGGCTTCTGTCTCTCCGAAAAGCCGCCGCGGCGTCACCGCCGCTATGTAAGATACTCATGTCATGATACCATACGCCGCCCCTGTTTGCAACCTATTTTTCCCCGTCGCCCCGCTGGGGCTTACAGTCCCGCGCTGCGGCCATAGCCCGCGAACAGCGCCTCGAACCGCTGGCGCTGCACCGGCGTCATACGCCCGGCATACTGCTGCCACAGCGCCTGGGCCGCGTCCTCCCTGCCGCTTTTGAGATAGTTCCCCACAGCCCGCTGCAAGCTCTCCGCCGCCGTACTGCTCAGGCTCTCCTTCCCCGTGTCCGCCGTATAGCCGCTCTCCTCCAGCTTTGCACCGCCGGCACTGAGCTTCCGCTCCTGCTCCGCCTTGTCCTGGTAATGCTTCAGCATGGTCTGATACGACTTCGCGTCCTGCGCCGCCGTGTCGTCATACTCCGACTGCGCCTGGGCCAGCGCCTTCTGCCACTGGGCCACCGTGTCCTGCCAGCGGTCATACGCCGCGCTCTCCTGCTGCCGCAGCAGCCCGTACCGATCCGTCAGCGCCTTCCCCTCCTGGGTATATTCCGCCAGCGCCGCCTGCCGCAGCTCCGGCACAAGAGATGCCAGCTCACCTAGATAGCGGTCGTAGGCCTGCTGTCCCACCGCCTGGGCGTAGCTTGAGCCGTACCCGCCGGTCAGCGCCGCCGCCTGCCCCATGGTGTCCTCCATGGCCGCCGCGCCCTGGGCGGCGTACAGCCTGGCGTAGCGCTTATACATCTCGTCCTCCTCCGGGTCGTAGGAAAACGCCTCCCGGCCCGCGATCTGGTCGTACAGCTCCTGCAATCGGGCCTCAAAGCCTGAGGTATAGTCCTCCGGCTGCATGGCCGCCACGCTGTCCCGATAGGCCCTGGCCGCCGCCACGTCCTCCGACGGCTGATAGCCCCTCTCCAGCTCCGCCAGCTTCCGCGCCGTGCTCTCCGTCACCCGTGCCTCAGGACGAGCCGCCTCCGCCGCCGCGGCGGCAGCCGCCTGCTCCGCGGCCTGCTGCTCCGCCATGGTGGGGGCGGACAGCAGACTGCCCCACGTCTCGTCCCCCGCGATGCCATCCACCATCGTCAGCCCACTCTTTTTCTGATAGTCCCGCACCGCCGCCTTCGTCTTTTTGCCGTAAATACCGTCCTCGTCCAGCCGATACCCTCTCTTGTTCAGCTCGCTCTGCAGCTGCTTCACCGCGCCGCCCTGCGAGCCGTAGGCCACCATGGTATACTTTGATGCCATTGTTTCTTCTCCCCTTTCTCATGTCGTGCGCCGCCAGACGTACACGCCGCTCAGGCCCGCCTGCACCTGCTGCCACGTCCCCGGCAGCTCCGGCGCGGCAGCCGTAGCCGTCAGATACGCGCTCCCCACCGGGAACAGCCTCTCCTCCACCGCCGCGCCGTTGACCTTCAAGCTGCCGGACACCGCCACATCGCCGTAGAACACCGCCGGCCACGCGCACTCCAGCGCCTCCGTCTCCGCGTACTTACCCAGCGCCAGGCCCTTGCCGCCGCTCCGCAGATGCACCGTCACCTGCTTCGTGGCCGCCGTGTACCGCACCGTCCGCACCGTGCCCACCGTGTCCTCGGCACGCAGCTCCACCTCATAGGCCCGCGATGCCTCCAGCCCGCCGCCGATAATGGTCTCCGCGCCGTTGAGCAGCGTGGTATACGCGCTCCACTGTCCGCCCATGACCCGATAACGCACCCGTGTCGTCACCTCGTTCTGCCCCGCCAGCATGGAGCAGGTAGCCGCGCACCGCACCTTCAGATACGCGCCGTCGTCCTGCTCCGTGCCGCTGGCACTGCACCGCACCGCCGCCGAGGCGGTGATGACCGGCGGACGGTACTCATACACCCGGATGCTGCTGCCGTACACCGTCTCCGCCCTGCCTCGGCTGTCCGTCACCGTCACCCGGGGCACCTGCACGCCGCTGCCGCCCAGCGGCCCTACCGTCCCCGAAGTGCCGCTTCGCGCCTCGCCCGCCAATCGGAACTGACAGTCCGCCAGCGATGCGCCGCCCTTCAACGTCACGGAAACGGCATACTGCACCCGGCTCATGCCCTGCACACACAGCCCCCAGCCCTGCAATACCGCATTGTCGTTCACCACCGTGGTGGTCACGGCGGCCTCCGGCCTGACGCTGTCCGGCACGTACAGCGTAAACGTGTCGCTGACGCTGCCGATATACGACCCGCCGCCGTATATCTTGGCCGTCATCGTACCGCTGCCCCATGTGGCGTTGGGAATGCGCGTCATCAGGCTGGTGGGTACGGTCCACTGATACACCGCCCGGCCCTCGCTGCTGCTCACCGTCTGCAAAGTCCCGCTGCCCAGCGTCTCCGTCACCCCGCCGAACGTATAGGAGAACTGGCAGCTGTACCCGTATCCCGGCCTGGTCAGCGTCAGCGTCCCGGTCTGTCCCATGGTGGCATTTCCCGCCGTCAGGGTGAAGTCCCCGATGCTCTCCACCCGCTCCACCGGCAGCGTATAGCTGTAGCTGTCATCACGACTCGAGCCCGAGCCGCTGTAAAGCCGTATACTCAGCGGCACATAGCTGCCGTACCCCGTCACCGTCACCCAGCCGCTGTTATAGGTGATGGCGCTGCTCCAGCGGTTGGGCGAGGCCGCCTTCATGGTGTACCCGCTGGTCACGCCGCTGCCGTCCACGTACACCGACAGATAGATGGGATACCCGAAGTAGGAAGCCCCCGTCAGCGGGTCTATCGTCACCCAGATGCGGTACTGCATACTGCTGCCCGACCGCTGGCTCTCATAGCCGAAGCTGACGCCGATCTGCGGCACGCCGCCCCATCGGATGCTGTCCAGTGTGATATAGCTCATCCCGTCACGCTCCTATCCATCGGAACACCAGCCCGTCCTCCGCCGTGCCGATGCTCCATTTCCCCATGGTGATACCGCCCAGCACCGTGATGTTGGTGATATACAGCCGGTTGTTGGACACGTAGGCCACCTCCGTGGCATCCTGCCAGAACGACAGCCGCGTGGCGGTGAACACCGCCCGGAAGTTGCTCTGCTCCACCACCTTCTCGCCGTCCACCTCCCGGCACGTCAGTCCCTGTCCCACCGCCACGCCGTACACCGGCACACCATCGTCGTAGTACACGATGCCCGTTCGGATATATCCCTCCGTGTCCACCTTATAGTGGGAAAAGGCCGCGTCCACCGCCTCCACGTTGGTCTTCAGATCGGACACGAAGCTGTAATACTGTGTCAGCGCCGCCGGGTTGGCCTCCAGATAGGCGCTGAGACCGGCGATATACTGTCCGAAGTCCGACGATGCCACATAGCGCTCCTTCATCTGCGCCGTCAGCTCCTGGGTGGACTTCTCCACCTGCGCCGCCGTCTTGATGATCATGCTCCGCAGCGTTTCATACTGCTGCTCCGCCTTGTCTATGGTGCTGCCGCCCATCCGGCTGGCCGCCTGGCGGCGGGCGGAGGCCAGTCCCGTGCCGCCGCCCGTACTCTCCTCTAACTGCCCCAGCGCCAAATTCAGCTGCTGGGCCATCTGCACCAAATACGCATACTGCTGCGTCACCTGCTCCTGCAAGCTGCCCGCCGGTGTCATCGGCATGGGAAGCGTACTCATGGCCCGTCACTCCCCTTCTCATACACCGCCGACGCGCTGTAAAGGCGGCAGCCGCCGCTGCCTGTCAGCTTCAGCCGCAGATGTCCGCAGCGCCGCGGCCTTACCTGCATCACATAGCCGCCCACGCGCCCGTCCCCGGCCACGCTGCCCGCCTTCTCCCAGGTACTGCCGCCGTCATAGCACACATACGCCTCCGCCGCCGCGCCGCTCTCCAGCTCCAGCCGCAGCTCCAGCCGCTCCAGATACTTATGCTCCGGCGTATACAGGCCCAGGTCGCCCGTCTCGGCGCTCCATTCCACCTGCGTCTCCTTCGTGCCGTATGTCCCGCTGGTGTCCACCAGCGTCCCGTCCCGGCGCAGCAGCATCATCGCCCCGCCGTACCGCGACAGCGCCATCAGCTCCTGCCCGTCCTCCTTGTGCCACAGCTTCCGCGCCGTGTCGTACACCAGCAGCTCCCACGTCCCGGCGCTGTCCTTGGCCGCCAGCCAGTATTTTCCGCTCTCGCCGCCGGCCACGCCGCCCACGTACCGCTTCTCGCCCAGCTGCCGCGACACGCACACCGGCACGCTGCCGTCAAAGGCGTACACGCCGTCCAGCCCCAGGTAATACACCGCGCCGTCCGCCACGGCCACCGTACCGCCCGCGCCCTTCCTCACGCCGCTGCACGCCACGGTCACGATCTGATGTCCTCCCCCTGCGGCGGGATACACCCGCTCCATGCAGTTCTCCTTGAAGAACACCACGCCGCCCTGACACACCGCCGCCCCGGTAAACGGCCCGTCCGAGCCTCTGCCCGCCGCGTAGCTGTCGGTGCTCAGCCCCGCAAAGCTGTTCCAGTTCCGAAAGTCCCCCAGCTTGCAGGCGTAGATCTCATTCACCGCCTCGCCGCCCACGATACCGTACTTGCAGCCCCACAGCCGGTTTCCCTGCTCCACCACAAAGTCCATATCCGGCACGGTACGCAGCACCGTCACCACGGCGGTCTGACTGTCCAGCGTCCGGCACAGCGCCGGCACTACCAGCCAATCGTTGCCCACCGCCTGCAATACGTGCAGCCCGTTCACCTCCGAAGACCCGCACCCGGACAGCGTCACGCCGTCCCCGGCGGAGAACCCTCTCCCGATGTTGGCCGCGCTGACCTTGGTACACACATTCTCCACCTTCAGCCACGCGCTGCCGTCATACCGCCGCATCACGCACTCCGGCCTGCTGGTGTCCAGCCACAGATCCCCCGTCTCCGGCTCGCCCGGCGCATACGTCCGCACCGTATAGTCCCCCAGCGCCGCGCCGTCCCTGTCGCACAGGGTAAACGTCACCTCGCCGCTGGTCTGTCTTGTGTTCTCAAGACTTCCCCAGTCGGAGAAATCCCGCGTGTTGATATACACCTTGTCCGGCCATATCAGCAGATACGCGCCCATGTTCACCAGCCGCTTGTCCCCGTCTGTGAGCACCGGCTCGGTCTGCGCCCCGTTGATATACAGCGCTGTGCCGTCCACCCACACCAGCGCCTCCCGGCCCAAAAAGCCGTGAGGCTTGGTCAGCGATGCCATCACGCTGCGTTTGGGCCGCACCTCCAGCGCCGGATAGCCGCCGCTCCACAGATTCTTCATGTCCCACATACAGCCCGCGCCGCTGCCGGGCCGCCGATCCAATCCCGGGAACTGATCCACCGCCAGCCGCTGGCGGCTCTGCGCCTTCAGCTTCGGAAAAAACATCCCTCCGCACCTCCTAACACAGCCGCAGTGCCTTCGCCCGCCCCTCCGGCGTCTCCCTGCGGCAGCAGTAGTCCCTGTACGTGAGAAACCCGTTGTTCCACAGGCTCACCGCGTTGTTGTACCGCGCCGTTTCGCCGTTGGCGTAGTGTACCTGCGCCTCCACATAGTACCGATACATCTCGTCATAGGGTGTCTCCGCCGTCAGCTCCGTCTCCTTCGCCACCTCCGGCAGCGCGCCGTCCGCGCCCCGCAGCTCCCGCAGCACGAACCCCTCCGCCTGGCCCAGCCACCGCAGCTTCTCCGCCTCGGTGTACCCATTGGGCAGCAGCGCGTCCACCCGGGCCAGCACCTCCTTGGCCTTCACCTTCGCCATCCCGGCCACCTCAGGAAGCTCGCTCGTCCACGTAGCGCCGTGCCGTCTCCGCCATCATGCGGCCATTCTCCAGCACCTCCGCCACATACTCCGGCACGCTGACCTCCACGCCCCGCATGATCTTCCAGCTCCGCCCGTTGACGGACACGATCACGAAGTTCTCCTCGTTCTTTCTGCCACGCGGCAGCAGGATCTTCACCATTTTCTCCTTCATAGCACCCTTCTCCTTTCGTATCGTCCGTTATCCCAAATTCCTGTCATTCCGAGGCGCGAAGCGCCGTGGGAATCCGTATTCCCAAAACTGCAAATCCGCCCAAACCGCAAAAGCCCCTTGTTTTGGGAGCGTATTGCCGCGCCGGCGTGCCCACCGGCTCACAATGGCAGACTATTTGACCGTCCGGGCACTCCCCGCAGGGGGAGCGCCCGGGCCTGTCCTCAGTTGGCCTTGTCCTCGCCGGAGTAGCTGGAGCCGCACTCCACGCGCACCATGTACTCGTCGTACAGGATAGCCGCGGCGTGTACGCCCTTCCAGCCCACGCTGGAGCGCTGATCCAGCGGGTCAGCCGTGCCGGAGCTGCCGCGGGGCTTCACGATGACCTCCGTGCCCTCGCTCAGATCCACCACGCCGTAAGCGCCCTTACCGATGAACAGACAGCCGTACACGGCACAGCCGTCCTTGCCGCCCTCGGCAGGCTGGATCACCGCGTTGTCCGACACGGTGACACTGGTGCTCACCACCATCTTGCTGGCGGTGTTGCTCACCACCTTGACGCGGTTGGTGCCGATTTTCACATAGCGGCCCGCCAGCGCACCGGCGGCCACCGTGCCGCCGTCAAAGGCCACCTCCGTGTCGTCCACCACCGCGCCGTTCACCAGCAGCGTACGGCTGTCCTGCGCCAGATCCGTACCGCGGTAGATCTTGGCCTCCGTGGTCTCCACAAAGCGCACGCCGTGCAGCTCGCCGATCTCGCCGGAGAACAGCTCCGTAGCGGCGGCATACTGGTGTGCGGCGATCCACGCCTCGTCCTGGCGCAGGTCAAAGGCCACGCTGGGGTGGATGATGCACACGTACTTGCCGTCAAAGGTAGGCGCGTTCATCTTCTTCAGCTGGGTGGCGGCCTTGGCCACCAGCTCGCTGGTCATCTTGCAGCTGCTGTCCAGCTCGGCGCGGCTTGTCACCTCGGTCTTTGCGCCGTTTGCGCCCAGCTTGGGCGCATAGATGACCTGGTTGCCCTGCTGGATCTCGTTGCGCGTCACCGTGTCCAGCGTCAGGCCCATGTTCGCGCCGTGACGGTCGGTGATCTCCAGCACCACGTCGTCGATAGCCGTCAGATCCAGCATATCGGACACGGTGGTGTAGTCACCGTACTGCGCCAGCTCCTTTGTGATGTAGCTGACGGAGATGCCGCTGCCATCGGGGGTCACGCCCTCGGTCAGCGGTGTCAGCGCCTTGTCAAACGCGCCGAACTTACGCCACTCCACGGTCTTGCCGCCGCCGGTGGGCAAGCCCTTCGTAGCCGCGAACTGGTTGTGTACCAGCTGGGGCTTGGCGTTCTCCAGCAGCTCCATGCCGTAGTACGTCTTCATCTCGGCGCTGAGACCGCCGGTGGTCTGCGTGTTGGCCTCCGCAAACACCTGCAAATTCATATTCAGTTTCTTCTCCATTTCCCTTTCTCCTTTCCCGTTCCATCCTCTTGTGCCGTCATTCCGCCCCACTCAAAACCGTATCTTCTCCCCCTCCTGCACTCTCTTACGGATGTCCGCCAATTCCTTTCCGCTCAACTCCCTGGGATCACACCGGCTGACGCTGCGCCGTCTGCCGCCGTTCTCCGCCACGCGGCTGCCGCCGCTGGCGATGGCCTGAGCCATCTGCCGCCGTGTCCGCGCCACCGCAAAGTCCATCGCCCTGCGGAGCTGCTCCTCCTCCCGCTGCCGCTGCACCGCCGCCTGTAACACGGCGGCCCGCTGCCGCAGCTCCGCGTCCTGCCGCAGCCGCATATTCTCCTGCCTCAGATTCCGCAGCCGCCCGTCCAGTATCCTCTGCACCCTTGCGTCAAACGCCTCCTTGTATCTGCCCCTGATCAGCGTCTCGAAATCCTCCGCACCCTGCTCCCCGGCGTCGGGAGCGCTCTCCTCGCCCGTCTCCTCGGCAAATAGCTGCCAGTCCTTCCAAAGCTGTCTCATGCCAACTCCTTCCCGTGGTAGGTCACGACCCCATTTTCACGCACTGTGGATACCGCTCCGCCAGCATGGCCAGCCCCCGGCATACCAGCCCGAAGTCCCCGGCGCAGTCCCCCCTGCCCGTCACCTCGGCGTACCCCTTTCGGATATCCAGCCCCGCCAGCCTTCCCGTTTCCGCCAGCGTCTCCGCCAATGCGTACACCAGCGCGGACGCAGCCGCGCATACGATGTCCTGTCCCGCCGGCCCATACCCGGCGTGCCCCTGTACCACCAGGCGCTTCCCGCCTGCCCGTACCTCGATCATCTGGGCCGCACCGCCTGCTGTGTCTTGGCCCGCTGCCGCTCCACCGCGCTGCTTTTCCGCGCCGTTACCTTCCCGGTATCGCCCGCGGCCTCGCCGTCCGCCAGCTCCCGCTCCAGTGCCTCCGCCAAACGGCTGCCCTGCACCTTGTCCAGCATGGCCACCGTCTTTCGCAGCGCCTCCGTCAGCCACGCCCTCTGCTTCGCGTCCTTCTGACCCTCCCGGATGACCTCCGTCAGCGCATCCTTGTTCTTGAACTCCATCAGCTCCAAGCATCGCAGCGCCTGCTCCGCCATATCGCTGCGGAAAAAGCCCATCTGGAACAGCTGCAAGGCCAGCTGATTGTACTCCATGGTCTTGTACGGTGTCTCGTTCTGTGCCGACACCTCCAGATCGAACTCCGGCACGCGGTAGCCGCCCATCAGCAGCGCCCTGGGCTTGAGACTGCGGTTGTCGAAATCGGCGAACTCCACGCCCTTCTTTCCCAGCAGCCGGAACTGCCGGGGCATATCGTAGAACTGCCGCACCAGCTCGATGCACAGCGTCAGCACCTCGGCGAACGCCTCATACCCGTCGTCGATCATGTTCCGGGACAGCTTGCCGCCTGCCTCCTGCAAGGCCGCGATGGCCGTGGCCGCCGTCACGCCGCCCGCCGTACCGCCGCTCATCACGTCCCGGTTGCCCGCCGTCTCCTTCATCTCCGCGATCTTGTTCTGCAACACCGCCACATACACACTGTCCAGCGCAGGCACGCGGATAGGCGCGATGGAATCCGCTCCCAAATTGCCGTTGGTGTGGACAAAGGGCCGCGTCCAGTCGGCGTACTCGTTCTCGTTCACCGCCCCGTCGGAGCGGATGAAAAATCTGGGCGTGGCCGATGCCAACGTGTTCTTCAGAATGGCCTGGTTCATCAGATCGATCTGCTTCTGCGCCGACTTGCACAGATCCACATACCCGTACCCGCAGGGCGTTCCCTCCTCCGGGAACAGCACATCGAACACGAACGGATACTGCCCGTGGTCGTACCAGCCCTTCCCCGCCATCTCCGGGTCGTTCTCCGTGGCATACAGCACGTTCTCCCCCACGAACTTGCAGTATTGCAGCACTCTGCGCCCCTGTTCCACCGTGTGATAGTACCAGTCCACCACCAGCGACTGCTCCGATGTGTCCACCTTGTCGTCGTACAGATACCGGCTCACCTGCCCGCCGCTGCGTCCCAGCTTGCCCGCCAGCTGCGGATACTGCTCCTCCAGCCGCCTGTTGGGTGTCAGTTCCGTGGAGAAGAAGTGCTCTGACTCCTGTATGCTCTGCACACCCGGCTCCCAAAACAGGTTCAGCACGTCCATGCTGCGGATGTCGATGTCCCCCAGCCCGTGCAGCTTTCCGCCGTCCCAAAACACGCCGTACACGGCGCACCCGGATTTCAGCTTGTTCCACCACGCCTGGGAATACGCCTTCTTGAACTTGTTGTTCTTCAGGATCACCGGCAGGATGCGGGTCAGCACCTCCGCCTCCTTCTGATCCCCCGGCTCTCTCGGCAGCACCGTGGGCTCGGGATAGCTGTCCATAGCGTCGGCGTGCTTGGCCAGAATGCAGTTCACCAGCCACCCGCTGGCGGGCCGCACATCCTGGGGATTGCCGCCCTCGCCGCCCTTCTCCATCTGCTCCCAGTGCCGCAGCTTCCAAAACTGCTCGTTGTCGATGATGCGCCTGTCCAGGTTCTGCTTTCCCAGCCGGTACTTCCGCAGCACCTCCGCCGCCTGCCGTACCTGCTCCGCGCCGATCCTCGGTGTCAGCACCTCCTGACCGCCCGTGACCTCCCTTTCCATCTCGACCCCTCCTTTTTCGTCGTTCTGTCCCTGTCCTCCCGCCCCGCCAAGGTTGCACGCCGCCGTGCAACCTCGAAAAATTTTTTCACCGCCGCACGAACCCGTTCCAGCTCCCGGCCTCCGGCCTCCGCATATTCAGCGGGTCGTCCGCGATCTCCAGCGCCGCCTGCTTTCGCGGCGCGATAGGCCGCATCATGCAGAAATACCGGCTCTCGTCCGCCACGTGATCCTCCTGCCCCGTGTCCACGTCCTCCGGCGTCACCCGGCTGTACTCCAGCAGCGGCACGGTGCGGATAAACGCCCGGCAGTTCTCGAACACATACAGCCCCGGATACCCCTCATCGTCGAACTGCATCCGATAGTGCAGCTGCATCCACCCGGCGATGCGCCGGTTGTCCCCCTTCACGAAGAATATCCTGTGCCGCAGCGCCGTCTCATAGATGCTCTCTCCCCGGCTGGCGTCCCAGATAGCCGGATCGGCCACGCCCTGTATCTGCCGTCCCCGCAGCAGCGGATGCTCCTCCTCTATGCGCCGTATCTCCCCGAACTGCCGCTCCGGCGTCCACAGCACACCCTCGTCCGGCGTGCCCGTGCAGCCGTACAGCTCCGCGATGCGGTACACGCACCCGTCGTGATCCACCGCCCACCAGCCGCAGGAGAACGGCTTGGCGTACCCGAAGTCGTAGCTTCGGTACACGTTCCACTCCCTCGGCACGTCAAAGGGCTTGATCACGTGGGTCCACCGCCTGTCCTCATAGTGGGCCGGGTCGTCTGTGAACTCCTGGAACACCTGCCCCGCCAGCACGTCCCACTTGCCCTCCAGCCACGCCGCCCGCAGCTTGGGCGGCAGCGCCTCCAGCTGCCTCACGTACTCCGGCTGGCTCTCCAGCAGCACCCGGTTGTCCGTCACCCTGGCCGGGATGAACGCATAGTCCTCCCCGTCCTCCCCCGGCTCATACCGCCGGTCGATGAACAGCCGCTTGATGTACCCGTGTCCCGGCCCGCCGGGGTTGCAGGTGTAGTACACCCGCTTGGGAAAATCGTTCACGCCGCGCACGCAGGCACTGAGCTGCCGCATCCACTGCTCCTTCAGCTGCGTGGCCTCATCGAAAAAGATCACGTCGTACTCCGCACCCTGATACCGCTCCGCGTCCCGGTCGCACCCGCAGTACCCGAACTGCAAAACGCTGCCATTGGCGAACACAAACCGCCTCTCGCTGTTTTTAAACTCCGCCACTCCCGCCAGCTCCCGCTGCAAAAAAACCAGATGGTTGGCCTCCAGCTCCGGCAAGCTCCGCCGCACCAGCAGCATCCGTATCCCCGGATACCGCACCGCCAGCAGCTTGGCCTTGCACCGCACCGCCCAGCTCTTCCCGCCGCCTCTCGCCCCGCCGAAGGCGATATACTTCTTCCTACACGCCAAAAACTCCCTCTGCCGCCCATTGGGCGACCCGATCTCCCATCTCATTCCTTTCCTCCCCTGCTTACCGATAATTTGTCCGTAAGGCGGGGTGACATCACCCCGCCGTCCATTTTACCACCGCACCTCTTGTCCTTTCGTAGGGGGCGATGCCCACGCAGCGAAGCAAGTACCCTTGGGGTGCACCCCGCCGCCCGACACGACCGCACCCCCTTGTGTTCTTCCGTAGGGGGCGATGCCCACATCGCCCCGCCGCGCCCGCAGGCGCGGAACTCCTTTGCCTCCCCCCTCACCCACTCAACTCCTCCGTCTCCCCGGACAGCACCACCTCCACCCGGCGATCCGCCTCGCTCTCGCCCTTCTCAGGCCGGTACAGCTTCTCCGCCGTCCCCACCAGCGCCTGCAAAAGCCCGCCCAGCTCCTTGACCTCCTTCAGACTGCCCTCTCCGTTCTCCAGCCGCTCCGTAGCCCCCTTCGCCGCCGTCTCCAGCATCCGCGCCGTGGCCTTCAAACACCGCCGCAGCATCTGCTTCTCCGCCTCCTCCCGGCCTCGCTGCCACTGTCCCTTCACCGCGTGGCTGCACACCGTCTGAATGGACACGCCGTACTCCTCCGCCAGCCGCTGATACGTATACGTCCCCTCCTCATACTTGGCCTTCACCTCGTCCCAGTTCACGTTGGCCCAGCTCACGTCTCCTCACCTCCCGTCACCTCATACGCCGCCAATATCTGCGCCGCGAAATCCGCCAGACACCGCCTGCACACGTTCTCCCCGCTGACCCGGTAGTATTTCTCCCCACACCGCAGCTCTCCGTCACACAGGTCGCACCGGGCGCATACCGCAGCCCCTTCCTCCTCGAACCAACGTCTCTTTACATACTTCATTTCACATATCCCCCTTTCGTTTTGGTCCTGCCCCCGGGCAAAAAAAGAGGAAAGGTTGCACACAAACGTCCAACCTTTCCAAAATTTTTTTATTTTCTTTTACTCGCCGCACCCCTTGCAGCCGTTCGCCCCTACGCTGTCATTGCGAGACCAGTCCGCAGACTGGTCGTGGCAATCCGTAACTCCCGTTCCCGCGCCCGCAGGCGCGGAATCCCCTGCCTCCCTTGTGTAAGGGGAGGTGTCGCGGCTTCGCCGTGACGAAGGGATTGTTATTTTCAGGCGAGGTAGAACCCCGCCCCTACGCACACCTCGGTGTATTGCGAAAGGGGACGCACAAAAGCCAACTTGGCGTGATAAAATGTTGAAAACCCCGCCCTGCTATGCTATACTTTTTAGTGACGAAATATAGATGTACGCAAGAGCCTTTGGAAGTTTGATGATGTTGTTTCCGGGTGCTAAAAAGGGGGATACGACACTATGGCAAAAAACGCAGATTTGAACAACGCCGCGAGAGCAAAAAAGGATGAATTTTACACACAGCTAACCGATATAGAAAAGGAAATGCGATATTATCGGGAGTTCTTCAAAGGAAAAACCGTATTTTGCAACTGCGATGACCCTTTTGAAAGTAACTTCTTCAAGTACTTCGCCATGAATTTCAATCCGTTAGGGCTGAAAAAACTGATTGCGACCTGCTACGCCACCTCTCCTGTCGCGGGAGAAGAATTTGAATACTATGTCACCGGCAGTGGGCAATTGTCCTTTGTTCCTTTCTCCGTTGACACCGCACCTGCTTCTCAGAAAAGCATACACAGGTCATATAAAATCGAAGTGACCGAAGTGACCGACGCAAATGGCGATGGTCGTGTTGATCTTTCGGATGTAGAATATCTTCTGAAGAATCGCAAGAATAGCCTGACATTACTTGATGGCGATGGAGATTTTCGGAGTTCCGAATGCGTTGAGTTATTGAAGCAGGCCGACGTGATTGTAACTAACCCTCCGTTCTCTCTATTTCGCGATTTCGTGTCTCAACTCGTGAAATATGAAAAGCACTTTTTGATTATCGGAAATATAAACGCAATTACGTATAAGGAAGTGTTCCCGCTTATCATGCAAAACCGCATTTGGCTTGGGGCATCTATCCACAGTGGAGACAGAGAGTTTCGTGTCCCGGACAGTTATCCCTTGAATGCATCTGGATGCAGGATTGACGAGAATGGCATCAAATACATTCGGGTTAAAGGTGTACGTTGGTTCACCAATATTGATTATGCCGCCCGTCACGAAGACATAGTTCTCTACAAACATTATACACCCGAAGAATACCCCCATTATGACAACTATGATGCCATAGAAGTCAGCAAGACCGCTGATATTCCCTGCGACTACTATGAAGAAATGGGTGTTCCTATTACCTACCTTGACAAGCACAATCCCGATCAATTCGATATAGTTGGTTCAAGTCGGGATTTAGGGCGTCCCATGTCCGAGATTGCGCCAAAGGGCAGTTATGAAGCGGGCGGTCCAAGGTTCTATTTATCTGCTGATTGTTCACAATTTGCTAATGTAGAGAGAGAGAGAGAGAGAGACTCCGTTACCGCAGGCTCTACGACAGAATTGTCATCAAACGCAAGATGTAACGGCATCATGGGCGTACCAATCACCTTCCTCGACAAGTTCAACCCCGACCAATTTGAAATTGTCGGAGCAACCGAAAGCGAGGGGAAGGGTTTCTCAGCCGGATTGTGGAGCGCAGACAGTGGAATTGCCCAACCCGTTATCTGCGGAGAACGCAAGTATAAACGACTGTTTATTAAGCACAAGCAGCTGTAACGGCATCATGGGTGTGCCAATAACATTTTTGGACAAGTACAACCCAGAGCAATTCGAGATTATCGGTATCGCAAAGCGTGGCGCAGGCGATCCCTCCCTTAAAACTAGAGTATACACCAAAAGTGATTACTCCAACTATAGCGATTTGAATGCTACCCCCGTGATACTTCAAGCTAACGGTGTTCCCAAAAATACTTATCCACGAATTTTAATTCGCAGAAAGCAGGTAACTACAAATGAGAATTGAACTGCATGAGATACCTGTCCGGGAGGTTGTGGCCGGGTATGTGGACAGCGCGGAAAACGGCGTTGTGGGGTACGGCGGCAAGCTGAATATCCGCCCCGCCTTCCAGCGCGAGTTCATCTACAAAGACAAGCAGCGCGACGAGGTCATCCGAACCATTACAAAGCAGTTCCCCCTGAATGTCATGTATTGGGTACGGGGCGATGACGGCAATTATGAGCTGCTTGACGGACAGCAAAGGACCATCAGCGTCTGCCAGTACGTCAACGGCGATTTTTCCATCGACCACCGGGCTTTTCACAATCTGACGGACACCGAACAGGCGCAGATACTCGACTATAAGCTGATGATCTATATCTGCGAGGGCACGGACAAGGAAGAGCTGGACTGGTTCAAGATCATCAATATCGCGGGCGAACAGTTGACGGCGCAGGAGCTCCGCAACGCCATTTACACGGGTGAATGGCTCACCGAGGCAAAGAAGTATTTCAGCAAGAACCAGTGCCCCGCCTATCAGATCGCAGGTGATTACTTGAGCGGCAGCGCGATCCGGCAGAACTACCTGGAAACGGCGCTGAAATGGATCTCCCACCGTGACGGCATCGAGATTGAAGATTATATGTCGCTGCACCAGCGCGACACGAACTGCAATGAACTGTGGCTGTATTTTCAATCCGTTATAAGCTGGGTAAAGGCCACGTTCCCCAATTTACGCAAAAAGCTGATGTCCGGGCTTGACTGGGGTGTCTACTACAACAAATACGGCAGCGCCGCCCACGACCCAAAAGCATACGAAAAGCGCATCATCGAACTGCTTGATGACGAGGATGTAAGCAACCAGCGCGGCATCTACGAGTACCTGCTTGACGGAAACGAAAAGCACCTGAGCATCCGTGCGTTCACTCCTAAAATGGCGCGTACCGCCTATGAACGGCAGCATGGTATCTGCCCGAAATGCGGCAAGCACTTCGAGATTGAGGAAATGCAGGCCGACCATATCACCCCGTGGAGCAAGGGCGGCAAGACCATCCCGGAAAACTGTCAAATGCTGTGCGCCGATTGCAACCGCCGCAAAAGCGACATATAAGCAAAAAGTACCCCGCCCGCCGTTTTACCGCCGCACCCCTTGCAGCCGTTCGCCCCTACGCTGTCATTGCGAGACCAGTCCGCAGACTGGTCGTGGCAATCCGTAACTCCCGTCCCCGCGCCCGCAGGCGCGGAATCCCCTGCCTCCCTTGTGCAAGCTGAGGTGTCGCGGCTTCGCCGTGACGGAGGGATTGTTATTTTCGGGCGAGGCAGAACTCCGCCCCTACGCCCGCCTACCGTACCTGCGCCTTATTTCCGTGTCATTCCGAGGGCGCAGCGCGCCCGTGGGAATCCGTCCCCATTTCATGTCAACAGCGGCCAAAGGCCGCCACCTACCTTTGCCGCTCCGCGGCAAAGGCGCGATTTGATAATCGCCAAAACCCTTGGTGGGGTTTCCAAAGGGGAGGGCCGCAGCCCTCCCTCTTTGGTCGTTTCAAGGGGAAAGGATTTTTAAGGAAAGGGGGAAATCGAAATCCCCCTTTCCTTAAATGGCGTTCTTTGGTTACTTTCTTTCGCCAAGGAAAGAAAGTAACCCGCCGGAGGCAAAACAAAAAACAGAAAAGCCTAATATCCCCACAAAAAAACAACGGCGCTCTCGCGCCGTTGTTTTTTTGTTCACCTCGGAGGAATTACTCCTCGTCCTCGCCCTCATCAGCGGGGGTCAGCAGCGCACGGATGGACAGGGAGATCTTCTGCTTCTCCTCGTCGATGGCCGTGATCTTGGCGTCCACCATCTCGCCCTCGGTCAGCACGTCGCCGGGCTTTTCGATGCGGCGATCCGCGATCTGGGAGATGTGGATCAGACCGTCCACACCGGGCACGACCTCAGCAAACGCGCCGAAGGTCATCAGCTTCACGATACGCACGTTGGCCACATCGCCCACGTGATAGGTAGCCATAAACTTGTCCCAGGGGTTCATGCTGCGATCCTTCACGCCCAGGGAGATCTTGTGCTTCTCGGGGTCGAAGGAAATGACGTACACCTCCAGGGTGTCGCCCACGGAGACCACCTCGGCGGGGTTCTTGATGCGGCTCCAGGACAGCTCGGAGATATGTACCATACCATCCACGCCGCCGATGTCCACGAACACGCCGTAGGAGGTCATGGACTTCACCGTGCCGGTGTAGCGCTTGCCCACCTCGATGTTGTTCCAAATCTCCGCCTGAGCGGCCTGACGGGCCTCATAGGTCACGGCCTTGATAGAGCCGACCACACGGCGGCGGGCACGGTTGACCTCGGTGATCCGCAGGGACACGGTCTGGCCGATCATGGTGCTCAGCTCAGCGCCGCGGGGCAGACCGGACTGGGAAGCGGGCACGAACACGCGCACGCCCTTCACGTTGACCACGATACCGCCCTTGTTCTCCTCAGTGACCTTACCCTCCAGGGTAGTCTTCTCCTCGCGGGCCTTCTCGATGTCCTCCCACACCTTGACAGCGTCCAAACGCTTCTTGGACAGCATGGCGTAGCCCTCCACGTCGTTGACGCGGATGATGTAAGTCTCGATCTCGTCGCCGACCTTGACAACGTCCTCGGGCTTCACGTTGGGGTCTGCGGACAGCTCGTCCACAGAGATGTAGCCCGCCTGCTTGCAGCCCAGATCCACCTGCACTTCGGTAGGACCAATGGCCGTCACGATACCGGTTACCTTCTCTCCTGTATTCAAAGTCTTAAAAGATTTCTCCAGCATTTCCTCGAAGCTCTCTTCCGTAGCTTCCATGGTCTTGATCTCGTCGCTCATCGTTGCATATACCTCCTTAATAATGCCCGCGGGCGTGGACGCACCGGCTGTAAGCCCCGCCACAGAACATCCTTTAAGAAAGTCAACGTTCAACTCCTCCGCACCCTCTATCTGATAGACGGTGGGGCATCTCAGCCTGCTGATCTCTGTCAAATGTTTGGTGTTGGCGCTTTTACGGTCACCGACCACGACCATCACGTCCACCTTGGCGGCAAGTTCCGCCGCCTCCGATTGACGCTTATGCGTAGCAAGACATATTGTATCAAAGATTTCGGCGTTTGTACACTCTTTTTTTAGAATTTTCTGAGCATTTTGCCATATCGTCTGAATACACGTGGTCTGCGCGACAGCCAGCAAAGGCATTTCCCGCCGCTCCGGCCTCTCCGCCAGCCACTTTTCCAGCTCCTCCGGCCCTTCCAAAATCACGGAATGAGGCGACCGGCTGGCGGCGGCCAGCACCTCCGGGTGGTGCGCCTCGCCGATGATCAGGGGCGTGCGCCCCTCTGCCTCCGCCTTGGCCACCAGCTGGTGTATCCGCGCCACGTTGGGGCAGGTGGCGTCCACAATGCGCGCCCCCTTTTCCTCCAGCGCCCGGTACGTCTCCACCGGCTCGCCGTGGGAACGGATGACCACCGTCTCCCCCGGCTGTATTTGGGACACATCGTCCACCGTCCGCGCTCCCAGCGCCTCCAGCTCCTGCACCACCGCCGCGTTGTGGATGATGCTGCCCAGCATGACGCAGCCGCCTCCGGCGGCTGTCTGCTTCGCCAGCTCCACCGCACGCTCCACACCGTAGCAGAAACCCGCCGTCTTTGCCAGGATCACTCCCATGACACGCCTCCCAGGGCGTAGGCCCGGCGCATGACCTCATGGCTGTTGGCGGTATACTCCTCCGCCGTGCCCTTCCGCCCGGTATACACCGGCTCGAAGGGCTCGCCGATGATGATAGGCGTCTTGCGGAACAGCCGCTTCTTCATGCCGATGAACACCGGCGCTAATTTCACCCCGGCGCGAATGGCCATCATGCCCGCGCCGGCCTTGGCCTCCACCTGCCCGGGCTGCTTCACCCGCGTGCCCTCCGGGAACAGGAACAGATTCCACCCGTCCCGCAGGCTCTGAATGGCGGTTTTCACCGCGCCGATGTCGCTGTTGCCCCGATCCACCGGGAACACGCCGATGGCCCGCAGAAAGCCCCCCACGATGGGGATGGCAAACAGCTGCTTCTTGGCCATGATCCGCACGTTGAACCGCTGGGGCATGGACAGCACGAACAGGATAGGATCCCAGGCGCTGGAGTGGTTGGCGCACAGCAGCACCGGCTCGTCCCCCTCCAGATGCTCCGTCCCCCGCAGGTCCACCGGCAGGAAAAACAGCACCAAGGGCCGCAGCACGCGCCACGCCTTGGCGTAGAACTTGTTCCTCACCGTTCCACACTCCCCCGTATCACATCCACCAGCAGGTCACAGCTGGCCTCGAAATCCATATCCGTATTGTCGATCATGATGGCGTCGTCGGCGGGGCGCAGGGGCGCGATGGCCCGGTGGGTATCCTGATAGTCCCGCTCCTCCATCTCCTTGAGCACCTGGTCGTAGGGCTTGGGCGTGCCTCTCTTTTTCAGCTCCAGACACCGCCGCCTGGCCCGCACGGCCACATCGGCGCACAGAAACACCTTCACGTCCGCGTCGGGCAGCACCACCGTGCCGATGTCCCGCCCGTCCATGATGACGCTGTGCTCCCGTGCCAGTGACCGCTGCAATTCCATCAGATAGTCCCGCACCGCCGGAATGGCCGACACGTCGGAGGCGTACATGGACATCACCGGCAGCCGGATCTCCTTTGTCACGTCCTCGCCGTTGAGGAACATCCGCTGCAGGCCCTCCTCGTCGTGGCGCAGGCTGATGGTGATCTCCGGCAGCACCGCCGCCACCGCCGCCGCGTCCTTGGGGTCGATGTGCCGCCGGTACACATACACGCCGATGGTGCGGTAGATCGCCCCGGTATCCACATACAGGATGCCCAGCCGCTCCGCCGCCGCCTTGGCCAGCGTGCTCTTTCCCGCGCCGGACGGCCCATCCACAGCCACGGCGTAAATTTTCTCATTCATACGCTTCACCCTCCTCTTTCTCCGCGGCGGACAGTCCCGCCAAATACCCGGTGGCCCAGGCGATCTGCAAATTGAACCCGCCGGTGTAGGCGTCCACATCCAGCACCTCTCCGGCGAAATACAGTCCCGCCGCCAGCTTGGACGCCATGGTGTTGGGCATTACCTCCCCCACCTTCACGCCGCCGGCGGTGACGATGGCCTCCGCCACGGGCCGCGGCCCGGTGACAGACACCGTAAAATGCTTCAAAAGCTGCACCAGGCTCCGGCGCTGCTCCTTCGTCAGGCTGTTGGCCTTCTCCTCCGCCGGGATACCCAGCCGCCGCAGCACCACGGCCACCATGCTGCGATGCACCAGCCCCGCCGTGATGTTGCTCATATCCCGGTTTGGATTCTCGCCGATGTCCCGCAGCAGCCGGGCCTCCAGCTTCTGCTCGTCCAGCGCCGGCTTCAGGTCGATGGACAGCCGGTACTGCTCCTTGTCCCACCGCCGCAGGTGGGCGCTGGCGGACAGCACCAGCGGCCCGGACACGCCGAAATGGGTGAACAGCATCTCGCCGAACTCCCGGAACACCGGCTTGCCCTTCCCGTTCAGCACCGTCAGCTCCACGTTCCGCAGACTCAGGCCCTGCATGGCGGCGCAGTCGCCGTCCTCGCTCTCCAGCGGCACGAGCGAACCCCTGGGCGGCACGATGGTATGTCCCACCGCCGCCGCCAGCCGGTAGCCGTCGCCGGTAGAGCCAGTGCCGGGATAGGACACGCCGCCGGTGGCCACGATGACCGCCTCCGCCGGATACGTCCCCTTCTCCCCTGTCACGGCCCGCACCGCGCCGTCCGCCGTCACGATGTCCACGGCCCGGTCGCGCACCCAGCGCACCCGCAGCCGCTTCAGCTCCCGCTCCAGAGCGTTGGTGATGTCGAACGCGCTGTCGGACACCGGGAACACCCGGTTGCCCCGCTCCACCTTCAGCGGCACGCCCAGCCCCTCGAAGAACGCCATGGTGTCCCGCGGCGTGAACCGGGTCAGCGCGCTGTATAAAAACCGCCCGTTGCCGGGGATGTTCCCCAGCAGCGTGTCACGGTCACAGTCGTTGGTCACGTTGCACCGGCCCTTGCCGGTGATATTCACTTTTTTGCCCAGCCGTTCGTTGGGCTCAAGCAGCGTCACCGCCGCGCCCTGCCGGGCCGCCGTGATGGCCGCCATCAGTCCGGCAGCGCCGCCGCCGATGACCACAATATTCTTACTCATCGTCCTCTTTCCCGAAGATGCTGTACTTCGACCACACCTGCTCCATCTCCGCCAGCGTGGCGGACAGCTCGTCCCGCCGCTGCTGGCCCACAGCCAGGATCAGCGCGTTCAGCAGGCTCATCGGCGCGACCATGGAGTCCACGAAGGAGATCATATCGCTGGACGCCAGCAGCGAGGCCGACGCCATTTTATACATGGGTGACATGGGGCTGTCCGTCACCGCCACCACGTCGCCGCCCCGGCGGCGTGCGAACTCCACGGCGTGAATGGCCATTTTGGAGTACCGGGGAAAGCTGATGCTCACTAGCACGTCCCCCGGCCCGATATGGACCAGCTGCTCGTAGATCTCGCCGGCGGCGCTGCTCTGCACCAGCGTCACGTTCTTGAAGATCAGGTGCAGGTAAAAATTCAGATACCCGGCCAAAAAGGACGAGGAGCGCACACCCAGTATGTAAATGTGCTTGGCGTGAAGCAGCTTGTCCACCACCCGCTCGAACTCCACCCGGTCCAGCCGCTCGATCACGTCGTGGATGCCGTTCATGTCCCGCTGCATCACGCTGCCCAGAATGTCCGACCCGGTCATCTGATCCCTGGACACCTGAATGCGCTGGATGGAGGTCAGCCGTCCCCTGATCAGCTCCTGCAGCGCCTTCTGCATATCGGGATAGCCGTCATAGCCCAGCTGGGCGGCGAACCGCACCACCGTGGACTCGCTCACCGACGCTGTCTCGCCCAGCTTGGCCGCCGTCATGAACGCCGCCCGGTCGTAGTTGTCCAAAATAAACGCCGCGATGCGCTTTTGTCCCTTGGAAAAGGAATCCATCCCGGCCCGGATGGTCTGCAATACGCTCTTACTCATGTCTGTCGCTTCCTTTGATGATGTCCAGCTCCTCGCCGGTCAAATACCGCCAGTGGCCGCAGGGCAGGTCGCCCAGCGCCAGGCCATCCTCGGCCACCCGCTTCAGCCGCGCCACCTCCAGCCCCACCCGGGCGCACATACGGCGTATCTGCCGTTTCTTGCCCTGGTGGATGATGACCTCCAGCACGGCCTTCTCCCCCGTGCGGGACAGCTCCCGCACCTGGGCGGGGACGATGGCCTCGCCGTCCAACTCGTCCACGGCGGCCAGCCGCGATGCCGCGCCGGTCAGGCCGCCCGTCACCGTCACCTCGTACACCTTGTCCACCTGATGACTGGGGTGCAGCAAATGCTGGGCCAGCGCGCCGTCGTTGGTAAACAGCAGCAACCCCTCGGAGTCCCTGTCCAGCCGCCCCACCGGGTAGACCCGCGTGCCGCAGCCCCGTACCAGCTCCGCCGCCGTCCGCCGTCCTCGCTCGTCGGACAGCGTGGTGACAAAGCCCCGGGGCTTGTGGAGCATCAGATAGACCTTGCGGGCGCGGGCGTTCACGGCGCGTCCGTCCACCTTGATGATGTCGGTGTCCGGATCCGCCCTGTCGCCCAGCGCTATACGATGGCCGTTGACGGTGACGCGGCCCGCCTCGATCCACGCCTCCGCCGTCCTGCGGGAGCACAAGCCCCCGGCGGCGATCAGCTTTTGTACCCGCTCGGTCATGTCTCTCCTCCCTGTGCCGTCTGCGCCAGCGCACAGCGCAGTCCTCGTTCCACCGCCTTCACCGGGCGCATTACCCGAAAGCCCCGGTCATACAGCGCCGCGTGGTCGTTCCAGTCGTCGCCGTCCTGTAATGTCACCGCCACCAGACGCACGCCATCCCGCTCCGCGCAGGACACCAGCGTCCGGCCCGCCGCCCTGGTGTACCCAGTCTTCAGGCCCACGCAGCCCTCCACCCGGCTCAGCAGCTTGTTGTGGTTCGTCATGGTGCGCCCGCCCACGCGGGCCGTTTTGGTGGACGCGATCCGCCGCAGCACCGGCTCTTCCATGGCCGCCGCAGCCAGCCGGGCCATGTCCTCCGCCGTGGAGTAGTGGTTTTCGTCGTCCAGCCCGTTGGGATTGGCGAAGCAGGTATGCTCCATGCCCAGCTCCGCCGCCTTCTCGTTCATCCGCTCCACAAAGGGCGCAAGCCCGCCCATGCAGTCCGTCACCGCCAACGCCGCGTCGTTGCCGGAGCACAGCAGCAGCCCGTACAGCAGCGTCTCCAGCGTCAGTTTCTCCCCGGGCCGCAGATACATGGACGAGCCCTCCGCCATGTGACTGCCCGTCACGGTGATCTCCCGCTGCAAGTCGCCCTGCTCCAGCGCCACCAGCGCCGTCATCAGCTTGGTGGTGCTGGCGATGAGCATCCGCCTGCCGCCGTTCTTTTCATACAGCAGCCTGCCGCTGTCCGCGTCCATTAGGACAGCCGCCGTGGCGGAGACCTCCATGGCCTCCGCCACAGCGGGTAAGCAGCATATCAGACTGACCGCGGCGCACAGCGCCGCCAGTATCCGCCGGGCCATAGCGCCCCTCCTCGTCTCACAGATACCGTCAGTCTATTCACGTTCCGCCGGACTTAGAAATCCGCCTTGCCGCGTTTTTTCTCTACCAAACCCTCCACCCGGTCGAACAGCTCGGGCACCAGCTCGATGACCCGATCCACCGTGGTGATGGCCGGCGTGCCCACCGGCAGCATCCGGGTCACGCCGCCCTTGACCACCAAAAAGGCCATGGGCTCTACCCGCACGCCCGCGCCGCAGCCCGCGCCGGACGACCCGTTCTTGCCGTAGTCACCGCCGCCGCAGCCGAAGCCGTAGCTCAGCCGGGAGATGGGGATCAGCGTCACGCCGTCCGGCGTGGTGATGGGCTCGCCCACGATGGTGTTGGCGTCCACCATCTCCTTGACCTTCTCCATAGACTCCGCCATCAAGCTCTTCAGATCGTTCTTCTTTTCGGTCATATCCATGCTTCGTTCTCCTTTTGTCTCAAGTTGTCGTATGTTCCGCGCCCTGTTCGGACGCCTGATGCTCGTCTCTTGCCGCCGCTCTCTCCTCCACGGCCTTGGCCCTTATCGCCGCCTTTTTCCGCTTCCGCATGGCCATGAACCACCGCAGCAGCGGCCTGGCGAAGGCCCAGCCGATGGCGAAGAAGTCCCGTATCTGGAAGCTCAGGCCCACCTCTCCGCTGACCTTCAGCTCCGATGCGTCGAAGTCGATCTCCGTGTGTATCCGCGGGTCGGGCATCCGCGTCAGCTTCTCCAGCTGGGGCATCACCGTCCACATCCCCGCGTTGATGTACCCATACAGCTCCGCCGCGCCCGCCGGGTCGATCGCCCCGGCCAGCACCGCCGACACCCGCATCGGCTCGATCCGCAGCCGCCGCCGTGTCGTTCCCAGTCCCTTTTTCAGCGACTCCCACACCGCCGGCAGCACCGTGCGGATGTCCTCCGCCGTCAGCGACAGCTTTTTCTTTCCGTCCTCCGGCTTTTTCTCTTTGGCCGGCTTTTCCTTCTTGGGCTTTTTCTCCTTCTTGGGCTTGTCCGGCTTGGGCAGCACCTGTATCCTGGCCGGCCCGGCCAGCGCCGTCACCCGCAGCTCGTCACCGAACGCGATGTGTACGCCCACACGCAGCAGCGACAGCAGGAACAGCGCCGCCGCGATGGCCAATATGATGTATACCGCCGTCATGCGCTCTCCCCTTTCTCTCCCGCGTTATTCCTCCGCCATCTCCTGCAAAAGCCCATCCTCGTCCAGCCGCAGCTGTCCGTCCGCCTCCATGCCCGGCAGCTGGGGCAGCTCCTCCAGCGAACGCAGGTGGAACGCCCGCAGAAACGCCTGGGTCGTCCGATACAGCCGAGGCCGTCCCGGCACTTGCAGCCGTCCGCACTCCTCGATGAGATGCCGGTCCAGCAGCAGCCCCACGGTGTAAGAGCTGTCCACGCCCCGTATCTGATCCACATAGGCCCTTGTGGTGGGCTGGTAGTAGGCGATGATGGTCAGCACCTCCAGCGCCGGCTGACTCAGCTTGGCAGGCTTGCGTATCTCAAAGGCCCGGCGTATCTGCTCTCCGTACTCCGGCGCGGAGCACAGTTGCCAGCTGTCCTCCATCCGCAGCAGCCGGATGCCCCGCCGCTCGTAGCTGTAATAGTCCTGCAAGCGCTGCAAGACCATCTCCACCGTCTGCCGGTCCATATCCAGCGCCACGCAGATGCGCTCCACGCCCACCGGCTCGCCGGAGGCGAACAGAATGCCCTCCACGGCAGCCTCGATCTCTTTCATTTCCAGTGTATCCATGTATCTGTTTCCCCTTACGTCAGGTCGTATGTGGTCTCCTCCGTCACGCCTTCCTCGCAGGCCACGGTGCAGTCCCGGTCAGCGCCCGCCAGCCGGATGAGATTGTTCCGGCACAGCTCCAGCACCGCCATGAACGTGGCCACCAGCTCACTGCGGGACTTGCTCCCCCGGAACAGCAGCAGAAACCGGGTAATGCCCCCCAGCCGCAGCCGCCGGATGATCTCCTTCGCCTTGTTCTCCACCGGGTACGGCTCACGCTTCACGATCTCGTCGAAGGCCCTCAGCGGCGGCGCTTCCGGCGCGCCCCGCCGGTCCGTGACCTCCTCCATGGCCAGTATCAGGTCCGCCGGCTCCTGGTCATACTCGAAGATCTTGCCCCGCTCCATAGGCTCAGGCGGACGGGTCAGAATACTCCGCCCGAACTCACCCAGCGGCGCTAACCGCTCCGACAGCAGCCGCACCCTCGCGTAGGCTTCTCCCCGCTTGCGCTCCTCCAGGGACTTGATGAGGGCGTCCATCTCGCTCTGGGCTTCCTCGTCCTCCAGGTTCAGCAGCATCCGGGTCTTGATGAACATCAGCTGGGCGGCCATGGTGATGAACTCGCTGGCCACCTCCAGATCCATCTGCTTCCGCTTCTCCAGATACGCCTGGTACTGCTCCAATATCAGCGCGATGGGGATGTCCTGTATCTCTATTTTGTTCTTACTCAACAGGTACAGTATCAGATCCAGCGGCCCTTCGAAGTCCTCCAGCGGCTCGTCGCCCTTGGTCTGTACCACCTTTTCCAGCTTATAAATAGGATCGTCCACTATCACACCTCAAACCAAACCCACGATCTTGCACAGCAGCATAAACACCCACCGTATGGCGCTGTCCAGCGCGTTGCTGCCGATGCCCACGGAGATCACCGCCAGCAGCACCAGCATCCCGAACCGCTCATACCGCATCAGCCAGTCATAGGCCCTATCCGGCAGCAGCACCGCCACCACCTTCGACCCGTCCAGCGGCGGGATGGGGATCAGGTTGAACAGCCCCAGGCCCACGGACAGCGATGATGTGTTCAGCAGGAACATGAACCACGTCTCGTTCAGCGTCCCCGTGACCAGCGCGTGCTCCGCCGTCAGCCTTGCCGCCAGCAGCAGCGCCAGCGCCAGCAGGAAATTGGATGCCGGCCCGGCCAGCGCCGTCAGCGCCATGCCCTGCTTCGGTTTTTTGAAATAGTTGGGGTTCACCGGCACGGGCTTGGCCCAGCCGAACCCGGCCACCACCATCATGATAAGACCCAGCCAGTCGATGTGCCGCAGCGGGTTCAGACTCAGCCGGTGCGCCCGCTTGGCCGTAGGGTCGCCCAGCGCGTAGGCCGCCAGTCCGTGACACGTCTCATGTATGGTCAGGCACAGGAACACCGCCGCCACCCGCAGCAGAATGCTCTCCAGCGAGCCGAAGTCCAGCGCGTCCCATAAATTCGTCAAATAGTGCAAGAATAGTCCTCCCAAGGACACAGTCCACCGATTTTATCTGTTGTATCGTATTATAGCAAATAAACCCCGAAAAGTCTACACCCATTGTCACCGATTTGACCCGTTTGTAACCGTTTTGTATCCAACTTTCCACCACTCTGTAGCTTTCCTGTAATGATGGCTACCAAAACCTGTGGTAGTATATAGACACAAGGAAAAATGAAAGGAGAACAACAAAATGGATAAGATGAAGTTGATCGCCGGACTGGTCGTCCTGTGCCTGGTTTCCTCCGTGGCCGCGTTCCTGCTGCCCACCGCCCATGGTATGCTGCTCTCCTATGTGAGCATCGCATCGGCGGTCGCCATTGGCATCCTGGCCGTCTCCGCGTTGGTGCGGATGCTGATGCAGCGCCGTGCGTTTTGATACAGACGGCGTAAGTCAACTGTATACAAGGAAAGGAGCGCCTCGGCGCTCCTTTCAACTTGTCGATAAACCCATCTTGTCATTCCGAGGCGCGAAGCGACGTGGGAATCCGTAATCTTTTAGCTGCAAATCTATGCTAAAGCGCAAAAATCATGTGTTTTGAGAACGGATTGCCACGCCAGTCTGCGGACTGGCTCGCAATGACAGGCTTTTTCGACAGCCTGAAAAGGAGCGCGTCAGCGCTCCTTTTCCTCGTTTTTATCGCATTTCACGCACCCTGCGCAGCCCCCGCTGCACCCAATGCATTTACCGCTTTTCTTTGCTTTCCGTGCGCTCCGTACCGCCAGCACGCCGCACAGCGCCACCAGCGCCAGCAGCACCCAGTCCAGCGCCGTCATGCCAGCAGCCCCCCGATAAGGAACGCCGCATAGGCCGCCAGCCACGCCACGGCGCACTGCATCACCACCACGCCCACGGTCTTCAGCCCCGAGCCCAGCTCCCGCCGGATGGTGGCCACCGCCGCCACGCAGGGCGTATACAGCAGCGTAAACACCAAAAAGCTGACGGCGCTGCGTACCGTAAACAGCGATGTGATGGCCGCGCCGCCCAGCAGCACCTCCAGCGTGCTGACCACCGACTCCTTGGCGATGAACCCGGAGATCAGCGCCGTGGCGCACCGCCAGTCGCCGAAGCCCAGGGGCTTGAACAGCACCGCCAGCCACTGACCGATGAGGGCCAGCAGACTGTCCGCGCTGTCCGTCACCACGTTCAGCCGCGTGTCAAAGCTCTGCAAGAACCAAATGACCACCGTGGCCAAAAAGATAACCGTAAACGCCCGCTGCAAAAAGTCCTTGGTCTTCTCCCACAGCAGCAGCCCCACGCTCTTGGCCGACGGCAGCCGGTAGTTGGGCAGCTCCATGACGAAGGGCACGGGCTTGCCCTTGAACGCCGTGTTCTTCATCACCAGCGCCGCCAGTACGCCCACCGCCATGCCCAGCACGTACAGCGAGATCATCACAAGCGCCTTGTGCTCCGTAAAAAACGCCGCGGTGAAAAAGCCGTAAATGGGGATCTTGGCCGAGCAGCTCATATACGGTGTCAGCAGAATGGTCATCTTCCGATCCCGGTCGGAGGACACCGTCCGGGTTGCCATGATCGCCGGCACGGAGCAGCCGAAGCCGATGAGCATGGGCACGATGCTCCGCCCGGACAAGCCGATCTTCCGCAGCAGCTTGTCCATCACAAAGGCCACCCGGGCCATGTAGCCCGTGTCCTCTAGAATGGACAGGAAGAAAAACAGCGTCACGATGATGGGCAAAAACGACAGCACGCTGCCCACACCGGCGAAAATGCCGTCGATGATCAGGCTGTGCACCACCGGGTTGATGCCGTAGGCCGTCAGCGCCCCGTCCACCCCGGCGGTCACATAGTCGATGCCCGCCGCCAGCAGGTCGCTGAGTCCCTGCCCAATCACGTTGAACGTCAGATAAAAGATCAGCAGCATAATGCCGAAAAACACCGGCAGCGCCGTGTATTTCCCCGTCAGCACCCGATCCAGCTTCACGCTGCGCTTGTGCTCCCGGCTCTCCTGACACTTCACCACCGCGTCCGCCGTGACCTTCTCGATAAAGCTGTACCGCATATCCGCCAGCGAGGCGTTCCGATCCAGCCCGTTTTCCGTCTCCATCTGCACCACGCAGTGCTCCAGCAGCTCCCGCTCGTTCTGATCCAGCTCCAGCCGGTCGGCCATGGCCTCGTCGCCCTCGATGAGCTTCGTGGCGCAGAACCGGGTGGGCAGCCCCAGCCGCTCCGCGTGATCCTCGATGAGATGCACCACCGCGTGAACGCATCTATGTACCGGCGAATCCGCCGCGCAGAAGTCGTACACCTTGGGCAGCACCCGGTTTTTCGCCGTCTCCACCGCCCGATCCATCAGTTCCGACACGCCCTCGCCCTTGGCCGCCGTGATGGGCACCACCGGGATGCCCAGATCCTCCGACAGCTTCTGCACGTCCACCGTGCCGCCGTTGGCCCGCACCTCATCCATCATGTTCAGCGCCAGCACCATAGGCACGCGCAGCGTCAGCAGCTGCAAGGTCAGATAGAGGTTTCTCTCGATGTTGGTGGCGTCCACGATGTTGATGATGCCGTCCGGCTTTTGGTTCAGGATGAAATCTCTGGTGACGATCTCCTCCTGGGTATACGTCCGCAGGGAGTAGATACCCGGCAGATCCACCACCGAGCAGTCCTTGTATCCCTTCACCTCGCCGCTCTTCTGATCCACCGTCACGCCGGGGAAATTGCCCACGTGCTGGTTCGACCCGGTCAGCGCGTTGAACAGCGTGGTCTTGCCGCAGTTCTGATTGCCCGCCAATGCAAAGATCATGCCCATTCCACCGCCTCCACCGTGATCTTCTGCGCGTCCTCCACCCGCAGCGTCAGCTCATAGCCCCGCACGCGGATCTCGATGGGGTCGCCCATGGGCGCTACCTTCCGCAGCGTCACGCAAGTCCGGGGCGTCAGCCCCATATCCAGCAGCCGGCAGCGCAGCGCCCCGTCCCCGCCCACGGCGGAGATCGTCCCGCTCTGTCCGACCTTCAGCTCATTCAGCGTCATACCGTTTTACTCTCCTTCAGGTCTTGTGCGAAAATCCTACCACGGCGATACTTTCCTGTCAATATCCGCCGCAAAAAAACCGCTCCGGGTCGCCCCGAAGCGGTTCTTCTTTTTTCAGCTCTCCACGCTGTAAAGCCCGGCCACATCGTCCAGCGCCACGGAGAACACCGCCGTCTGGGCCTCCGTGCCCGCTCCGGCCTTCTCCATGATGGACTGCATAATGGCCGCCCGTTTGTCCGCCGGTGTCACCAGGAAGATCATCTCCCGCTCCTCGGTGATGGCCATGCCGAAGAACTTCCCGGCGTTCTCCGCGTCGGTGGCCCGTGCATGGATCACCGTGCCGCCCCGCGCACCTGCGGCGGACGCCGCCTCCATCACCGTGTCGGTATACCCCGTGTTGGTGATGGCCACGATCAGCTGATACCCACTCTCGTTCATCAGATCCTCCTCCTTTACGCTCATATCCGGCTGCGCGTCAGGCTTGCCGGAGATCAGATAGTCCAGCGCCGTCCTGCCGCCCACGCTGCTCAGATGCATACACGCGGCGATACCGCTGCCGGGCCGGTCGATCCGCATGGTGTCCACCAGCTCCCGTATCAGTATGTCCTTCACCTTGGGTGTCACCACGGAGAACATCACGGACTTCTCCGTGGCCTCCAGGCCCAGCGTACTCAGCACGTCGTTGCTGGCCGTGCCCCGTCCTAGAGCCGTGAACACCACCGGCGCGCCGAACGCCCGGTAGAAATCCAAAAAGTGCGTCGCGCCCATGACCCGGTTGGTGATGGTCATCATCAGATACAGCCGGTTTTTCGTATTCTCACTCATGTCAGCACCTCCCTCAGCACAGCTCGATCAGCTCCTCCACAGCCGCGGATACCGCAGGCGCGGGGGCGCGGCGCAGCCGCCGCTGATAGCTCAGACCCAAAAGCTGGATGGTCACCAGCGGCGTCATCGCCACCATGGCCACCACGCCGAAGGCGTCCGTCACCAGATTGCCGCCCACGGCATCGCACGCGCCCAGCGCGAAGGGCAGCAGGAACGTGGCCGTCATCGGGCCGGAGGCCACGCCGCCGGAGTCGAAGGCCACCGACGTGAAGATGTCCGGCACGATAAAGCTCAGCGCCAAACTGAACACATACCCCGGCACTAAGAACCACATGATGGAGATGCCGGTCAGCACCCGGATCATGGCCAGCCCCAGCGACACGGCCACGCCGATGGACAGCGCCGCGTTCATGGCGCTGGCGGGGATCGAACCGGCGGTGATCTCCTCCACCTGCTTGTTCAGCACGTGGACGGCAGGCTCTGCCTGCACGATGAAATAGCCGATGACCATGGCAATGGGGATGAGTACCCAGTTGTATGTATGGCTGGCGATGCTGCCGCCCAAAAAGCTGCCCACCGGCATAAAGCCCACGTTCACGCCCATCAGGAACAGCGTCAGCCCCACATAGACGTACAGAAGGCCGATGACCATGTGCAGCAGATCCTTCTTCTTCAGCCGCCGCGTCACCAGCTGGAACACCGCCATGAACCCGGCGATGGGCAGCAGCGCGCTGGCCGTCTCCTTCAGATACTCGGGTATCTCGCTGAGATACAGGCCGAACATCTCCACCGTGTCCTTGGCGTCGGGCATCACCGCCGCCGTATAGGCGCTGCCATCGGGCTTATACAGCAGTCCCAGCAGCAGCACGGTGATGATCGGCCCGATGGAGCACAGCGCCACCAGACCGAAGCTGTCGCCCCCGGCGGACTTGTCGCTGCGCACGGCGCACACGCCCACGCCCAGCGCCATGATGAACGGCACGGTCATCGGCCCGGTGGTCACGCCGCCGGAGTCGAACGCCACCGCCCAAAAGTCCGGCGACACGAACATGGCCAAAATGAACACCACGGCATAGAACCCGATGAGCAGCCACCGCAGCTGGATGCCCAGCACGATACGCAGCAGGGCGATGACAAGGAACACACCCACGCCCACAGCCACCGACCAGATGATGATGTTGTTTTCAATGGCCGGCACCTGATTGGCCAGCACCTGCAAATCCGGCTCGGCCACCGTGATGATCATGCCGATGAGGAAGCCGATACCGGCGATGATCCAGATCTTCCGCGACCGGGTGATCTCGCTGCCCACCGCCTGGCCCAGGGGGATCATGGACATCTCCGACCCCAGGGTAAACAGCCCCATGCCCACAATGAGCATCACGCCGCCCAGCAGAAACGCCACCATGGCGTTGTTGGGCACAGGCGCGATGGTAAAGCACAGCGCCAGCACGATCAAAATGATGGGCAGCACCGAGGTCAGCGACTCGTGGAGCGGCTTCTTAAAAATGGTAAAGAAGCTCTCCGCCTTCTGCCGCTTTTTTCGCAGCCTCGCCCGTTCATCCTGCATAGTTCTCTGCGTCAATGTAACCGTCCTTTCTATCCGTTGGTTTATGTTGATTTATGTTGATTGCCTATGTTGTCCGCGTTATCCGCAAACACCCCTTGCGCCTCTCCGTAGGGGGCGATGCCCTCATCGCCCCGTATGCCACGGCAGCGCCGTGGCATCAAGCCTCCCTTGTGTAAAGGCGGCCCAGTGCTCACACTGGGTTGTGCGTAGCGAAGCGTAGCTGAGGTGTCACGGCCTTTGGCCGTGACGCAGGCTGTCGAAAAAGCCTGTCATTCCGAGCCAGTGCTCACACTGGCGTGGGAATCCGTCCCCCTCCTTTTTCATGCCTCCGGCGGGGTACTTTTGCCCTCGGCGGCAAAAGTACCCAAAAACGCCGTTCAAACCTGCGGTTTGAAAATCCCTTGTGCGCCTTCACATGTTTTTTATCTTGTCAAAATAAACCACGCGAACGCTGTGCCGTGGAAATTTCCCCTAAATATTGCATTGTCTCTGCTTCTCTTTTCGCTGCCGCTTTTGCTCTGAAATATAGGAGCAATCGGTTCTACCGTGGCAGAGATCAGCGGCAGCGGCGCAGACGCAGAGACGATCCTTTTGACCGCACGACAAAGTCAAATCCCCGCGACCGTGTGGTACAAACTGCCAATAACCGTAGAGCATAGCGCGCAGGAAGTCTTGAAACCTTTGGTTTCAAGCAGCCCTTTTGGTCACTTTTGGGGCTGCGGCCAAAAGTGACCCGCGCCGGGGCGCAGAACGCCCCTTTCTTTCTCCAAAGAAAGAAAGTAACCCGTCGGAGACAAACAGAAGAAAGTCCCCGCCACCTGCAAAAGAAGAAAATAAATAAACCCCTCCACCAAAAACGGCGTGTCTGTCCTCCTCGGGCAGACACGCCTTTGTGTCTCTGTACTCATATCATACCATATTTTTCCGTCCAGCACAACCCCGGAAACGTAAACATTGTGTGAAAATTACGTCCCGTCACACCGTTTTCTCCACCAGCGCCACTGCATGGGCCGCCATGCCCTCGCCGCTGCCGGTGAAGCCCAGGTGCTCCTCCGTTGTCGCCTTCACGGAGACACACCCCGCGTCCAGCCCCATGGCCGCCGCCAGGTTCTCCCGCATCGTGCCAATATACGCCGCCAACCTCGGCGCTTGGGCCACCACCGTGGCGTCCACATTCACCGCCTGCCAGCCGTTCTCCGCCAGATACGCCGTCACCCGTCGCAGCAGCGCCAGACTGTCCGCGCCCGCGTAGCGGTCATCGCTGTCGGGAAACAGCTTGCCGATGTCCCCCAGCGCCGCCGCGCCCAGCAGCGCGTCCATCACCGCGTGGGTCAGCACATCCGCGTCGGAATGGCCCAGCAGCCCCCGGTCGTATGCCACGTCCACGCCGCCCAGGATGAGCCGTCTCCCCTCCGTCAGCCGGTGTACGTCATAGCCGTGGCCGATCCGCAAATTCGTCATAGTCCGCTCTCCCTCTCCCGCAGCAGCGCCTCCGCCACCGTCAGATCCTCCGGCGTGGTGATCTTGATGTTCTCCTTCCACCCGGCGGCAAGATAGACCTCCTTGCCCAGCCGCTCCACGGCGGAGCAGTCGTCTGTCAGCGCCGCGCCGTCATTTACGGCGGATTGCAGCGCCGCCTTCAGAATGTTGGCCTGGAACACCTGGGGGGTCTGCACGGCGAACAGCGTTTTCCTGTCCGGCGTGGACTGCACCACGCCCTGCATATCCGCCACCTTCACCGTGTCCGTCACCGGCAGCGCCGGGGCGGCGGCGTAGGTTTTCTGTCCCAGCCTTATCATCTCGTCCACCTGCTCCGGGCGGATCAGCGGCCTTGCGCCGTCATGCACCGCCAGCAGCTCCGCTCTCTCGCTGGCGGCCAGCGCCGCCAGCAGCACGGAGGAGGCGCGATCCGCGCCGCCCTCCACCACCCGCACCGGCTTTTGCAGCCCGGCCCGGGCGCACAGCCCCGCCAGCTCCTCCAGCCGCTCCGGGTGTACCGCCACCACGATCTCGTCCACCAGCTCCGCCCTGTCCAGCGCCGTCAGCGTCCGCACCAGCACCGGCACGCCGCCCAGCATGGCCGTCAGCTTGTCCGTGCCGCCCATGCGCTCCGAGCTGCCCGCCGCCGCCACCAGCGCCGCGCAGTACGGGCGGCAGCGCACCTCCAGCTTATGCGTCAGCCTGTCAAACAGTTTTCCCATCGTTCACCGCTCCCGTCATCATCACTTCGTCGATCCAGCGCTCCGCCGCGTCATAGGCCATCTGCTGCACCAGCGCGATCTCCGACAGCAGTATCTGCTTGGCGCTCCGCAGCATCTTCCGCTCCCCGGTGGAGAGCCCCCGCCGTGCGTCCCGGTGCATCAGCGCCTTTACCACCCGGGCCACCTCGGTCAGATCGCCGCTTTTCAGCCTCTCCATATTTTCCCGGTAGCGGCGGCTCCAGTTCCTGTCCTCCTCCACCGCCAGCGCCGGAATGTCCGCCACCAGCGACTGCACCCGCTCCGGCGTTGCCGGCTCGCGGATACCGATGGCCGCGCAGTTGTCCACCGGCATCTTCAGCATCAGTCCGCTGCCCCGCGAGCGGAACACATAGTAGGCGCGGGCCGCGCCCGCCGACATTTCGTCTATCACGTTTTCGATGATCCCTGCCCCGTGCATAGGGTGAACAACAGCCTGTCCCACGCGGTACATCCCCGCACCTCCTCCTCTTTTCTGCTTCTTTCAAGAAAAGTATACCGTACAATTCAACCTTTTACAAGGTTTTTTAAATAAAAATCAAGGGTCTGCCTTCCAGCAAACCCCAGATTTTTTCCAGTTCAGCGACTCTGATACAGCGCCTTGCTGGCCCGGTACATCTCGTAGCAGTCCAGCTTGGCCACCACCTCAAAGGGCGCATGCATACTCAGCACCGGCACGCCTGCGTCCAGCGTGGCGATGTTCCGATTGGCCATATACTGGGCCACCGTGCCGCCGCCGCCGGCGTCCACCTTGCCCAGCTCGCAGATCTGCCAGCGCACGCCGGCCTTGTCCAGCACCTGCCGCACATAGCCCACCGTCTCCGCGTTGGCGTCGGACGAGCCGGACTTGCCCCGTGCGCCGGTGTACTTGCAGATGCCCACGCCGCCGTTGATATAGGCCGCGTTCCGCTTCTCATACACCTCGGCAAAGTTGGGGTCATAGGCCGCCGTCACGTCCGCGGACAGGCAGAAAGCGTTCTCATAGCACACCCGCAGCGCCACGCCCTGGCTCTCGCACAAATCCTGCATGAACGTATCAAACGCGGCGGACTGCATACCCGTGATGCCCATAGAACCGATCTCCTCTTTGTCCGCCAGCACGCACACCGCCGTTTTCTCCGGCGTTTCGATGTCCAGCAGCGCCTTGAGCGCGGCGTAGCCGCACACGCGGTCATCGTGACCGTAAGCGCCGATAAGGCTGCCGTCGATGCCGATGTCCGTGGCGTTCACGGCGGGGACGGTCTCCAGCTCAGCGGACGTCAGGTCGCTCTCCGTGATACCGTACTTGTCATACAGCCGCTTCAGCACCTGCATCTTCACTCGGTCGGTGTCGTCGCTGTCGCCCAGGGGACGGCTGCCCAGCAGCAGGTTCAGCGTCTCGCCGGGAATAGCCTCGCCCAGGGGCTTCTTGCTCTGCTCGCCGCCCAGGTGGGGCAGCAGGTCGGTGATGACCAGCTTGGGCTCGTCACCCTCGCCGATGCACACATCCACCACAGTGCCGTCCTTCTTCACCACCACGCCCCGCAGCTGGAGGGGGATCGTGACCCACTGGTACTTACGCACGCCGCCGTAATAATGGGTCTTGAAATACGCCATACTGCTTTCCTCATACAGCGGGTTGGGCTTCAGATCCAGCCGGGGGGAGTCGATATGAGCGGCGGTGATCTGCACGCCCTCCGCCAGGCTCTCCTTGCCTATGACCGCCAGCATCAGGCCCTTGCCGCGGTTGGAGGTATACACCTTGTCACCGGCCTTCAGCGCCATGCCCCGGCGGTACGGGACAAAGCCCTTCGCCTCGGCACGGGCGATGGCGGCGCGGACGCTGAGACGCTCCGTCTTGCCCTCGTCCAAAAAGCGCTTGTAGTCCACACAGTAGCGCTCCATCTCCGCCAGATCGGCCTCGGACAGCACATCGTAGCCGTTGCGCTCATCACGCAGAAGCTGCTCCTTCAGGGCCTTCATTTCCTCACTCATGGTCAGTTTCCTCCTTGATGATATATTTTAATTCTTTGTACGCAATTCCCTCAAACGCCTCCGGCGATGCGGCGCGGTTCACCAGCACATCCGTGCAGTTTTCACGGTAAAAATCATCCGGCTTCTGTGCCTGCACCCGCAGCCGTGCGTAGCTCTCCGGGATGTTGTCCCGTGCCATGATGCGGCGCACCCGCTCCTCCGCCGGGGCGATCACCGCCACCGTCCGGCGGCAGAGACGGCACAGGCCGCTCTCCACTAGATTGATGGCATCGATGCCCACCACCGGCGCGGCGCTTTCATCCATGCGGCGGCGCAGCTCACGGGGCAGATATGTAAAGATAATGTCATTCAGCCGCGCCAGCGAAGCCGGGTCGCCGAACACCACGCCGCCCAGCCTCTGCCGGTCCAAACTGCCGTCCGGCAGGAACACCGGCCCGAAGGCGTCAGCAATGGCCTCCCGCAGGGCCGCGTCCGTCCGCAGCTGCTCGTGGTAGATGGCATCACAGTCCAGCACCAGCCCGCCCAGCCGCTCCAGCGCCCGGAGGGCGCTGGTCTTGCCCGCGCCGGTAGGGCCGGTAAAGCCGATGACCAGCGGCGCGGCGTCCACCACGTGAAAGCCCGCCGCCTTCTTCAGCCGGTTGCTCACCGCCAGTCCCAGCCCCGCCTCGTCGGGGCACTGGGCGAATATCTCCGTCACGTCCGTGTCGTCAAACGTCCGCAGCGCGTCAAACACGTGCTGCGCCTGGGCCAGCTTGTCGCCGGACGCGCCCAGCCGGTGGATGGTATGCCCTGCAAACAGGGGTGCGAACTCGTCAAAGCAGATAACGCCCGCCCCCTCCGTGATGTGGGCGGCGATCCAATCGGCGCTGCGGCGTGGGCTGCCTGTCACAGCGGTGACGGCGGCCCTGGGAGCGTAGTGCCGATACTTCATGCCGGGAGCGCGGGGGCGCTCCCCCTCGCCCATTTTGCGGCGGACGGCGTCATCCACGGCCACCTCACCCAGCACCGCCTCCAGCGCCTCCAGCGGCAGTCCGCCGGGGCGCAGCAGGCGGGGCGGCTGCACCGTCAGGTCGATGATGGTGCTCTCCACCCCCACGGCGCACGGGCCGCCGTCCACGATGCCGTCGATCTTGCCCCACATATCCTCCACCATGTGCCGGGCGGTGGTGGGGCTGGGTCGGCCCGACGTGTTGCCGCTGGGGGCGGCCACCGGCGTATCCGCCGCGGCGATGATGGCCCGCGTCACCGGGTGATCCGGGCAGCGAACGCCCACCGTCTCCAGCCCGCCGGTGGTACGCAGAGGCACACACTCCCGGCGGGGCAGGATCATGGTCAGCGGGCCGGGCCAGAACCTGGCTGCCAGGGCGTAGGCCGTGTCCGGCACGTCCGTGCAGCAGCGCGTCAGCCAACTCGCCTCCGGGATATGGAGGATCAGCGGGTTGTCCTGCGGGCGGCCCTTGGCCTCGAAGATACGGCGCACCGCGTCCTCATTCAGGCCGTCCGCGCCCAGGCCGTACACCGTCTCCGTGGGGATGCCCAGCAGGCCGCCCCGGCGGAGGATGGCCGCCGCCTCCTGTATGGCGTTTTTGTCCCGTTCCGGGTGAAAAAGAATGGTCTCCAAGAGTCGTTCCTCTTTTCGGCAGTATACTACTTACAGCCCCAGGTCCTCGCCCACCAGCACCACCTTGATGCGGCCCTTGATCTTGCTGAAGCGGGTGATGACCATTTGGGCGCAGATGCAGTCGGGGCTGGTGCAGTCGCCGCACTGGCCGTTGACGGCGCAGGGTGTCTTGATATTGAACCGCTGGGCGTTGGCCGGGGCGGCCACGTTCCGGGCGCGGGCGATGGCGGCGTTCAGGTCGCCGGCCACCTTGTTCATACCGGCCACCACGATGACCTGCTTCGGGCCGAAGCACAGCGCCGCCACCCGGTTGGCCATGCCGTCGATGTTCACCAGCTGGCCGTCGGTGGAGATGGCGTTGCTGCTCATCAGGAACGTGCCGCAGGATAGCGCCTGATGGAGCAGCTCGTCCCGCTCCTCCGGGGTCTTGGCGGTGTCCCGGTCGATGAGGGGCTGGCCGCGCCGTGCCAGCGCCTGCTTGACGCCCAGCTGGTCGGCGGTCATCACGCCGCCCCAGGACACGGTGTGCTCCTGAGGGATCAGCTCCAGCACCTTGGCCACGGCTTCCTCGACAGTGGAACAGTAATAGCCCTCCATGTTCCGCTTCTCCAGGGCCTGTACCAGCTTCGGGCCGGACTTGTCATACATCATTTTCTTCGGGCCTTCCATTGAGGTCACTCCTTTCCTTCCTGCAGGCGCTGTGCCTGCTCGTTCAGTGTCAGTGCATCGATAAGATCATCCAAATCCCCGTTCATGATGGCGGCGATGTTGAAATTTTTACTGTCCCCGGTGAGCCGGTGGTCTGTGACCCGGTTCTGTGGGAAATTGTAGGTGCGTATCTTGCCGCTGCGGTCGCCTGTGCCCACCTGGCTTTTCCGGGTGGCGGCGATGGCAGCGTTCTGCTTCTCCTGCTCCGCCTCGTACAGCTTGGAGCGCAGGATCTTCATAGCGCGGTCCTTGTTCTTATACTGACTGCGCTCGTCCTGGCACTCCACCACCACGCCGGTGGGCAGATGGGTGATGCGGATGGCGCTCTCCGTCTTGTTCACGTGCTGTCCGCCTGCGCCGGAGGAGCGGAACGTGTCGATCTGCAAGTCCTTGGGGTCGATGGAGAACTCCACCTCCTCCGCCTCCGGCATGACCGCCACGGTGGCGGCAGAGGTCTGAATGCGGCCCGAGGACTCCGTCTCCGGCACGCGCTGTACGCGGTGCGTCCCGGCCTCGAACTTCAGCCGCGACCACGCGCCCGCGCCCTCGATCTCGGCGCTGACCTCCTTCACGCCGCCCAGCTCCGTCATGTTCTCGTTGACGATACTCAGCGTCCAGCCCCGGCGCTCGGCGTACATGGTATACATCCGCAGCAGGTCGGCGGCGAACAGCGCGCCCTCCTCCCCGCCGATACCGGCCCGGATCTCCAATATCACGTTCTTGTCGTCGTTGGGGTCTTTGGGCAGCAGCAAGCGCTTCAGCTCGTCCTCCAGCCGCTCCATATCCGCCCTGGCGGCGGCCAGCTCCTCCTGGGCCAGCTCCCGCAGCTCCGGGTCGGACAGCATGGCGGCAGCGTCCTCCGCCGTCTGCGACGCACGGGCGTAAGCGCGGTAGGCCGTCACGATGGGCGTCAGCTCCTTCTGCTCCCGGCTCAGCGCGGTGAGCCTGTCCCGGTCGCCGTATACCGCCGGGTCAGACAGCTGCCGCTCCACCTCCATAAGCCGCGCCTCGATGGTTTTCAGCTTTTCCAGCATGGCGCGGCCCTCACTGCTGCTCCAGCAGGCGGCGGACGTTCTGCACGAAGTCGCTCCGCCAGAACTCATAGCCCTCGCTGCCCGGCCACAGGGACACCGCCGCCACGTGGGGCGCGGCGGTGTAGAGATCCATCTGCTCATAGACCTCCTCGCTGCGCTGGGTGGTGCTCCGCGTGACCACATAGGCCACGTTCTTCATCTCCAGCCCCCGGCGCTTCAAAAGCGCCCGCACCGGTGCGGCCATGCGCCCGCCCCACACGGGGCTGCCCACGATAACGAGCTTATACCGGTCCAGCGGCTTCTCCGTTTCAAAGGGCTTCAGCGGGCGGGTGGAGGTACGCATAGCGTCCATGCCGCAGCGCAGATAGCCCCGCCAGCCGCCGCGCTCCTCGCCGTCCCGGATGGCTACGATCTCCGCGCCCAGGTCCGCCGCGATGGCCTTGACGGCCCTGCGGGTGTTACCCGTGCGGGAGTAGTAGATGCACAAAATATCACTCATATCCGTTCTCCTGTTCCTCCGCCTGCAAGCTCAGTTCCTCCCAGCGGGTCATTTCCCGCTCCAGCTCCGCCTCCACCGCCTGATGCCGGCGGTACAGCTCGTTCAGCTTCTCCGCGTCACAGGCGGCCTGCTCCATCTCGCCGTCCAGCCGTGTCAGCTCCGCTTCCAGCCTGGCGATGGCCGTCTCACAGATGGTGAGCTGCTTCCTCGCCGCCTGCTGGGCGCGGTTGCCCCGGCTGCCGCTCCTTTTCACGGGTGCGGACACCGACGCGGCGGCTGCCGCCGCGGCGCGCTCCTCGTCCTTTGCCTGGCGGTACTGGGTAAAGCCCATGGGGTAATCGCTGATCGCGCCGTTTTCCAGCTCCCACACCCGTGTGGCGAAGCGGTTGATGAAATAGCGGTCGTGGCTGACGAACAGCAGCGTGCCGTCAAAGGCCTCCACCGCCTCCTCCAGCCATTCCCGGGAGGCGATGTCCAGATGGTTCGTCGGCTCGTCCAAAATCAGCAGGTTGATGCTCTCGTCCATGAGCATACACAGCCGCAGGCGGCTCAGCTCGCCGCCGGACAGCACCGACACCTGCTTGAACACGTCCTCGCCGGTGAATTGATAGGCCGCCAGCCGGTTTCGTGCCGACTGGGACGTGATGTCCAGCTCATAGAGCATGGTGTCCAGTATGCTGCGCTCCGGGTGGTCAAAGTGGATGACCTGGGGCAGATAGGCCGCCTTGACGGACGGGCCGAGACGGACGCTGCCGCCGTCGGGCCGCTCCAGCCCCATGAGGATGTTCAGCAGCGTGGTCTTGCCCGTGCCGTTCTCGCCCAGCAGGGCGATGCGTTCGCCGCCCTCGCAGCGCAGGTATACGTCGCCAAACAGCCGCTTCTCGCCGAAGCTCTTGGCAAGCCCCTTGATCTGCAAGACCTCGTCGCCCTTGAACTCCCGGCTCTGGAAGCGCGCCTCCAGCTTGCGGGCCTTGGTGGGCTTTTGGGTGGTACGCATCCGCTCGATGCGCTTTTCCATGGAAAACGCCCGCTTGTGCAGCGCGTCGTTGCCCATAAACGCCCACAAGTGCATCTGCTCGGCGGCCTTCTCCAGCTGCTGGATCTTGGCCTGCTCCTTCAGATACTGCTTCATCCGCTCCTGATAGCGGCGCTCCTTTTCAATGGCGTAAAAGCTGTAATTCCCGCTGTAAAACTCAGCCTTGCCGTCCTGTATCTCGATGATGCGGGTGACAGTGCGGTCCAGAAAGTAGCGGTCGTGGCTGATGGTGACCACCGTGCCCCGGAATTTGCGGAGATACTCCTCCAGCCACTCCGTGGCCTGTAGGTCCAAATGGTTCGTCGGCTCGTCCAGCAGCAGGATGTCCGTGTCTTCCAAAATCAATCGGCCCAGGTTCACCCGTGTCTTTTCGCCGCCGGACAGGCAGTCGAACTCCCGCTGCCGCATATCCTGCGGGATACTCAGGCCATTGGCCACCTTGTTCACCGCCGTGTCCGTGTCCCAGCCGCCCAGTCCCTCAAACCGGGCGTTCAGCTCCCCGTAGCGCCGCAGGGTGGCCTCGTCCGATGCCCCCTGCTCCATAGCCAGCGCCAGCGCGTCCATCTCGTCCTTCATGCGGTACATCCGGGCAAAGGCGGAGCGCAGCACGTCCTCCACCGTGTACCCCGCCGGGTACACCGGGATCTGGGAGATCAGGCCCACCCGGCGGCCTGCGCCCAGCTGCACCTCACCCTCGTCCGGCTCTAATTCCCCGGTGAGCATACGGAACAGCGTGGTCTTGCCCGCACCGTTTTTACCCAGCAGGCCCACCCGCTCGCCGCTGTCCACCTGGAACGTCAGGCCGTCCAGTATTCTCTTTTCCAAATCGAAGGACTTCACCAGTCCCGACACGCGAATATCGACCATTTACAGCTTCTCTAATTCCTTTACGATGTTCTCAAAATGCATGGCGTGGGATGCCTTCACCAGCACCGCGGTGTCCGGCGTGAAGCACTCACGCAGGGCGGGCAGCGCGGAGGGCACGTCGGGAAACCACAGGGCCGACGGGTCGGCCTTTTGCAGCGCCCGCATCTTCTCCCCGATGGCGATCACCCCATCCAGTCCCAGCTCCCGGGCCAGCGTGCCCACGTCGCGGTGGGCCTGCTCCGTCAGCTCGCCCAGCTCGCCCATGTCGCCCACCACGGCCAGCTTGCGGCGGTGGCGGCTCTTGGCCAGCATACGCAGTGCCTCGGCCATGGCCTGGGGGTTGGCGTTGTAGCAGTCGTCGATGATGAGCCGCCCGCCGTCCATGCGGATCAGGTGCATCCGGCTGCCCACCGGCGCGTAGTCCGCCGCTCCGGCGGCGATCTCCTCCGCCGTCAGGCCCAGATACTCGCCGATGGCGGCGGCCATGGCCAGCGGATAGATCATATATCCGCCGGGCGCGGAGGTCTCCAGCCGATAGGAGGCTTTTGCCGTGGTCACGGTGCAGACCACGCCCTCCAGCCCCCGGTCGTCCACGTCCGTTACATGCACGTCACACTTCTCGCCTGTACCGCATCGTAGGATACGCTGGGGCAGCGTGACGGTGTTCAGCAGCGAGTCGTCGCCGTTCAGCACGGCGATGCCGTCCGGGGCAAGGTTTTCGAATATCTCGCACTTGGCCCGCAGGATGCCCTGCCGGGTGTTGCCCAAATTCTCGATGTGCGCGTCGCCCACGTTGGTGATGACGGCGATGTCGGGCCGCACCATCTCGCCCAAATACCGTATCTCGCCGAAATGGTTCATTCCCGTCTCGATGACCGCCGCCTGATGCTCCGGCCCAAGGCCCAGCAGTGTCAGGGGCGTGCCGATGTCGTTGTTGAAGTTGGCCTGGGTCTTGAGGGTGCAAAAGCGCCGCCCCAGCACACAGGCGATCATCTCCTTGGTGGTGGTCTTTCCGGCAGAGCCGGTGACCTGCACCACCGGCAGGTCAAATTTTCCGCGATACCAGCTTGCCAGCGCCTTCAGCGCCAGCCGGGTGTCCTCCACTTGAATATAGAATTTCCCCGGCAGCAGCACCTCCGGCGTCTGCGCCGTCAAACAGCCCGCCGCGCCGGACTCCAGCGCCTTTCCAATGTAGGCGTGTCCGTCGAACCGCTCTCCCACCAGCGGCACGAACAGCGCCCCCGCCGGAACGCTGCGGCTGTCGGTGGACACCTGGGTGACGGCAGCATCGCTGCCTTGCAGCAGCACGCCGTTCACAGCAGCGCATATCTCCCGTACCGTGCAGGGCGTCATGCGCGCTCCGCCTTTCTCGCCGCCAGGGACAGCTCCACGATCCTCTCGCACAGCTCCCCGTAGCTCAGCCCCACCTGTGCCGCCTCCTGGGGCACAAGGCTGGTGGGGGTCATGCCCGGCAGGGTGTTGATCTCCAAGCACCAGGCCAGCCCGTTCTCATCCAAAATGAAGTCGGCCCGGGAATAGACGGACAGGCCCAGCGCCCGGTGCAGCTTCAGGGCCAGCTCGCCCACCTGCTTCCACTCGTCATCGGTGATAGGCGCGGGGCACAGCTCCACCGCGCCGTCCTTCTGATATTTGCTGACGTAGTCGAAATACGCCCCCCTGGGGATGATCTCCACGGCGGGCAGATACGTGTCGCCCAGCACGGCGATCTGTATCTCCCGGCCCTTGATCTTCTTCTCCACCACCACGTGGTCGCCGTAGCGCAGCAGATTCCGCAGCGCCTTTTCCAGCTCCTCCCTGGTGTCCGGCAGCTCCACGCCGATGGAGCTGCCGCCGTTGACGATCTTCACGGCGCAGGGGACTTCCAGCTCCTCCACCAGCCGGGGGATGTCCGATTCGGTGTAATGCACGTCACGCCAGGGCGCGGTACGCACGCCGGCGGTGTCCATCACCTGCTTCGTCACGGATTTGTCCATGGCCATGCCGCTGCCCAGATAGCCCGAGCCGGTGTACGGCACGCCCAGCAGGTCCAGCGTGGCCTGGATGCGGCCATCCTCGCCGCAAGCGCCGTGGAGCGCCAGAAACACGATGTCCGCCATGCGGCACACCGCCAGCACGTCCTTGCCCAGCATACTGGGGCTCTGGTCGATGCGGCTGCGCCGCACCGCCTCCAGATCCGGCTCTACGCTCTCCACCCGGCTGCTGCCGCACAGGCCGTCCGGCGCGTCAAAGATGTCCTCCAGCCGCCCGTGGTACTGCTCCAGCCCCAAAAACATATCCACCAAAATAGCCTGATGTCCCCGCTCCCGCAGCGCTCTGCACACGCCTGTGCCGCTGGTCAGCGCCACCTGGCGCTCCGTGGACAGTCCTCCGGCCAATACGACGATCTTCATGCTTCGTCCCTCGCTTTCAGGCGCTCCGGGCGGAAAACAGCCCTAAGCGCCCATGTTTGATAGCTTATTATAGCATAGGCGCGGCGGGAATACAACCAAAAAGCAAACGGCGCTTCCGAGGAAGCGCCGTTTTCCTATCGCAGCCAATCCGGCTCGGCCCGTCCATGCACGCCGGACACCAGCCCCATCAGGGCGAAGGTCATAACGACGGACGACCCGCCATAGCTGATGAACGGCAGCGTCAGGCCGATGACCGGCATGACGAACAGACACATGCCCACGTTGACGATGACCTGAAAGATGATAACGCTGGCCACGCCGATACACACATAGCCCTCCAGCCGCGTCTTGGCCCGCCGCGCCACATAGACGCACCGCGCCACGATGGCCGTCAGCAGTGCCAGCGTCAGCACGCAGCCCACCAGCCCCAGCTCCTCACCGATAACGGAGAAGATGAAGTCCGTATGGCGGTTGGGCAGGCTGGCGGCCATTTCGCTCTGACTCTGCACGCCCTTCAGATAGCCCTGTCCGAAGATCTTGCCGCCGCCCAGCGCCAGCAAGCTCCGCGTCTGCTGCCAGCCGGTGTCCAGCGGGTCGTAGCTATGGTCGAACAGGATGATGAAACGGTTCTTCATATAGGTGTTCATCAGGTTCAGATCCCACATGGCGTAGAACAGCAGCGCCGCCGCGCCGCCGCCGATGAAAAACCACCGCAGCGCCACCCCCGCCACAAAGCACATACTGGCGAAGATGAACAGGAACACCAGCGCACTGCCCATGTCGGCGGAGATCTTGTAATACGTCAGAAACAGCACGCCGAAATGGAGCGCCAGCATGGCCATAGAGCCCACGGACTTCAGGTCGCGGTGCTCCTTCAGCCACGCCAGCTGCTTGGCCAGCACGATGATGAACGTGACCTTGACGATCTCCGCCGGCTGCACCTTAACGGGCAGGAACGGAAACTCCAGCCACGCCCTGTTGCCCGTGCCGCCCTCGATGCCCAGGGGCGTGGCCAGCAGCAGTATAAAGCCGAAGCCCAGCAGGAATATCCATTTCCAGTATTTCACCAGCTCGTTCAGATCGATCTGCGACACCAGCAGATACAGCACCACGCCGATGACCAGCGAGGCCGACTGCACCAGCACCAGCCGTTCGGTGTGCATATAGTGGGTGGCGCTGTGGATCATCACGATGCCGAACAGCGACATGACGCCGCACAGTGCCAGCAGCACCAGATCGGCCTGACGGGCCACATCGGAAAACAGGTCGCGTATACGGCGCAGCACGGCGTCACCTCCCCCTTCGTAAAATCTACCTAAGTGTACCACATTAACTTTTCCGTGTAAACCGCCGTTTCGCTCTTTTCTTTTTTTCCGTTCCGTGCTATAATGAGACGATTTAAGTGCGAGGAGGTGCGGTCGGTGGAGTATATGTCCCACAGCCCGGAGGAAACGGAGCATATCGGCGAGATGCTGGGCAAGCGGCTCTCCGGCGGCACGGTGCTGGCCCTGCGGGGCGGCCTTGGCATGGGCAAGACCGCCTTCACCCGCGGCCTTGCCCGCGGCTTGGGCTACACGGGCCGCGTCACCAGTCCCACCTTCACCATCGTCAACGAGTACGACGGGGCAACGCCCCTGTTCCACTTTGATATGTACCGGCTGGACGGCGAGGATGACCTGTTCGACATCGGCTGGGACGACTATTTGGCCCGGGGCGGCGTGTGCGCCGTGGAGTGGTCAGAGCGCATCGACAGCGCCCTGCCGCCGGACACGCTCACCGTGTCCATTGCCCGGGGCGAGCACGACAACGACCGCATCATCTCCGTGACGGGAGGGACTGCCCTGTGAAAATACTGGCATTGGAGACCTCCGCCAAAAGCGTCTCCGCCGCCGTTTCGGAGCACGGCGTGATCCTGGCCTCCGCCTATCAGAATACGGGGCTTACCCACAGCCGCACCCTGATGCCGCTGGTGGACGGTATGCTCCGCGCCGCGTCCCTGACGCTGGACGACATGGGCCTCGTCGCCGTGGCCCACGGGCCGGGCAGCTTCACCGGCCTGCGTATCGGCGTGTCGGCGGCCAAGGGGCTGGCCTGGGCCAAGTCGCTCCCCTGTTGCGGCGTGTCCACGCTGGAGGCCATGGCCCGCGGCGTGTCCGACTTCGATGGCCTGATCGTCTGCGCCATGGACGCACGGCGGCAGCAGGTCTACCACGCCCTGTTCCGCTGCGAGAACGGCCAGCTGACCCGCCTGTGCGATGACTGCGCCATCAGCCTGGAGGCGCTGTCCGACAGTCTGCGCGGCCTGTCCCAGCCCAAGCTGGTGGTGGGCGACGGCGCACAGCTGTGCTATGACCACCTCACCGCCGCCGGCATCCCCTGCCGGCTGGCCTCCCCCGCCCACCGCTTTCAGAGCGCCGCAGGCGTGGCGCTGGCAGCGGAGGATATGGCCCGTGCGGGCCTTGCCTGCACCGCCCAGGATCTCCAGCCCGTCTACCTGCGGCTCAGTCAGGCGGAGCGGGAGCGGCTGGCCAAGGGCCTGAGCCTGACTGAATAACGTTTGTCCAAATGAATTTATATACGGAGGAAAGCACAATGTTTAGTGAGAAAGTCCATATCATGGATCACCCCCTGGTGGCCCACAAGCTGACCATCATGCGGGACAAGAACACCAGCGTCAAGGATTTCCGTGAGCTGGTATCCGAGATCGGTATGCTCATCACCTACGAGGCCACCCGTGACCTGCCCCTGACCACCAAGCACATCGAAACGCCCATCTGCGGCATGGACGCTCCCACCCTGGCGGGCCGCAAGTTCGTGGTCGTGCCCATCCTCCGTGCGGGCCTGGGCCTGGTGGACGGCGTGCTGCGTATGGTTCCCTCCGCCCGCGTGGGCCACATCGGTATGTACCGTGACGAGGAGACCCTCGAGCCCCATCCCTACTTCTGCAAGATGCCCAAGGACGTGGCCGAGCGTGACGTGCTCATCGTCGATCCCATGCTGGCCACCGGCGGCAGCGCTGCCGAGGCCATCGCCGAGATGAAAAAGCGGGGCTGCAAGCACATCAAGCTGATGGTGCTGGTGGCCGCCCCCGAGGGCATCGAGCACATTCAGAAGCTCTACCCCGATGTGGACATCTACGCCGGCGCGCTGGACGACCACCTGAACGAGCACGGCTATATCGTTCCCGGCCTGGGCGATGCCGGCGACCGTATCTTCGGCACGAAGTAACGCCCCCTGACCGTGCGGCCTCACCTCCCGCTGGGCGCAGCGCACCTAAAGAACAAGCACATTCGCCTGCAAAAAGCGCCTATCATCCTGGCCCGTCCCGGCGTACAATAGGAGCATACATCGCGGCGGCACGATAAGGCCGCTTATCCTTCACAATGCTGAGAAATGAGTCCTGCAAACAAAAGTCAATAGCCAAAAAGAAAAAAGTCCCGCAAAATTTGC